>NZ_JAXCFU010000006.1:0-375799 GCF_055362685.1 Micromonospora sp. SYSU B005 | reverse complement strand
CATGCGCTGCCTCAAGCGCTACATCGTCCGCGAGGTCCACACCGCCCTCCTCGCTGACTTCACCACCCTCAACACCCCTTGACTTCTATAGGAGCATCCCCGCGCCGCGACCGCCGCGCCAAGCGCGTGACCGCGCCCCGCGACCTCCGCGCCACCCGAGCGGCAGAAGCCGGGGGTACGCCGGCCGCCTCCGGTCCGGACGGGTGGGACCGGGACGACCGGCGTACGTCAGGACGTGGCCGGGCTGACGCCGTCGAGTAGTTCGGCGAGCCGGCCCGCGGTGGTCGGAGCGTGCAGGTGCAGCCGCGCCACGTTGATGCTGTCCGTGCCGATCACGGCGAGCAGCGCCTGCCCGTTGATCGCGTACACGCTGAGGTAGCCGCCCGCGTTGCGCACCGTGGACTGCTGGAAGTCGCCCTGCCCGAGCCGGAGCCCGACCTGACGGCCGAGTCCGTACGTGGTGGCGGCGAGCGCGGCCAGGTCGTCCGGGTCGGCGCCGTTCTGCAGGTTGTGCGTGACGAGCAGGCCGTCGACGCCGCCGAGGACGCAGCCGTGCACGCCGGGGATCTGCAACCGCAGCGCGGAGAGTTCCTGGCCGATGGCCGGGTACGGCAGTGCCGGGTTGCCGGCCAGCGACCGCGGAAGCGCCTGTGGTGGCGGCAGGGTGCCGGCCTGGGCGCGCGTACGGCGGGGGAGGTCGTCCACCCGGCTCACAGTTCCAGGCTCTCCTCGATCGTGCGCAGTTGGTGCCGCGCCATCGCGAGGTTGGCCCGGCTCTTGCTGACCATCAGGTAGAGGAACAGTCCCTTGCCGGTGCGGTTGCTCAGCGGGCGGATCAGGTGGTACTGGCTGCCGAGCGTGATCAGGATGTCCTCGATCTCGTCGTCGAGCTTGAGCATCTCGATGGTGCGCAGCTTGGCGCGTACGACGTCGGTGTTGCCGGCGGCGGCGACGGTCAGGTCGATCTCGCCGGTGCCGCCGGCGACGCCGAGGGTCATGCCACTGGTGTAGTCGACGAGCGCGGCCCCGATCGCGCCGTCGATGTTCATCGCGTTCTTCAGCGCGACGTCAAGGTTGCCCACGATTTCTCTCCCCAGCTCGGGTCGCTGTCCGCTGGAAGCGCGACAGCGGATTCGTCCGTCGAGGCTCGCATATGGAGTCGCGGCCTGCATCCGGGCCGCTGGTGATCCACCTGAGCGGTCCCCGCCGGACCGGCCTCCGGTCCCGGCAAACGGACCGCGCCGTCCCATTGCCGATCAGCGTTTGTCCTGCTACGACGGTGCAACCACCCTATGTAGAGTTCCGATAGAGTAGGCCCGTGCGACTGACCATTCCGGTGGCGAAGGTGCTCTCGGCGCTGCTCGCCGAGCCCGAGGCGCCGCGCTACGGCCTCGACCTGATGCGGCTCACCGGCCTGCCCAGCGGGACGCTCTACCCGGTGCTGCACCGCCTCCAGGAAGCGGGCTGGCTCGCCGCCGACTGGGAGGACGTCGACCCGGTCGCCGCCGGCCGCCCGGCCCGCCGCTACTACCGCCTCACCGGCGAGGGCATCCGGTCGGCCCGGCTGGCGCTGGCCGAGTTGCGTGCCCTCGTACCCTCCGAACGTGCCGGCGGCGCGGACCCGGCCGGGGCGCCGGCGTGGTGACTCGGTGGGTGGCGGCGCTGCTGCTGCGGGTCGCGGTACGCCGGTGGCCGGCGGAGCTGCGCGCCGACCTGGCCCGCGAGTGGGCCGCCGAGCTGCACGAGCTGGCCCGCACCGGGCAGCGGTGGGTGATGCTCCGGTTCGCCGCGAGCCTGGCGGCGCGCCGGGCGGCCGCGCCACTGACCGGGCGGGCCGGGTCGCGGCGGCTGGGGCGTACCGCAGGGGTGTTGTTGCTCGCGCCGTCGGCCTGCGTCGCGGTCCTCGTGGTCGCGGCCGCGGTGACGGGCGTGGCCCACGGGTGGCTGGAGATGCGCGTGCCGTGGGCCGCCGCCGCGCAGCTGCCGGCCTGGTCGGCGCTCACCGCGCTGCTCGGCACGGCGCTCGCGCTCGTCGTCACCCGGGCCGCGCGCCGGACCGTACGCGTGGGGGCGCTGCCCACCGCGCTCGGCGTGGTGCTGCCGGTCGCCGCGACGGTGACCGCGACGCTCGCGCTGCTCGCCGCCCGGGGCGAGAGCCGGGTGTGGGAGACGGTGCCCGGGCTGCTGCTCTGGCTGGCGCTGCTGGTCCCGGCGCTCTGGGCCGCCGGGGCGCTGGCGCGCCGGGGCCGGGTCCGCCTCGCGTGGCTGGCCGGTCTGCTCGGCGCGTTGGTGGCGGCCGACGCGGCGGTGGTGCTCGCGGTGGTCACCTCGATCCCGGCCACCGCACCCGTGGCCGACGGTCTGCCGCCGGACGCGGTCGACCGGATCTCCGCGCCGCTCTGGCTGTTCACCTGCTGGACCGACTCGTCGTTCGGGCTGCCCCGGCCGACCGGGTGGGAACGGTTCCTCATCACCGACCGGGTGCTCGTCGAGCCGCTGTTCTATCTGGCCTGCACGCCCTACGCCGTGGCGTACGCGATGGCGGCGGCCCGCCCGGCGCCCGCCGCCGTACCCGTCCCGATTCCTGCCTGAGCGTCAGGCGTTCCAGCTCAGCGCCCGCCCGGCCCGCTCGTAGTGCCGGGCCAGCTCGGCGTCGATCCGCGCGCCCCGCGCCTCGGTGAGCGTCACCGCCGGGTCCTGCCAGGGCCGCGCGCCGAGCATCCGGTGCCGCAGACCGGTCGGCGGGTGGGCGGCGAACAGCGAGGCGTCCTCCCGGACGGTGAGCTGCCGTTCCAGCGACAGCCGCTGCGCCGCGGCGTCCAGCGCGCGTCCCGTCTCCACCCGCCAGGTGTCCGGCCCGTGGCCGCCGCGTACCGCGTTGCGCACGGCGGTGGCCACCGAGTCGGTCCGCAGCGTCGTGTCCAGCAGCCGGGTCGCGCCCGCCGTGCCGCCGGCGCGGGCGGCCATCTCGTCGGCCAGGTACTCGGCCCGCTGGCTCTCCCGCAGCGCGGTCGCGACCAGCACCACGTGCCCGGCGAACAGCAGCCGCGACAGCGTCCAGGACGCCAGGTGCCCGAGCCACTCGCCGACCATCACCAGCAGCCCGCCCCCGTCGGACCCGCCCCGCGGCCGGAACAGGTCGGCGGCGTTGCCGAGCATGGTCAGCGCCGGCTGGGTCACCGGCCCCCGGCGTACGTCGCCGTTGACGAAGTGGCCCAGCTCGTGGCCCAGCAACGCGACCCGCGCCGGTCCGTCCAGCGCGCCCCACAGCGGCAGCCCGAGGCCGAGCACGCGCCGCCGGCGCAGCCCCACCGACGTGGCGTACGCGTTGATGGCACCGTCGACGCCGATCACGTGCGGCATCGGCGCGCCCACCGCCGTCGCCACCTCCCGGACCAGTGCGTGCAGCTCCGGCGCCTCCCGCTCGGTGAGCACGTCCAGGTCCCGGTCGAGCCGGCCGAAACGCGGCCGCAGCGCCACCGCGAGCGCGATCAGCGCCACGCCGCCGACCACCGCGAGGTTCGGGAAGGGGTACGCGAACAGCAGCCACACCCCGGCCACCGCGATCCCCGCCACCCCGAGCAGGAGCAGCACCGAGATGCCGGCGACGAGAACGCCGGTGAACCCGGGCCCGGTCCGCTCCAGCGACCGGCCGAGCAGCGCGGCGTACTGCCGGCGGGTGAGCCGCGCGGCGAGCCGGTGGGTCCGCCGGTCGACCCAGGACCAGCCGAACTCCGGCGGCTGCCGGCGCGCGTCGTAGGTGTCGAGGTTCCAGTCGCAGCCGGCGCACCAGGGCAACGCCCCGTCCAGCGACACCGGCGTCGCGCCGCATCGCGGACAGGCCCCCGTGCCCGTCGTCGTGGTGATCACGAGCGCCGATCCTGTCCGTTCCCCACCGGCGCCGGTACCGGCCGTTCGGACGAGTGCGGGCATCTCCGAGTCTTCCGCCGTTCCCCGCCACAACCGCCCCGACCAGGTCTAATGTGGAGGAGGCCGTGACTATTTGTGCCGTTCCGGTGGCGGCCGGGCGGTTCCCGGTGCACAGTGATCGCATGAGCGACGACGGAAGTGGTGGGCACTACTACTGGTGCACGCGACACCACCGGGTCGAGACCGATGCCGACGTGTGCCCCGCCAAGCACGTTCTCGGACCGTACGCCTCAGCCGCCGACGCGGACAACGCCCTGCAGACAGTGCGGGAGCGTAACGACGCGTGGGACGCCGAGGACGCCCGTTGGGCCGGGGAGGGCCGCTAGACGGCGCGGGAGGGCCCGCGTCGAGGTGATCCGTGCTCCGCGAGGGCGAGAGCACGTCCCCAGGAAAGGGAACCGAGATGGCCGAAGCACAGCAGGCCACCCGCCCGGCCGCGAAACGGACGACCGCGAAGAGGACCGCTGCGGGCAGGACGACGACGGTCACCAAGGCGTCGCCGAACGCCTCGGGCGCCGGCGCCGGACGGACACCGGCGAAGAAGGCGGCGGCCAAGAAGGCGGCCGCCAGGAAGGTCGTGTCGGCGGCGCGCAAGGCGCCGGCCACCAAGACCACCACCAGCAGGACGACGGCGAAGAAGACCGCGGCTCGTACGGCACCGGCCGGCCGGGCCACCGCCAAGAGCGCGCCGGCCAAGAAGACCACGGCGAAGAAGACGACCGCGAAGAAGACCACGGCGGCCAAGAAGACGGCGGCGGCGAAGAAGACCACAGCGGCCCGGAAGACCACGACGGCCCGGACCACCGCCACCGCGAAGAAGGCGCCGGCCCGCACGACGACGGCGGCGAAGAAGACGACGGCGGCGGCGGCCAAGAAGACCACCGGCGCGCGGAAGGTCACCTCGGCGGCGAAGAAGACCACCGCCGCCAAGAAGACCACGGCGGCGAAGAAGGCGCCGGCGAAGAAGACCACCGCCTCGACGCGTCCCACGGCGCGCAAGGCGGCGGCGAAGAAGGCGCCCGCGCGCAAGACCACCACCGCGCGCAAGACCACCACCACCACCACGGCGAAGAAGACCACCGCCGCGAAGAAGGCGCCGGCCCGCAAGAGCACCGCCGCGAAGAGCACCACCGCACGTAAGGCGCCGGCCCGCCGCGCCTGACGCCGCGGACACCGCTCCCTCCCGGGGAGCGGAACGTGCGGGGCGCTGTCAGGATTACCCCGTGGTGATCCGACGCGTACTGGCGCCCCGTATCGACTTCGGCGCGCTGCGCCGCGAGCTGGGACTGCCCGAGAGCTTCCCGGCCGCGGCGCAGCGCGAGGCCGACGCGGCCGCCGCCGCGCCGCCACCGGCGGTCGCCGACCGGACCGACATCCCGTTCGTCACCGTCGACCCGGCGACCTCGCGCGACCTCGACCAGGCCATGCACCTCACCCGCCGTCCCGGCGGCGGCTACCGCGTCCGGTACGCGATCGCTGACGTCCTGACCCACGTACGCCTCGGCGGTGACCTGGAGGCCGAGACGTGGCGCCGGGGGCAGACGGTCTACCTGCCCGACGGCAACGTGCCGCTGCACCCGTACACGCTCAGCGAGGGTGCCGCCAGTCTGCTGCCCGACGCCGACCGGGCCGCCGTGCTCTGGACCGTCGACCTGGACGCCGACGGCGGCACCGTCGCGGTCTCGCTGGAGCGGGCGCTGGTGCGCAGCCGGGCCAAGCTCGACTACGGCGGCGTGCAGCGCGACGCCGACGCGGGCCGGCTGCCCGAGCCGATCGCCCTGCTGCCCGAGATCGGGGCGCTGCTCACCGCGCGGGGCCTGAGCCGGGGCGCGATCAACCTGCCGCTGCCGGAGCAGGACGTCGAGCCCGACGGCGACGGGTGGCGGCTGGTGCTGCGCGGCCCCGGCCCGATGGAGGAGCACAACGCGCAGATCTCGCTGCTGACCGGGATGGCCGCCGCCGACATCATGCTGGCCGGCCGGATCGGGCTGCTGCGCACCATGCCCCGGCCCCGGCCGGAGGCGGTCGAGCGGCTGCGGCTCGCCGCCGGACCGCTCGGCGTGCCCTGGCCGGACGGCACCCCGGTGGGTCAGGTGCTCGACGGGCTGGACACCTCCCAGCCCCGGGTCGCGGCCTTCGTCGACCAGGCCGCCGAGCTGATGCGCGGCGCCGCGTACACCGCGTTCGACGGGGAACTGCCCGAGCAGCCCGAGCACGGCGGGGTGGCCGCCGCGTACGCGCACGTCACGGCACCGTTGCGCCGGCTGGCCGACCGCTACGCCACCGAGGTCTGCCTGGCGCTGCACGAGGGCCGCGAGGTGCCCGAGCAGGTCCGGGCCGCGCTGCCGAAACTGCCCGAGGTGATGGCCGCGACCGACCGCACCGCCGGCGCCGCCACCCGCGGCGCCGTGGAACTGGCCGAGGCGGTGCTGCTCGCGCACCGGGTGGGGGAGACGTTCGAGGCGGCCGTGCTCGACGTGGACGAACCGCGCCCGGCGGGCAACGGCCGCACCGGCCGACCGCCCGGCGGCAGCATCGCGCTGGACGAGCCGCCGGTACGCGCCCGCTGCACCGGTGAGCTGCCGCTGGGCGAACGCGTCCGGGTACGCCTCACCGCCGCCGACCCGGCCCAGCGCCGGGTCGCCTTCGAACGGGCGTGACCAGCGCGGCCATTGTCACAGCATCGGGATGCACCGCACGCGGTCCCGCTTTGCGAGGATGAGCCCATGGCTTACGACGCGACCACGCTGCCCGACGTCTCCGGGCTGACCGTCGGCATCATCGGTGGCACCGGCGACCAGGGACGAGGTCTCGCCTACCGGTTCGCCCGGGCCGGGCAGACCGTGCTGATCGGCTCCCGCACCGCGGAGCGGGCCACCCAGGCCGCCGCCGAGATCGCCGCGCTGCCCGGGATCCCCGACGGCGCCCTGGTCTCCGGCGGGGACAACGAGGACGTCGCCCGGCGCAGCGACGTGGTGATCGTCGCGGTGCCGTGGGACGGGCACGCGGCCACCGTCGCCGCGCTCGCCGGACCGCTGGCCGGCAAGATCGTGGTGGACTGCGTCAACCCGCTCGGCTTCGACAAGCAGGGCCCGTACGCGCTCACCGTCGCCGAGGGCAGCGCCGTGCAGCAGGCTGCCGCGCTGCTGCCCGAGTCCCGGGTCTGCGCCGCGTTCAACCACGTCAGCGCGCCGCTGCTGGCCGACCCGGAGATCGACCGGATCGACCTGGACGTGCTGATCTGCACCGAGGACCGGGAACTCGTGGGCGTGGTCGGCGCGCTGGCCGCGCGGATCCCCGGCATGCGGGGCATCTACGCCGGGCGGCTGCGCAACGCCCACCAGATCGAGGCGTTCACCGCGAACCTGATCGCGATCAACAAGCGCTACAAGGCGCACGCCGGCATCCGGGTCACCGACCTCTGACGAGCGCGGCGGGAGCCGGCCGGCGCCGGCTCCCGCCGTACTCGCGTCAGAACGTGTGCTCGGCCGCCGGGAACTCGCCGCCGCGCACCTCGTCGGCGAACCGGCGGGTGGCGTCGGTCAGCGCGCCCGCCAGGTCGGCGTAGCGCTTCACGAAGCGCGGCGCCCGGCCGGTACGCAGCCCGGCCATGTCCTGCCAGACCAGCACCTGACCGTCGGTGTCTGCGCCGGCCCCGATGCCGACGGTGGGGATGGGCAGCTCGGCGGTGACCCGCTTGGCCACCTCGCCCGGCACCATCTCCAGCACTACCGCGAACGCGCCCGCCTCGGCCACCGCACGCGCGTCGGCGAGCACCTCCTCGGCCGCTTCCCCCCGGCCCTGCACCCGGTAGCCGCCCAGCGTGTGCTCGCTCTGCGGGGTGAAGCCGATGTGCGCCATCACCGGGATGCCGGCGCCGGTGATCGCCTCGATCTGGGCGGCGCAGCGCCGCCCGCCCTCCAGCTTCACCGCGTGGCAGCCGCCCTCCTTCATGAACCGCACCGCGGTCCGCAGCGCCTGCGCCGGCCCTTCCTCGTAGGAGCCGAACGGGAGGTCACCGACGATCAGCGAGTGCTTCGTGGCCCGCACCACGGCGCGCACCAGCGGCAGCAGCTCCTCGGCGGTCACCGGCAGCGTGGTCTCGTAGCCGAAGACGTTGTTCGCCGCCGAGTCGCCGACCAGCAGCACCGGGATCCCCGCCTGGTCGAAGATCGAGGCCGTGTACTGGTCGTACGAGGTCAGCATCGCCCACCGCTCGCCGCGCTCCTTGGCGGCGATCAGGTCGCGGGTGCGTACCCGCCGGGTGGCCGGCCCGCCGTAGAGGGCGGTCACCTCGGCCGGGGTGGACTCCACCATGACAATCTCCTTCCTCGAGGCCGCGCACGCGGTCCCCGGGTTCCCCGCGATCGTCGCACCGGGCGGCGGGCCGCGGGCAGGTCGGAGTGGAGGATGTCACTCCCCGGCCGGAGGAGCGGTCAGCCGTCCTCGCGCCACCGGTTGGTGATCGGCAGCCGCCGGTCCCGCCCGAACGCCTTCATGGAGATCTTGGTGCCGGGCGCGGACTGCCGTCGCTTGTACTCGGCGGTATCCACCATCCGCAGCACCTTGTCCACCACGGCCGGGTCGTGGCCGGACTCGACCAGGCCGTCGCGGCCCAGGTCGCCGTCGACGTAGCCGATCAGGATCGGGTCGAGCACGTCGTAGTCGGGCAGCGTGTCGCTGTCGAGCTGGCCGGGGCTCAGCTCGGCCGACGGCGGCTTGCCGATCGAGTTCTCCGGGATCGGCGGCGTCTGGCCGCGTCGCGCCGCGTCCGCGTTGCGCCACTTCGCCAGCCGCCACACGAGCGTCTTCCAGACGTCCTTGACCGGGTTGTAGCCACCCACCGAGTCGCCGTAGAGCGTCGAGTAGCCCACCGCCAGCTCGCTCTTGTTGCCGGTGGTGAGCACCAGGTGGCCCTCCTGGTTCGACAGCGCCATGAGGATCACGCCGCGTACCCGGGCCTGGAGGTTCTCCACCGCCACCCCGGACAGCGACATGTTCGCCAGGAACGTGTCCACCATCGGCTGGATCGGCTCGACCCGGTAGTCCAGGCCGGTCCGCTTCGCCAGGTCCTCGGCGTCGGTGCGGGAGTGCTCCGAGGAGTGCTGGCTGGGCATCGAGACGCCGACCACCCGTTCCGGGCCGACCGCGTCCACAGCGATGGCCGCCGCCACCGCCGAGTCGATGCCGCCGGACAGGCCGAGCACCACCGAGGGGAAGCGGTTCTTGTCGACGTAGTCGCGCAGGCCCAGCACCAGCGCGTGCCACACCTCGGCCTCGTCGGCGACCGGCTCGATGATGCCGCCGTCGGCCGCCGGGCCGGGCGGTGCGGCCGGGATCGCCGGGATCTCGTGGCGGACCACGCGCATCCCGTCGGTCAGCGCGCCGGCCTCGCCCGGCGCCCCGGTCGCCGCCGGCAGCTCCAGGTCGTGCACCACCAGGTGCTCGACGAACTGCGGCGCCCGGGTCAGCAGCGTGCCGTCCGCGGCGACGATCATCGAGTCGCCGTCGTAGACCAGCTCGTCCTGGCCGCCGACCATGTTCACGTACGCGATGGCGGCCCCGGCCTCGGCGGCGCGCCGGCGCACCAGCGGCAGCCGCACGTCGTTCTTGTTCAGCTCGTACGGCGAGCCGTTGATGCTCAGCACCAGCCCGACGCCGGCCTCCCGGGCCACCGCGAACGGGCCGCCGGCCTGCCATAGGTCCTCGCAGATGGTCAGCGCCACGTCCACCCCGCCGACGCGCACCACTGTCAGCGTGTCGCCGGCGACGAAGTAGCGGTCCTCGTCGAAGACGCCGTAGTTGGGCAGGTGGTGCTTGAAGTAGGTGGCCACCACCTCGCCCCGGTGCAGCACCGCCGCCGCGTTGCGGGCGCCCCGGCCCGGCTGGGCGTCGGAGCTGACCTGCGGAGGGCCGTCCGCGTCCAGGTAGCCGACCAGCACCGGCAGGTCACCGAGGCCGTCGGCGGCCAGGTCGGCGGCGAGCCGGTGCAGCGCGGCGCGGGACGCGGCCACGAACGAGCGGCGGAACACCAGGTCCTCGACCGGGTAACCGGTGAGCATCAGCTCGGGGAACAGGACGAGCTGGGCGCCGGCGTCGGCGGCCCGACGGCTCCACGCGCGGACCAGGCCGGCGTTGCCGGCGAGGTCGCCTACCGTCGGGTTGACCTGGCACAGGGCGAGACGCAGGGTGGGCATGCCTCCATCTTCCCCCAGCCGTCCGGGCCGAATCCGACAGGTCGCGGGATACCGGGGCGGGCCCCGCGCGCGTCCCGGCGGGCCGGACACGGCGGGACGGCCGGCCGGGGAGGGCGTAACGTCGGCGTAACGAGCCCGGTGGAGACTGGGCGGTCAGGCCGGGCCGGCCCGACCGGTGCGGACGTACGTGTCACGAGGGGTGGAAGTGGACCGTCAGCAGGAGTTCGTCCTCCGCACGCTGGAAGAGCGGGACATCCGTTTCGTCCGGCTGTGGTTCACCGATGTGCTCGGCACGCTCAAGAGCGTCTCGGTGGCCCCGGCGGAGCTGGAGGCGGCCTTCGACGAGGGCATCGGGTTCGACGGCTCCGCGATCGAGGGCTTCGCCCGGGTCTTCGAGTCGGACATGGTGGCCATGCCGGACCCGACCACCTTCCAGGTCTTCCCGTTCGAGGGCGGGGTCAGCGGCGAGAGCGCCCGGATGTTCTGCGACATCTCGCTGCCCGACGGCAGCCCGTCGTGGGCCGACCCGCGGCACGTGCTGCGCCGGATGCTCTCCCGGGCCGCCGACAAGGGCTTCACCTTCTACACCCACCCGGAGATCGAGTTCTTCCTGCTGGAGAACGGCCCGCAGGACGGCTCGGTGCCCGTCCCGGTGGACACCGGCGGCTACTTCGAGCACACCACGCACGCCGTCGCGCGGGACTTCCGCCGCCAGGCCGTGCTGGCGCTGGAGCGGATCGGCATCTCGGTGGAGTACAGCCACCACGAGGTCGCCCCCGGCCAGCAGGAGATCGACCTGCGCTACGCCGACGCGCTCACCACCGCCGACAACATCATGACGTTCCGGCACGTGGTGAAGGAGGTCGCGCTCTCCACCGGTGTGCAGGCCAGCTTCATGCCGAAGCCGTTCACCGACCAGCCCGGCAACGGCATGCACACCCACCTGTCGCTGTTCGAGGGGGAGCGCAACGCGTTCCACGACGCCGGCGACCCGATGAAGCTCTCCAAGGTCGCGAAGTCGTTCATCGCCGGGCTGCTCACCCACGCCCGCGAGTACACAGCGGTCACCAACCAGTGGGTCAACTCGTACAAGCGGCTGTTCCCGCAGGCGCTGCCGGACCGGATCACCGAGAGCCCCGCGTACGTCTGCTGGGGTCACCTGAACCGGTCCGCGCTGGTGCGGGTGCCCGCGTACGGCAAGCCGAACTCGGCCCGGGTCGAGGTCCGCTCGCTGGACTCCGCGACCAACCCCTACCTCGCGTTCGCGGTGATGCTCGGCGCCGGCCTCAAGGGCATCGAGGAGGGCTACGAGCTGCCCCCGGGCGCCGAGGACGACGTCTGGTCGCTGAGCAGCGCCGAGCGCCGGGCCATGGGGTACGAGGCGCTGCCGGAGAACCTGGCCGAGGCAATCGACGTGATGGCCGGTTCCGAGCTGGTGGCCGAGGTGCTCGGCGAGCACGTCTTCGACTTCTTCCTGCGCAACAAGCGCTCCGAGTGGGAGCAGTACCGCCGCGAGGTCACCCCGTACGAGCGGCAGCGCTACCTCTCGCTCTAGATCACGCTGGCGCGGTGCCGCTATCGTCTGCGGCACCGTCCCGGCACCACCGCCGGGCGGGCGTGAGCCGGGGAGGCGTTGGTGCTGGGAGATCTGCTCGACGGGGCGTGGCAGAGCATCGTGTTCGGGATCGTCGGGGTCGCCCTGATGGCCGCCGGATTCCTGCTCGTCGACCTGCTCACCCCGGGCAAGCTGCGGGAGCTGATCTGGGTGCGCCGCAACGGCAACGCCGCGCTGCTGCTCGCCGCCAACCAGCTCGGCATCGCCGGCATCGTCTTCACCGCCGTGCTGACCAGCTACAGCTCGTTCACCAAGGGGCTCGCGTCCACTGTGGTGTTCGGGCTGGTCGGCCTGCTGGTGATGGCGCTGGCGTTCCTGGTGCTGGACCTGCTCACCCCGGGCAAGCTCGGCGACGTCATCGCCGCCGACGAGCCGCACCCGGCCGCCCGGGTCAGCGCCGCCACCCACTTCGGCGCCGCGCTGATCGTCTGCGCCTGCATCGCCTGAGGGGTGTCGTACCCCCGGGTTAGCTTCCGGGGGTGAACCGCACCGACCGCCTCTACGCCCTGGTCGAGGAGCTGCGGGCGGTGTCGCCGCGCCCGCGCAGCGCGACCTGGCTGGCCCGCCGCTTCGAGGTGAGCACCCGCACCGTCGAGCGCGACATCTCCGCGTTGCAGGGCGCCGGGGTGCCGATCTGGGCCGAGCCGGGCCGCACCGGCGGCTACGTGGTCGACCGGGCCCGCACGTTGCCGCCGGTCAACCTGACCCCGGCCGAGGCGGTGGCGATGGCCGTCGCGCTGCACCGGCTCGGCGGCTCACCGTTCGCCCCGGCGGCCGGCGCCGCGCTGCGCAAACTGGTCGCGGTGATGCCGCCCGCCGCGGTGGCCGAGGCGCACCGGCTCGCCGGCCGGGTGCACCTGGTCGGCGACGGACCGGGCACACCCGTCCCGGCCGCCGTCGCCGACGCGGTCGCCGCCGGGCGGGTGCTGCGCCTGCGGTACGCCGACCGCGGCGGCACCGATTCGGCGCGCGACGTGGAGCCGCTGGCCTACCTGGGCAACTCGGTGCACTGGTACCTGGTCGCCTGGTGCCGGCTGCGCGACGGTGTGCGCTGCTTCCGCACCGACCGGATCGTGTCGGTGCACCCGCTGGCCGAGCCGGTGACCCGGGAGTGGCGTCCCGGCGACCTCGACGTGCCGGTCGACCGGGTGCGCCCGCTCACCCTGGTCTGATCCGGGTGGAAACACCGACAGGACGCTGTCGTGGCCCGGTACGAGGCTGAATCCTGACGACGCCGGCCGACCGCCGGCGCGAATGAGGAGGAAGCATGTCCAGCACGCCCGTGACCTGGTTCGAGATCGGCTCCGACCGCCCGGACGAGGTGCAGCGGTTCTACTCCGAGCTGTTCGGCTGGAGTTTCGAGCAGGGCGGCCCGGGCCTGTCGTACCGGCAGACGACGGCCGGCGGTGAGCCGGGGATCGGCGGCGCGATCCGGGGCACCGACGACGGCAACTACGCGACCTTCTACGCCCGGGTCGCCGACGTGGCGGAGACCTGCCGCCGGGCCGAGGAGGCCGGCGGCGCCGTACTGACCGCACCGATGACCACGCCGGCCGGCCTGGTGCGCGCCACGCTGCGTGACCCGTCGGGCAATCTGTTCGGCGTCTTCACCCCGCCCGCCGAGGGCTGACAGTACGTCGGGTGTGGTCGTCGTCGGGACTGCCGTACCGGGAACGGCGTGGTGGGGGGGGCCGGTGGGGGGCCCCCCCCCGGGGGGGGCCCCCCCCGCGCCCGGCCCGGGGCGGGGACCGGCCGGGGCGTGGGGGGGGCGCCCCCCCCCCCCCCCCCCGGGGGGCTGGTGGGCGGGGGGGGGGGGGGGGGGCCCCCGGGGCCCCCCCCCCACCGGGGGTGGCCCCGCTCAGCTCCGGCCAGGAGGAGGGAACGGCCGGTGAGGGGCGGCGGGACCACCGCGTCACTTGCCGCCCTGGCCCTCCTGCTCGGCCTCGGCGCCCTTGCTGGCCTTGTCGCCGCCCTTGCCGTGGTGGCCGGGCCGGCCGTCGTGGCCGCCCTTGCCCGGGCCCGGGAACACGCCCGCCTCGGCGGCCTTGAGCACCGCGTCGGCCTGCTCCTGGGTGAGCTTGCCGTCGGTGACGGCCTGGTCCAGCCGCTCCTTCAGCGCGGCCTGCCGGTCCTCGGTCGACGGCCGCTCCGGCCGCTCCGGGCGGTCGCCCTGGCGCTGCTCGTGCAGCTTCTCCAGCGCCGCGGTGACCTTGTCGGTCGAGACGCCCAGCTCCTTGGCGAGCGCCTCGGCGAACTCGGCCTGCCGGTCGGCGTGCTTCTGGCGGCGGTCGTCACCCTGGTCGGTGCTGCTGCTGGCGCTCGAAGACGGGTTCGGGCTCTTGTCGTCGGCGAGCGCCACCGTCGGGGCGGCGATCCCGACGCCGAGCACGCCGGCGGCGGCCAGGCCGGCCAGCAGGTGCTTCTTCGACATCGTGCGGATCATGCGATTCTCCTGTTCGGTGGTGGTGCGATGACGTCACCGACAGTGGTCGCCGGAACTGAGGGCCACCCGTGGCGAACCTGTCAGCGAGCTGGCAATCCCGTCCGGAAGGCCCGAATTATTCGTGTTGCCGGGGTGCCGCAGCGCCCGCGAGGCTGGGCGAAACCCGACGAAAGGCCACTCCATGCCACAGCCCGCCATCCGCGAGATCCCGCTCACCGGGCCGGGCTCCGGGCCGTACTCGATCACGGTCGGGCCCGACGGCGCGCTCTGGCTGGCGCTGGCCGGCTCCGGCGGCGTCGCCCGGCTCGGCCTCGACGGTGAGGTACGGACCTACCGCGACGACCCGCCCGGCAGCCGCCCGCTGATCATCGTCGGCGGCCCCGACGGCGCGCTCTGGTACACCCGCTCGGGCGACGACCGGCTCGGCCGGATCACCGTCGACGGCGAGACCGGCTCGGTGGCGCTGCCGCCCGCCTGCGGCCCCTGCGGGCTGGCGGTGGGTGCGGACGGCGCGCTCTGGTACGCCGGCATGAGCGACGACACGATCGGCCGGGTGAGCGTCGACGGGGAGGTGACGTCCTTCCCGCTGCCGGTCGACAAGGGCTTCCCGTCGATGCTGGCGGCCGGCCCGGACGACGCGCTCTGGCTCACGCTCAACCAGGCGAACGCGATCGCCCGGGTCGGCCTGGACGGGAAGGTGGCAGTGCATCCGCTGCCCACCGAGGCGGCCGGGCCGGTCGGCATCACCCGGGGCGGCGACGGCGCGCTCTGGTTCGTGGAGATCGTGGCCGGGCAGCTCGGCCGGATCACGCCGGACGGGCGGATCGACGAGTTCCCGTTGCCGGACCGGACGGCGCGCCCGCACGCGATCGTCGCGGACCCGGCCGGCGGCTGCTGGTTCACCGAGTGGGGCGCCAACCGCATCGGCCACATCGACCCCGACGGCCACATCACCGCCCACACCCTGCCCACGCCGGCCTCGGAACCCCACGGCCTCACGGTCACCCCCGACGGCGCGGTCTGGGCGGCCCTGGAGATCGGCGCCGTGGCCCACCTCACGCCCTCGCCGCGTCGATCATGAGGTTGGCGGCAGTTGTGGATCTCTGAGCTGCCGCCAACTTCATGATCGCCGGGCCTCGGCCTCGGCGTCAGCGGACGGCGGCGGTCACCGTCAGGGTGCCTGTGGTGGCGTCGAGCAGGGCGGGGGTGTTCACCGGGACGGTGAGCTGGCCCGGGCCGTGGCCGACGGGCAGGCCGCCGAGGACCGGCACGCCCAGGTCGCCCAGCCGGTCGGTGAGCACGTCCACGACTGTGGTGTCCCAGCCGTCCGCGCACTCGGTGAACTGGCCGACCGCCACCCCGGCGATCCCGTCCAACGCGCCGCAGCGGCGCAGGTGGGTGAGCATCCGGTCGATCTTGTACGGCGGCTCCTGCACCTCCTCGACCAGCAGGATCGCCCCGGTCAGGTCGGGCATGTCCGGCGTGCCGATGGACGCGGTGATCAGGCACAGGTTGCCGCCGATCAGCCGGCCCTCGGCCCGCCCGGGCACCCGCACCGGGTACGTCTCCTCCGCCTCGACCGCCGCCACCGTCACCGGCTCGGTGCTGGCCAGCGCGGCGTGCAGCGACTCCGCCGAGCGGACCGGCGTGCGCTCGTCCCGCCACGCGGCGCCCGGCCCGTGCACCCCGGCCAGCCGGGCGCCCCGCCAGAGCGCGAACTGCAACGCGGTGATGTCGGAGAACCCGGCCACCACCTTCGGATCCCGGCGTACCGCGGCCATGTCGATCAGGTCGACCACCCGCTGCGCGCCGTAGCCGCCCCGGGTGCAGATCACCCCGCGGATCTCCGGGTCGGCGAACGCCGCGTTCAGGTCCGCGGCCCGCAGCGCGTCGTCGCCGGCCAGGTAACCCCGCCTGGCGTACGCGTTCGGCGCGGGCACCGGCCGCAGCCCCCACCCGGTGAGCAGCTCGATGCCGCGGGCCACCCGTTCGGGACGGGTCGGCCCGGACGGGGACACCAGCATCACCGCGTCGCCGGGACGCAGGGCCGGTGGGCGCACACAGTCGTCAGGCACGATCGGAGCCTAGGGCCTGCCGGACCGTGCCCTGTCGGCCGCACCGGTTAGCCTCGACGTCGTGGCGACCGCGCTGGTGATCGAGAACGACCCGACCGACGACCTCCGCCGCCTGGGGGAGTGGCTCACCGAAGGGGGCCTTGAGCTGCGCGTGCTGCGTCCGCACGCCGGTGACCCGCTCCCCGACGACCTGGAGGGGTACGCCGCGCTCGTGGTGCTCGGCGGCGACCAGCAGGCATACCCGGGGCCCGACGGGGCTCCGGGCGCACCCTGGTTCCCGGCGCTGGAAGGGCTGCTGCGCAAGGCGGTCCGCAAGCGCGTGCCCACGCTCGCGGTCTGCCTCGGCGCGCAACTGCTCGCCACCGCGCACGCCGGCCGGGTCGAGCGCAGCACGTCCGGCCCGGAGGTCGGGCCGACGCTCGTCGGGCGGCGCGACGCCGCCGAGGACGACCCCCTGTTCCGGTACGTGCCGCTGATGCCCGACGTGCTCCAGTGGCACGCCGACGAGATCACCGAGCTGCCGCACGGCGCGACGCTGCTCGCCGCGTCCACCCGCTACCCGCACCAGGCGTTCCGGCTCGGCGACCGGGCCTGGGGGCTGCAGTTCCACATCGAGTGCGACACCGCGATGATCGCCGAGTGGTCCCGCGACTCGGCCGTGCTGGCCGAGCTGGGCTACGACCCGGAGCTGGTGGTGGCCGCCTGCGACCGGGTGATGGCCGACGTCGAGGAGGCGTGGCAGCCGTTCGCGATCCGGTTCGCCGCACTCGCGCTCGGCGAACTCGGCGACGACAACCCGCGCCGCAGCCTGCCGCTGCTCGGGGCCTGACGGTGACCCGGCCGGCCCGCGGGCGCCTGGCCCGCTACGGATTCGCCGAGGGTGACGGCGCCGCCCGCGCCGCCGACCTGCTCGGCCCGGACGGGCTCGCCCTGTGGCGGCCCGACACCCAGGAGCCCGCCGACGAACCCGCCGCCGAGCTGCTCGGCGCGCTGTCCCGCGCCGCCGACCCGGACCTGGCCCTGCGTCAGCTGCACCGGCTGGTCGAGTCCGAGCGGCGCTCCGGCGACGAGGTGGCCGTACGCGACGCCCTGGCCGCCGACCCCGGGCTGCGCCGCCGGCTGATCGCGGTGCTCGGCGCCTCCTCCGCGCTCGGCGACCACCTGGTCGCCAACCCCGGGCAGTGGGCGGTGCTGGCGACCGAGCCGGACGGGCTCGCCCCCACCGCGGACGGCCGGCTCGACCTGAGCGTCGCCGCCCGGCTCACCACGATGACCGGCGCGGTCCCGCTGCTGCGGCAGGCGTACCGTCTCTCGCTGCTGCAGATCGCGGCGGCCGACCTGACCGGCGGGCGCGGCCTGGAGCAGACCATGGCGGCGCTGTCCGGGCTGGCCGACGCCACGCTGGCCGCCGCCTACGACATCGCCGCCGACGAACTCCCCGAGGGCACGCCGCGCCCCCGGCTCGCGGTGGTGGCGATGGGCAAGTGCGGTGGCGACGAGCTGAACTACGTCTCCGACGTCGACGTCATCTTCGTCTCCGCCACCGACGACGACCTGCCCGCCGCGACCCAGATCGCCACCCGGCTGATCCAGATCTGCGGGCTGGTGGCCTGGCCGGTCGACGCGGCGCTGCGACCCGAGGGCAACCGGGGGCCGCTGGTCCGCACGCTCGCCAGCCACCTCGCCTACTACAAGCGCTGGGCGCGCACCTGGGAGTTCCAGGCGCTGCTCAAGGCCCGCCCGGCCGCCGGCGACCTGGAGCTCGCAAAGGAGTGGATCGACGCGCTGGCCCCGCTCGTGTGGACCGCCGCCGAGCGCCCCGAGGCGGTCGAGGACGTCCGGTCCATGCGCCGCAAGATCCTCGACAACGTGCCGCCGAAGGAGCTGGAACGCGAGATCAAGCGCGGTCCGGGCGGGCTGCGCGACATCGAGTTCGCCGTCCAGCTGCTCCAGCTCGTGCACGGCCGGGGCGACGAGTCGCTGCGGGTGCCCGGCACCGTGCCGGCGCTGCGCGCGCTCGTCGCCGGCGGCTACGTGGGGCGCGCCGACGGGGAGGCGCTGCTGCGCGGCTACCGCTTCCTGCGCGCCGTCGAGCATCGGCTCCAGCTCCAAGCCCTGCGCCGCACCCACACCGTGCCGACCGAACCGGCCGCGCTGCGCTGGCTCGCCGCCGCGCTCGGCTACGTGGCCACGCCGGGCCGCAGCGCCGTCGAGGAGTTCCGCGCCGAGTGGGTCACCCACGCCACCGAGGTACGCCGGCTGCACGCCAAACTGCTCTACCGGCCGCTGCTCGAATCCGTGGCCCGCGTACCGGCCGAAGGGCTGCGCCTCACGCCCGAGGCGGCCCGGCACCGGCTGGAGGTGCTCGGCTTCGCCGACCCGGCCGGTGCGCTGCGGCACCTGCAGGCGCTCACCGGCGGCGTCAGCCGTACCGCCGCGATCCAGCGCACGCTGCTGCCGGTGCTGCTCGACGAGTTCGCCGACGCCCCCGAACCGGACCGTGGTCTGCTCAACTACCGGCAGGTCTCCGACAAGCTCGGCAGCACCCCCTGGTACCTGCGCCTGCTGCGTGACTCCGGCCCGGTCGCGCGCCGGCTGGCCCGGGTGCTGTCCTCGTCCCGGTACGCGGCCGACATGCTGGCCCGCGAACCGGAGGCGCTGCGGCTGCTCGCCGAGGACAGCGAGCTGACTCCGCGTCCACGGGAGACGCTCGTCGAGGGCTTCGCCGCCGCTGCCGCCCGCCACGACGACCCGGTCGAGGCGATTCGGGCGGTCCGCGCGCTGCGCCGCCGGGAGCTGGTCCGGATCGCCGCCGCCGACGTGCTCAGCCACGCCGGTTCGCTCGCCCCGCTCACCTCGCGCCCGGTCGGCGGCGGGGAACGCCGGCCCACTGTGGTGGACGTGACTGCCGTCGGCACCGCGTTGTCGCACGTCGCCGACGCCACGCTGGCCGCCGCGCTGCGCGCCGCCCGTACCGTCCACCCCGGACCGCCCGGCCTGCGCTTCGCGGTGATCGGCATGGGCCGGCTCGGCGGGTACGAGTCGAACTACCTCTCCGACGCCGACGTGCTGTTCGTCTACGACCCGCCGCCCGGGCTGGGGGAGAGCGCGGCGAGCGCCGCCGCTCAGGCCATCGCCGAGGAACTGCGCCGGCTGCTGTCCGCGCCCGCCCCCGACCCGCCGCTGGGCGTCGACGCCGACCTGCGCCCCGAGGGCCGGCAGGGCCCGCTGGTCCGCAGCCTCGCCGCGTACGCGCAGTACTACGCGCGCTGGTCCCGGGTGTGGGAGGCGCAGGCGCTGCTGCGGGCCCGGTTCGTCTGCGGCGACGCCGACCTGGGCGCCGAGTTCGAGGCCATGATCGAGCCGGTGCGCTACCCGGCCGAAGGGCTGAGCCGCGAGCAGGTGGTGGAGATCCGGCGGATCAAGGCGCGGGTGGAGACCGAGCGGCTGCCCCGGGGCGCCGACCCGGCCACCCACACCAAGCTGGGCCGGGGCGGGCTGGCAGACGTCGAGTGGGCGGTGCAGTTGCTCCAGCTCCGGTACGCCGGTCAGGTGCCCGCCCTGCGTGGCACCCGTACGCTCGACGCGCTCGCCGCCGCTCGCGACGCCGGGCTGCTCGACCCCTCCGACGCCGCCGAGCTGGCCGCCGGCTGGACGCTCGCCGCCGAGGTGCGCGACGCGTTGATGCTGGTCCGCGGCCGGGCCGGGGACCAGTTGCCCCGGCACGGGGTGGAGCTGGCCGGGGTGGTGCGGCTGCTGGGGCGCGAGGACCAGGGCGAGTTCCTCGACGAGTACCTGCGCACCGGCCGCCACTCCCGCACAGTCGTCCAGCGAATCCTCGAGTCCCCCCTCTAACCCCACGCCGCCCCTCCCGCCCCGCCCCGCCCGCCTCCCGCGGCGTTGATCTTGCACTTGTGGCCCCGGCGAAAGCGGCATTTCCGGCTCCCGAGGGGCCGCAACCGCAAGATCGACGGGGCAGGGGGACGAGGGCGGGGGCGGGTGGGTCAGCTTGTGAGGGTGTAGGTGCCCTCTCGGGGGACCGTTACGGTGATCCACTTGCCGTCTCGGGTGACCTCGGCGCCGCCGTTGACGGTGAGCCAGCGGTCGTGGCGTACCCGGATCGGGATCTTGCCGAGGGCGGGGGCGCGGAACGTGATCGAGGCGCCGTCCTGGCGGATCAATTCACCAGGCGCGCCGACCAGCGGCGTGGGCTCGGCGACCGCGTACAGCTTCCAGTGCCGGTCCGACCAGACCTCGGTCAGGTACGGCTGGCCCGTCTCCACCAGCTTCGCCTCCGACGCACCCACCCAGGAGAACTCGGCGTCGGGCACGGCCACGTACTGCACCGCGTTGTCGGCCAGCCAGTCCCGGTAGGTGATCGGGGTCAGCGGGACGCCGGTGCCGTCCGCGCCGGGCACCGTGGTGAAGAACAGCGCGTTGCGGTCGATGTCGGCCTGCCGCAGCCAGCCCCGGGCGAGCGGCACGTCGCCCATGTGGGCCGCCTCCCAGTAGTTGCGGGTCGGCGGCACCTCCACCCGCCCGGTGAGCCCGCGCCGGGCCAGCTCCGCGCGCAGCGGCGTGAAGTACGCCGGGTCCGCCGTCGGGTCGTCGGCGCTGCGCAGGTCGGCGGTGACCACCGGCGGCTGCCACCAGCACACCACCGCCAGCAGCGCGGCAAGCCCGACCGCCCCGGCGACCCGGAAGCGCCGGCCGGCGGCGCGAAGCCGATCGGACACCGGGGCGGGAAGCGTCGCGGTGGCGGCCAGCACCGGCAGCGCGAACATCACCACCAGGCGGGTGGCGTTCAGCCCGACCGGCGTGTGCAGCAGCGCCGACGCCAGCACCCCGGCCGCGGACAGCAGCGCGCCCACCCGCACCGGCCGGTACGCCACGAGCGCCGCCACGACCAGGCTCGTCACCACGGCGTGCACGGTGTCGGCAGTGCTGATGTTCATCCAGCCGCCCTCACCGAACAGCAGCCCGGTCACCGCGAGCGGTGCGGCGGCCGGTACGGCGAGCAGCAGGCCGTCGGCGTACCGGCGGGTCAGCAGCAGCGCGACGCCGGCGAGCCCGACGAACAGCCCGGCCACCGGGCTGGCCGCCGAGGCGAGCAGCGCGGCGGCACCGGCGGCGACGAGCCGGGAGCGGCGGGCGGGGACGGTGAGAGCGAGCAGCGCGGCCAGGCCGAACGCGACGCCGAGGGCGTACGTGACCCGCCCGGACACCAGGTTGCCGGCGATCGTGACCACGCCCACCAGGCTGCCGAGCAGCGGACGGGGCACCCGGGTCCGCACCAGCAGGGCGGCGAACGCGGTGGCGGAGGCGAGCAGGGCGAGCGCGCCGGTGACGCGTACCCCGAGCAGTGCCATCAGCGGCGGCGAGACGAGGCTGTAGCCCCACGGGTGCACACCGCCGTACCAGCGCAGGTCGACCAGGGCGCTTCCGTGATCGGCGAAGAACCCGGCGCGGGCGACCTGCGCGGACAGGTCAGAGCCGGTGGCCGGCAGCGTGAGGTAGAGCACGCAGAGGACGAGCGCCGACACGGCGGAGACCGCCACCACCCGACCGCCCCGCATGCCCACCTCCTGATCGCGAACCACCGTACTGGCAGCATGTCGGACGTGCCTCACCACCTCTCGCGCTGGATCGGCCTGGCGGGTTCGGTGCTGCTCGCCGTGGCCGCGTTCCTCGGCGGCGCCCTGCCCGACGGCGAGTTGCGTCCCACCCCGGTCAGCATCTGGCAGGGCCCGAACGGGCCGCTGATCATCGGGTTGTGGCTGGTCGGCACCGCGCTGCTGGCGTGGGCCTGGTGGTCGCTGCGGGACCGGGTGCCGTCCGCCCGGTGGGTGCTGGTCACCGTCGCGCTGTGGCTGCTGCCGATGCTCGTCGCGCCGCCGCTGGGCAGCCGGGACGTGTACGCGTACGCCTGTCAGGGCGCCAGCTTCTCGGCCGGGATCAACCCCTACGAGCAGGGCGTGTCCGCGCTGCCGTGCCCCTGGCTGGACACCATCTCCTACATCTGGCGGGACACCCCGGCACCGTACGGGCCGCTGTTCGTGCTGCTCGCCGGCGCGGTGGTGGAGGCCACCGGCTCGCTGCTCGCCGCCGTCGCGCTGTTCCGGGTGCTCGCCGTGGCCGGGGTGGCGCTCACCGCGTGGGCGCTGCCGGTGCTGGCCCGCCGCTGCGGGGTGCCGCCGCGCCGGGCGCTCTGGCTGGCGCTGGCGAGCCCGCTGGTGCCCGTGCACCTGGTCTCCGGCGCGCACAACGACGCGCTGATGATCGGCCTGCTCGTGGCCGGGCTGGCGGTGGTGGCGGCCCGTCCGGGCCGGCCCGGACCGCTGCTCGCCGGTGGGGCGCTGCTCGGACTGGCCGCCGCCGTCAAGGTCACCGCGCTGGTCGTGATGCCGTTCGCCGCGCTGGCCGCGATCGTCGGGGCGTACCGGATCAGGACGCTGGTGCGCGACGGCGGGTGGGTGGTCGGCGGCTCGCTCGCCGCGCTCACCGCCGTGACAGTCGCCTCCGGGCTGGGGCTGGGGTTCGTCAGCGGGCTGGAGCAGGGCGGGCTGGTGGTGGCCTGGACGTCGCCGCCGACGGCGGTGGGGCAGACCGTCGGCTACCTGCTCGCGCCGTTCGGTGTGCACGTCGACGCGCTGCCGGTGACCCGGGCGATCGGCATGGTCGTGCTGGTCGCCGTGCTGATCTGGCTCTGGTTCCGGTCGTTCCGTCGCGGTGAGCCGTTCTGGCACGCCGGGCTGGCGCTGACCGCCACCGTCGCGCTCTCTCCGCTGTTCCACCCCTGGTACTGGCTGTGGCCGCTGGCCGTGCTCGCCGCCACCGCGCACCGCAAGCTCTGGTTCTCGATCGTCACCGTGGTGTCGTCGTTCCTGGTGCTGGCCGACGGCACCGGGCTGGCCCGGTACTCCAAGATGCCCGGTGCGCCCTTGATGACCCTGTTCGTGATCGGGGTGGTCGTGTGGTTGGTACGGTCGGCTCGCAAGGGCCGGCAGCCGGTTCCCGTGGACTGAGGAGTGTGCCGGTGAGCGAGCCCGACGGACCCGTCCGGCCGATCGCCGCCGGTCTCGCCCGCTACACCGGCCTCGCCGGGGCCGTGCTGCTCACCGTCGCCGGATGGCTCGGCGGCGCGCTACCCCGCACGCCACCGCGCGGCACGCTCGCCGCGATCTGGACCGCACCGCACGGGCCGGTGACGCTCGGCTGCTGGCTGGCCGGGATGCTGCTGCTGGTGGGCGCCTGGTGGTCGCTGCGGTGGGGCGCACCGTCCGGCCGGTGGGCGTACGTGACCGCCGGGCTCTGGTCGCTGCCGCTGCTCGCCGCGCCGCCGATCGGCAGCCGCGACGTCTACTCGTACGCCTGCCAGGGCTGGACGTGGACGCAGGGGCTCAGCCCGTACCGGGTGGGCGTCGCCGCGGCCGGCTGCCCGTGGACCGACTCGGTGTCGCCGATCTGGCGGGACACCCCGGCGCCGTACGGGCCGTTCTTCGTGCTGCTGGCCGGGCTCGCCGTCCTCGCCGGTGGCGGCCTGATCGGGACGATCGTGGCGCTGCGGCTGGTCGCGGTGGCCGGGGTGCTGCTGGCCGCGCTCTGCCTGCCCGGCCTGGCCCGCGCCGCCGGGATGCCCACCCGCCGCGCCGCCTGGCTGGTGCTCGCGTGCCCGTTGGTCGGGGTCCACCTGGTGGCGGGCGCGCACAACGACGCGCTCGCGCTCGGGCTGCTCCTGCTCGGGCTGCTGGTGCTGGTCCGCCTGCCGGGCAAGCCGCGCGCGCTGCTGGTGGCCGGGATGCTGCTGGGCCTGGCCGTGGCGGTGAAGGCGGTCGCGGTGGTGGCGCTGCCGTTCGCGGCGCTCGCCGCCGTGCTCGGCCGCTACACCTGGCGTGCGCTGCTACGCGACGGCGGGCAGCTGGCCGCGTCGGTGCTCGGCACGCTGCTGGTCCTCTCGCTCGCCACCGGTCTCGGACTGGGCTGGGTGGGAGGGCTCGGCCACAGCGGCGACTCGCAGCAGTGGACGTCCCCGCCCACAGCTGTCGGCTTCGTCATCGACTATGCCGGTGAGCTGGCCGGCCTGCGACCGCAGGCGGTTCCGGTGGCCCGGGCGGTCGCGCTGGTGCTGCTGGCCGGGACGCTCGTCGCGCTCTGGTGGCAGGCGTGGACGACGCTGCGCCGACTCAACGACGCCCGGCAGCGGGTGGCCCGGCTGACGCTGGCCCGCCCCCGGGTGGCGCTGCTCGGCGCGGGGCTGGCGCTCGCCGCCACGGTGCTGCTCGCCCCGGTCTTCCACCCCTGGTACGCGATCTGGCCGCTGACAGTGCTCGCGGTCGCGGCGGTGCCGCTGGCCCGGCAGGTCTGGTTCGTGGCGCCCTGCGCGGTCGCCTCGGCGCTCACCCTGCCCGACGGATCCAACCTGGCCCGGTTCAGCAAGGCGCCGGGCGCGGTGCTGATGACGGCGCTGGTGGTGGTCGTCGCGGTGGCCGGTGTCCGGGCCGCGTTGCGCCGGCGTACCGCGTGAACGGCCGAACCGCACCGCGCGGAACGGCCGGGCCAGCTCCGCCATCGCGGAGCCGGCCCGGCCGGTGCTGACGAGCGTGCTCAGCAGTCGAAGTACATCGCGAACTCGTGCGGGGTCGGGCGCAGACGCACCGGGTCGACCTCGTTGGCCCGCTTCCAGTCGACCCAGGTGGAGATCAGGTCCGGCGTGAACACGCCGCCGTCGAGCAGGTAGTCGTGGTCGGCCTCGAGCGCGTTGAGCACCTCCGGCAGCGAACCCGGAACCTGCTTGACGTCGCCCCACTCCTCCGGCGGCAGGTCGTACAGGTCCTTGTCGATCGGCGCCGGCGGCTCGATCTTGTTCTTGATGCCGTCGAGACCGGCCATCATCATGGCCGAGAACGCCAGGTACGGGTTGCTGGACGGGTCGGGGACGCGGAACTCGACGCGCTTGGCCTTGGGGTTGCTGCCGGTGACCGGGATGCGGGTGCAGGCGGAGCGGTTGCGCTGCGAGTAGACCAGGTTCACCGGGGCCTCGAAGCCGGGGACGAGACGGCGGTAGGAGTTGATGGTCGGGTTGGTGAAGGCGAGCAGCGAGGGTGCGTGGTGCAGCAGGCCGCCGATGTACCAGCGGGCGGTGTCGGACAGGCCGGCGTAGCCGGTCTCGTCGTAGAACAGCGGCTCGCCGCCACGCCAGAGGCTCTGGTGGGTGTGCATGCCGGAACCGTTGTCACCGAACAGCGGCTTGGGCATGAACGTCGCGGTCTTGCCGGCGGCCCAGGTCTCGTTCTTGACGATGTACTTGAACAGCTGGAGCTGGTCGGCGGCGTGCAGCAGGGTGGAGAACTTGTAGTTGATCTCCGACTGGCCGGCGGTGCCGACCTCGTGGTGCGACCGCTCGACGGTGAAGCCGCCGTCGACGAGGCGCCGCACGATCCGGTCGCGCAGGTCGGCGTAGTGGTCCACCGGCGGCACCGGGAAGTAGCCGCCCTTGTAGGCGGTCTTGTAACCCCGGTTGCCGCCCTCCTCGATCCGGCCGCTGTTCCAGGCGCCCTCGATCGAGTCGATGTAGTAGAACGACTGGTGCGCGGAGGTCTCGTGGCGGATGGAGTCGAAGATGTAGAACTCCGCCTCCGCGCCGAAGTACGCGGTGTCCGCGATTCCGCTGGCGGCGAGGTACGCCTCGGCCTTCTTCGCCACGTTGCGCGGGTCGCGGGAGTAGGCCTCGCGGGTGAACGGGTCGTGGATGAAGAAGTTGAGCGCGAGCGTCTTCTGGGCCCGGAACGGGTCGATGAAGGCGGTGGCGACGTCCGGCAGCAGGAGCATGTCGGACTCGTGGATGGCCTGGAAGCCGCGGATCGAGGATCCGTCGAAGGCGAGGCCGTCGGTGAAGACGCTGTCGTCGAACGACTCGACCGGCAGGTTGAAGTGCTGCATCACGCCGGGCAGGTCACAGAAACGTACGTCGACGAACTTCACGTCCTCGTTGGCGAGGTATCGCAGGAGTTCCTCGGAATTGGCGAACACACGTCCTCCTGGCAGGTCCACTCCGGTAGCTGGCTACTGGCGACGCTATGGCCGGGGGGTTGCCCGGCCGTGTCTCGTCTGTTTCCGCCGTGTTACGTCGCTTGCGGAGCGTCATCCCGGCACACTCTGATGCTGAATGTCGTATTTTTCGTCAGGGGTCGAGGCGGCGCTACCCTGGCCGCTGTGACCGATACCGCCGCCACACCGGTGCCGCCCGCCACCGACCCCGCCTTCACCCCGCCCAGCCTCGGCCGCCGCTTCGGCGCCCTGATCATCGACTGGGTGCTGTGCCTGATGGTCGCCCGGGCCTTCTCCGACCCGGTCCGCGACGGCTGGCCGCCGGTCCTGGTGCTGATCCTGGAGTACGGCTTCTTCATCGGCCTGTTCGCCCAGACCCCCGGCATGTTCCTCACCCGGCTGCGCTGCGTGTCCTGGGCCGACGGCGGCCGGATCGGGCTGCTCCGGGGCCTGCTGCGCGGCCTCCTGCTGGCCCTCGTGGTGCCGGCCCTGCTCATGGACGAGCACCGGCGGGGCCTGCACGACCGGCTCTCCGGGTCGGTCGTCACCGACGCCCCGCGCCGCTGACCTGTACGACGAAGGAGCCGGCCCCGCACGGGACCGGCTCCTTCTTCGCGTACGCCGGAGGTCAGCGACCCCGGGTCTGCCGGAACGCGCCGCGCGCCGGCCGCATGTTCTTCGGGATCGCGCCCTTGGGCATCTGCGGCCGCGCGGTGAGCGCCTTGAGCCGCTTGTCGAGCGCGTTGACGTCCTTGGGGGACAGGGCGCGGGGCAGCCGCATCAGCGTCATCCGCAGCTTGCGGACCGGCAGCTCACCCTCGCCCTGCCCGATCACGTAGTCGTGCAGCGGGGCGGTGCCGATCACCTTCGCCAGGCGGCGCTTCTCCTGGCCGAGCAGGCCGCGTACGCGCTGCGGGTTGCCCTCGGCCAGGAGGATCACACCCTGCCGGCCCACCACCAGGTGCACCATGTCCATCTGGGTGGTGGAGCTGACCGCCGGAGTGACCCGCCAGTCGCCGCGCATGCTCTCCATGATCTGCGCCGCCGCGCCGGGCTGCCCCTCGGCGGCGTTCATCATCGCCTTGTTGGAGCGCAGGTTGAGCACGATCAGCACGGCCAGCAGGGCGAGCAGGATGCCGATCGGCAGCCAGAGCCAGCCCCAGGCGATCACCGCGACCACGGTGAGCGCGAGCGGGATCAGCACCGCCGCCGCGGTCAGCGGCGCGAACCACTTGTCCTGCTTGGCGGTGAACCGGAACACCATCCCGATCTGCTTCAGCCGCTGGCCGAACGAGACCTTCTCCTGGGGCTTTGCCATACCGCAGAGTCTAGTGGTCGGCGCACATCACGTTGATCCGTGGCCGCCTCTTCCGCCGAGGGCTGAGTACCTTACCGCCGTGCCGGCCCGAACCGGCCCGCCGGTAAGGAGGCCGGGCGGGCGAAGATCAGGCGGCGTACCCATGCCCCGGGGGCACCTTCGCGCGGAGAGTCGATCTCGACAGGGAACGACACCGCACGACAAGGGAGATCGAGATGTTCGGCAACGACGCGGACTTCATCCTCAGCATCCACCGCAGCCACGCCTCCGAGTTGCAGGCCGACGCCGCACAGGACCGGCTCGCCCGGTCGCTGCCACGGCGGCACCCGCGCGGCTGGCTCAGCCGTCGGCAGCACAACGCCCGCACCACCGACGCCCGCCGGTGACCGCACCGGCGGCCGTCCCCGGGATCGTGGGCGCGGCCGGTGCCGCAGGGCAGTTCGCCGGTCCGGCCGTCACGGGGGCGGCCGGACCGGCGGCGACGCGCGGCCCGATCGGCCCGGTCGGGCCGTCGGGGGCGCGTGGCATGCTCGACGGCGTGACCGTACGCGCCGCCAGCACCGTCCTCGTCGGCCGCCGGACCGAGCTGACCGCGCTCGGCGACGCGCTGGCCCGGTCCCGGTCCGGCGAGCCGGCGACGGTGCTCGTCGGCGGCGAGGCGGGTGTCGGCAAGACCCGGCTGCTGGAGGAGTTCGGCACGCAGGTGGACGCGGCCGGCGCGCGGCTGCTCGTCGGCCAGTGCCTGGAGCTGGGCGAGGCCGGCCTGCCGTTCGCCCCGTTCGCCGCCGCGCTGCGCGACGTGCTGCGCCACGACGGGCCGGCCGCCTTCGCCGGCTACGAGGCGGAGTTCGCCCGGCTGCTGCCGGAACTCGCCCGGATGCCCGCAGGTGTCGCCGCGCCCGCCGGGCCGGCGCTCGCCGACACCCCGCGTGGCTACCTGTTCGACCTGGTCGCCGACCTGTTCCGGCGGATCGCCGAGGAACGCCCGCTGGTGCTGGTGATCGAGGACCTGCACTGGGCCGACCGGTCCACCCGGGATCTCATCGGCTTCCTGGTGCGGGCCGCCCGCGCCACCCGCCTGCTGGTGGTCTGCACGTACCGCACCGACGAGCTGCACCGCGGGCACCCGCTGCGGCCGTTCCTCGCCGAGCTGGACCGGGTCCGCGGCGTGGACCGGATCGAGCTGGGCCGTCTCGACCGCGACGGCACCGCCGCGGTGCTGGCCGACCTGCTCGGCACCGAGCAGTACGCCCGGACCGTCGACGACGTGCACGAACGCACCCAGGGCAACCCGTTCTTCATCGAGGAACTGGCCGCCGCCGGTGGCCCGGTCGGCTGCGCGGCCATCCCGGAGACGCTGCGCGACCTGCTGCTGGCCCGCGTCGACCGGCTGCCCGAGCCGGCCCAGCGGGTGCTGCGGATCGCGGCCGCCGGAGGCACCCGCTTCGCCCACCAACTGCTCGCCGAGGTGGCCGGCCTGCCCGAGGCCGAACTGGAGGACGCGCTGCGCGCCGCCGTCGCCGGGCAGCTCGTGGTGGCCGACCCGGACGGCGACTACGAGTTCCGGCACGCGCTGGTCCGCGAGGCCGTGCACGACGACCTGCTGCCCGGCGAGCACGCGCGGCTGCATGCCCGGTACGCCGCCGCGATCGAGGCCCAACCCCACCTGGTCGCCGCCGGTCGGGCGCCGGCCGAGATCGCCCACCACTGGTACGCCGCGCACGACCACCCGCGCGCGCTCACCGCCGCCCTGGTCGCCGCCGAGGCGGCGGCCGAACGGTACGCGTACGCGGAGCAGAGTCGTCTGCTGGAGCGCGTCCTCGAACTGTGGGAGCAGGTGCCCGACGCCGCCGACCGGCTCGGCATGGACCACCTGCGGGTGCTGGAGGACACGCTCACCGCCGCGGTCACCGCCGGTGACCTCAGCCGCGCGCTCACGCTCACCCGGGCCGCGCTCGCCGAGGTCGACCCCGGCGCCGAGCCGCTGCGCGCCGCCCGCCTGCTCGACCATCGCGGCCGGCTGTTCGCGCTGCTCGGCAAGAGCGACGGCGCGGCCGAGCTGCGCGAGGCGTACCGGCTGGCGGCCGGCGCCCCCGACGGCCCGGAACGGTTCGCCGTGCTGGCCGACATCGCGTCGCACCTGATGAAGGTCGACCCGCGCGAGGCCGCCTCGGTCGCCGCCGAAGCCGCGGCCGGCGCGTCCGAGGTCGGCACCGACCTGGTGCTGCTGCCCACCCGGATCGCCCTGCTGCACCGCCTCGACGGCACCCCGGAGCGCGGGCTGGCCGAGCTGCGCGGGGTCGAGGCGCGGGCCCGCGCCGCCGGTGACTCGTGGGCCCTGGTCAGTGCGCTGGTCTTCCTCTCCGACGTGCTCTACGAACTGGGCCGCTACGACGAGTCCGAACAGGCGGCCGCGGCCGGGGTGAGCGAGGCGCGCCGGGTCGGCATCAGCCGCTCGATCGGGGCGTACCTGCTGTCCAACCGGGCCGAGGCGCTGATCGCGCTGGGCCGCTGGGACGAGGCGGACGCCACCTGCGCCGAGGCGGCCCGGATCGACCCGCCCGGCGTGTCCGGGCTGCACTGGCTGCAACTGCGCGCCGGGCTCCACCTGGCCCGCGCCCATCCCGGCGCCGACGAGGTCGTCGGGCGGGCGCTGGCGTTCCTCAGCCGCCCCTACCTCTGGCCGAACCACCGGCTGCCGCTGCACGAGCTGCGCGTGGAGGCCGCGCTCGCCGCCGACGACAAGCCCGAGGCGGTACGCGCGGCGCGCGCCGCACTGGCCGACGCGCACCTGGCCGACCTGCCGCGGGAGGGCTGGCCGCTGCTGAACGCGCTGGCGCGTACCGCCGCGGTGATCGGGGAGGCGACGCTCGCCGCCGAGGTGTCGGCGGTGGCCGCCGCGCTGCCCGCCCGGCACCCGGCCGAGCACGCCCACGCGGCCCACGTCACCGCCGTCCTGACCGGGCTCGGCCCCGCCGCTCCCGCCGAGGCGCTCGCCGCGTGGCGGGAGGCCGTGGCGGCGTGGCGGGCGGCCGGGCAGCCGTACCCGCTGGGCCGGGCGCTGCTCGGGCTGGCCGAGGCGGCCGCGGCGGCGGGCGAGCGGGACGAGGTCGCCGCCGCGGTACGGGAGACGGCCGAACTGGCCGCCCGGCTGGGTGCCACCCCGCTGGGCGAGCAGGCGGCGACGCTGGCCCGCCGGGTGGGGCTGCGGGGCACCGGGCGACCCGGGCCGGACCTGCTGACCAGCCGGGAGCAGGAGGTGCTGCGGCTGGTCGCCGAGGGGCACAGCAACAGCCGGATCGCCGAGCGGCTGTTCATCTCGCCGAAGACGGCGAGTGTGCACGTGTCCCGGATCATCGCCAAGCTCGACGTGACCAACCGGGTCGAGGCCGCCGCGCTGGCCCACCGCCTCGGCCTGCTCGACGCTTCGCCGCCCGCCCCGGCACAGCGCCGCGCCCGGTAGCGCGCCGCGTCCGCGTCAGCGCGGCAGGTAGATCCGCCAGCCGGCCACCGTGACCACGTCGAGCGCGCCGGATTCGGTGCCGAGGCGTTCGTCCAGCCGTGCGGCCAGCGGCGAGCCGGCCGGCGCCACCCACGCCGCGCCCGGGTCGGCGGCCACCTCCCGCCGGTACGCGGGCAACCGGTCGAAACCCGGGGTCAGGTCGTCGTCGACCACAGCACAGACCACGTTCTCGCCGGTGGCGTAGGTGAGCCGGTTGCACGTCCAGTAGCCGCCGCGGACGTTCCGGACGTCGAGCGCGCCGAGCGTGTCCACGAGCGACCGGTGCCGGTCCGCCTCGGCGTGCACGGCCGGCGCCGCCCGGATCACGTCCACTGTGGCCACCGCGCCGGTGCCGAGCACACCCGCCAGCACCGCCACCGCCGCGACTCCCGCCACCCGGACCGCCGGCCGGCGGGCGGCCTGCCACAGTGGCCAGAGCAGGGCGGGCACGGCGACCGCCAGGCACGACAGGTAACGACTGCTCTCGATCGGCGTCTGCCCGGCCGCGTTGCTCACCGCGTACGCGCCGAGCACACCCGCCGCGCCGCCGAGCAGCGCCAGCCGCACCCCGGCCGACACCCGCTCCGGCGAGCCCGGACCGCCGGAGGTACGGCGGAGGGTGAGCCACGCGGTGAGCGCGGCGAGCACCAGCAGCACCGGGAACGCGACGGCCCACCAGAGCTGCCAGGTGGCGCACCGGCCGGGGGAGCAGAAGCCCATCGCCAGCGGCGGCCCGAGGACCAGCGCGCCGTGCAGCCGGTCCGCCCAGTCGGCAGGTGAGCCCGTGCCACCGGCCGCCAGTACCGCGGCCACCGGGTTGCGGCTGTGCCGGATACTGTCCACGAGCATCGGGGCCGCGCCCAGCAGCAGCGCGCCGGTCAGCACCACCCCGGCCCGGCCGGCCAGCTCCCGCCACCGGCGGGCCACCAGCAGCGCGCCGAGCGTCAGCACGTACGGCAGGATCAGCGGGTCCACCCAGAGCAGCACCCCGGAGATCAGTCCCCAGGCCGCCCAGCGGGGCAGCCGCGCGCCCGCCCCGGTCACGCAGAGCCCGACCGTCAGCAGCGCAAGCGCGGCACCTGCGGGGTTCAGCTCCGGATAGCCGCCACCGGCGATGAGCTGGTTCTTCACCACCCGGTCCGCGCCGAGCGCCAGCACGGCGACCACCAGCAGGGCGTACCAGCGGTCACCGCCGAGACGCCGGGTCAGCCGCCAGGACAGCAGCAGGAACAACGCGTACAGCGCCAGCGTGGGCAGCCGCAGCACGAGCACCGACGGTCCGGCCAGCGCAACCAGCGGCGCGGCCAGGTACGCCTCCAGCGTGCCCATGTACGCCTGGCCGTAGAACCACACCGGGAAGCCGTCACCGCGGGCGATGTGCAGGGCGGCCAGCCCCATCGTCGCCTCGTCGCTGTTGGTGGGCGGTACGCCGGCGAACAGCAGCGCCAGCCGGTAGCCCACCCCGGCGGACCCGACGAGCAGGGCGAGCAGCGTCGGCAACGGCAGCCGCCGGGGCGTACGAGGGCGCACCGCTTCGCGTGGCTCCTCGCGTACCCCGGCGGTCATGCCTGTGATCATGGCATCCGGCGGGCGGCCGGCGGCGGGTGACGCGGTGGTCGGCCGGCCTCAGCCGGCGACGGTGACCTCCCGGCGGGCGTCGAGCGCCTGCTGGTAGAGGCGGCCCGCGCGGTACGACGAGCGGACCAGGGGACCGCTCATCACGCCCGCGAAGCCGATCTCCTCGGCCTCCTCGCGCAGCTCGACGAACTCCTCCGGCTTGACCCAGCGGGTCACCGGGTGGTGCCGGGGGGAGGGGCGCAGGTACTGCGTGATGGTGATCAGCTCGCAGCCCGCCTCGTGGAGGTCACGCAGCGCCTGGGACACCTCGGCACGCTCCTCGCCCATGCCGAGGATCAGGTTGCTCTTGGTGACCAGGCCGTCGGCCCGCGCCTGGCGGATCACGTCCAGCGAACGCTCGTAGCGGAACGCCGGGCGGATCCGCTTGAAGATGCGCGGCACGGTCTCCACGTTATGGGCCAGCACCTCGGGCCGCGAGCCGAAGACCTCGGCGAGCTGCTCGGGCACCGCGTTGAAGTCGGGGATCAGCAGTTCGACACCGCAGCCGGACTGCAGCGCGTGGATCTGCCGGACCGTCTCGGCGTACAGCCAGGCCCCGCCGTCGGGCAGGTCGTCGCGGGCGACGCCGGTGATGGTCGCGTAGCGCAGGCCCATCGTGGCGACCGACTCGGCGACGCGCCGCGGCTCGTCGGCGTCGAACTCGGCCGGCTTGCCGGTGTCGATCTGGCAGAAGTCGCAGCGCCGGGTGCACTGGTCACCACCGATGAGGAAGGTGGCCTCCCGGTCCTCCCAGCACTCGTAGATGTTGGGGCAGCCGGCCTCCTGGCACACGGTGTGCAGCCCTTCGCGCGACACGAGCCCGCGCAACTGGGTGTACTCCGGGCCCATCTTGGCCTTGACCTTGATCCACGGCGGCTTGCGCTCGATCGGCGTCTCGGCGTTGCGCGCCTCGATCCGCAGCATCCGCCGCCCCTCCGGGGCGACAGTCGCGGTGCGCGCTGGCTGCTCATTCGTCGGCGCGGATTGCTCGATCGTCACAAAACCGAGCGTACGCCGGTCGGTGCCGGTCGATGAACGAGGGCGACGGCCGTCACGCCGGAATGGCTGTGACACCGGACACCAGGGGCGAAAAAACCCGGTCACAGCGTGGCGCGTGCGGTGCTAGCGTGCCGGGCAGAGCTGTGACGGAGCCGAGTAACGGACCGATCCGCCAGTCGAGAGAGCCGCCGGTTGCTGCGAGGCGGTCTGGCGCCGGTCCGCGAAGACCCTCCCGAGCTGCGGGAAGAACGGCGCGTCGCGCCCAGTAGAGCCCGCCCGGCCGGCCCCGGTGAAAAGGCGACGAACGAGGCTCCCGCCCTGGCGGGGGCGAAGGTGTGGTGGCACCGCGAGGTTTCCCGCTCGCCCACACCTCCCTGGGGATCGCGTTGCGATTGGTCAAGGAGGTAGTAGTCGTGCAACGCATCCTGTCCACAGAACTCCCCGCCCATGTGGGCGCCACCGTGCGGCTCGCCGGTTGGGTCCACCGCCGCCGGCTGCTCAAGTCGGTGGCCTTCCTGATCCTGCGGGACGCCGCCGGGCTCGCCCAGGTGGTGGTCGCCGCGCCCGCTGTGCGCGAGCAGGTCGAGGCGCTCACCGAGGAGACGGTCGTCGAGGTGGTCGGCACGGTGGTCGCGAACCCCACCGCGCCCGCCGGGGTCGAGGTCGTCGAGCCGACGGTACGGCCGCTCGGGCCGCCCGCCGTCCCGCCCCCGTTCGACCTGTACCGGCCGGTGCTCACCGCCACCCTGCCCACCCAGCTCGACCACGCGCCGGTCGCGCTGCGGCACCCGGTCCGCTCCGCCGCGCTGCGGATCTCGGCGGCGGCCGTGTCCGGCTTCCGGGCCACGCTCGACGGGCGGGGCTTCGTCGAGGTGCACACGCCGAAGGTTGTCGCCTCGTCCACCGAGAGCGGGGCGAACGTGTTCGCGCTGGACTGGTTCGGGCGGCCCGCCTACCTGGCCCAGTCGCCGCAGTTCTACAAGCAGCTCATGGTCGGCGTCTTCGAGCGGGTGTACGAGGTGGGGCCGGTGTTCCGCGCCGAGCCGCACGACACGGTGCGCCACCTGGCCCAGTACACGTCGCTCGACGTGGAGTTGGGCTTCGTGGCCGACCACCGGGACGTGATGGCGGTGCTGCGGGAGACCCTGGCCGGGATGGTGGCGACCGTCGGCGAGCGGGCCGGTGGCGCGCTGACGACGCTCGGTGTGACGGTGCCGGAGGTGCCGGCCGAGATCCCGGCGGTGCACTTCACCGACGCGCTGACGATCGCCGGGGCGCCGCCTTCCGAACCCGACCTGGCCCCGGCGCACGAGCGGGCGCTGGGGGAGTGGGCGCTCCGCGAGCACGGCAGCGACTTCCTCTTCGTCACCGGCTACCCGATGGCGAAGCGCCCGTTCTACACCCATCCGGACCCGGCCCGGCCCGCGTACTCCAACGGTTTCGACCTGCTGTTCCGCGGCGTGGAGCTGGTGACCGGCGGGCAGCGGCTGCACCGGCACGCCGACTACCTGGCCGCCCTGGCGGCGCGCGGCGAGCCGGTGGAGCCGTACGCCGGGTACGTGGACGCGTTCCGGCACGGCATGCCGCCGCACGGCGGTTTCGCGATCGGGCTGGAGCGGTTCGTCGCCCGGCTCACGGGCGCGGCGAACGTCCGCGAGGTGACCGCCTTCCCGCGCGACCTGCACCGCCTCACGCCCTGACCGGCGGCTCTCGGTCGAGCCGGGGCTGGGGAAACCGGCCCCGGCGTGGCCACTGAGAGTGAGGGGAAGCCGTCTCCGACTGCGGTCACGGTCCGTGAGGATGCGTCAGAGGTCGCTCGGGTGCCCTTGTCGCCTCCAGATCGCGGTGAGCAGGGATTATGGCGAACGCCCGCCGAGAGGGAGGGATGGGCATGTGCGCCCTTTGCTCTGCAGCCACCGACGCGCCGGCCGACAAGGAGTGACCGTCGCGTATCCGGCTGCAGAGCAAAGTCGGCGAGAGGGCACAACCCAGGGGCACGGCATCTGTCACTCACGGTGACTGCGGGGCGCCGGTCCTGCCGGCGCGCGGGCTCGGGGGAGGGGACGGTCAGGCGGGGCCGAGCAGGTCCCAGGGGTTGCCGGCGATGTCGCGGAAGACCGCGACCCGGCCGTACGGCTCGGTGCGGGGCGGCCGGACGAACTCGACGCCCGCGTCGGCCATCCGGCGGTACACCGCCTCGAAGTCGTCGACCTGGAGGAAGAAGCCCACCCGGCCGTGGGTCTGGTCGCCCACCGCACCGGCCTGGTGCTCGCCGTCGGCGCGGGCCAGCAGCAGGCCGGTTCCGCCGCCCGGCGGGCGTACGACCACCCAGCGCTTGGGCCGGCCGTCGTTCGTCAGCGAGGGCTTGTCCTCGGCCAGCTCGAATCCGAGCACCTCGGTGAAGAAGGTGATCGCCGGGTCGTACTCGGCCACGACGAGCGTGACCAGGTCGAGCCGCACGGGCTCAGACCTGCGTCAGCGTCGGCAGGTGCCGCTCGACCACCGGCAGCACGTCGGCGACGGTGATCGGCCGGCCCAGCTCGGCGGTCAGCGAGGTGACACCGGCGTCGCGGATGCCGCAGGGCACGATCCGGTCGAAGAAGCCCAGGTCGCAGTCGCAGTTGATGGAGAAGCCGTGCAGCGTGACACCGCGCGCCACCCGGATGCCGATGGCGGCGACCTTGCGGGCCGGGCCCCGGTCGTCCTCCGGCACCCACACGCCGCTGCGTCCCTCGACCCGGCCGGCGGCCAGCCCGAACTCGGCGCAGACGTCGATCAGGAGCTGCTCGGTGCGCCGGACGTACGCGACCACGTCGACCGGGTCGGGCAGCCGGACGATCGGGTAGCCGACGAGCTGCCCCGGACCGTGCCAGGTGATCTTTCCGCCGCGGTCCACGTCCACCACCGGGGTGCCGTCCATCGGGCGGTCCCACGGCTCGGTGCGCTTGCCGGCGGTGTAGACGCTGGGGTGCTCCAGCAGCAGCACCGTGTCGCCCTGCTCGCCGGCCACCACCGCCTCGTGCAGCCGGCGCTGCTCGTCCCAGGCGGCCTGGTAGTCGAGCAGGCCGGCGCGGACGGCGGTCAGCCCGGAAGTCGTCACGCTCACCCGTCCAGCCTAGTCCCGACCCCCGGGAACCGGACCCGTGAGCCTCGTCGCCATCGAGCCGAGGCTGCGGTCGGTGCCGAGGCAGTGGTCAGGCCGGCACCCGCCACAGCCAGACGTCCTCCACCCGCTCGGGCGGGCCGAGCAGCGCGGTGGCGGTGCGCCGCAGCGCCTCCTCGTCGACGTCGAACTTCGCGCCGTGCACCCGGTCGGGAAGCACCACCGCCTGGACGCCCCAGTAGCGCAGGTCGGCACGCGACTCGCGGATGCTGCCGTCGGTGATGATCGGCACCAGCCCGGTCCGGCCCGCCTGATCCATCAGCGAGTCGAAGGTGCGCGGCACCGGGCCGATCCGGCCCCGGCCCTCCGGCCCGCCCGGCCCGAGGAAGAACCCGGACGGGATCCGGAACTCACCCTGCCGGTTCGCCAGCGCGTACGCCTGCCAGCGCTGCCCGTCCGGGTAGACGTCAACGGTCAGCGGCAGCGGGGTCAGCACCCCGTCGGGCGGGACGTAGCGCTGCCAGGCGCCGCTGGTGATGAACGCCGGGATCGGTTCGCGGACGCTTGTCAGCAGCGGGGTGGGTACCAGCGGCAGCAGCGCGGCGACGAAGCCCAGCGCCCAGGCGAGCCCGCTCACCCGGCGCCGGGGCGGCCGGGCGCGCAGCGAGTCGATCGCGTACGCCAGCAGCAGGCCGATGACCGGCGCGACCACGAGCGCCAGCCGGGACGGCAACGCCGCGTTGATCACCGGCAGGTTGTCCAGCACCCCGAACGGCAGCGTCTGGTCGAAGCGGCGGCCGTTCCACTTCACCGTCGGCCCCCACGACAGCACCGCGAAGACCACTGCGGTCACGCCGAGGGCGGCCAGCGTGGCCCGGAACGCCCGGTCCGCGCGCCGCCACAGCAGCGCGAAGCAGGCGACGGCGAGCAGGAGCAGCGGTACGCCGAAGAACGAGTTCTCCTCCGTCGGGTTGGGCGCCAGCGAGGTGCCCCATCCGGCCCAGCCGGCCAGCGACCGGCGCGGGTACGACCCGTACGCGGCGATGTCCTCGGAGTGGATCAGCGGGTCGAACCCGGTGCCGTGGAACCGTTGCGGTCCGAGGAAGTGCAGCCAGAGCGGGTACGCCAGCAGCGCCCCCGCGACGAGTGCTGTCACGCCCAGTCCGGCCGCCATCCGGGGCAGCGCGGCGCGTACCTCGGACCGGCGGGCCGGGTGCAGCGCCCACACCGCGAGGAACACGCCGAGCGCCAGCGCGGTGAAGAACAGACCCTCGGCGGCGATCGAGAACGCGACGGCCACCAGCAGCCCGAGCACGATCCCGCCGGTGACCGCCCGGCCCGGCCGGCGCAGCCGGAACACGCCCCAGATCAGCAGCGGCACCAGCCAGCCCGCGGTCCAGTTCAGGTGCGCGTTGGCGTGCGACACCATCGCCGGGCAGAAGGCGATGAACAGCGCGCCCACCCCGGCGGCCAGCCGGCTGCGGACCAGGTGCCGGCTGAGCAGCCAGTACCAGGCCACCGCCGTCGCGGCCAGGTTGAGCGTGAGGATCACCAGGAACGTCGCGGGCGGCCCGATCAGGTACGTCAGCGGCGCGAAGACCGCCGCGTACACGGTGATCGAGGTGTTCACCGCGAGGTTCACCCCGTCCGGAACATTGATCAAGGTGGTGTACAGCGGGTTCTGTCCGTGGGTCAGCGCGTGTCCGCCGAACGCCAGCAGCCACTCGAACAGCGCCTGGTCGCTGGAGTTGACGGTGATCGCGCGGCTGTTCGGATCCCGCCACAGGCCACTCGTCACCCAGAGGGCCAGGGCCAGCGCGGCGAGCGTGACCAGCAGGTCGGCGCGCCGGTCGCGGACGCGTGTCGGCGCCGGGCCGGCGGCCGGGGACGGGGAGGAGGGCACGCAGCGGACGTTACCAACCGGACCTGGGCAGACCGCCCGGACACGGAACTCGCCGCACACTTCGGTGACCGTGAATGTGTGAGCGGCGGCCATTCCGGTGTGACGAAACGCGGCCGTAACGTCTCGGCAACTCGGAGGTGACTCAGTTCACATTCCACGATCGGGAGGTCCCCGTGCCCCGCTCCTCATCCCTCATCGCCCGCGTCGCCGGGGCGGCGGCCGGGGTCGTGCTGGCCGCGGCCACCGCGCTGGTAGCCGCCCTTCCCGCCCAGGCCGCCTCGCTGACCCAGGTCACCGGATTCGGCTCCAACCCCGGCAACCTGGCCATGTACGCGTACCGCCCGGACGGCCTGCCCGCCGGCGCGCCCGCCGTGGTGCTGCTGCACGGCTGCGTGCAGAACGCCTCGACGTACGTCGCCAACTCCGGCTGGCAGAAGTACGCCGACCAGTGGAAGTTCACGCTCATCGCGCCGCAGCAGCCCAGCGCCAACAACGCCAACTCCTGCTTCAACTGGTTCGAGACCGGTGACACCGCGCGCGGCCAGGGCGAGGCGCTGTCGATCAAGCAGATGGTCGACTACGCCAAGACCACCTACGGCACCGACGGCGCCCGGGTGTACGTCAGCGGCCTGTCCGCAGGCGGCGCGATGAGCGCGGCCATGCTCGCCGCCTACCCGGACGTCTTCGCCGGCGGCTCGATCATCGCCGGCATCCCGTACCGCTGCGCCACCAGCACCGTCACCGCGTTCAGCTGCATGAACCCGGGCGTGGACAAGACCCCGGCGCAGTGGGGCGACCTGGTCCGCGGCGCGTACGCCGGATACACCGGGAAGCGCCCGCGGGTGGCGATCTGGCACGGCACCAGTGACACCACGGTGGCGACCGCGAACGCCGCCGAGTCGCGGGACCAGTGGACGAACGTGCTGGGTGTGTCGACCACCCCGACCAGCACGTCCACGTTGCCGGCCGGCACCGGCCTGGAGGTCTACGGCAGCGACCAGGTCCGCCTCTACCGGGTCTCCGGGATGGGCCACGGCACCCCCGTCGACCCGGGTGCGGGCGCGGACCAGTGCGGCACCGCCGGGGCGTACTTCCTGGACACCATCTGTTCGACGTACCGGGACGCGGTCTTCTTCGGGCTCGGCGGTGGCGGCGCCTCGCCGAGCCCGGCCCCGACGGCGACCGCGTCACCCACGCCGACCGCGTCGCCGACCGCGTCGCCCACGCCGACCGGCGCACCGGTCTGCGTCACCGCCAGCAACTACGCGCACGTGGTGGCCGGGCGGGCCTACCAGTCCGGCGGGTACGCCTACGCGCTCGGCAGCGGGCAGCGGATGGGCCTCTACAACACCTTCTACACGAGCACGCTGAAGCAGACCGGGCCCGCGTACTGGGTGATCGGCTGCTGATCGCCCCTGTCGCGCCGCCCTCGCCCGCTCACTCGGTGAGGGCGGCGCGCAACGCGCCCGCCAGGTCCGGGTGCGCCCACGGGAACCCGGCCTTGTCGAGCACGGCGGGCAGCACCCGCGCGCTGGTCAGCGCCTCCTGCGCGAAACCGCCGAGCGCCACCTTCAACGCCACCGCCGGGATCGGCATGATCGCCGGGCGGTGCAGCTGCCGGGCCAGCTCCTTGGTGAACTCGGCGTTGGTGACCGGCGCCGGGCCGACCACGTTCACCGCGCCGGCGATGCCGTCGCGGGCCAGCAGGAACTTCGCGGCGTCGAGCCAGTCCCGCATCGAGATCCACGGCAGCCACTGCCGCCCGTTGCCCAGCTTGCCGCCGACGCCGAGCCGGAACGGCAGCAGCTGCGGCTTGAGCAGGCCGCCGTCGCGGTGCAGCGGCAGTCCGGTCCGCAGGCGCACCACCCGTACGCCCGCGTCCTCGGCCGGGCGGGTCGCGGCCTCCCAGACCCGGCAGACGTCGGCGAGGAATCCCTCACCCGCAGGCGCCTCCTCGGTGACCGTCCGGTCGCCGGTGTTGCCGTACCAGCCGACGGCGGAGGAGTTCAGCAGCACCGCGGGCCGGTCGGCGGCGGGCAGGCCGGCGATCGTGATGGCGAGCGTGGTGGTGCTGTCCACCCGGCTGGTCCGGATCAGCTTCCGGTAATCGTCGTTCCAGCGCTTGTCGCCCACCCCGGCGCCGGCCAGGTTCACCACCGCGTCCGCGTCGGCGACGCACTGCGGGTCCAGCTGCGCGGCGGACGGGTTCCACTGCCGTTCGGTGGGGGTGCGTGGCGGGCGGCGGACCAGGCGGGTGACCTGGTGGCCGTCCGCGGTGAGGCAGTCGACCAGTCGGGTGCCGAGGAAACCGGACGCGCCGGCCATGAGGATCCGCATGCTCACATCTTCGAGTACGCGGCGCGATTCGGATGCGTTGAGCGAAATCACTCACTCGTCACGCCTACCGGTTGCGCGCCGCCCGCGGGCTTCAGCCGGTCGGCCGGTTGACCGGATGCACGGTGACCAGACCGTCGAGCCCGAGGAAGTCGGCGGGGTTCGTGGTGTAGAGAGGAAGCGCGTTGGCATGTGCGACGGAGGCGATCATCAGGTCCGCCACCCGGCGGCGTGTGCCTCGTCCGGCGGCGAGCACCGCCGCTGAGACCAGGCCGAAGGCCCGCGCCGCCTCGGCGTCGAACGGAAGCGGCTCGAAGGTGGCCTCGACGTGCTGCAGGACGCTCATCCGGCGGGCGCGCTCGCGCGGATCGTCGGTGTGATGTGGACCGGCCGAGAGTTCGGCAAGCGTGACCGCGCTGATGACCATCTCGTTGGGCAGTTCCGCCCCGTCGAGTCCGCCCAGATGGATGACGATGTTGGTGTCGATCAGACCGCGGACGGGGAGGTCACCAGTCACGGCTGGGCAGCTCCTGGTCGATCGCGCCGTCGAGGTCGGCCCGGAACCGTGCCTCGTCCAACCGGGGTGCGCTGGCGAAGGCCGCGAGAACCTCGGCTCGCGGTACGAACGTGCGCCGCCGGATCGGGATCAAGCGTCCGATCGGCGTGCCGTTGCGGGTGATGGTGAAGGACTCTCCGCGCTCGACCCCGCGCATGATGGCGCCGGAGTCGTTGCGCAGCTCGCGTTGGGTGATCTCGCGATGAGCGTGCTCGGCCACACCGACAGCCTACCGCCTGTGTGCTACGAAGTGCTACAGGTTGTCGGCGTCGGTGCAGCCGAGCCGGTCAGGCGTCGGCCGGGGCGGTGCGCAGGTCGGCGAGCAGGCGTTCCACCTCGGCGAAAGCCGCCTCCGGCAGCGGCCCGTACGCCAGCGCTCCCAGGTTCTCCTCGGCCTGCGCGACGGTCCGGCAGCCGGGGATCGGCAGCGTCTGCGGGCTGCGGGCGAGCAGCCAGCCCAGCGCGCCCTGGGCGAGCGTGCGGCCGTCGGCGGTCAGCGCCTCACGGACCCGGGCCACCCGCTCGGACCACTCGGCGCGCGGTACGCCGCCGGTGAACCAGTCCAGCCACTCCGGTGCCACGCCGCGCACGTCGTCGTCGCCCCGGGCGATCGGTGCGTCCTGGTACTTCGCGGTGAGCAGGCCCATCGCCAGCGGCCCCCGGTTGAGGCTGGCCAGGTCGAACTCCGCGCACACCGCGAGCATGGCCGCGTTGTCCCGCAGCACCGACTGGTCGTGCTGGATCGCCGCGCAGTGCGGTCCGGCCTCGGCGAAGGCGCGTGCCGAGGCGGGGTCGTCGGTGCTCCAGCCGTACGCCCGGATCTTCCCCTCCGCGACCAGGTCCTCCAGCGTGCCGACGAGGTCCAGCGCCCGCGGCACCGGCAGACCGCCCAGGTGGAGCTGGTAGAGGTCGACGTGGTCGGTGCCGAGCCGGCGCAGCGAACCCTCCAGGCTGCGCCGCGCGTACTCGGGGCCGGCGTCCTCGCCGAGCGCCTGGCGGGTCTCCTCGTCGGTGGGGTAGCCGAACTTGGTCGCGATGACCGCCCGGTCCCGGCGGCCCGCCAGCGCGCGCCCGAGTACCCGCTCGCTGTGCCCCGCGCCGTAGTTGCTGGAGGTGTCGAACAGCGTCGCGCCCAGGTCGAGAGCCCGGTGGACGGTACGCACCGACTCGTCGTCGTCCACCTCGCCCCAGCCGAGCGGTTGGGTGCCGTCCCAGAGCGGGCCGCCGATCGCCCAGCAACCCATGCCGATCGCGCTGACCTCGATGCCGCTGCGGCCCAGCCGTCGTGTCGTCGTCATGCGCCAAGTGTTCACTTTCGAGTGTGCTCGAAGTCCAGCCCTTTTCCCGCCAGCCGGGGCAGGAGCGGGGCGAGCGCGTCGACGGCTCCGGCGCGTACCACGAAGCGGGTGACGCCCCAGCGGCGCCGGTGCCCGGCGACCGCCGAGACGATCTCGTCGGGCGTGCCGGCCAGTACGAACGGGGTGGCCAGCACCTCCGCCGGGGTGAGCCCGGTCTCGGCGGCCGTCCCGGCGGCGGCCGCCTCGGCGTCGTCGGTGACGGCGACGTGCTGGACCAGCGCCTCCAGGGCCGGCGGTGTGTCCCGGCCGGCCGCTCCGGCTGCCACGTGCGCGAGCTGCGCCTCGATCTGGTCGGACCGCCAGCGGACGGTGTGCTGGTGGCCGTCGGGCAGGGTACGGCCGAAGCCGGTCAGGCCGACCACGTCGGCGTGCCTCCCGGCCCAGCGCAGCAGCGTCGAGTTGGACGTGCCCACGGTCAGCGGGATCCGGTCCTGGACCGGGCGGGGTGCCGTGAGGCGGGCGGCGTGCGCGGTCAGCTCCCCGGTGTCCACGGTGACCTCGTCGCCGGCCAGCAGTGCCCGTACCGCCTCGGTCACCGCGACGCAGCGGCGGACCCGGCCGGCGACGTCCGGGCGCTCGCGCCCGACGGCCCGCCACTCGGCCGGCGTGTGGCCCGCGCCGACGCCGAACCGGGCCCGCCCGCCGGAGACCACGTCGAGCGTGGCCACGTCGGCGGCGAGCAGGATCGGTTCCCGGACGCCGGCGTTGGAGACGTACGAGCCGAGGCCCAGCGTGCTGGTCACCGCCGCCGCGGCGGCCAGCGCGACGAACGGCGACGCGCAGTCGCCGGGGTGGTCGGCGGCGAACAGCGCGTCGAAACCGGCCGCCTCGACGGTGCGGGCCAGCTCGGTCCAGCTCGCCGCGTCGGTGGGATGGGCCTGTACGGAGAAGGTCGCCATCGCCTCAGCATCGGCGCGCGCCGGGCCGCAGGCCACCCCGTACGCGCCGATTCTGCCGACGGCCGAACGTCACACCGCGTCGAGGCGGGCCAGGTCGGCGGGGGAGAGGCGCAGCGCGGCGGCGGCGACGTTCTGCTCCAGGTGCGCCGGGTCGCCGGTGCCGGGGATGGCCAGCACGTTCGGGCCCCGGGCCAGCGTCCAGGCCAGCCGGACCTGGGCCGCCGTCACACCGTGCTCCCGGGCCACCGCGAGCACCTCCGGGTGCTCCTCGCCGGTCGCGCCGGCCTCCCGGCCGCTGGTGACGAGGGAGAAGAAGGGCACGAACGCGGTGCCGTGCGCCGCGCAGTCGCGGATCAGCTCGTCGTGCTGACGGCGGTAGCCCAGGCCGTACGAGTTCTGCACGCACACCACCGGGGCGATGGCGCGCGCCTCGGCGACCTGGTGCGGGCGTACGGCGGAGACGCCGAGGTGCCGGATCAGCCCGGCGTCGCGCAGCTCGGCGAGCGCGCCGAAGTGTTCGGACAGCGGCTCCGGCCCGTGCACCCGCAGGTTCACCACGTCCAGGTGGTCGCGGCCGAGCTGACGCAGGTTCTCCTCCACCTGCCCGCGCAGCTGGTCCGGGCGGGCCGCCGGCAGCCACTGCCCGGACGGGTCCTTGCCCGGCCCGACCTTGGTCACGACGACCAGATCCTCCGGGTACGGCCACAGCGCCCGGTTGATCAGCTCGTTGGCCGAGCGCAGCGGCGAGAAGTAGAACGCGGCCGTGTCGATGTGGTTGACGCCCAGCTCGACGGCGCGGCGCAGTACGGCGACGGCTCGGTCCCTGTCGCTCGGGCTGCCGTCGGCGTTCGCGGTCAGCCGCATCGCGCCCAGGCCCATCCGGTTGACGGTCAGGTCGCCGAGCTGCCAGGTGCCGGCGGCGCCGGCGTGCACGGTGTCGATGGTCATGTGGTCCCCGTATCCCTCGTCTGCGGCCCCACTGCGGGGCCGACAGGTACCACGGGGGCGACGGGCAGCCGGTTCACTCGCCTTCGTCGCGGTCCTCGGGCTTCTCGAGCCAGCGGGCCCGCCAGGCCGCCTCGTGCGCCTCGTGGCTGGCGCGTTCCTCGAAGACCAGCTTGCGCAGCGCCTGCCGGCCCTCGGCGAAGACGACCACCTCGACGGCCACCATACCCACGGTGACGGCGGTCAGCATGCCCAGCGCGGCCAGCCCCGGCACGCGTTCCGCGACCGGGATGAGCAAGCCCAGCAGCAGTGCCGCGCCGACCCGGGTCCAGCTCAGCGTGCGCAGGGTACGCAGCTGGAACAGCATGTTGCCGCAGAGGTAGCAGATGACGCCGCCGTACAGCAGCGGTACGCCGGGACCGTGTGCCGGCTCGCTCGGCGGCACGTTCGGGTCGGCGATGCCGTGCACGATCGTCTCGGCGCCGAGCGCGAACAGGATGATGCCCGTGATCATCGGCAGGAACAGGTACGCGTACGCATCCCGGGCCATGGCCACCCGGGGGCCGTCCTGCGCGACGTGCAGGGCGATCCGGGCGGCCGGCCCGACCATGTCGTAGTGCGCCCACCAGAGCGCGGCGGTGAAGAAGATGCCGAGTACCGCCGCGGCCACGGCCGGCCAGGTGGGCGGCTGGCCGAGCAGGTTGCTGCCGACGCCGACCGAGATCACGGACTCGCCCAGCGCGATGATCAGGATGAGGTCGTACCGCTCGGTCCAGTGTTCGGCCGACGCGACGCCCCAGCCCCACGTGCCGGCGATCAGGCCGCTGCCGTACTGGAGCAGGACGACCCCGCCCCACAGCACGTCGCGGAGCACCGCCGCGGAGAACAGGTCGTCGATCCTCGGCGGCAGTAGCGCGGCGACCAGCAGCAGCGCGGTGCTGCCGATCAGTTCCGGGGCGAACCGGAGGAGTTGCCGACGCTCGTTCGGGCTGTCCCGGACCGCGTGCCGGTACAGCAGCAGGTGGATCAACCGCAGGACGGTGTAGCTGAGCGCCGCGACCATCGGCCCGGCCGCGTTGCCGGTGGGGTCCCGGAACGCCTGCGGCAGGGACAGCGCGAACGTGAACAGCGCGGCCATGCCGACGGTCATGAGCACCGGGACGAAGCCCTCGCCGAGGCGTACCCGGGTGGCGACCACACTGTGCACCACCCACGACCACCACAGCACGGCGAGGACCAGCAGCGCGTGCAGCAGCGCCCCGCCGGTCACCTGGAGGGCGGTGGCCCGGGTGATGATGAAGAACGAGAAGACGAAGACCAGGTCGAAGAAGATCTCGAACCGGTCGACCCGGGCGCCCGGGGCCACCGGCACCGCCGGCCCCAGGCGTCCCCGCCACCCGTACGAGCCCACCGGCCGAGTCTGTCAGCGCAGGTCGGGCCGGGTGGCCGATTCGGTCAGCCCGGCCGGTGGCGCAGGCCGTCCATCAGCAGGTCGAGCAGGCGTCCGGCCTGGGCGCGCTGGTCCGGCTCGCCCGCCACCAGGGAGACCCCGCTGAGGCTGGCGAGCACGTCGGCGGCGGCCACGTCGGCGCGCAGGACGCCGGCCGCCGCGCCGGCCGCGAGCAGTTCGCCGAGCGCGGCGAGTAGCCGGTCGCGGCTCTGCGCGTACGGGTTGGCGCCGGAGGCGATCACCAGCCGCAGCGCGTCGGCCATGCCCCGCTTGGTGGCGAGGTAGTCGACGAACCGGTCCATCCAGGCGCGCAGCGCCGCGTCGGCGGGCTGGGCCGCGATCAGCGCCGGGGCGGCGTCGCAGAGCTTCTCCAGCTCGTTGCGGTACGCGGCCTCGATCAGCGCCTCCCGGCTCGGGAAGTGGCGGTAGAGCGTGCCGATGCCGACGCCGGCCTCCTTGGCGACCCGGTCCAGCGTCACCTCCGGGCCGTCCTGGGAAAACGCCTGGACCGCGGCGTCGAGCAGCCGCTGCCGGTTGCGCAGCGCGTCCGCGCGCAGCTGTCGGTCGGGCACGGGCCCTCCTCCCTCGACCGGGTCCCCGGCCCCGCACGATGGTAACCGGAGTGCCCTCCGGTTATGCTGGCGAAGTAACGGAGGATCCTCCGCTTCTCATCGTAGCGGGCGGACATCGGTCCGCGTCGCCGTCGACAAGGATGGACCATGACCAGCTCGACACCCGTCACCACCCCGTTCTCCGCCGAGACCACAGCCCTGGAGGTGGTCCGCGACCTGGACCTCACCGGCCGGCGGGCCGTCGTCACCGGCGGCGCCTCCGGGATCGGCGTGGAGACCGCCCGGGCGCTCGCCGCCGCCGGAGCGGACCTCACACTCGCCGTCCGCAACACCGACGCCGGGCAGCGCGCCGCCGACGACATCACCGGCACCACCGGCAACGACCGGATCCTGGTCGCGCCGCTCGACCTCGCCGACCTCGCCTCGGTGGCCTCGTTCGTCCGCACCTGGGACGGGCCGCTGCACATGCTCGTGAACAACGCCGGGATCATGGCCTCGCCCGAGATGCGCACCGAACAGGGCTGGGAGATGCAGTTCGCCACAAACCACCTCGGGCACTTCGCGCTCGCCGCCGGGCTGCGCCCGGCGCTCGCCGCGGCCGACGGCGCGCGGATCGTCTCGGTCAGCTCGGCGGCGCACCTGCGCTCACCGGTGGTGTTCTCCGACATCCACTTCCGGCAGCGGCCGTACGACCCGTGGCTGGCGTACGGGCAGTCCAAGACCGCGAACGTGCTCTTCGCGGTGGAGGCGACCCGCCGCTGGGCGGACGACGGCATCTACACCAACGCGCTGATGCCCGGCGCGATCCGGACCAACCTGCAGCGCTACATCACCGAGGAGGAGCTGGCCCGGATGCGCGCCCAGAGCGGCGGCGGCGCGGCCACCTTCAAGACCCCCGAGCAGGGCGCGGCGACCTCGGTGCTGGTCGCCGCCTCGCCGCTGCTCGACGGCGTCGGCGGCCGGTACTTCGAGGACTGCCAGGAGGCCGGGCCGAACCAGCCGGGCACTCGCACCGGCTGGGCCGGGTACGCCCGGGACCCGGAGGCCGCCGAGCAGCTCTGGACCGTCTCCGAGGCGCACCTGCGCGGCTGAACCCGAGGAAACGAGGAAGGGGGCGCGCGGCATGTCGCCGCGCGCCCCCTCGCCGTACGGGATCTACAGACCCAGCTCGGCCTCGAAGTTGCCGCCCTCCAGCCGCTCCTTCACCGCGGTGAGGAAGCGGGCCGCGTCGGCGCCGTCGATCAGCCGGTGGTCGTACGACAGAGCCAGGTAGACCATCGAGCGGATCGCCACGACCTCGCCCAGCTCCGCGTCGTTCACCACGACCGGACGCTTCACCACGGCACCCGTGCCGAGCATCGCCGACTGCGGCGACGGCACGATCGGGGTGTCGAACAGCGCGCCCCGGCTGCCGGTGTTGGTGAGCGTGAACGTCGCCCCGGCCATCTCGTCCGGGGTGATCTTGTTGGCCCGGGTGCGCTCGGCCAGGTCGGCGATCCGCTTGGCCAGGCCACCCATGTTCAGGTCACCGGCGTTGTGGATGACCGGCGTGAGCAGCCCGCGCTCGGTGTCCACCGCGATGCCCAGGTGCTCGGCGCCCGGGTAGGTGATCGTCCCGCCGTCCAGGTCCATGCTGGCCTGGATGATCGGGTACGTCTGGAGCGCCTCGATCGCGGCCACCGCGAAGAACGGCAGGAAGGACAGCTTCACGCCGTGCTTGGCCTGGAACGAGTCCTTGGCCCGGGCCCGCAGCTTGGCGACCTTGGTGACGTCGACCTCGACGACGGTGGTCAGCTGCGCCGTCTCGTGCAGCGACTGCTGGAGACGCTTGGCGATGATCGAGCGGATCCGCGGCAGCTTCTCCGTGGTGCCCCGCTTGGCGCTCGGCTCCGGCTTGGCGGCCGGCTTGGCCGGGGCCGGTGCGGACGGGGCAGCGGCGGCGACCGGCGCGGGCTTGGCGGCCTTCGCCTTCTCGGCCGCCTCCAGCACGTCCTGCTTACGGATGCGGCCACCCACGCCGGTGCCCTTGATCGAACCCAGGTCCACGCCGTGCTCGGCGGCGAGCTTGCGCACCAGCGGCGTCACGTACCCGGCGGCGTCCTCGCCGTACTCGGCCGGAACGCTCGGGCGCTGCGCGGCGGCCGGCGCGGCCGGCTGGGCCGCCTGCTCGGCCTTGGCCGGCTGCGCGGCCTGCTCCGCCTCGGCGGCCGGCTCGTTGTAGGACGCGCCCGGCGTGGGCTCCTCGACCTCGGGCTCCGGCTTCGGCTCGGGCTTGGGCTCGGGCTTCGCCTCGGCCTTGGGCTCCGGCTTGGGCTCGGGCTTCGGCTCGGCCTTCGCGGGCGCGGCGCCGGCCACCCCGACGATCGCCAGCACGGCGCCGACGTCGGCGGTCTCGTCCTCGGCGACCTTGATCTCCTGCAGCGTGCCGGCGACCGGCGACGGAATCTCGGTGTCGACCTTGTCGGTGGAGACCTCCAGCAGCGGCTCGTCCACCTCGACGGTCTCGCCGACCTGCTTGAGCCAGCGGGTGACAGTACCCTCGGTGACGCTCTCACCCAGGGCCGGCATGGTCACCGGCGTGCCCTCGCCCGACGGCGCGGCGGGCTCGGCCGGCTCCTCGACGGCCGGCTGCTCGGCCTCGGCGCCCGGCGCGGCGGCGGCCTGCTCGGCCTCCTGCTCCGGCTCGGGGCCGGTGCCCTCGGCGGCGGCCGTCGGCTCGGTGGCCGGCTCGGCCTTCTCCGTGGGAGCCGCGCCCGCGTCCTCGCCCTCGCCGGCGATGACCGCCAGCTCGCTGCCGACCTCGGCGGTCTCGTCCTCGCCGACCACGATCCGGCTCAGCACGCCCGCCGCGGGGGACGGGATCTCGGTGTCGACCTTGTCGGTCGACACCTCGAGCAGGGGCTCGTCGACCTCGACGGTGTCACCCTCCTGCTTGAGCCAGCGCGTGACGGTGCCCTCGGTGACGCTCTCGCCGAGCCGGGGCATGGTGACCGATACCGGCATGTTCTCCAGACTCCTTCATTCCCCTGGTGGGATCATCGCCCGTCGCCGGACGCCGCGGTTGTCGTGTCAGGCGTGCGCGTGCAGCGGCTTGCCGGCCAGGGCCAGGTGCGCCTCGCCCAGAGCCTCGTTCTGCGTCGGGTGGGCGTGCACGAGCTGCGCCACCTCGGCCGGGTACGCCTCCCAGTTGTAGATGAGCTGCGCCTCGCCGATCAGCTCACCGACCCGGGCGCCGACCATGTGCACGCCGACCACCGGGCCGTCGTCCACCCGGACCAGCTTCACGTGGCCGGCGGTCTTGAGGATCTGGCTCTTGCCGTTGCCGCCCAGGTTGTAGTTGTAGGTCTTGATCTTGTCGGCGCCGTACTGCTCCTTGGCCTTCGCCTCGGTCAGGCCGACCGACGCCAGCTCCGGGTCGCAGTAGGTGACGCGCGGGATGCCGGCCTCGTCGATCACGGCCGGGTTCTTCCCGGCGATCTCCTCGGCGACGAAGATGCCCTGCTGGAAGCCACGGTGCGCGAGCTGCAGGCCGGGCACGATGTCGCCGACCGCGTAGACGTTCGGCACGCTGGTGCGCAGCCGCTCGTCGGTCAGCACGTAGCCGCGGTCCATCTTGACGCCCTGCTCCTCGTAGCCGAGGCCGGCGGTGTTCGGGCCGCGGCCCACGGCGACCAGCAGCAGCTCGGCCTCGACCGTGTCGCCGCCCTGAATGGTCAGCTTCACGCCCTTGTCGGTCTTCTCGACCTTCTCGAACGGCTTGCCGACCTTGAAGTTGATCTTCCGCTTGCGGAACGCCCGCTCCAGCGCCTTCGACGACTCCTCGTCCTCGGCGGCGACCAGGCGAGGCAGCGCCTCGACGATGGTCACGTCCACGCCGAAGGACTTCCAGACGCTGGCGAACTCGACGCCGATCACGCCGCCGCCGAGGACGATCGCCGACGACGGGACGCGGTCCAGGGTCAGGGCGTGGTCGCTGGTGATGATCCGCTCACCGTCGACGTCCAGGCCGGGCAGGCTCTTCGCGTACGAGCCGGAGGCCAGCACGACGTTGCGGCCGGTGTAGCGCTTGCCGTCCACCTCGACGACGTTCTTGCCGACCAGCTTGCCCGCGCCGGCCACGAAGGTGATCTTCTTGCTGCTGCCCACCAGGCCCTGGAGACCCTTGTACAGGCGGGAGATCACGCCGTCCTTGTACGAGTTGACGGCCTTCATGTCGATGCCGACCAGCTCGGCCTTCACACCGAACTGCTCGGACTCGCGGGTCTGGTCGGCGATCTCGGCGGCGTGCAGCAGCGCCTTGGTCGGGATGCACCCGTTGTGCAGGCAGGTCCCGCCCAGCTTGCTCTTCTCGATGAGGGCGACGGAGAGGTCCAGCTGGGCGGCACGCAGCGCCGCCGCGTAGCCGCCGCTACCACCTCCGAGGATGACGATGTCGAAGGTCGTGTCGTTCGGCTCGCTCACATCCAACTCCCAGGTCGCGTCACTGCATCGGGGGTTACGGCGGAGTAACAGGCACACCCCACCTCGGTCATCTTGTCACCACCACGGACCGAGCGCGTACCGAGGTGCCCAACGACACGTCGGTGACACGTACCCTTGGCACCGTCTTCGATGACGGCTTGGGGGAGGAGTGGATTCGGTGGGGCTGTTCCGACGACGCAAGCGGGCGGCCCCGGCGAGCCGCGACCGCGCCGCCGACCGCGCCGATCTGGACCATCTGGAGAACTTCGTCCGGACCCGCAAGGGCGTCGAGGCGTACATCGAGCCCCGTACGACTGTCACCGAGACCACGATCATGCTGATCGCCGACGACGGCGAGTGGACCCGGCGGCGTGTCGGCGGGCCGGACGAGGCCCGCCGCTGGGCGCACCGGATCGCCATCCCGATCTACGACGTGCGGCTGATGGGCTATCCGCAGCGCATGCGCGACTACAACGAGCGCCGCAAGCGCCGCCCCGAGCTGTTCTGAGCTGTCTGCGCGCGGGTGTTAAAAAGGGCCCCTTCTGCAACGCCAGGCGTTAAGAAGGGGCCCTTCCTTGCACGTCAGCCGTTGGTGGCGACGTCCTCGACCAGGTGCACGAGCGTACGCACCGGCACGCCGGTGCCGCCCTTGGTCCAGTAGCCGGTCGCCTCGCCCGAGTGGTAGCCCGGACCGGCGATGTCGATGTGCGCCCACGCCACGTCGTCGGTGACGAACTCACGCAGGAACACGCCGCCCTGCAGCATGTGCCCGGCCCGGTCCATCCCGGCGTTGACCTGCGAGATGTCCGCGACGTCCGACTCCATGCCCTTGCGCACGTCGTCCGGCAGCGGCATCGGCCAGGCCGGCTCACCGGTCGCGTCACCTGCCACCCGCACCCGCTCGCACAGCTCCGGGGTGCCCATCACACCGGCGATCCGCTTGCCCAGCGCGATCACCTGTCCGCCGGTCAGCGTGGAGGTCTCGAACAGGTAGTCCGCGCCGTCCGCGCAGGCCCGCGCCATCGCGTCGGCCAGCACCATCCGGCCCTCGGCGTCGGTGTTGAGCACCTCCACCTTCTTGCCGTTGAACATGCTGATCACGTCGCCCGGCCGGTAGCTGGTGCCCGACGGCATGTTCTCCGCCATCGGCAGGTAGCCGGTGACGGTGACCGACGGCTTGAGCGCCGCGACCGCCAGCATGGCGGCGCCGACCGCCGCCGCGCCGGCCATGTCCGACTTCATCTCCCACATGCCCTGCGCCGGCTTGATCGAGATGCCGCCGGTGTCGAACGTGATGCCCTTGCCGACAAGCGCGACCCGCTTGCCGTTGCCGCCGGCCTCGGGCGTGTAGGTGAGCTTCACCAGCCGCGGCGGGGCCTCGGAGCCCTGGCCGACGGCGAGGATGCCGCCGTAGCCGCCGGCCTTCAGCGCCGCCTCGTCCAGCACCTCGACCTCCAGCCCCGCCTCGCGGGCGGCGGCGGAGACGACGTCGGCGAACGCCGGGGGACGCAGCTCGTTCGGCGCGGTGTTGACCCAGTCCCGGCTGGTCCGCACCGCGCCGGCCACGGCCTGCGCCCGCGCGATCTCGGCCTGGGCGGTCGCGTCGGCCGCGTCCGGCACCGCCACCAGCACCTCGGCCACCGGCTCACGCCGGGCCGGCTGCGGCTTGGTCTTGTAGCCGGCGAACCGGTAGCCGCCCAGCAGCGCGCCCTCGGCGACCGCGCGCAGCGCGGCCGGGGCGTCGGCGTCGTCGGGCAGCGGCAGGGCCAGCGCGACGCGCGGGGCGCCGGCCAGCGCCCGCACCGCGGCACCGGCGGCCCGGCGCAGCGACTCCGGGGCCGGAGCGGCGCCCGAGGGCTCCGGGCCGAGACCGACGGCCACGACCAGCGGCGCGGTCACGGTGCCCAGCGTGGCCAGCTTGATCACCTCGCCCGGGCCACCTGTCGCGCCGAGCAGGGCCAGCGTCTCGGTCAGCTTTCCGTCGAACGCGGCGGCGATGCTCTCCCCGCCGGTGGCCAGCAGCAGGGCGTGGGCGGATGCGCCGCTGCCCGGCTCGGTGGTCTGGCTGTGCACGCCGATCACGATCGCGTCGACGGCGAGTTCGGCGGGGTCGGTGTCGACCAGGCTGAGGGTGGTGCGGGGCGATGTCACGAAAGCTACTCCGGGCGGGCCGGGCCGGCCGCGTAGTCGCGTACCGGCGATGAAGGTGTCTCCGGCGGCAACCTACCCGCCGGGGGGCGTGGCTGTCCCGCCGATGCGTGCCGACGGGATCCCGCCGATGCTAACCACAGCGGTCCGGGCCGGTAAGTTGCCACCCATGACCGAGGTGACCTCCGACGCCGCCGAGACCCGGCTGCGCCGCTCCCCGCTGCACGAGCGGCACACCGCGCTCGGCGCGAAGTTCGCCCCCTTCGGGGGCTGGCAGATGCCGCTGGAGTACGCCGGTGGCGGCGTGCTCAAGGAGCACACGGCCGTCCGCGAGGGCGTCGGCGTGTTCGACGTCTCGCACCTGGGCAAGATCCGGGTCACCGGGCCGGGCGCGGCGGACTTCGTCAACGCCTGCCTCACCAACGACCTCGGCCGGATCGCCCCCGGCCAGGCGCAGTACACGCTCTGCTGCGACGACGCCACCGGCGGCGTGGTGGACGACATCATCGCCTACCTGCACGCCGACGACCACGTCTTCCTGATCCCCAACGCCGCGAACACCGCCGAGGTGGCCCGCCGGCTGCGCGCCGCCGCGCCGGCCGGCGTCACCGTCACCGACGAGCACGAGGCGTACGCGGTGCTCGCCGTCCAGGGACCGCGCTCGGCGGACCTGCTGGGCGCGCTCGGCCTGCCCACCGGCCACGACTACATGAGCTTCTCCACCGCCACGCTCGACGGGGTGGAGCTGACCGTGTGCCGCACCGGCTACACCGGCGAGCTGGGCTACGAGTTGGTAGTACCGGCCGAGCACGCGGTCGCCGTCTGGGACGCGCTCTTCGCCGCGGCAGGCGACGTACGCGCCTGCGGCCTGGCCGCCCGGGACACGCTGCGCACCGAGATGGGCTACCCGCTGCACGGGCAGGACCTGTCCCCGGAGATCACCCCGGTGCAGGGCCGCTCCGGCTGGGCGGTGGGCTGGGACAAGCCGGCGTTCTGGGGCCGGGACGCGCTGCGCGCCGAGAAGGCCGCCGGCCCGGCCCGTACGCTGCGCGGCCTCACCGCCGTCGACCGGGCCATCCCGCGCCCCGGCATGGCCGTGTACGCGGGCGACCGCCAGGTCGGCACCGTCACCAGCGGCACGTTCAGCCCGACGCTCAAGCACGGCGTCGCGCTGGCGCTCGTCGACACCGACCCGAAGCTGGCCGACGGCGACGAGCTGGAGGTGGACATCCGGGGCCGCCGCGCCCGGATGCGCCTGACCCGGCCGCCGTTCGTCAAGCCCTCGGTGCGCTGAGCCCGGAGGCGGACCCGCCCTCGGTGCGCTGAGCCGCGCGGGTCAGTGCTCGCCGCGCTCCCCGGCGTCGAGCACTGCCTGCGTCCAGCCGCCCTCCAGCACGCCGGTGCCGTCCAGCACGGCCCAGTCGACGACGTCCGACGCCTCCACCACCACCGGCGAGCCGATCCGCACGCTCGGGTCGGTGTTGGCGTCGCTGGCGCTGGCGCCGACGATCCGTTCCGGGGTGTCCCACGAGGTCACCCCGGCCCAGACGTACTCGGGGCCGTCGTCGCCGGGCAGGCCGTACTTGACCACGAGCTGGCTCTCCTCGGGCAGCCGCCCGGCCAGGAACCGGGCCCGGATGTCGCCGAGCGCCTCCCGGGCGGTCTCCACCGCGCGGCTCATCGCGTCGCCGGTGCGGGTGTAGCGCACGTCCGGCTGGATGCCGTTGAACAGCGTGGCGCAGGCGGCGGCGAAGTAGCGGCCGGGCGGACCCGGATGCCCGGGCGGCGGGTTCAGGCTCAGGAACGAGTCGGCGTCCGGGTCGGTGGCCGGGTCCAGCTCCAGCCGCAGCAGCACCGGTGCGGTCGCGCCGTGCTGTTCCGGATTGCCGTACGCCACGGCGATGTCGTGCCCGGTCACCGTGGCCAGCACCGGCAGCTGCACGAACGCCGGCACCTCCTCGCCGGTGAGCCCGTCGGTCCAGTCCCGCAGCAGCCGCCGGGCCGCGCCGGTCATCACCGCGCCCCATGCCCGGGTCAGGTGGTCCGGTACGCCCTGGGCCTGCAACTCCAGCAGCCCGAACCGGCGCAGCCCCTTCGTGGTGAACCAGAGCCCGTCGGAGTCCGAGGAGTAGGGCACCAGCACCCAGTCGACGAGCCGGATCCGGCCCTGCTCGTCGGGCAGCGAGCGCAGCGCCGCCGCCGGGTCGAGGAACTGCAGCCCGAAGACGTCCACCACGTCCCCGCCGACCGTCTCGGCGACCGCGGCGGCCACCGCGCGGGCGGCCCACTCGTGCGCGGGCGGCCAGCCCGGCCGGTACTCGGCCTGCACCACCACGAGGTGGGTGGCGGCGGCCAGCCGGGCCAGCTGCTCCTCGGTGGCGCCGAACGCGGTGAGCAGGTCCGGCGGCAGCTCGGGGAACTCGTCGACGGTACGGGTGTCCACCGTCATCAGCGGGCTGTCGAGCATCTGCCGGGCCAGCCCGTGGACCGGTTCGGCGAGCCGGCCGGCCAGCCCTTCCACGGCTGTCTTCGGGCTCACCTTGGGCAGCCCGGTGATCGGTACCAGGTACGTCGCGTCGAGCGACTCGGGCACCGGTACCGGCAGGAAGTCGTCCGTGATGAGCATGCCGTCCCCCTCGACCGCGCCGGTGCACTCGCCCCGAACGCTACCCGCCCGGACCGGTGACGCTCAGCCGGTCAGCACCAGTCCCAGGTAGGACAGCGTGGTGACGATCTCCACGAGCGCCCCGAGCACGTCGCCGGTGATGCCGCCGAAGCGGCGTACCAGGTGCCGCAGCAGCCCGGCCGCGACGGCGAGCGCGCCGAGGACGGCGAGCGGCCCCTGCCACGGACGGTCCGGCACCGCGGGCACGGCCGCCAGCGCGACGGCGACCGCGCCGAGCGCCGGCGCGGCCCACCCGACCGTGCCGGCGACGAGCGCGCCCAGGCCCTCCGGCCGGGCCGCCGGCACGCCGCGCCGGCAGGCCAGGCCGACGGCGAGCCGCCCGGCCGCGGTGGCCGCGACCACGGCGGCGAACGCGGCGAGGGCGTTCCGGCCGGCCAGCTCCGCGAGCACCGCGGCCTGGAGCAGGAGTACGACCACCAGCGCGACCACCCCGAACGGGCCGACGTCCGGCTGCTTCATGATCTCCAGCGCGGCTGGACCGCGCCGGTACGAGCCGAGCGCGTCGACGGTGTCGGCCAGCCCGTCCAGGTGCAGGCCCCGGGTGAGCAGCGCGCCCAGCCCCACGGTGACCACCGCGGCGACGAGCGGTGGCGCGAGCGCGCCGGTGAGCAGCAGCACCCCGCCGAGTACGGCGCCGAGCAGCGCCCCGACCAGCGGCGCGAGCGCCATCGCGGTGCCGGCGGCGGCGCGGTCGACCCGGCCGGCGCGTACCGGGAGGGTGGTGAACGTGGTGAGCGCCAGCCGGATGCCGTCGGCGAGCCGCGCCTCAGTCGGCACGTCGGCCGGGGGAGACCGGCTCGCCGGACCCGATCGTGGTCGGTCCCGGCCCGGCCGGCTCCGGCTCGGCGAAGTCCGGTTCGGCCCCGCCGCCGGTCCAGTCGTCGTCGCTGCCGTCGTCGCTGGTGGGCTCGCCGATGCCGGAGCTGGTGCGGTCGCCGGCGGCGTCGTCGGTGTCGCTGTCGCTGTCGTCGGGGCCGCCCAGCGACGGGTGCACCGGCAGCGTGGCGGCGAGCGTCAGCGCGGAGCGCAGCAGCGGCAGCGCGGCCAGCGCGGTCGCCCCCTCGCCCAGGTCGAGCCGCAGGTCCACCAGCGGCGTCAGGCCGAGCACGTCGGCGGCGAGCCGCACGCCCGGACGGCCGCCGTGGTCGGGCAGCAGGCACCAGTGCCGGGCCTGCCCGGCCAGGTCGCGGCTGACCATGGCGGCGGCGGTGCCGACCGGCCCGTCCAGCAGCACCGGCACGTTGCGGGCGGTGGCGCCCAGCAGCACGCCGGTGGCCAGCGCGATGTCGCCGCCGCCCAGCTCGGCCAGCACGTCCTTGGCCTCCCGGGCGGAGCGCCGGGTGCGGTGCAGCGCGTCCCGCACCGCCGCGCAGCGGACCATCCAGGCGGTGTCGTCGATCTCGCCCTGCTCGGTGATCACCCGGCCGAGCACCGTCGGCGGCTCCGCGCCGGCGGTGGCCGCGAGCACCGCCGCGGCGGCGGCCTCGGCGCCCGTGCCGCACGCGGCGAGCACCAGTAGCTGCACCCCGGCGTCGGCGGCCTGCTCGGCGAGCCGCCAGCCGTAGCGCAGCGCCGCCTCGACCTCGTCGGCGGGCAGGGCCGGACCGTCCTCCATCGGCGCCGAGACGGGCGCCTCGACGATCTGCAGGCCGGCCCGGTTCTCGGCGGCGAGCCGGGCCAGCGCGCCCCGGCCGGCCCGGGCCTGCCGGGCACGGCGGGCCGACTCACCGGGCGTCGCGCCGGCCGACGCGCCGCCCTCGTGGTCGCCCTGGATCAGCAGTACGCGCACCGAGTCCCACGGACGCGGCGTCGAGGTGCCCTGGGTGGCGGCGGCGAAGCCGACCACCTGCTCCAGCACGCCGAGACCGGCGCCGGGGATGTCGAGGGTGGCGAGCCGGTCGACCGCCTGCGGTCCGGTGTAGTCGTCGGGCATCGGCAGTTCCATGCCCGGCTGGATGACCAGGCCGGTGGCGATCATCGGCAGCGCCATCGTGGGTGCGGCCCAGTCGCCCGTACCGGGCTCGTCGGACGTGGCCGGGGCGGGCACCGGGGCGGCGGCCGGGGTGAGCACCTCGGGCAGCGTCACGTCCCCGGCGCCGAGGTCGGCCGGTACGGCCTGGGCCGGCGTGGTCTGGTTCGGTGCGGGCTGGGGCGCCGCGGTCCAGGACGCTGCGGCGTGGGGCGCTGCGGTCTGGGGTGCCGCTGTCTGGGGCGCCGCGTGATGGGGCGCCGCGTGATGGGGCGCGGGGGCGCGGCCGGGCTCGGCCTCGGGCGACGTGGCGGCGGGCGGCACGGCGTGCGCGGGGGCCGGGGTGGCCGGCTTCAGCCAGGCGGTCTGACCGGCGACGACGAGCGCGACCGCGTCGCAGGCGTCGGCGACCGCGCGGTTCGTCGCGCCCAGCGCGTCGGTGAACGCCCGGCCCAGCGGCGTGGTGGGCACCAGCGACAGGCCCACCTCGGGGCTGACCAGCACCAGCCGGGCCGTGCTGGAGCGCACCGCCTCGGCCAGCTCGGCGATCGTCGCGGTGTCGTCAGCGGGCTGGTGGGCCGGGTCGAGCAGCACCGTCACCCAGCCGCCCAGGTCGTCCACGAGCAGCGTCTCGTTCGGCCCGGCGGCGGTGATCACCTCGACCAGCCGGCCCGGGTCCGCAGCGGTCTCCTCGGTGCTCCAGCTCCCCGGCCGCCGGGCGCGGTGCGCCGCGAGGCGGATCGCCCACTCGGTGTCCTCCGGGTCGCCGGCCGGGGCGGTGGCGACGTACCGGACCGTGGGCGCGTCGGCGACCAGTGACTCGGCGAACTCGGACTTGCCGGAGCGGATACCGCCGAGCACCAGGAGGGTGTGCCACCCGTCAACGGACATGCCCGTACCTTAGTTCGCCCGCCCGCGTTCCGGGCAGCTCGCCCCTCCCCACCCCCACCCCACCCCCGCCCCGCCCTCGCCCGACCCTCTCCCCGCCGCCGATCTTGCACTTGCGGCCCCCGGGATGCCGGGAATGACCGCTCTGTCGGGGCGCCAACCGCAAGATCGACGGTGCGGTGGGCGGGGCAGGTCGGCATGATCGATGTGGTGGCGGGCCGTCGTCGGCGGGGCCGACTAGGCTTGCGGAGGTTTGGCGTCCCACGGGACGACGGCGGCGAGGGGAGACGCGGCATGGCGTGGAGCTGGCGGTACGAGGGCACGAACGGCGACGCGGCCGACGGGCCGGCCGAGTCGTTCACGAGCCAGGCGGACGCCGAATCGTGGATCGGCCAGACCTGGCGGGAGCTCGCGGCATCCGGCGTCACCACAGTCGTGCTGGTCGAGGACGACCGGGTGGACTACCGGATGAGCCTGCAACCCCCGGCCGAATGACGGGCTACGACCGCCCGGGCGAGCCGCTGATCCTCGGCGTGCCCCGGGCGGCGTTCCGGCCCAGCCCGATCTTCCTGGCCCTGGTGGCGCTGTTCGTCGCCGCCGGGGTGATGACCTGGAACCGGTACGGCAACGTCGGCTTCGACGTGTTCCTCTTCGTCGTGTCCGGCTGGCTGGTCTCGCTGTGCCTGCACGAGTACGCGCACGCCGTGGTCGCGTACCGGTCCGGTGACCGGGACATCGCGCACCGCGGCTACCTCACGCTGAACCCGCTGAAATACACCAGCCCGCTGCTGTCGATCGTGCTGCCGGTGGTCGTGGTGCTGCTCGGCGGCATCGGCCTGCCCGGCGGCGCGGTCTGGGTGGACCGGCACGCCATCCCCGGCCGGCTGCGGCACACGCTGGTCAGCCTGGCCGGTCCGGCGACGAACGTGCTGTTCACGCTGGTGCTGGTGGCAGCGGTGGCGTGGGGGCCGGAACTGGGCGGGCCGCTGGAGTTCTGGGCCGGCGTCGGGCTGCTCGCGTTCCTCCAGCTCACCGCCAGCGTGCTCAACCTGCTGCCGGTGCCCGGCCTGGACGGCGGCAACATGCTCCAGCCCTGGCTCAGCCCCGCCTACCGGCGGATGTACGACCTGTTCGCCCCGTACGGCTTCATTCTGCTCTTCGCGCTGCTGTGGAGCCCGCAGATCAACCGGGCGTTCTTCGGCGCGGTCTTCGCCGTCGGCGACGCGCTCGGCCTGCCGCGCGAGCTGTACCAGATCGGCTACGCCCTGATCCGCTTCTGGGAGTAGCCGGCCCGGTCGTTCCCGGGCCGGTGCGAGCCGGCCCGGGAACGACGCGAGGTCACGGGCGCTGAGCCGGGCTCTCGGTCTTCGCCGGGTCTCGCTCGGTGACCGGCTCGACGATCTCGTCGATCGCCTTGAGCAGGTCGGCGTCGAGCTTCACGCCCGCCGCCTTCACGTTGTCGTGCACCTGCTCCGGCCGGGACGCGCCGACGATCGCCGACGAGACGTTCGGATTCTGCAGCACCCAGGCGACGGCGAGCTGCGGCATGGTCAGCCCGGCCTGCTCGGCCAGCGGCTTGAGCCGCTGCACCCGGGTGAGCACGTCGTCGGTCATGAACCGGGCGATGAACCCGGCGCCGGACTTCTCGTCGGTGGCGCGCGAGCCGGCGGGCGGCGGCTGGCCCGGCAGGTACTTGCCGGACAGCACACCCTGGGCCATCGGCGACCAGACGATCTGGCCGATGCCCAGCTCCTCGCTGGTGGGGACCACCTCGGTCTCGATGACCCGCCACAGCATCGAGTACTGCGGCTGGTTCGAGATCAGCGGGATGCGCAGCTCACGGGCCAGCGCATGCGCCTCACGCAGCTGGGACGCCTTCCACTCGGAGACGCCGATGTAGTGCGCCTTGCCGGACCGGACGACGTCGGCGAAGGCCTCCATCGTCTCCTCCAGCGGGGTGCTGTAGTCGTAGCGGTGGGCCTGGTAGAGGTCCACGTGGTCGGTCTGGAGGCGACGCAGCGAGCCGTCGATCGACTCCATGATGTGCTTGCGGGACAGACCCCGGTCGTTGCGGCCGGGACCGGTCGGCCAGTAGACCTTGGTGAAGATCTCCAGCCCTTCGCGACGCTCACCCTTGAGCGCGCGGCCGAGCACCGACTCGGCGCGGGTGCCCGCGTACACGTCGGCGGTGTCGAAGGTGGTGATGCCACTGTCGATCGCGGCGCGGACGCACGCGACCGCCGCGTCCTCCTCGACCTGCGAGCCGTGGGTGATCCAGTTGCCGTACGAGATCTCGCTGACCATCAGGCCGGAACGGCCCAGGTGACGGAATTCCATGCTCCCGACCCTAGACCTGCCCGGGTCAGAGCACCGGGCTGGCGTCGGCGAGCAGCCGGTCGATCTCCGCGACCACCGCCGCGCGCCCCGGGTGCACCGGGTCGATGAGCGGCTCGCCGCGCCGGTCCAGCGCGCCCCAGCGGCCCGACTCGGCGGCGACCAGGAACGCCACCGGGTGCACCACCACCGTCGGGTACGCCGGTGGCACCACCACCCGGCCGGTCCGGTCCACCACGCCCCGGCGGCCGGCCAACTCGACCACCGCCAGTCCGTCGGCGGTGAACCCGTCGACCTCCCGCCCGTCCGCGAGCGGCGTGCCGAGACGGTGGTAGCGGGTCGGCACCACCACCTCGCCGGTCAGGTCCACCGCGCCCCAGCCGCCGTTCTGCCGTACCGCCGCCAGGCCGTTGCGGAACGGCCTGGCCTCCTCGTACCCGGGCGGGATCTTCACGATGTTCATCCGGTCGACGGCCATCCACCGGCCCTTGCCGTCCATCGACACCCAGGACAGCCCGTCCGAGAAGGGCACCACCGCCCGGTAGCCGTTGTTCGCCTCGATCAGCGCCGCGCCGGACGTGTCGATCAGCGCCCACCGGGACGCCTCCGGCCGCCGTACCCAGGCCAGTCCTTCCTGGAACGGCTGCGCCTCGGCGTACCGGTGCGCGATGACCATCTCGCCGTCGGCGTCCGCGTACCCCCAGAGCTCTTGCTCCTCGTCGAACGTCGGCATCGGCGGACGCGGCGTGCCGAGCACCTCCTCGGGCCGGCGCGGCGGGGGCCCGAAGCCGTCGGCGGCGGCCCGCGTCGCGACCGCGTCCAGCGCGACCTCGACCCGGGCGTTGAGCTGCGCGTCCTCGCCGTGACGCAGGTCCAGCGCCCGCTCGAAGTGCAGGCACGCCTCGGTCAGCCGGCCCTGGTCGAAGCAGCACCGCCCGGCATGCTCGTGCAGCAGCGCACGCAGCCGGTCCGGCAGCTCCGGCGAGTTCGCCTCTGCGAAGAGCCGGTCCGCCTCCGCGTGGTCGCCCCGCCACCGCAGTGCCTCGGCGAGGCGCGCGCGGGCCAGCGCGGTCCGCCGGAACTCGCCGGTGGCCTCCGCGTACGTGACGGCCAGCCGCGCGTCCCCGAGCGCGTCGTCCAGGTCACCGAGGATCCGCGACGCCACCGCGCGCAGGCTCAGCAGCCGGGCCCGGCTGCGGTTGTCGAGCGTGGTGTCCAGCTTGCCGGTCAGCCCGTCCCGGATCACCCGCAGCTGCTCCGGGTCGGGGGCCCGCTCGCGCAGCGTCAGCGGATCCAGTTCCCAGCCGACCGCCGCGAGGGCCTGCTCCGGGTCGACGGGAGGCGGCGGCTCGGCGTCCGTCGCCGGCGCGGCGCCGTCGTGGGTTCCGACTTCGGGGGTACGCGGATCCTGCGCGTCGTCTTCGTCTTCGTCGTCGGTGTGGTCGGTGCTCTTGGTGTGCTCGGCGCTGCCGGCGTGTTCGGCGTCGTGCTCGGTGTCGGTCGGGGTCGGTTCGGTGTCTTCGGCCTGTGCTTGCGCCTGTTGCGGGGGCGCGGCGGCGGTGTCGTCCGCATCAGCGGCCGTGTCGACCGGCTCCGGGGTGGACGGTGTGGGCGCGGAGCGGCCGGTGCCGTCGGCCGCCGCTGGTTCCCGGGCTGTGCCGTCGGCGATGGTCTCGCCCGTCGTCTCGTCGGCAGTGGCCTCCGGTGCGGCGCCGTCCCGCCGGGCCTCGGTGGTGCCGAAGGTCGCGACATCGTTCGGATTGCGCTCCGGCGGAGGGCTGGACTGCTCGGGTGCCGTAGCAATCGCGTCGTGCGGCTCGGGCTCGGCAGGCGGGCCGTCGGGTGCGGGGACGCTGGTGTCCGCCGTCGTCGGCTCGACCGGCGGCGGGGTGATCGGCGCGTGCACGGGTTCGGCCGGTGAGCCGGTGGTCGTTGTGGCCTCGGCCGGTGCGCCGGCAGTTGACGCGGTAGCTCCTCCGGACAGGGCACGGCGGGCATCGGCGTCGTCCGGGGCGGACGCGGTGACGACCGGTGCGGGGGCCGGCGCCGGTTCACGCGCGGGTGCGGGTGTGGGTGCGTTCGAGTCGGCAGTGGACGCCGGTGCTGGAGGCACCACGGCATCGAGTTCCGGAGGCTTCCTCCCGTCCGTTGCGTTCGTCTCCGCTGCGGTCGCTGCGGCTTCCGGCCCCTTCGCCGCCGCCGCCGGAGCGATCGACTCCTGGCCGGGTAGAGATCTTGGTACGAAAGGGCCCCCAGAGGGGCCGAAATCGTCCAAGATCTCCGGCGGTTTCGGGGCTTCGGCGGGCTGGTTCGGGCGGAACCATGCCTCGGCGCCGGGGGACGGCGGACGTGTCTTCTCCGCCGGCCGGCCGTTCCCCGACGGCTTGTCACTCCGGCCGGAGGACGCCTCGGCTCCGAGCCGGTCCGCGCCCTGTGCGGGCCGGGTGTCGGCGTCGGCTTCCGGAGAGACGATGTCCGTAGTGGACGCGGCTTCCACGTCCGCTTCGGCATCGGGCGGGCCTCCGTCTGAGCGGGACTCGGGCCGGGTGCCTGCACCGGCTCCCAGGTTGCCGTCCTCGAAGGGGACGTGCACATCGGTCTCGGGCTGGCCGGTGGCGGCGGTCGGCGTGGCCTGGGGGACCGTCCGGGGCGGTGTCGTCTCGGCGTGCGCGTCGACCGCTCGACGGTCGGCGTCCGTGCTCGGCGTAGTCGGGGTGCCGGGCGCGGTTCGAGGACGCGGGTCGGCTACCGGGCGATCGGCCCTCATGTCCGGGACCGCGCGGGCGCTCGTGTCGGGCGTCGCTCCGGAGTACGCGCCGGATCCCGGACCGTTGGTGCCAGTGCCAGTGCCAGTGCCGGTGCCCGTCCCGGTGCCCGTGGCCGGCTCGGGTCGGGTGCCCACTCCGGGCGTCGCTCCGGCGTCGGCTTCGGGGCGGTTGGCGTCCGTGTGCGGAACGGGACGGGCGCTCGTGCCTGCCGTGGGCCGAGCCGCCTGTGCTTCCGGTTCGGCGGGGCGCGGCGCCGGTTCGGCGGGGCGCGGCGCCGGTTCGGCGGGGCGCGTCGCTGGGACAACCGGTGGTGGCGCGGTCGGACCGGCCTGGGCAGGGCCCGGATAGGTGGGCGGCGCGGGACGAGCCGGCGCGGCCCGGGTCGGCTGGACGGGACCGGCCGGAGGAAGTCCCTGACGTTCCTCGGTCCGGCCCGGCGGCGGCGTGGGGCGGACGGCCTCCGCTCGTCCGGTGCCGGTAGGAGCCTGAGCATCTCCGCTGGGCGTGCCGACAACCGGTGCGGCGGGAGCGACCCCGCCGGAGACCGGTGCGCTCGACGGCCCCGGACCCGCAGAAGCGGGCGCGCCGGGTGTGGGGCCGGAGGGCACGCGGGGCGCGGGACTGGAAGGCCTGTCCGATGTCGGGGCCGAGGGCGCGTCCGACCTGGGGCCCGAGGGCACGGCGGGCGAGGGCTCGTCGCGGACGGGAACAGCAGGTGCGGAACCGCCGTCGGCCACGCGCCGGTCGGGCTCGGGCACCGGCGGACGGGTCGCCTCGTACCGGCCCGGCGTCGGCGTCCGGTGCTGCTCGTCCGAACCGGCTGGTGACACGGGCCGCAGCGCGGCCGGGCCGGTCGACGGCGAGCCGTCGCCGGGGCGCGCGGGCGTACGCGGTGACGACAGCGGATCCGGTACTGCCGGGGCAGGGCGGGCACGGTCGTCGGGACGCGCGGCCGCCTGGTCCGGGGTGTCCGGACGGCGCTCGTCGGGCCGTACCGGCCACTGCTGCGGCCGGGACTCGGAACGCGCGGCGACCTCGCCCGGCTGGCGACGGTCCTGCTCCGGCTGCGACCGCCCGGTCTCGGGGCGCGTCGGGGCGGTGGGCGGCCGGGTGGCGTGGGTACGCGGACCGGTGCCGTCGGGCTGCGCGCCCGTACCGGCAGGCCGAGCGTCGCGTGGGTCCGGACGGACGGGACCGTCCTGCCCGGGACGGCGCGCGTCGGGGCGTGGACCGTCGGCGGGTGGCATCGGGTGCCGGGGCGGTACGGGCCGCTCCGCGGGTGGGCGGTGCCGCTCGTCCGGCCGGTACGCGTCGGGCTCCGGCCGGGGGCGGGGCTCGATGACGGGCCACTCGCCCTGGTGCGGGCGAGGGCGATCGGCTGGCGGGCGCTGCCAACGCTGGTCGGCGCCCGGCCGCGCCGGGGCGGACGCTTGCGGGTCAGCCGGACGGTGTCCCTGCGCGCCGTACCGGTCGGGCTCGCTCTGCGGCGCCGGCCGCCCGTTCTCGGGTGCCCGGCGCTGGGTCTCCGGGTACGCGGCGGCCTCGCGGCCCGGCGCACGGTCGTCCCACCGGCCACCGGCCGGGTCGCGCCGGTCCGCCGGGGGAGGTGGGCCGGGCTCGCGCCAGCCGTCACGCGCGGGCTCGCGCCGGCCGTCGTGGCCCGAACCGCCCCAACCGGGGCCGCCGTGGCCCGGCTCGCTCCAGCCTGGTTCGCGCCGGCCGTCGCGAGCCGGATCGGCCCAGCCTGGCTCACGCCGACCCGGCTCGACCCGGCCGGCAGCACTCCGCTCCGACGGCGGCACGGCTCCGTCGCGCCCGTCGACGCCGGGACCGCGCCGACCACGGGCGGGATCGACCTGTGACGGCTCCGGGAAGGGGCCGCGACGTCCGTCGGGCAGGGGACCGCCACGTGCGGCGGGGGAGTGGTCACGGCGAGCGTCGGGTGCCGCACCCCACCGGTCGCCGGAAGCCGCCGGACGGCCGTCGGCCGGGGCGCGCCTGCCGTCCGCCGGGCGATCGGCCCGGTGCGGAGCCTCGTTCGGCTCCGGCATCCAGCCCGGCTGGGCGGCCCGACGGGGTGGGCCGTCGGGGTGTACCCAGCGTTGGTCGAGCCGCTCCGGCGGCGGGCCGGGCCGGTGGGACCGGCGGCCGTCCGCGCCGGGGCCGTCGAGATGCCCGCGCCGCTCGTCCGGCCCCGCGGGGCGCTGCCCGCCGGGACCGGCGGAACCGATCGGGTACGCCCCGCGCGGCGCACCCGCCCCGTCCAGGTACGTGCCGCGTGGAGCTGCCGACCCGTCCGAGTGCCCGCCGCGCGGTCCAACCGGACTGTTCGGATGCGTGCCGCGTGGACCTGCCGGTCCGTCCGGGTGCGCGCCGCGTGGCCCGGCGGGGCTGGTCGGGTGCACGCCGGGCGGGACCGCGGGACTGATCGGGTACGCCTCGCGCGGCGCCGCCGGGCTGGTCGGGTACGCGCCGTGCGGACCGGCCGGGCTGACCGGGTACGTGTCCGGGCCGGCGCGGTGCGCGTCGCGCGGGCCGGCCGGGCTCACCGGGCGTCCGGCCTCGTGTCCGGAGGGCCGGGCACCGGCGGGGCTCACCGGGTACGTGTCCTCGTTCGGCGCGGGGCTGACCGGGCGTACCTCGGCCCGGCCGACCACGGCGCGCGGACGCGGCGTCAGGTTCTCGATGCCGATGTCACCCGGGTAGCGCTGCCCGGGGAACTGCGGCTGCCACTCGTGGGTGGGCTCGGCGGCCCAGGCCGGTTCGGCCGGCTCGCGCCAGCTGCCCCAGCCGCTCATCGGCAACCCCTCCCGCCGCTCGCGCGGGACGGCCCCGGGGCCGGCTCGCGTCGCTCGCTCACGGCGGTGTCACCTCATTGGAAATTCTCGCGCTGGGGCGCCGGACGTGCCGGTACAGTCGCCCGGTCCAGCACGTCGTGGCTGCGGAAGGAGGGTAACGGCGTGGGCTCGGTCACCGCCACTGTGGCACCACCCACCGGCGCACACGTTACCCCATGGTTTCGGACATTCGGCGCGATCGCGGCGGCCGGGTTCCGGCGGCACGCGACCTACCGTCAGGCCGCCGTGGCGGGGTTGTGCACCAACACCGTGTTCGGCTTCCTGCGGTGCTACATCTTCCTCGCGGCGACGGGTGCGGCGGGCACCGTGGCCGGCTACGACAGGGCGCAGCTCGCCACGTTCGTCTGGGCCGGCCAGGGGCTGCTGGCGGTGATCGCCATCTGGGGCTGGACCGATCTGGCCGACCGGATCCGTACCGGCGAGGTGGCCGCCGACCTGCTGCGGCCGGTGCACCCGGTGACCAGCTACCTCGCCACCGACCTGGGCCGGGCCGGGTTCGCGTCGCTGGCCCGGCTGGTGCCGCCGCTTGTGGTCGGCCCGTTCTTCTTCGCGGTGTACGTGCCCCGGCACTGGGCGACGGTGCCGCTGTTCCTGCTCTCCGCGTTGCTCGCGGTGGTGGTCTGCTTCGGCTGCCGCTACCTGGTCAACGCGACCGCGTACTGGTTGCAGGACGTCCGGGGCCCGATGATCCTGTGGACGCTCGGCTCCGGCGTGCTGGCCGGCCTCTACTTCCCGCTGGGCTTCCTGCCCGGCCCGCTGGAGGCGGTCCTGCGGTACGCCACCCCGTTCCCCAGCATCCTCCAGGTGCCGCTGGACGTGCTCGTCGAGCGGGAGCCGATGGCCACCGGTCTCACCCTGGTCGGGGTGCAGGCCGGCTGGGCGGTGCTGCTGCTGGCGCTGTGCCGGCTGGTGCAGCGCCGAGCCGAGCGCCGCCTGGTGGTCCAGGGTGGCTGAGCGCGGCAGCGCCCCCAGGGTGGCTGAGCGCGGCAGCGCCCCCAGGGTGGCTGAGCGCGGCAGCGCGCCCAGGGTGGCTGATCTGGCGGAACTGCGCGCGTACCGGGCGCTGCTCGGTGCGCAGGCGCGCTCGCAGGCGGCGTACCGCACCTCGTTCGTGGTGGACCTGGTCGGCAACGTGGGCGCCACCGTGTTCGACGTGGTCACCGTCCTGGTGATCTTCGGCGTGACGCGGGAGCTGGGCGGCTTCACGCTGCGCGAGACGCTCGTCGTGGTCGGCCTGTCGTCGTGCGGCTTCGCCACCGCCGACCTGCTGGTCGGCAACATCGAACGGCTTCCCCGGTACGTGCGCACCGGCCTCTTCGACGCCGTGCTGGTCCGCCCGCTCGGGGCGCTGCCGCAACTGCTGCTGATGGATCTGCCGCTGCGCAAGCTGTCCCGGGCCGTGTTCGGGCTCGCCGTGCTGCTGTTCGCGCTCGTCTCGGCCGGCATCGACTGGACGCCGGGCCGGGTCGCGCTGGCGGTGGTCGCCCCGCTGGCCGCAGTGGTCTTCTTCGGCTCGGTCTTCGTGCTGACCGCGACCGTGTCGTTCTACTGGGTCGACTCGGGCGAGCTGGCGAACGCGGTCACCTACGGCGGGCGCGACTTCACCTCGTACCCGATCACCGTGTACGGCGGGTGGTTCCGCGCGCTGTTCGCGTACGGGATGGGGTTCGCCTTCGTCAGTTACCACCCGGCGCTGGCGCTGCTGGGCCGCGCCGACCCGCTCGGCCTGCCGCAGTGGACGGGCTGGGCCGCGCCGGGCGTCGCGGTGGTCGCCGCGGCGCTGGCCGCCCTGGCCTGGCGCGTCGGGGTCCGTCACTACCGGAGTACGGGGTCATGAGCGTCATCGAGATGGACGGTCTGCGCAAGGAGTTCACGGTCCGGGTGAAGGCCGGTCCGCTGCGGCGCGAGAAGCGGACGGTGACCGCCGTCGACGGGGTCGACCTGCGGGTGGAGCGCGGTGAGATGCTCGGCTACATCGGCCCGAACGGCGCCGGGAAGTCGACCACGCTGAAGATGCTCACCGGCGTGCTGACGCCGTCCGCGGGGCGGGCCCGGGTGTGCGGGCTGCGCCCGGTGGCCGACCGGACCCGGCTGGCGCTGCGTATCGGGGTGGTGTTCGGGCAGCGCTCGCAGCTCTGGTGGGACCTGCCGCTGCGAGACTCGTTCGACCTGCTGCGGCACGTCTACCGGGTGCCGGCCGGCGAGCACGCGGCCCGGCTGGCCCGCTGCCGGGAGTTGCTCGACCTGGACGGGTTCCTGGACACCCCGGTCCGGCAGCTCTCGCTGGGTCAGCGGATGCGCGGTGAGCTGACCGCGGCGCTGCTGCACGGCCCGGAGGTGCTGTTCCTGGACGAGCCGACGATCGGCCTGGACGTGGTCAGCAAGCAGGCGGTACGCGGTTTCCTGGCCGAGCTGGGCCGGGCCGGGGACACCACGCTCGTGCTGACGACGCACGACCTGGCCGACATCGAGCGGCTGTGCCGGCGGCTCGTGGTGATCGACCACGGGCGGGTGGTGCACGACGGGTCGATCGCCGAGCTGCACTGCCGGTACGGCTCGCGCCGGATGGTGGTCGCCGAGCTGGACGGGGCGCTGCCCGAGCCGCCGGTGCTGCCCGGCGCGTCGGTGCAGCGGGTGGAGGCCGACGGACGGCGGCTGGTCTTCGCGCTGGAACGGGCGAGCGTCGCCGAGGTGGTGGCCGGGCTGGCCGGCCTGACCACGCTGCGGGACATCTCGATCGTGGAGCCGGACATCGAGGAGGTGGTGACCCGGCTCTACCGGGCGCCGGCTGGGCCGTCCGCCGTCACGGGTGCTCCATGACGAGTACGGCGAAGGTGCCGGGGGCCAGTGCCTCGTACCGGTGCGGGGTGTCGCCGGGGAACGTGGCGTAGTCGCCGGGGCCCAGCTCGACCAGGTCGCTCTCGGGGCCGACGCGCATCCGCCCGGCGGCGACCACGACGTGCTCGACGCTGCGCGGGGTGTGCGCCTCGGCGAGCCGTACCGCGCCGGGTTCCAGCTCCATCACGTAGACGTCCCGCCGGGCGTGCGGCGCTCCGGCGGCGAGCAGGGTGGCGGAGAAGTCGGCGTGCTCGGACCGGATCCGGGGACCCTCGCCGGCCCGGATCACCCGCACGGCGGCGGTGGGAGGTTCGACCAGGCGGCTGAACGGTACGTCCAGCGCCACGCCGAGCGCCCAGAGCGTCTCCACGCTGGGGTTGCCGGAGCCGGACTCCAGCTGGGACAGGGTGGACTTGGCGATGCCGGCGCGGCGGGCCAGTTCGGTGAGCGACAGGCCGGCCCGTTCGCGCTCGCGGCGCAGCGCGGCGGCGATGGTGGCGAGCGGGGGAGCGGGGTCGATCGCCATATGTTCGCTCCATCAGTCGATTTGTTCGGTTTGACGAACCAGCGTGCTCCCGTTCAGGATAATGGACATGCGTACGGCAAACCGAACGGGCGACGCCCGGGTGCTCCGCGACGTCGCCGCCATCGGCGCGGCGATGCTCGCCGTGGGCGCCTCGTTCGGTGCCGTGGCGGTGGCCGCCGGCCTGCCCGTCTGGGCCACGCTCGCCATGTCCGCTGTCGTCTACGCCGGTGGCGCCCAGTTCATGGCAGTGGGCCTCGTCGCGGCCGGCAGCCCGCTCGCGGCGGTCCTCGCCGGCCTGCTCCTCAACGCCCGGCACCTGCCGTTCGGCCTGGCCCTCGGCGGTGCGCTCGGCACCCGGCGCGCGCAGCGGCTGCTCGGCAGCCACCTGATGACCGACGAGGCGACCGCGTTCGCGCTGGCCCGCCCGGCCGGGCCGCAGCGGCGCCGGGCGTTCTGGCTCGCCGGGGTGCTGCTGTTCCTGGCCTGGAACGCCGGCACCGCGCTCGGCGTGCTCGCCGGCGGCGCCGCAGGCGACCCGGCGACGCTGGGACTCGACGCCGCGTTCCCGGCCGGGCTGGCGGCCCTGCTGCTGCCGAGCCTGCGCGACCGGGAGACCCGCCGGGTGGCGCTCCTCGGTGCCGGCCTCGCCGTGCTGGCCACCCCGCTGCTGCCGGCCGGGCTGCCGGTGCTGCTCGCGCTCGCCGCGCTGGCCCTGCCGCTGCTGGCCCGCCGCCGCCCACCCGCTTCGCCGGCCGCCGACCCGAACCCCGCGTCCGCCGACCGGTCCGGCGTGCCGTCCGACCCGGACGCCGCGCCGGCTGGTGGTCCCGTCGCCGTGCCGGACGCGGCCGGCGGCGGACCGGTGGACGACGGCGGGGCTCGGCGGAGTGTGCGGGCCGGGGAGGTCTCGTGCTGATCGCGGTGATCCTCGCGCTGGCCGCCGGCACCTACGGGTTCCGGGTCGCCGGGGTGCTGCTGCGGGACCGGCTCGACCTGCCGGAGTGGTCCCGTCACCTGCTGCCGGTCGGCGCCGCCACGCTGCTCGCCGCGCTCGCCGCCACCGCGGCGCTCACCGAGGCCGGCGGCTTCGCCGGCTACGCCCGGCCCGCCGGGGTGCTCGTCGGCCTGCTGCTCGCCTGGCGCCGGGCGCCGTTCGTGCTGGTCGTGGTCGCGGCGGCGGCCACCACCGCGGTGCTGCGCCTGCTCGGCGTGGCCTGAGCGCGGCATTCGGCCCGCTCCCGGCGCGGCATCGGCCGCTTCCCGCATGAGAACGGCCCCTCACCGCCGGGGCGGGGAGGGGCCGGTTCGGAGCGGGCCGGTCAGACCTTGTCGCCGATGTTCACCCGGGGGGCGGGAGCGCGCATCCGACGGAACGTGATCGACCGCATGATCGCGTAGAAGTAGAGCGAGCCGAGCTTCTCGGTGCTCTTCGGGAAGCGCTCGCGGACCAGCCGCTTGATCTTCCGGGAGATCAGGATCGAGTCGATCAGCACGCCGAGCGCCAGCGCGCCCCAGAGCACGTTCGACAGCAGCCGCACGATCGGCGGCATGGCCTGGTTGGAGCCGAACAGCACGATCAGCGCGCCGCCGAAGAACCAGGTGCCGATCGTACGGCGGGAGTCGACCACGTTGCGGGCCAGCAGCCGCTCGGGGCCCCGGTCACGCGGGCCGCCCTCGCGGCGGAACTCGGCGGCGGCCTCGGCGCGGGCGGCGCGGCGCTGCGCGCGGGCCTCCTCCTTGGTCAGCGGCTTCGCCGGCGCGGTCGGCCGGCGACCGGCGACCGGGCGCTTCGGCGTGACCTGCCCGAGTTCCTTCTTGCTGGGCGTGTAGCCCCGGGGGCGGGCGGCGGACTCCTCGTCGGTCGTCACCGTGGTGACGGACTCCTCGACGAGGTCGGCGGGCTTGCGGCGAAACAGCGACGGCACGCGGCAAGGGTAGCCAACCGGCCGCGCCCGGTGCACATCACGGGTGCACCGGGCGCGGCCGGACGAGTGAACGGGACGGTCAGGGACGCTCGACGTGCGCGCCGAGGTCGGCCAGCTTGGCCTCGAAGTCCTCGTAGCCACGGTTGATCAGGTCCACGCCGTACACCCGGGAGGTGCCCTCGGCGGCCAGCGCCGCGATCAGGTGGCTGAACCCGGCACGAAGGTCCGGGATGACCAGGTCGGCGGCGTGCAGCTTGCTCGGCCCGGCGATCACCGCGGAGTGCTTGAAGTTGCGCCGGCCGAAGCGGCACGGGGTGCCGCCGAGGCAGTCCCGGTAGACCTGGATGTTGGCGCCCATCGTGTTCAGCGCCTCGGTGTAGCCGAGCCGCTGCTCGTAGACCGTCTCGTGGACGATCGACAGGCCTCGGGCCTGGGTGAGCGCGACCACCAGCGGCTGCTGCCAGTCGGTCATGAAACCGGGGTGTACGTCGGTCTCCAGCGCCACCGCGTTCAGCTCGCCGCCCGGGTGCCAGAACCGGATGCCGCCCTCCTGGCCCGGGCTGCCGCCGCGCGGCGGGCGCAGGTCGGTGACCTCGTACTCGCCGCCGACCGACCGGAAGATGTTCAGGAACGTCATCATGTCGGCCTGCTGGGCGCCCAGCACCTCGACGTGACCGCGGGTGGCCAGCGCGGCCGCCGCCCAGCTGGCCGCCTCGATCCGGTCCGGGATCGGCCGGTGGGTGTAGCCGTGCAGCTTCTTGACGCCCTGGATCTCGATCACCCGGTCGGTGTGCACCTTGATGATCGCGCCCATCTTCTGCAGCACGCAGATGAGGTCGATGATCTCCGGCTCGACCGCCGCGTTGCGCAGCTCGGTGACGCCCTCGGCCATCACCGCGGTGAGCAGCACCTGCTCGGTGGCGCCCACGCTCGGGTACGGCAGCGCGAACTTCGTGCCGTGCAGCCCGTTGGGCGCGGACAGGTGCAGGCCCTCCGGCGTCTTCTCGACGGTGGCGCCGAACTCGCGCAGCGCCTGGAGGTGGAAGTCGATCGGGCGCGGGCCGATGTGGCAGCCGCCCAGGTCGGGGATGAAGGCGTGGCCGAGCCGGTGCAGCAGCGGGCCGCAGAACAGGATCGGGATCCGGCTGGACCCGGCGTGCACGTTGATCTGGTCGGTGCTGGCGCTCTCGACGTTCGAGGGGTCGAAGACGAGTTCGCCCTCCTCCACGCCGTCGCTGACCTTGACGCCGTGCAGGCCGAGCAGACCGCGGACCACCTCGACGTCACGGATACGAGGCACGTCGAACAGCCGGCTCGGTGTGTCGCCCAGCAGGGCGGCCACCATCGCCTTGGACACCAGGTTCTTCGCGCCGCGCACGCGGATCCGCCCTTCAAGCGGAGTGCCTCCGTGTACGACCAGGACGTCGTCGGTCAACGCAACCTCCAGCGCGTTGGGTGCTGCCGTGTCTAGTGATGGGTGCACGAAGTTCATCGCTACCCGGAACGCGGTCATGGGAAAACGGGCCGCGTGTGTCGTCGCCCCGGCAGCATAGCCCTCCGTGACGGGAATGGAATCGGTCACATCGCCAGCGAGGGCACGAACCGGGGTGTCCGGTGCGTTTCCGTGCCAGCGGGGTCACCGACGGTGATCAGGCTCCCGGAAGGGCGAGCATCTGGTCCAGCGCCGACCGGGCGTGTCGGGCGGTTTCCGGGTCCACCGTGATCTGGTTGACCACGCGCCCGGCGACCAGTTCCTCCAACGCCCAGACCAGGTGCGGCAGGTCGATCCGGTTCATCGTCGAGCAGTAGCAGACCGCCCGGTCGAGGAACATGATCTGCTTGTCCGGGTGGGCCAGGGCGAGCCGGCGCACCAGGTTCAGCTCGGTGCCGACCGCCCACGCCGAGCCGGCCGGGGCCGCCTCGATGGTCCTGATGATGAACTCGGTCGAGCCGACCAGGTCGGCGGCGTTCACCACCTCGTGGCGGCACTCCGGGTGCACCAGCACGTTCACGCCCGGCACCCGCTCGCGGACGTCGTCGACGCTGTCCAGCGTGAACCGGCCGTGCACCGAGCAGTGGCCGCGCCACAGGATCATCTTCGCGTCCCGCAGCTGCTCCGGGGTCAGCCCGCCGCCCGGCTTGTGCGGGTCGTAGAGCACGCAGTCGTCGAGCGAGAAGCCCATCTCCAGCACCGCGGTGTTGCGGCCGAGGTGCTGGTCGGGCAGGAACAGCACCTTGCGGCCCTGCTCGAAGGCCCAGTCCAGGGCCCGCTTGGCGTTGGACGAGGTGCAGACCACGCCGCCGTTGCGCCCGACGAAGCCCTTGATGTCGGCCGAGGAGTTCATGTACGTCACCGGCACGGTCTCGGCCGCGATGCCCAGGTCGGTGAGCGTGTCCCACGCGGCCTCGACCTGCGACAGCACCGCCATGTCGGCCATCGAGCAGCCGGCGGCGAGATCGGGCAGGATCACCTTCTGCGCGTCCGAGGTGAGGATGTCCGCGCTCTCGGCCATGAAGTGCACGCCGCAGAAGACGATGTACTCCGCGTCCGGGCGGGCCGCGGCCTCCCGGGCCAGCTTGAACGAGTCGCCCGTCACGTCGGCGAACTGGATCACCTCGTCGCGCTGGTAGTGGTGGCCCAGGACGAACACCTTCGTGCCGAGCGCGGCCTTCGCGGCGGCGGCGCGGGCCACCAGGTCGGGGTCGCTCGGCGCGGGGAGATCACCCGGACACTCCACGCCACGTTCGGTGGCGGGGTCGCTGCCGCGGCCGAGGAGCAGCAGCGCCGTGGCGGTGTTGGACGGCTCAACCCAGGTCGAAGTCACGACCCCATGGTCCCACAGCGCGCCCGCGCCGCAGCCGCCTCGGATGTGGCCTGCCACACTGCTGCGCATGCGCGTGCTGCTCTGCCCGGACAAGTTCGCCGGCACGCTGCCGGCCCCAGACGTGGCCGCCGCGGTGGCCGACGGCTGGCGTGACGTCGCCCCCGGCGACGACCTGCTGGCCCGGCCACTCGCCGACGGCGGGCCGGGGTTCGTCGACGTGCTCGCCGGGGCGCTGGGCGGGCGCCGGGTGCCGGTGCCCACCGTCGACCCGCTGGGCCGCCCGGCCGCCGGTGAGATCCTGCTCACCGACGACGGCACGGCGTACCTGGAGAGCGCGCAGGCGTGCGGACTGCACCTGCTCACCGCCGCCGAACGCGACCCGAAGGCCACCACCTCGTACGGGCTGGGGCTGCTCGTCGCCGCCGCGGTCGAGGCGGGCGCGCGCACGGTGGTGGTGGGGCTGGGCGGCTCGGCCACGAACGACGGCGGCGCCGGGATGCTCGTCCCGCTGGGCGTCACGCCGCTGGACGGCGCCGGCCGGGCCCTGCCGTACGGCGGCGCGGCGCTGGCCGAGGTGGCCGCGCTCGACGGGGAGCCCCGGCTGCGCGGCGCCACGCTCGTCGCCGCCACCGACGTCGACAACCCGCTGCTCGGGCTGCACGGCGCGAGCAGCGTCTTCGGCCCGCAGAAGGGCGCCGACCGGGCCGACGTGCTGCTGCTGGACGCCGCGCTGACCCGCTGGGCGGAGGTGCTGACCGAACGCCTGCCCGGCTGCCCGTCCGGGCTGGGCGCGCTGCCCGGCGGCGGCGCCGCGGGCGGCCTCGGCGCGGTGGTGCTGGCGCTCGGCGGCCGGTGCGAATCGGGCATCGGCCTGGTCACCCGCGCGGTGAGACTGGACGCCGCGCTCGACGCCGCCGACCTGGTGATCACCGGCGAGGGCTCGTTCGACCACCAGTCGCTGCGCGGCAAGGTGGTCGCCGGCGTGGCCGGGGCCGCCCGGGACCGGGGCGTGCCCTGCGTGGTGCTCGCGGGACGGGTGAGCACCGGACGGCGGGAGGCGGCGGCGGCCGGCGTCACCGAGACGTACAGCCTGGTCGAGCACTTCGGCGGCGAGGAGCACGGGGGAGTGGACGCCGCGATGACCCGCCCGGCCGAAGGGCTGCGCGCGCTCGGCGCCCGCCTCGCCCGGCAGTGGAGCCGCTGACCGGTTCCGCTGGTCACGCCGCCGGGTGGCGGCGCCGGAGGCGGCGTACGATCGAAAGACGGACCACACCGGGAATCACTGGCGGACGTGCGGCGTTGGCCAGGACGTCCGGACCTCATACCGCGCAGGGAGACTTCCACGTGACCACGCCAGCGCAGACCGAGTCGACCGAGGCCAAGGCCCCCAGCACCGTCGTCCTCACCGACGTCGCGGCGCAGAAGGTCAAGGCCCTGATCGAGCAGGAGGGCCGCGACGACCTGCGGCTCCGGGTCGCCGTGCAGCCGGGTGGCTGCTCCGGCCTGCGGTACCAGCTGTTCTTCGACGAGCGCTCGCTCGACGGTGACGTCGTCACCGACTTCGACGGTGTCGAGGTCGTCGTCGACCGGATGAGCGCCCCCTACCTGGCCGGCGCCACCATCGACTTCGCCGACCGGATCGACGCCCAGGGCTTCACCATCGACAACCCGAACGCGGGCAACTCCTGCGCCTGCGGCGACTCCTTCAGCTGAGTCGACGACCGACCGACAGCGGCGGGCCGTCCCCGGTGGGGCGGCCCGCCGCTTCGTCGTACCCCCGGCGCGTGACGTACCCCCGGGGTGTGACGCCCGGATGTGCGCTGACCGACCGGTTGGTGACCGACCGCCGTCCGTCCGGTCCGGGGGCCGGTAGGCTGACCGCGCCGTGCTCCCGACCCCGAGGGTTGACATGAAGATCGCCGTGACCGGCTCGATCGCGACCGACCACCTGATGAGCTTCCCCGGCCGCTTCGCCGATCAGCTCATCGCCGACCAGCTCGACAAGGTCTCGCTGTCCTTCCTCGTCGACGAACTGGTGCTCCGGCGTGGCGGCACCGCGGCGAACATCGCCTTCGGCATGGCCCAGCTCGGCCTGCGCCCGGTGCTGCTCGGCGCGGTCGGCGCCGACTTCGCCGACTACCGCTCCTGGCTGGAGCGCCACGGCGTCGACTGCGACTCGGTGCACGTCAGCGAGATCGCGCACACGGCACGCTTCGTCTGCACCACCGACACCGACATGTGCCAGATCGCCTCCTTCTACGCCGGGGCGATGAGCGAGGCCCGCAACATCGAGCTGGCCCCGGTGGCGCAGCGCCTCGGCGGGCTGGATCTGGTGCTGGTCAGCGCCAACGACCCGGCCGCGATGATCCGGCATTCCGGCGAGTGCCGGGACCGCGGCTACGCCTTCGTCGCCGACCCGTCGCAGCAGCTCGCCCGGATGGACGGCGCGGACGTGCTCGGCCTGGTCGAGGGCGCCGACTACCTGATGACCAACGAGTACGAGAAGTCGCTGCTGCAGAGCAAGGCCGGCCTCACCGACGAGCAGCTGCTGGACCGGGTCAAGGTGCGGGTCACCACGCTGGGCAAGCAGGGTGTGGAGATCGCCGGCCGGGAGATCGGCACGATCCGGGTGCCGATCGCGCGGGAGATCCAGGCGGTCGACCCGACCGGTGTCGGCGACGGCTTCCGGGCCGGTTTCTTCGCCGCGCTCGACTGGGGCGTCGGGCTGGAGCGCGCGGCCCAGGTCGGCTGCCTGCTGGCCACGCTCGTGCTGGAGAACTTCGGCGGCCAGGAGTACGAGGTCCGCCGCGACCTGTTCGTGAAGCGACTCGCCGAGTCGTACGGTGACGCGGCCGCCGAGGACGTCCGGCCGCACCTGCTGTGACCGGCCCGGCCGGCGGGGTGGACCCGGAGGTCCGCCCCGGCACCGGCGGTCCGGTCCTCGTCGCGTTCGCCGGGCTGCCGGGTGTGGGCAAGACCACCCTGGCCGCCCGGGTCGGCGCCGCTCTGCGCGCCCCGGTCCTGCCGGTCGACCCGGTCGAGCGGGCCCTGCACCGCTACGGCCTCACCGGCGACGTACCCGGCATGGCCGCCTACGGCGCGGTCGCCGGGCTGGCCGAGGTGCAGCTCGGCCTGGGGCTCAGCGTGGTGGTCGACGCGGTGAACCCGGTCGCCAGCGCCCGAGGACTCTGGCACGACGTGGCCGAACGGGCCGGCGTGCCGCTGCGGGTGATCGAGGTGCACTGCGGCGACGAGGAGGAGCACCGCCGCCGCGTCGAGGCCCGCCCGCCCGAGGAGCACGGCACCTGGGAGCAGACGCTGCGCCGCCGGGCCGAGTACGAGCCGCTGATCGGCCCGCGCCTGGTGGTCGACACCGCCGTGGCGGCAGACCCGCTGCCGGGCATCCTCGCGTACCTGCGCTAGCCGCTCACCCGGACGTCGTAGGCGGGGCCGGGGTGCGCGTCGAGGAACTCGTGGCCGCGCATCCGGCACCACGCCGGGATGTCGACGGCCGCCGCCGGGTCGTCGGCCAGCACCCGCACCACCGCGCCGACCGGCAGACCGGGCACCAGCCGGGCGAGATTGATCACTGGTAGCGGGCAGCGCTGCCCCCGGCAGTCCAGCACCTGATCCGGCTCGCTCACAGGTCCGTCACCCCCGCCTCCGCCCGCAGGTCCGCCACGATCCCGGGCAGCTCGGCCAGGAACCGCTCCACGTCCGCCTCGGTCGTCTCCCGGTGCAGCGACACCCGTACGTTGCCGTGCGACAGCACCCCCATCGCCTCCAGCACGTGTGACGGGCGCACCGTCGACGACGTGCACGACGAGCCGGAGGACACCGCGAACCCGCGCCGGTCCAGCGCGTGCAGCAACGCCTCGCCGTCCACGTACAGGCAGGAGAACGTCACCAGGTGCGGCAACCGGTCCACCGGGTCGCCGACCACCTCCACGTCCGGCACCTCGGCCGCCACCCGCGCCCGGATCCGGTCGACAAGCGGACCCAGCCGGGCCGCCTCGGCCGCCGCGTCGGCCGCCGCCGCGCGCAGGCTCGCCGCCGCCGCCACCACCGCCGGCAGGTTCACCACCCCGGGGGTACGCCCCGACTCCCGCTCGTCGGCCGGGTACGGCGACTCCCACCGGGTGCCCTTGCGCACCACGAGCAGCCCGACGCCGGGCGGCCCGCCCCACTTGTGCGCGCTGGCGCTCAGCACCGACCAGCCCGCCGGCAGCGGCGCCCGGCCGGCCAGCTGTGCCGCGTCCACGTACAGCGGCACGCCCGCCTCGGCGCACGACTCCGCCGCCGCGGGCACCGGCTGCACCGTGCCCACCTCGTGACTGGCCCCGATCAGCGCCGCGAGGGCCACGCCGGGCGCGGCCACCGCCGCCGACCAGGCGTCCAGGTCCAGCCGGCCCGACCGGTCCACGGGTACGGACACCGCCGTGCCGCCGGCCGCCGTGTGCCGCTGGGCGGCGTGCAGCACCGCCGAGTGTTCGATCGCCGAGTGCACAAGCGTCGCCCCGGCCCGCCGCCGCCCGGCCAGGCCACCGAGTACGGCGGCGTGCGCTGCCGTCGTACCGCTGGGGGTGAAGGACAGCTCGTCGGCGCGGACGCCGAGCGTCTGCGCGGCGGCCTCCCGCGCGGCGTCGAGGAGCCGGCGGGCCCGGCGGGCCGCCGAGTAGAGCCGGGCCGGGTCGGCCCAGCCGTCGTCCAGGGCGGCCAGCATCGCCTGCCGCGCGACCGGATGCAGCGGCGCCGCGGTGGCGGCGTCCAGGTAGACCGGGGAGGCGCTCATGGGGTTCCACGCTATCGCCCGGTTACGCCCAAGATCCCCCCGATGGGGGTGGACAGCGACCCCAAGACGGCCTGGCCGGTCATGGTCGAGTAATCTGCGACCGTCGGTGACGCCTTTGCCGTCGGTGTCAAGGAGAACAACCGCCGCGGCGCGCTAGGGAGGCAGGACCAGGTGGTCGCAAGGAGTTCGGAGGTACGGCGCTCGGCCGTACGGCACAGCGCTTCCCCGGGGGCCGGTGGACGCCGGCGGCGTGGTGCTGGTCGAATCGCCGGGCTCGGTCTCGGCGCGGCGGCGCTGCTGGTCTCGCTCACCGGCTGTGACGTCGGCAAGACGTTCGGCGGGTTCGGCTGGCCGCAGGGCGGCATCACGCCCGAGTCGCACCGCATGTACGACCTGTGGATCGCGTCCTGCATCGCGGCGCTCGCCGTCGGCGTGTTCGTGTGGGGCCTGATCTTCTGGTGCGTGGTCCGCTACCGCAAGCGCGGCAACGAGCTGCCGGTGCAGACCCGCTACAACCTGCCGATGGAGTTCCTCTACACCATCGCGCCGATCCTCGTGGTCTCCGTGCTCTTCTACTACACGGCGGTCGTGCAGACCGACGTGGTGAAGGAGTCGAAGAACCCGGACGTCACCGTCGAGGTCGTGGCGTTCAAGTGGAACTGGCAGTTCAACTACCGCGACGGCCAGGGCCGCGACGCCAACACCGTCGCCTCGGTGCTCGGCACCAGCGAGGTCATCCCGGTGCTGGTGCTGCCCAGCGGCCGCTCGATCCGGTTCGAGGAGACCAGCCGCGACGTCATCCACTCGTTCTGGGTGCCGGAGCTGCTGTTCAAGCGGGACGTCATGCCGGGCAACGTGCGCAACACGTTCGAGGTCTCCAGCATCGACCAGGAGGGCGCGTTCGTCGGCCGCTGCGCCGAGCTGTGCGGCAGCTACCACGCCTTCATGAACTTCGAGCTGCGGGTCGTCTCGCCGGAGAAGTACGACCAGTTCCTGGCGGCCAAGAAGGCCGGCAAGTCGACCCAGGAGGCGCTCGGCGCGATCGGTGAGCCGGAGTACGCCACCGAGACGAAGCCGTTCGACACCCGGCGCGACGTGAACAACTTCAACCCGTCCGACGCGTCGGCCGGCGCGGGAAGCTGAGGGGTTCGGCATGAAGACCGAGTGGAAGATCTTCCTGACCATCGCCACGTTCCTCCTCGGCGCGACGATCCTCTACGGCGCCTGGACGCACGCCGACAGCGGCGGCCACGTCGAGTGGATCGGCACCGTGGCGCTGCTGCTGTCCTTCCTGCTCTGCGCCATGTGCGGCGGCTTCTTCTGGTTCGTCTCCCGCCGTATCGACCTGCGCCCCGAGGACCGGCCGGACGGCGAGATCGCCGACGGCGCCGGTGAGGTCGGCTTCTTCAGCCCGGGTAGCTACTGGCCGTTCGGGCTGGCGCTGGCCGCCGCGATCGCCGGTCTCGGCCTGGTGTTCTGGCAGTTCTGGCTGCTGGGACTGGGCCTGGTGGCGGTCGTCCTCGCCACCTGCGGGCTGCTGTTCGAGTACTACTCGGGCACCCGCCGCACCGCCGAGCACTGACCCGAAGCACCGTCGCAGGCCCGCGCCCCCTCTCCGGGGCCGCGGGCCTGCCGCGCGTTCCCCCACCCGCCCCGCCCCCGCTTTCCCCGTCGATCATGAAGTTAGCGGCGTTGGCGGTCCCTTTTGTCCCCGTCAACTTCATGATCACCGCCAGACGCGGTCAGCCTGGCGCTCTCCCGCTCACCTCCGACGCGCACCACCGGCTCACACCAGGACCACAAGAGATCTTGGAAGGAAACGGCCCTCATAGGGGCCGTTTCCTTCCAAGATCTCGCCGCGCGGCTTGGCCCGGTGTTGTCACGGGGGGCGCCGCCGACACTCACGCCCAAGCCCAACGCCCGATGCGCTCCCGGCGCCCGCCCTGCCTCATTGATCCGGGGGAGCACCGCCACCTGCCGGTCACCCGGACGGTGATCAAGGAGTTTGTGTCCGCCTGGAAGACCGCGGGGACACCAACTCCTTGATCACGAGCGGCGGACGGTTGGGCTGTCGGGCGTGGCGGGATGCAAGGGTGGCGGGCGGCGCGGAGGCGTAAGAGGCGCGGACAGTCTCGGCGCGGTGTGCCGGAAGGGTGCAGAAGGGCCGCGGCGCGGAAGGGCGAAGACGCGAAAGGGAGTGGAGGTCAGGCGGCCTGGGGGTGGGAGGGGCGGCGGGCGCGGCGGCCGGACAGGCGGGTCTCGCGGAACGTGAACGTGGCGATCACCACTGCCGCGCCGCAACCGGTGCAGATCAGCTCCGGGCAGTCGGCGCCGTGCCCGTCGCCGCACGGCGGCGCCTCGAACAGCACGACGCCCTCGCAGGTGTCACAGTGCAGCTCGCGGTCAGACACGGGTGGCTCCTCTCGCTCCGGGCACGGGCCGGGGCGGGAAGCCGCCGGCCGGGTGGACCGAAGACGGAAAACGGATAGACCGAAAACGGATAGACCGAAAACGGAAAATAACTCCCGTGTAGTTTGGCACGCGGGTACGACAACACCCGCGTCAGGCCGCCGTCAGGCGGCGCGCGCCACCTCGAGCCAGCGGTCCAGCGCTGCCGCGGCGGCGCCGGAGTCGACCGCCTCGGCGGCCCGGTCCAGGTTGGCCCGCAGCACCTCGTGCAGATCGCCGTCGAGCGGCCCCTGGGTGGCAAGCGCGACGGCGGCGTTGACCAGCACCGCGTCCCGTACCGGCCCGGTCTCGCCGGCGAGCAGGCGCCGGACCACGTCGGCGTTGTAGACCGCGTCCCCGCCGCGCAGGTCGGCCAGGGTGGCCCGGGGCACACCGAGGTCCGTAGCGTCCAGCACGGCCTCCGTGACGGTGCCCTGCTGCGCCACCCAGACCCGGGTGGGTGCGCCGGTGCTGAACTCGTCCAGGCCGTCCTCGCCGCGTACCACGATCGCGGAGTCACCACGGGCCGCGAAGACGGCGGCCATCACCGGGGCCATCCGCTTGTCGAAGCAGCCCACCGCGCCCGCGCGGGGCCGCGCCGGGTTGGTCAGCGGGCCGAGGAAGTTGAACGCGGTGGGTACGCCGATCTCGCGCCGGACCGGGCCGGTGTGGCGCATGCCGGGGTGGAAGCGGGCGGCGAAGCAGAAGCCGATGCCGGCCTCGGTGACGCAGCGGGCCACCTGCTCGGGCGCCAGGTCGAGGGGTACGCCGAGCTGCTCCAACACGTCGGCGGTGCCGCAGGAGGAGGAGGCGGCCCGGTTGCCGTGCTTGACCACGCGCACCCCGGCCCCGGCGACCACCAGCGCCGCCATGGTGGAGATGTTCACCGTGTGGGCGAGGTCGCCGCCGGTGCCGACCACGTCCAGCGCGCTCGCGCGTACGTCCTCGGGCAGGAGCACCGGCACCGCGCGGGTCAGCATGGCCTCGACCAGGCCGCCCAGCTCGGCGGGGGTCTCACCCTTGGTGCGCAGCGCCACGGCGAACCCGGCGATCTGCGCCGGGGTGGCCGAGCCGGCCATGATCTCACCCATCGCCCACGCGGTGTCGGCGGTGGAGAGCTCCTCGCCGCGCAGCAGCGCGTTGAGCAGAAGCGGCCAGGTCCGTTCGCCCATGGCGGGCCTCCCGAGCGGCGTGAGAAAGCGGTTGGGGCGCGCCACGGCCGCGTCGCCGTGGCGCGCGAAGACCGGAGGGGTCAGGCCGCGGCGTGGGTGCGGCGCAGCAGCTCCGCCACGGTGCTGCCGGCGACCACCGGGTCCAGCGGGTGGGTCAGCGTGGCGTCGACCTCGGCGTACGCGGCCAGCCAGCGGTCGGCGGCGCGGGCGAGCACCACGCAGGTGGGCGGCGCGTCGTCCCGGTCGTCCTTGATCTGGCGGGCGATGCCGATGCCGCCGCCCGGGGTCGCCTCGCCGTCGAGCAGGAGCAGGTCGATCTCGTAGTCGTCGACCAGCCGGATGCAGGCGTTGTAGTCGTCGGCCTCGACGAACTCGATCTCGAGCCCGGGCGCCGGCCGGGTGCCCACGGCGAGCCGCATCCGGTCGCGGACCTTCGGGTCGTCGCTGTAGAGCAGGACGGTGCAAAGACGATCGCTCATCGTGACGTGGCTCCCACCTCGTAGCTGCCCGCTGATCGTAGCGGTCGTCACATCCGGGCTGTCGCCCCGCCCGGCGGGCTCGGGGCGTACCCCGGAACGGGCCGTCAGGCGCTCGTCTCCGCGGCGCGCTGGCGGGCCTCCTGGCGGTCCAGCTCGCGGTCGAGCCGCCGGGCCTCGCGCTCGGACTGCTTGACCCACTGGACGACCAGGACGGCGAGCATGGTGACGCTCACGAACTCGCCGCCGGCCCACAGGATGCCGCCCGCGACCACCTGGTCGTTCCAGGGGTCGGACCAGGACAGGTTGAGCGACGGGTACCAGTCGCCGCCGAACAGCGTGGTGCTCTGCATGATGGTCAGGCCGAGGACGGTGTGGAACGGCACCGAGAGCAGCATGAGCAGCGCGCGGCCCGGGTACGGCCAGCGGCCGGGCAGCGGGTCCAGCCCGAGCAGCGGCCAGAAGAAGACGCAGCCGGTGGCGATGAAGTGCGCGTGCACCAGCTCGTGCGCCCACTCGTGGCGCAGGGTGAACTCGTAGAGGTCGGTGAAGTACAGCGCGAACGGGTTCACCACGAAGATGGCGAACGCCACAAGCGGGAAGCTGTAGATCCGGATCACCTTGCTGTGCACGATCGCGAGCAGCCGCTTGCGGGGTCGTGCCGGCAGCGTGCGCAGCGCCAGCGTCATCGGGGCGCCGAGCGCCAGGAAGATCGGCGCGATCATGGACAGCACCATGTGCTGCACCATGTGCACCGAGAGCAGGGCGGTGTCGTACGCGCCGAGGCCGGTGAGCGTGACCAGGGCGATGCCGCCGAGGCCGGGGCCGAGGAACGACACGGTACGGACGACCGGCCAGCGGTCGCCGCGCAGCCGCAGCCGGTGCACCCCGTAGAGGTAGAGGCCGGCGGCCAGGACGATGCCCAGCGTGAGCCAGCTGTCCAGCCGGGTCTCGGTGAACACCCGGGTCACGGTGAACGGCGGCGGGGCGCCCTCGCCTCCCGCCGCCAGCGTCGCCGGAACAGCCGAGGTGACGGCGCGGATCTGATCGACGTGCAGCACGCTTTTCAGGGTAGGTCAGGCGAAGCGGACCACCACGATCGGGCCACGGAAGGGCCGGGTTTGCCACCCCGCTGATCGTCGGTCCCGGTCAGGGGCAATAATGACCGCGTGACTGCGGCCCCAGCCATTGACAAGAGCCGGATCCACTCCCTGACCCGACCCAACATGGTCAGCGTCGGGACGATCGTGTGGCTCTCCAGCGAACTCATGTTCTTCGCGGCGCTGTTCGCGATGTACTTCTCCATCCGCGCGGCGGCGCCGGAGCAGTGGGAGAAGCACACCGAGGTGCTGAACATCCCGTACGCGACCACGTTCACGGTGATCCTGGTGCTCTCCTCGATCACCTGCCAGATCGGCGTGTTCGCGGCCGAGCGCGGTGACGTCCACGCTCTGCGCCGGTGGTTCACGATCACCTTCGTGATGGGTCTGATCTTCGTGCTCGGTCAGTTGAACGAGTACCGGACCCTGGTGCACGAGGGTGTGAAGATCAACGAAGACGGTTACGGGTCGATGTTCTACCTCACCACCGGCTTCCACGGTCTGCACGTGACCGGCGGTCTCATCGCCTTCGTGATCTTCATGATCCGTACCACGATGGGCCGGTTCACCCCCGCCCAGGCGACCTCGGCGATCGTCGTGTCCTACTACTGGCACTTCGTGGACGTCGTGTGGATCGGGCTCTACGTCATGATCTACTGGCTTCAGTGATCTTGGCGCGTCACGAACCGCGCCGCTGCTCCGTCCCCTGAGACAAGGTCCAACCGGTTAAGGACACAGGTCATGACTTCTGACAACGACCGCCGACGCGGTCTGCTCGCGCGGCTGCGCGGGCGGCCCGTAGTGCGCAGCAGGGGCCGCCGCCGGCTGGGTGCCGCGGTCCGGCTGTTCGCCGCGCTGATGCTGGCCGGCGGTGCCTACACCGTCTTCGCCCCCGGCGTGCAGGCGCAGGACAACCCTCCGTTGACCGCCGCAGGCAACGAGGGCAAGGCGCTGTTCGACGTGAGCTGTGTGACCTGTCACGGTCGCAACGCCCAGGGCGTCGAGGGCCGCGGTCCGAGCCTGATCGGCGTCGGAGCGGCCTCGGTGGAGTTCCAGGTCAGCAGCGGTCGCATGCCGATGGCCCGGCAGGAGGCCCAGGCCATGCGCAAGCCGCCGCAGTTCACCGACGAGCAGGTGCGCCAGCTCGGGCAGTACATCCAGGAGCTCGGCGGCGGCCCGGAGGTCCCCAACGGCGACCTGCGTGAGGGCGCCAACCTGTCCACCGGTGGTGAGCTGTTCCGGATCAACTGCTCGCAGTGCCACGCCTTCAGTGGCGGCGGCGGTGCGCTGTCCTCCGGCAAGTACGCGCCGAGCCTGGCGCCGGCCAGCGACCGGCAGATCTACGCCGCGATGCTGAGCGGCCCGCAGAACATGCCGGTGTTCGGCGACAACCAGATCACGCCCGAGGAGAAGGCGGACATCATCGCCTACATCCAGGAGACGCTGAAGCACGACGGCGACCCGGGCGGCTTCAACCTGGGCCGCTACGGCCCGTCGACCGAGGGTCTCGCGATCTTCCTGGTCGGCATCGTCGCGCTGGTCTTCGCGAGCCTGTGGATCGCGGGCAAGTCGTGACCGGACGGATCAATGCTTCCAGTGCTGTGGCGCCGACCCCCGGCGTCACCCGTAGCGAGGTGACGGCATGAGCACCCACACCGAGCACCAGGCCCAGCAGGGCCCGGAGCCGCTCGACGTGAACGACCCCCGGCTCTCCCGGTTCGACATCGTCCAGGAGGGTGCGCGGCGGGACGACATCGAGATCGTCCACTACGAGCCGCAGGTCGTCCCGGGCAGCAAGGCCGAGCGCCGGCTGACCCGTACGGTCGCCCTGATGTTCCTGCTGACCGGCGTCTTCGCGACCGCCTTCCTGGTGGTCTACATCTGGTGGCCGTGGCAGTGGGAGCCGGGTACCGGCGGCGACAAGCTCTACACGCCGCTGCTCGGCCTGACCCTCGGCCTCGCGCTGCTGGGCATCGGTTTCGGCATCCTGACCTGGGGCAAGAAGTTGCTGCCCAAGGAGGTCTCGATCCAGGACCGGCACGACCAGGCCGACGACCCGGAGGGTCGCAAGATCACCGGCGAGACCATGCTCTACCTGGCCGACGAGATGGGCGTCCGTCGCCGGCCGCTGCTGGGCATCTCGCTGCTCGCCGGCCTGGCGCCGGTGGGCGCGGTGGCCGCGGCCCCGCTGATCGGTGGCCTGATCGAGCAGCCGCACAAGAACAACCAGATGTTCACCACCGGCTTCCAGCCGGGTGAGGGCGGCAAGAAGATCCGGCTGATCCGTGAGGACGGCCGCCCGATCCGCCCGGCCGACGTCAGCGTCGGCGGCCAGCTCACCGTGTTCCCGGGCATCGACGGCGGCGTGAGCAACCTGCACGCCGACTCGCCCACCCTGCTCATCCACCTGCGGGAGGACGACGCGCAGAAGTCGCGCGCCGCGAACGAGCGCAAGGGCCACGGCGACTACATGTGGGGCAACTACGTCGCGTTCTCCAAGATCTGCACGCACGCGGGCTGCCCGGCCAGCCTCTACGAGCAGCAGACCAACCGCCTGCTCTGCCCCTGCCACCAGTCGCAGTTCCTCATCACCGACAACGCCAAGCCGATCTTCGGCCCGGCGAACCGGCCGCTGCCGCAGCTGCCGATCGAGGTGGACGAGGAGGGCTTCTTCGTGGCGAAGTCCGACTACACCGAGACCATCGGTCCCGACTTCTGGGAGCGGCCATGAAGCGCCGAAAGTTTGATGCGGCCGCGCTGCCGGCCAAGAGCGCGCGGGCGGTGGACGACCGCTTCCAGGTGGCCACGCCCCTGCGCAAGCTGCTGAACAAGGTCTTCCCCGACCACTGGTCGTTCCTGCTCGGCGAGATCGCGCTGTTCTCGTTCATCGTTCTGCTGCTCACCGGCGTCTTCCTGACGTTCTTCTTCGAGCCGGCGATGACCGAGGTCATCTACAACGGCAGCTACGCGCCGCTGCGGGGCACCCCGATGTCGGCCGCCTACGCCTCCAGCCTGGACATCTCGTTCGATGTCCGGGGTGGTCTGATCATGCGGCAGATGCACCACTGGTCGGCCCTGCTGTTCATGGCCGCCATCGTGGTCCACATGCTGCGGGTCTTCTTCACCGGCGCGTTCCGCAAGCCGCGTGAGACCAACTGGATCATCGGCTCGCTGCTGTTCTGGGTCGGCTTCCTGGCCGGCTTCACCGGCTACTCGCTGCCGGACGACGGCCTGTCCGGCACCGGTCTGCGGATCGCCTCCGCGATCATCCTGTCGATCCCGGTGATCGGTTCCTGGGTCAGCTCGTCGATCTTCGGCGGGGAGTTCCCCGGCACCATCATCATCAGCCGCTTCTTCATCGCCCACGTGCTGCTCGTCCCGGGTCTGCTGGTGGCGCTGATCAGCGTGCACCTCGGCCTGGTGTTCAAGCAGAAGCACACCCAGTGGCCCGGCCCCGGCCGGACCAACTCCAACGTGGTCGGCGAGCGGATGTTCCCGCGCTACGCGCTCAAGCAGGGCGGCTTCTTCATGGTCGTCTTCGGCGTGATCGCGCTGATGGGTGGCCTGTTCCAGATCAACCCGATCTGGCTGTTCGGCCCGTACGAGGCGTGGGTGGTCTCGGCCGCCAGCCAGCCCGACTGGTACGTCATGTTCCTCGACGGCTCGACCCGGCTCATGCCGGGCTGGGAGATCCACATCCCGATCGGCAACGGGTACGTCATCCCACCGTTGTTCTGGCCGACCGTGGTGCTACCCGGAATCCTGGTCGGCCTGTCGACGATGTATCCGTTCCTGGAGGCGCGCCGCCTCAAGGACTACAAGCACCACAACCTGCTCCAGCGGCCCCGGGACGTTCCGGCCCGGACCGCCGTGGGCGCCATGGCGCTCGCCTTCTACATCGTGCTGACCCTCTCCGGCGCCAACGACGTCATCGCGGACAAGTTCCACATCAGCCTGAACGCGATGACCTGGGGCGGCCGGATCGGCCTGCTGATCCTTCCGCCGATCGCGTACTACATCACGTACCGGATCTGCCTGGGTCTGCAGCAGCACGACCGGGAGGTGCTGGCGCACGGCGTGGAGACCGGCATCATCAAGCGGCTGCCCGACGGGCGGTTCGTCGAGGTCCACCAGCCGCTCACCTCGGCCGACGGCCACGACGGTCACCCGCCGGCGCTGGACTACGTCGGCTGGGTGGTGCCGAAGAAGATGAACCGGCTAGGTGCCCTCGGCCCGGCGATCCGGGGCTTCTTCTACCCGATCGAGAAGCCGGCCGAGGCGCCGGTCTCGCCGGGGCACCCGCCGGTCGAGGCCCGGCCGGAGCGGGAGGAGATCGGCAGCGGCGAGAGCCGTCGCTGACCCTCCCCGGTACGACTGACAGTGGCGCCCGCCGGATCATCCGGCGGGCGCCACTGCCGTTTCCGCACCGGTCGTCCCGTTCCCTCCCGCGCACGCCGGGAGGCCGGTGCGCGGACGGCCGTCGCCCCCGACACGGACGGGTGGAATCGCAGGAATAACCCCGGTCAGCCGGGTATCCGTGCGGTCCGACGTCTCATGGGGGAGGAACGAATGTTGGGAATCAAACGCCTGGGCCTGCTGGCCGCGCTGGTGGTCGTGGGGCTGGCGCCCGCCGCCGCGTCGCAGGCTGCGGCGCAGCCGTCGACGCAGGACACGCAATACCTGCAGGCGGTGCACCAGGTCAACCTGTTCGAGATCACCGCCGGTAACCTGGCCCAGCAGAAGGGTCAGAACCAGCAGGTCAAGGACCTGGGCAAGATGTTCGTGACGGACCACACCCAGCTGGACCAGACGGTGCAGTCGACCGCGCAGCAGCTCAACGTGCAGTTGCCGGCCGATCCGACCGCAGACCAGCAGAAGGTCCTGGACAAGCTGAACAACCTCAGCGGGGCCGAGTTCGACAAGGCGTGGGTGACCGCGCAGCTCGCCGGCCACGTCCAGGCGATCCAGGCCACCCAGACCGAGATCTCGCAGGGCTCGGAGCAGTCGGTGGTGCAGATCGCGCAGGACGCGCTGCCGGTCCTCCAGGCGCACTACGACGCGCTGGTGGCCCTGGCCCAGACCCTGGGCGTCCCGGTTCCGCAGACCAGCGCCAGCGGCACGCCCAGCCCGGGCGGCACCACGTCCCCGGGTGGCACCGAGTCGCCGGCTCCGGGCGGCACCGAGACCGAGGAGCCCGCTCCGGGCACCACAGAGACCCCGGTGCCCAGCCAGAGCTGACGTACCGCACGGTCGACGGTGGCCGGTCCGCCCGCGAGGGCAGGCCGGCCACCGGCTCGTGTCAGTCGGCGTTCGCCAGCCCGATCGCGAACGCCTCCTCCAGGTCGTGCTGGGAGTAGGCGCGGAACGCGATGTGCGACTCGGTGTTGAGTACGCCCGGCACCTTCGAGATGCTGCCGGCGATGACCTGGGCGATCTGGTCGAACTCCCGGACCCGCACCATGGCGATCAGGTCGACGTGCCCGGCCACCGAGTAGACCTCGCTGACGCCGGGCAGGTTGGCCAGGGTCTCGGCCACCTCGGGGATGGAGTCGGTGGCGCAGTCGATCAGCACGATCGCGGTGATCACGGGACGGTTCTCCGTTCGTCGGCGACGAGGCCCATGCTAGAGCCCGCGCCCCTCACCGCGCCGCCGGGACGGTCAGGTCGTCCCCGGCCCGGATCACCTCGCGCAGGCGTTCCCCGGCCGCGACGCTCGCGCCGGGCCACACCACCGACCGGTCCACGTCGCCGTGCACCAGCGCCCCGGCGCCGACCACCGAGCCGGTGACCCGGCCGGTCACCGTCGCCGCCGGGTCCACCAGCCCGTCCGGTCCGGCCGCGTGCAGGTTGGCGGCCAGGTAGTCGGCCGGGGTGCCGGTGTCGTAGAACGTGCCCCGGTAGGGCACGACGGTGAGCGCCCCGGCGGCCTCCGCCGGCCGCCACACCGCCCGGACCAGGTCGCCGAACGTGGCCGGCAGGTCGCGGACCAGCCGCCACGGCAGCAGCGAGAAACCCACGAACTCGTGGCCGTCGAAGGTTCCGGGGGCGTGCGGGTCGCCGGCGGGCCGGCCGAGCAGGCGTACGCCGTGCCCGTCCCACCCGTCCAGCAGCGCGGCGATGTCGGGGCCGGGCGGGGCCTGCGGATCGGCCAGGTACGCGTCGGCGTTGCCGACCAGCACGCCCCGGCCGTCGATCCAGTCCCGCAGCCGGCCCACGCCCCCGGCGGTGCCCAGCGGAGCGCCCGGCTCGACCGACAGGTGCGCCCGTCCGCCGACCCGCGCGACCACCTGGTCGCCCAGGTAGCAGGCGTTCACCGCGACCCGCTCCGGGCCGGTCAGGCCGAGCCCGGCGAGCCGGTCCAGCGCCCGGTCCAGCAGCGGGACGTTCCCGACCGGGCAGAGCGCCTTCGGTACCCGCTCGGTGAGCGGGCGCAGCCGGGTGCCCTCACCCGCCGCCAGCACCACCGCGCACACCTCGACCCCCGGTGCCGCGGTGCCCGTGTGCGGGGTGCTCACGCGGCCGGTGGGTGCTCGCCGGCGCGCGGGCCGATGCCGTAGTAGCCGAGCAGGTTGGCGGTGGCGCGGCTGAGCCGGGGCAGGTCGTCGAGCGGGTGGAAGGCGGCCTCGAACACCTCGGCGCCGTCCACCTTCAGCTCGGTGGTCGACGCCGGCACCTCGGCTTCGAAGACGACGTCGACCCAGCCCTTGGCGTGCACCACCGCGTTCGGCACGGCCGGGCGCAGCGCGTCGGGGGACAGGCGGACGCCTGATTCCTCGTACAGCTCGCGGGCGGCGCCCACCACCGGGGCCTCGCCGCGTTGCAGCAGCCCGGCCGGGAGCGTCCAGCTGTAGCCGGGCGGCTGGCGCAGCAGCAGGATCCGGCCCGCGCCGGTGGCCTCCGTGTCCTTGACCAGCGTGACCGCGCCGACGACGTACTTCGGTACGGCCAGCCGGACCAGCCGCCGCCGCAGCGGGACCGGAAGCCGGTAGAAGATCTGGTAGCCGAGGGCCCGTCCGGTGGCACGCGCGCGGGGGATCATGTCGTCCAGGCTAGTGGTCCCGGCGCGGACCGGCTCCGTCTACTGGCGGTGGTCGACCAGATCGATCAACTGTTCGACCACGGTGTCCGGCTCGACGGTGCGGTCGAAGACCGCCACCAGCAGCGTCTCCAGGTCGGGGTAGCCCAGTTCCTCGGACAGCCGTAGCAGCGGCAGGTCGCTGGCCAGGCCCCGGTTGTGCTTGCGCAACGCCAGGCCGATCGAGGCCCGGCCGAGCCGGACCTTGTCGGCGATCGAGATGCCCGGCTCGGTGTGCTCGGCGAACCAGCGGTTGATCTGCATCTGGGCGTGCGGGGACTTCACGAAGCCCAGCCACTCCCGGCGGGGGCCGCGCGGGGCCGCGTCCGCCTCGAATCCGCTCTCCGCGTCGTTCTCGGTGAAGATCTCCACCACGTCGCCCTCCTCCAGTTCGGAGGCCAGTGGCGCGAGCCGGCCGTTGATCCGGGCGGCCAGGCAGTGGTCGCCGCGCTCGGTGCCCAGCTCGTACGCGAGGTCGACAGGTGTCGCGCCCGCCGGCAGCACCACCTGCCGCCCGTCGGCCACCACCTGGATCTGCGCCTCGGACAGGTCACAGCGCAGCGACTCCATGAACTGGGTCGGGTCGACCGTCTCCTGCTCCCAGTCGAGCACCCGGCGCAGCCAGGCCAGCTCGTCCGCCCGGTCGGCGCCCCGGCCCGCGGCCCGGGGGAAGCGGTAGTGGGCTGCCACGCCGTACTCCGCCGAGCGGTGCATCTCGGTGGTGCGGATCAGCACCTCGACGGTGCGGTCCTGCGGGCCGCAGACGCTCGTGTGCAGCGAGCGGTAGAGGTTGTTCTTCGGGGAGGCGATGAAGTCCTTGAACCGGCCCGGCACCGGCCGCCACAGCCCGTGCACGGCGCCCAGCGCGGCGTAACAGTCGGTCGCCGGACCGTCCACCACGATCGCGATGCGGGGCAGGTCGAACGGGGCGGCGTGGTCGCCGGCGACGGTGTCCTTCCAGATCGAGTAGAGGTGCCGGGGGCGGGGGGAGACGTCGGCGTCGACCCGGTTGCGGCGCAACGCCGCCCGGGTGCGGGCCACCACGTCGGCCAGGTAGGCGTCCCAGCCGGGCCGGTCGTGCACGAACCGGGCGATCCGCGCGTGCTCCTCCGGCCGCAGGTGCAGCAGCACCACGTCGTCCAGCTCTCGTTTGAGGGTCTGGATGCCCAGCCGGTCGCAGAGCGGGACCAGCACCTCCTGGGTCTTGCGGGCGATCCGCTCCCGGGAGGCGGCCGAGCGGACGCCGAGCGTCCGCATGTTGTGCAGCCGGTCGGCCAGCTTGATCACCAGCACCCGGACGTCCTTGCCGGCCGCCACGATCATCTTGCGGACGGTCTCCGCCTCGGCGGCCTTGCCGTAGAACGCCTTGTCGAACTTGGTCACCCCGTCGACCAGGTGGGCGACCTCGCGGCCGAAGTCCTCCTGGAGCGCCTGGAGCGTGTAGCGGGTGTCCTCCACCGTGTCGTGCAGCAGCGCGGCGACCAGGGTGATGGTGTCCATGCCGAGGTCGGCGCAGATCTGCGCCACGGCCAGCGGGTGGGTGATGTACGGCTCGCCGCTCTTGCGGAACTGGCCGCGGTGCATGTTCTCGGCGATCGTGTAGGCCCGGCGCAGCACCGAGGCGTCGGCGCTCGCGTGGATGCCGCGATGGGCGCGGACCAGTGTGGTGACCGGGTCGCCGTCGGCAGTGGGCCAGGTGAGCAGGGAACGCAGGCGGCGGGTGAGCGGTAGTTCGCCCTGGGTCGGGAGCGCGCCACCCAGGGCGGCGCCGTGTCCGGCGTCGACGTCCACCTGGGACACCTCCTCACCCCGGCCCTCGGCCACCGGGGACCGGCGGCCGGGAGCAGAGCCCGCGAATCGGGCAGGTCTGCACTCCTTTAACAGACTAAGGGAGTCGAGGTAGTCCGATCGGTCAGTTGGTCATGAGCGTTCGGTCGAGAGTTTGGGAGATCCGCCGTTCTCCGCCTTCGTCAGCAGGTCGCGGAAACGCCCCGCGCCGGCCACCGGCGAGGCCCATCCGTCTGTCGTCTCGACCAGCCGGGTCTCCGGTCGTTCCAACCAGGACAGGATCCGCTCGGTCTCCTCGGCGGTGGCGGCCGGCACCGGGCCGTGCCCGGGCAGCACCGTCTCGGCGGTGGCCCGGATCGCCGCGATCGTAGGTCGCGGGTGGACACCCGGCGGGGACACCCCGGCCCCGGCGAGCCGGCCGTGCCGCACCAGCGCCAGCTCCCAGCCGCCCCGAGCGGCCGGGCGGGCGGCGGCCAGCTCGGCGATGCCGGTCAACGCGGCCAGCCGCTGCATCCGGACCGCCGCGCGCAGCACCGCCACCAGCCGGCCGCGCACCACCGCCGCCTCCTCGTACCGCCGGGCGGCCGACAGCACCTCGATGCGGGCGAGCAGCGCGTCCACCACCACACCGGGGTCGTCGCTGGTGGCGGTGCGGAACGGCGTCGCCGCTGCGTCGTCGTACTCCTCGGGGGTGATCCGGTGCTCGCAGGGCGCCGGGCAGCGACCCAGCTCGGCCAGCGCGCAGGCCGGCATGGTGGTGCGCCGGGAGAGCCGGTGCGTGCACTGCCGCAGCGGCACCGCGTCGTGGAAGCCGGCGGCGGCCAGCTCCGCCGCCTGCCGGGACCGGAACGGCCCCAGGTAGGCGGTGTCGGTGGGCGCGATGTCGCGCACGATCGACAACCGGGGGTACGCCTCGTCGGTGAGCTTCAGCCACACCTGGCGTTCCGGATACTTCGACCTGCGGTTGTACGGCGGCGCGTGCGCCGCGATCAGCCGCAGCTCGCGGACCTCGGCCTCCAGCGAGTGGGCGCACTCGACCGCCTCCACCCGCTCGGCGGCGGCGAGCATCTCGGAGATCCGGGCCCGCTTCTCCGCGGCGGTGAAGTAGCTGCGGACCCGGGTGGCGATGTCGCCGGACGTGCCGACGTAGAGCGGCCGGTCGTCGGCGGCCCGGAAGATGTAGACGCCCGGCACCTTCGGCAGCCCGTCGGCGAGGTGCCGCTTGCGGCGCTGGGTGGGGGTGACCGCGCGGGCGAACTCGATCGCCTCGCCGACCGTGTCGACCCGGTGCCCGCCGAGGCGGCCGATCAGCCCGTGCAGCACGTCGACGGTGGCCTTGGCGTCGTCGAGCGCCCGGTGGGTGGGCTGGGTCGCGGTGCGGAAGTAGGCGGCGAGCGTGCCCAGCTTGCGGTTGGGCACCTCGTCGCGGGTGAGCACCCGCCGGGCGAGCGCGGCCGTGTCCAGCACGCGGGGGTTGGGCCAGCGGTAGCCGTGCTTCGCGCAGGCCGCCTTGAGGAAGCCCACGTCGTACGGCGCGTTGTGGGCGACGAGCACGGCGTCGCTGACGAACTCCAGGAAGCTCGGCAGCACCTGCTCGATCGGCGGGGCGGGCAGCAGCATGGCCTGGGTGATGCCGGTGAGCACGGTGATGAACGGCGGGATCGGCACGCCCGGGTTGACGAGCGTGGCGAGCACGCCCAGTTCCTCGCCGCCACGCACCTTCACCGCGCCGATCTCGGTGATCCCGCCGCCGTCCGGCGCGCCGCCGGTGGTCTCCAGGTCGACCACCACGAAGGTGGTCGCGTAGAGCGGCAGCGCCGGGTCGACGCCGCTGCCCGCCGGGTCCAGGCCGGCCAGCGACTCCTGGACGTACTCCGCTCGTGTCACCCGCGGGACGCTAGCGGCACGGTCCGACACTCCCGTCACTGCGGCCCCAGGAGATACCACGGGGGTACGATGAGAGATCGGCTCACTCACCGGGCGGTGGGCCCGTTCGGGGTGGGAGACTTGCCTCATGCCCCTCAGCGAGCCGTACGACGACCACTCCTCCGTGGAGGAGCCGGTGGTCGGCGTGCCCGCCGATGAGGACGCGCCACCGGCGATCGAGCCCGAGCCGGTGCTGCCCGAGCCGGTCCGGCAGCGGATCGTCACGCTGACCGCCGCCGTGCTGCCCGGCCTGCCCGCCGACGAGGTGCCGGTGCCGCTGCGGCGGGTCGCCAAGTTCGCCCCCAACCGCCGCGCCCGCCTCGGCGCGCCCGCTATCGCCGCCCAGCTCACCGCCGACCCGCTGTTCCGGCAGCGGATCACCGCCCGGGTGCTCGCCGACGCCGGCGACCTCGGCGCGGCGGTGGTCGACGGCACCGCACCGGCCGCCGCCGACCCGGTCGAGGTGGCCGCCCTTGCCTACCTGGCCCGGCCCCGCGGCTGGCGGGAACTGATCGACGCCAGCGGCGAGGCGGTACGCGCCGAGGCGGACAGCGCGGTCGTGGCCGAGCTGGTCCGCGAGGCCGAACAGCGGGCCGCCCGCGCCGAGCACGACCGGGCGGTGGCCCGGGTCGAGGCGGAGAAGCTGCGCGACGAGCTGGCCCGGGTCCGGGAGGAGCTGGGGCAGCTCCGCGAGGAGGCCCGCCAGCTGACCCGTACCCTGCGGGAGACCCAGGCCCGCGAGCGCAAGGCCACCGAGATGCTCGCCACCGAGCGGGGACGGGCGGCCCGCGCCGCCGCCGACGCGGACGCCGAGCTGCGCCGCGCCCGGGCCCGGCTGGCCGAGGCGGAGGCCGCCGCCGGTGTGGCCCGGGCCAGCGCCAAGGAGGCCCGCTCGGTCGACGACGCGCGGCTGTGGCTGCTGCTGGAGACGATCGGCCAGGCCGCCGTGGGGCTGCGCCGCGAGCTGGCGCTCGACCCGGTGGACAGGCTCCCGGCCGACTTCGTCGCCGACGCGTTCGCCGAGCAGCCGGGCGCCGCCCAGGCCGGCCCGTCGACGCGGGCCCGCGACACCGACGACCCGGCCCGCCTCGACCAGTTGCTCGCGCTGCCGCGGGCGCACCTCGTGGTGGACGGCTACAACGTGACGAAGCGCGGCTTCGGCGAGATGTCGCTGGAGCAGCAGCGCAAGCGGCTGATCACCGGGCTGGGCGGGATCGCCGCGCAGACCGGGGACGAGGTCACAGTCGTCTTCGACGGCGCCGAGCGGATCCACGGCCTGCCACCGGCGCCGCGCGGCGTGCGGGTGCTGTTCTCCCGCAAGGGCGAGACCGCCGACGAGCTGATCCGCCGCCTGGTCCGCGCCGAGCCGGCCGGGCGGCCGGTGGTCGTGGTCTCCTCGGACCGCGAGGTCGCCGACGGGGTACGCCGGCACGGCGCGTACCCGCTGGGCGCCGACTCGCTGCTGCGGCGCCTGGCCCGTTCCTGAGCCTTTCTCCGCGTCGCCCCCCCCCGCTTGATCGACTCCAGATCGGGGGAGTGGCGGGGTCGGGCGCGTGCTGATCGCGCCACTTCGGCGTACTGGTTCGTTTTCGCGGCGGCTGCTGCCTCGTTGTCCGGTTCTGTCATACCCGAGCGTTAGCGTCGTGGTGACCGACGGTGGTGGTCCCTTCCCCGAGCGCCACCGGCGACCCGTCAGGAGGCGTTGATGCTGATCGACTGCGACACCTGCGGCAACCGCGGCGCCGGCTGCTCCGGCTGCCTGGTGACCGCACTGCTCGACTCCGACCCGGCCGACCTGGGCCCGGCCGAGCACCGGGCGATCGAGGTGTTCGCGCGGGCCGGATTCGACGTGGAGGTGCTGCCGTCGGCGCCCGCCGAGGCGCCGGCGCCGATGCCCCGCCGCCCCGGCCGTCGTCGCCGGGTCGCCTGACGCCGCCCGCTGCCCGCCGCCCGCCGGTTTCCGCCTGCCGCTGAAGGAGGGCCGCCCCGGGGTGCTCAGGGCGTCCGTCGGGATCACCCCGTCCACCGCTCGCCGATCGGGCCCGTGCCGCCGTCTGCCGCGTCGGCCCACCCTGGCCCGTAGCTGCTCCTCGGTCCCCTGAATCTGGATCCCAGCCACATCTGACCCTCCTTCTCGTCCCCAGCCCGGCAAGCTCTTCCCCGCCCCGGCAAGGGCCATCGATCTTGGAGTTGTGGCGCCCAGGATGTCCGAGTAGCCATGTTTGTCAGCCGCCACAACTCCAAGATCGGCGCGCGGGTGGGCTGGAGGCCGCGCGCGGGCGGGGCGGGGCGGGCGGGACCGCGTGGCGGGCACGGCGGTCCCGCTTGCGCGGCCGGGCAATAGGATGGGCGGTCACGGCGGGAGGGGAGCGGCATGACGCGGACGCGGCACGACGGCGGGGTGGGCCGGTGACCCCGCGCGCCTGGGCGCTGCTGACCCTGGGCGGCCTGGTGGTCGTGCTGCTCGTGGCGGTGGTGCTGCTGGTGCCGTGGAGCCGCCCGCCGGCGCCCCGCGCCGACCAGCTCGCGGCACTGCGTGACCTCCCGGCCGAGCAGGTGACCCGGGGCCGGGCCTTCCACGGCGCGCTGCGCCCGGCGGCCTGGTCGGCGCTGGCGGTCGGGCTGGTGGTGGCGTTGCTGCTCGGGCTGACCCCGCTGGGCGGGCGCCTGGTCGAACTGGTCGGCCGGCCCTTCGGCGGGCACTGGATCGCGCAGGCAGTGCTCGGCGGGCTCGCCGTCATGTTCCTCGCCGACCTGCTCACGCTGCCGTTCGCGGCCTGGCGCCGCACCGTGCTGGTCCGCTACGGGCTGAGCACCCAGAGCTGGGGCGGCTGGGCCGTCGACCTGCTCAAGTCGTACGCGGTCAGCGCGGTGATCGGCGCGCTGGTCCTGCTCGGCTTCTACACGGTGGTGCGGCTCGCCCCGCGCTGGTGGTGGGCGTTCGGCGCGGCCGGCGCGGCGGCCCTTGTGGTGGTGCTGTCGTTCGTGCTGCCGGTGCTGGTCGAGCCGGTGTTCAACCGGTTCACCCCGATGGAGCCGGGTCCGCTGCGCACCGAGCTGACTGCGATGGCCGCCCGGGACGGCGTACCGGTGCGCGACGTGCTCGTCGCCGACGCGTCCCGGCGTACCAGTGCGGTGAACGCGTACGTCTCCGGGCTCGGCCCGACCCGGCGGGTGGTCGTCTACGACACGCTGCTGCGCGAGGCGGAACCGGCCGAGGTGACCAGCGTGGTCGCCCACGAGCTGGGGCACGCCAAGGACCGGGACGTGTGGACCGGCACGGTGCTCGGCGCGCTCGGCGCCGCCGCCGCGGTGGTGGCGCTCTACCTGATCGGCTCGTGGACGCCGCTGCTGCGGCTCGCCGGCGTCGACTCGATCGCCCATCCGCGGGCCTTCCCGCTGCTGATCGCGCTGGTCACGGTCGCCGGGCTGCTCGCCACCCCGGCGCAGGCGCTGGTCTCGCGCCGGATCGAGGCCCGCGCCGACGCCCACGCGCTGGCGCTCACCGGCGACCCGGCGACCTTCGAGGCGATGCAGCGACGACTGGCCGGGGTCAACCTGGCCGACCCGGACCCGCCGCGCTGGGAGCGCCTCTGGTCGGCGACCCACCCGTCCACCGTGGAGCGGATGGCCGCCGCCCGCGCCTACGCCAGGGAGTCCGGCCGATGAGCCGCACCTTGCTGATCACCAACGACTTCCCGCCGCGCCCCGGCGGCATCCAGTCGTTCGTTCACAACCTCGCCGTGCGCCAGCAGCCCGGTTCGGTGGTGGTGTACGCGTCGAGCTGGCGCGGCGCGGAGAAGTTCGACGCCGACCAGCCGTTCGAGGTGGTCCGGGAGCGGACCCGGGTGCTGCTGCCCACCCCGCTGATCGCCCGGCGGGCGGCGCGGCTGGCCCGCGCGTACGACTGCGACACCGTGTGGTTCGGCGCGGCGGCCCCGCTGGGGCTGCTCGCCGCGGGCCTGCGGCGGCGGGCCGGGATCCGCCGGGCGGTGGCGCTGACCCACGGCCACGAGGTCGGCTGGGCGGCGCTCCCAGGCGCCCGGTCGGCGCTGCGCCGGATCGGGCGGGGCGTGGACGTGACCACCTACCTCGGCGAGTACACCCGGGCGCGGCTGGCCCGCGTGCTGGACGGGCTGACCGAGCTGCGCCGGCTCGCGCCCGGCGTGGACGTGGACACCTACCACCCGGACGTAGACGGCGGGCGGGTCCGGTCGCGGCTCGGGCTGGCCGACCGGCCGGTGGTGGTGTGCGTGTCGCGGCTGGTGCCCCGCAAGGGCCAGGACATGCTGATCCGCGCGCTGCCGGAGATCCGCCGCCGGGTGCCCGACGCCGCGCTGCTCGTGGTCGGCGGCGGCCCGTACCGCTCGACGCTGGAGAAGCTGGCCCGGCAGACCGGGCTGGAACGCGACGTGGTCTTCACCGGCTCGGTGCCCTCGGCCGAGCTGCCCGCCCACTACGCGGCCGGCGACGTCTACGCGATGCCGTGCCGCACCCGCAACCGCGGGCTGGACGTGGAGGGCCTCGGCATCGTCTACCTGGAGGCGAGCGCGACCGGGCTGCCGGTGGTGGCCGGAGACTCCGGCGGCGCGCCGGACGCGGTCCGCGAGGGGGAGACCGGGTACGTGGTCGGGGGCCGGGACGTGGCCCAGCTCGCCGACCGGGTCGCCATGCTGCTCGCCGACCGGGACCTGGCCCGGCAGTTCGGCGCCGCCGGCCGCGCCTGGGTGGAGCGGGAGTGGCGCTGGGAGACGCAGGCGCAGCGGATGGCCGCCCTGCTGGCCGGCTGACCGCGTGCCGGCCGGGCCAGGAGCCCGCGTGCCAGCCGGATCAGGGCACCGCGGGCCGGCCCGGTCAGGCGGCGGCCGGGTCAGGCGACGGCCGCGTCAGGAGGCCGCGTCGACGTGGGCGGGCACCCGGCCCAGGTGCGGCGCGGCCGGGCCGGGACGGCCGAAGTGCCAGCCCTGCCCGGCGTCGCAGCCGATCGCGCGCAGCCGGTCGGCCTGGTCGGCCGTCTCCACGCCCTCGGCGGTGACGGTGAGGCCCAGCGCGTGCGCCAGCGACACGAGCGAGGCGAGGATCCGCTCGTCGGTGCCGCTGCCCGGCGCGCGCAGGCCGGTCACGAACTCGCCCGCCACCTTCAGCTCGTCGACCGGCAGGTCCCGCAGGTACGCGAGGTTGCAGTAGCCGGTGCCGAAGTCGTCGATGGCGACCCGGACGCCGAGGTCACCGAGCACCCGCAGGGCGCGCACCGGCTCGACCACGGTGCTCATCATGGTGCTCTCGGTGATCTCCAGTTGCAGCCGCTGCGGCGGCAGGCCGGTGCGCCCGAGCACGCCGCGTACCTCGGTCACCAGGTCGGAGCGGTGCAACTGCCGGACGGCGAGGTTGACGCTGACGAACGGCGCGTCGCCGTCCGCACCCGGCCAGGTGCCCGCCTCGCGGCACGCCTCGGCCAGCACCCAGCTGCCGAGCCGGACGATCAGCCCGGTCTCCTCGGCCAGCGGGATGAAGCTGTCCGGCCGCAGCACACCCAGCTCCGGGTGGCGCCAGCGCACCAGCGCCTCCATGCCGAGCACCCGCCCGTCGCGCAACGACGTCAGCGGCTGGTAGTCGAGGTAGAACTCGCCCCGGTCCAGCGCGGCGGGGATCGCCGCGGACAGCGCGTACCGGGCCAGGTCGCGGCGGTTGCGGTCGGCGTCGAACAGCGACCAGCGGGCCCCGCCGGCGGCCTTGGCCCAGTGCAGCGTGCTGTCGGCCGCGCGCATCAGGTCCATCGGTGAGGTGCCCTCGACCGGGCGCTCCACGATGCCGATGCTCGCGGACACGGTCAGCTCGTGGCCGTCGACGAGCGCCGGCTCCCGTATCGCGGCAAGCGCCGACTCGGCGACCTGCACCGCGTCATCGGTGCCGGCGGTGCGCTCGACCAGGATCACGAACTCGTCGCCGCCGAGCCGGGCCACCAGGTGTTCGCCGAGAGCGCCGTGCAGCCGCTGGGCCACCGTCACCAGCAGCGAGTCGCCGATCTGGTGGCCGAGGGAGTCGTTTACCACCTTGAACCGGTCCAGGTCGAGGAAGCAGACACCGACCCGGTCGGCGCCCCGCCCGGGCGCGGTGATCGCGGCGGTCAGCCGTTCGGTGAACAGCGTGCGGTTCGGCAGGCCGGTGAGCGGGTCGTGGGTGGCCTGGTGCCGGAACCGGGCCTCGCTGTCGCGCAGCGCCCGCTCCGCCTGCGCCCGGGCCATCATGGCGGCCCGGCGGATGGACTCCTGCTCGTCCAGCGTGCGGTCGCGCAGGGCGCGGGCGTACCCGGTGGCGACGGTGGCGAGCAGCCGCGCCATCCGGTCCTCGACGTCGTCGACGACCAGGTCGAGGTCGCGGACCAGGCGCAGCTGGATCACCTCGACGGTGCGGCCCAGCCCTTCCGCGGAGGCGATGTGCGCCTGCACCAGCTCCGCGCCGACCTGCTGGCCGATCCGCAGGTCGAACGGCTCGGCGCGCAGCGCCTGGGCCAGCCGGTCGGTGAGCCGTTGCAGCATCTCCTCCAGCTGCGACTGGGTCATCGGCAGATAGCTGGTGCCGGACACCGCCTTGGCCCAGGCCCGGGCGAACACGCCGGGCCTGCTGCGGGTCGCGTCGTCACCCACCGAGCCGCCCGACCCCGCCCATGAACACGGCCCGTTCGGCGTTCTCCGCCTGGTCGGGGGAGTCCGGCCGCCACTGCGGCACCCACACCACACCCGGGTCGACCAGCTCGAAGCCGTCGAACAGCGCGGTCATCTCGGCCCGGCTGCGGATCCAGAGCTGGCTGTCGGTACGCCGGTAGACCCGCTCCGCCTCGGCCCGCTCGCCGGTGCCGTCGCGGCCCTCCTCGCTGGCCTGGGAGAGCACCAGGTGGCTGCCGGGCGCCAGCGCCCCGCGCAGCGTCCGCAGGATCTCCTCGGGGCGGTCGGCGTCCGGGACGAAGTGCAGCACCGCCACGATCATCACGGCGACCGGCCGGGTGAAGTCCAGCAGCCGGGTGACCTCCGGGTGGGACAGGATCGCCTCCGGGTTGCGCAGGTCCTCCTGCAGCACTGTGGCGTTCTCGTTTCCGGCCAGGATCTCCTGGCTGTGCGCCACCGCCACCGGGTCCACGTCGACGTAGACCACGCGCGACTCCCTGTCGATCCGCTGGGCGATCTCGTGGACGTTGCCGACGGTCGGGATGCCGGAGCCGATGTCGAGGAACTGGCGGATGCCGGCCTGGGCGAGGTACTGCACCGCCCGGCGCAGGAACGCGCGGTTGGCCTGCGCCATCAGCGGCGCCTCCGGCACCGCCTCGACCATCGCGCGGGCGGCCGCCCGGTCGGCCGCGAAGTTGTGCGAGCCGCCGAGGTAGTAGTCGTACATGCGGGCGACGCTGGGGCGCTCGATGTCGATCGTCTCGGGTGCCCAGTCCGGCCGCTGCATGTCCTGCCCCTCGGGTGTCGGCGACACGCGGTCGTCACCGCCGCGCGGATCACCCGGGTATTCTGCCCCTCCGCCGTCGCGCTGCAAAGACCGCCGTCACTGCGCGTCCGGGCGGTCACCGTCAGCGACCAGCCGGGGCCGGAAACGCCGAGAGGCCCGCGTCCGTGGCGGACGGGGCCTCTTCGGCGGTAGGTGTCAGAACTTCGGCGCGTCCGGGGCCTCCAGCAGCCCCAGCCGCAGCGCCGTCATCAGCGCCTGCGCCCGGTTGGCGGCACCCAGCTTCTCGTAGAGCTTGGAGATGTGGGTCTTGGCGGTCGACTCGCTGACGAACAGCTGCTTGGCGATGCCGGCCACGCTCATGCCGTCGGCGAGCAGCCGCAGCACCTGGCCCTCACGGGGGGACAGCTGCGGGCCGGACGGCGCCAGCCGGCGCTTCATCGCCTCGGCCAGGTCGGCCGCGGTGAACGCGCTGGGGGAGGAGGCGGCGTGCCGGGCGGCGGCCACCACCTCGTCGGCCGGGGCGGTCTTCGGCACGAACGCGCTCGCGCCCGCCTCCAGGGCACCGAAGAGTTGGTCGTCACCGGCGTACATGGTGAGCACGACGATGCCCATGGACGCGCTGGACTTGCGCAGGGCGCGGGTGGCCTCCAGGCCGCTGCCGTCGGGCAGGCGGAGGTCCATGATCACCACGTCGGGCTGGAGCGCGCCGGCCTGGCGCACGCCCTCCGCAGCGGTGGCCGCCTCGCCCACGACCTCGAACTGACGGTCGCGCTCGAACGCGTGACGCAGCCCCTTGCGGATGAGGTCGTGGTCGTCGACCAGGAGAACCTTGGTACGGGTGGCCGGTGTCGGACTGCTGGTCATCCTCGGGTTACTCCCCTTCTGCTGCTGCGGCGCTGCCGCGCACCTTATCGCGCCGGGGCGACGAACCGAGCACCACCGCCACAGTCGTCCCACTCGGCTGCCGCGGCCTGATCTCCAACCGGCCTCGGATACGTTCCGCCCTCTCGGCCATGATCGCAAGGCCATAGTGCCCGTCCGGGCGCTGGTCACCGATGCCGTGACCGTCATCCGACACTTCGATTCGGGTGTACGGGGGATCCACCTCGCACGTGACCCACAGGTTCGACGCGCCGGCGTGCTTGCGCGCGTTCGTCACCGCCTCCTGCGCGATGCGCAGCAACTCGGCCTCGGTGGCGGCGGGCAGCCGGGCGGTGGACTCGTCCAGCGACAGGTGCACCCGCAGGCCACCGGAGGCGCCGACGGTGCGGGCGTACTCGGCGATGGCGGCGGCCAGGCCACCGTGCCGGTCCACCTCGCTGCGCAGCTCGAACAGGCTCAGCCGCAGCTCGGTGATCACCCGGGTGACCTCCTGGCGCAGCGTCCGCAGCGAGTCGGCGGTCTCCTCGGCGTCCTCGTGCACGGTGGCGAGCGCGTTGTCGATGCCGTACCCGACCATGACAAGCTCCTGGGCGACCCCGTCGTGGATCTCCCGGGCCAGCCGCTGCCGCTCCTCGTTCGTCGCCAGCGAGCGCACCTCGTCGAAGAGCAGCGCCGCCTCCAGCCGCAGCGCCGCCGGGCCGGTCAGCGCCGTCACCCGGGACACCACCGGCGGCGGGTACGCGGCGGCGGTGTCCGCCTCGATCACCACCAGGCCGACCGTGCGCACGCCCGCCACCAGCGGGACGATCAGCGCGGAGACCTCGCCGGAGTGCCGGGACCGGGCCTGCGAGCGGGCCGAGACGGTCGGCTGCTGGGTGGCCCAGGCGTCGGCGATGGCCGAGTCGGCGTCGAGCGTGGTCTCCCAGTCGACCCGGTCCGCGCCGATCTGCGCGAGCACCACGAGCCGGCCGCCGCCGCTGGCGGACAGCACCGCGCCCCGGTCGGTCTTGGCGACCACCCGCAGCTCCTCCAGCAGGTGCTCGGAGATGCCGCCCGGGTCCAGGGTGGCGCCGGGCAGCTGGCGGGCGACCGTACGGAGCTGGGTGAGCAGGCGGGTCGCCTCGGCGTACGGCTGGGGTTTGCCCTCGCCGCGCACCCGCATGACGCGCTGGAGCGTGCCGGCGGTGTAGAGGCCGAGCCCGGCGAGGATCAGCCACTGCGCGCAGACCGCGAGGTAGCCGACCTGGCCGAGCTGCGGCCCGCCGTCGACCTGGGTGAACGCGGCGCTGGCCAGCAGCGTCGCCGCCGCCACCGCGAGCAGCGCGGCGCCCTCGCGGAAGCGGCGGCTGAGCGCGGTCACGGTGACCGGCACGGCGAGGTACGGCAGCACCGCCGAGGCGCCCAGCCCGCCGGTCACGCCGGAAAGGTGGGTGTCGGCGGCGACCTGGCTGGCGGCCAGCCCGAGCACCACCACCTCGGCGAAGCGGCTGATCGGCGCGAGCAGCCGGTGTTGGGGGGCGAGCACGGCGGGCAGGCCGGCGACGCCCAGCAGGGCGATCCACCAGAGCTGGGTGGCGTCGCGGGTGGCGAACAGGGTCAGGGCGGCGACCAGCGCGAGGAGGACCGCGCGAGCCGCCGCCGCGAGGGGCTGCGTCGACGGCTGGCGGGATGTGGAGGCGGGCACGTGACGGATGGTAGTCAGCCCCGGTAGATCTCGGCGATCTCCGAGGCGTACGTCTTGTGCACGACCTGACGCTTGACCTTCAGCGACGGGGTCAGCTCGCCGGTGGTCTCGGTGAAGTCCTGCGGCAGGATCCGGAACACCTTGATCGCCTCGGCCTTGGACACCGCCTGGTTGGCCTGGTCGATCGCGGACTGCACCTCGGCGCGCAGCGCCGCGTCGTCGCGCAGCTCGGCCATGCTCGTGGTCTCCGGGCGCCCCTGCCCGGCCAGCCACTTCGGCAGCGCCTCCTCGTCGATGGTGACCAGCGCGGCGATGAACGGCTGCCGGTCGCCGACCACCACGCACTGGCTGATCAGCGGGTGCGCCCGTACCTGGTCCTCCAGCACCGCCGGGGCGACGTTCTTGCCGCCGGCGGTCACGATGATCTCCTTCTTCCGGCCGGTGATGCTCAGGTAGCCGTCGTCGTCCAGATGCCCGAGGTCGCCGGTGCGGAACCAGCCGTCGGTGCTGATCGCCTCGGCGGTGGCCGCGTCGTTGTGCCAGTAGCCCTGGAAGACGATGTCGCCGGCGATCAGGACCTCGCCGTCGTCGTCGATCCGGATGGTGACGCCGGGCAGCGGACGGCCGACGGTGCCGATCCGGGTGCCGGTGGGCAGGTTGGCGGCGGCGGCCGGCGAGGTCTCGGTGAGGCCGTAGCCCTCGCAGATGGTCACCCCGACGCCGCGGAAGAAGTGCCCGAGCCGCGCGCCCAGCGGCGCGCCGCCCGAGATGGCGTCGCGGCACCGGCCGCCCATCGCCGCCCGCAGCTTGCGGTAGACCAGCTTGTCGAAGAGGGCATGCTGCGCGCGCAGCCCCAGGCCCGGACCGCCGGGCAGTTCCTGCGCCTCGCTCCACGCGATGGCGACCTTCTCCGCGCGGTCGAAGATCTTGCCCTTGCCCTCGGCCTCGGCCTTCTGCCGCGCGCCGTTGTAGACCTTCTCGAAGACCCGGGGTACGGAGAGCACGAACGTCGGCTTGAAGTCCTGCAGCTCGGCGACCAGGTTCTTGGTGTCCGCGCAGTGCGCCATGGTGGCCCGGGCGTGCACCACGCCGACCTGGATGAGCCGGGCGAAGGCGTGCGCGAGCGGCAGGAACAGCAGGGTGGAGGCGCCCTGGCGGAACAGGTTCGGCAGCACCGGCACGGCGTTGGCGATGTCGGAGTAGATGTTGCGGTGGGTCAGCACGCAGCCCTTGGGCCGGCCGGTGGTGCCGCTGGTGTAGATGATCGTGGCGACGTCGTCGGCCTTGAGCAGCGAGCGGCGGGTCTCCACCTCGGCCCGGTCCACCGACGCGCCGGCGGCGACCAGGTCGTCGACGGCGCCCAGGTCGATCTGCCAGACCTCGCGCAGTTCGGGCAGGCGGTCCCGGACGCCCGCGACCATGGTGGCGTGCGCGGTGCTCTCCACCACGACGGCGACGGCGCCGGAGTCGCCGAGGATCCAGGCGGCCTGCTCGGCGCTGGACGTCTCGTAGATCGGCACGGTCACCGCGCCGGCCGCCCAGATCGCGTAGTCGAACAGGGTCCACTCGTAGCGGGTGCGGCTCATCAGGCCGACCCGGTCGCCGGGGGAGACGCCGGCGGCGATCAGGCCCTGCGCCACCGCCACGACCTCGTCGCGGAACTGGCGGCAGGTGACATCCTCACGCGCGTCCGTCCCCGCGCCGGGGCGGACGAACTGCACGGTGTCCGGGGCGACCTCGGCGTTTTCCCAGACCGGGTCGGTCAGGTTGGCCGCGTCGCCGACGGTGACGATCGGCGGGACGGAGAACTCGCGCACCTGCACTCCCTCGTGCTCTACCGGCGGGGGCCGGCCTGGTCGGCTCTGTCGAAACCTACCCGCACACCCCGGGGGGTCTGCCAGGGAGGTTGCCCGCCCGGCTGGTGGGACGCCGTCCGGCGGGTGGAGCGGGACCGGCCGGGAGCCGGCCGGGTAGCCTCCCCCCATGGCGGACTCCTCCACCCAGTCGATCATCATCGGCGCGTCACCGGACCGGGTGGCGGCCGTCATCTGCGACTTCCCGAGCTATCCCGAGTGGGCCGAGGCGGTACGCCGGGCCGAGGTGATCGAGGAGTACGAGGACGGCTACGCCAGCCAGGTCCGGTTCACGCTCGACGCGGGCGTGATGGCCGACGAGTACGTGCTGGCCTACGAGTACGCCGAGGACATCTCCCGGATCGAGTGGCACCTGGTCGCCCCGTCGAAGATGCAGCGCTCCCAGCGCGGGTCGTACGACCTGGTGGGCAACCCGGACGGGACGACCACGGTGACGTACACCCTCGAGGTGGAGCTGTCCGTGGCGATGCTCGGCATGTTCCGCCGCAAGGCCGAGAAAATGATCATGGACGCGGCGTTGAAGCAGCTCAAGCGCCGGGTAGAAGCACCCGGTGCGGCGCAGGAGAACCGACCGTCGTCCCGGTAGTCACGCTGGAGGAGCCGAACCATGGGCACCACTGATCCGGGTTCGGCCCGGGAAGAGGCCGAGCGCCTCGTCGCCACACTGCTCGCCGGCGCGAAGATGGCCGCCGCCGCACCCGGCTCCGGTGCCTGGGGTCCGCTCGGTGGGATCCTCTCCGGTGTCCTCGGTCACACCCCGCCCGGCGCCGGGCCCGCTCCGGAGACGCCCGCGCCCGCCGGTTTCGCCACCGGCTCGCCGGAATGCTGTGTCTGCCCCGTCTGTCGCGGTATCGCCGCCTTGCGCGACCCGAGTCCGGAATTCGCCGAGCGGCTCGCCACCGGCGCCGGGGACCTGGCGGCCGGGGTGGCGAGCCTGCTGCGCGCGTTCACCCCCGCCGAGCCGGCGCGAACCGCCGGCGACGGCACCGCCGCCCCGGACGGATCCGGGGACCACGTGTGGCGCGAGGCGACCCGTACCGGGCATGATTCTCAGCCGGCACCCGAGCAGGACGTGTGGTCCGCCGCCACCCGTGGGGAGGGCGCGGCCGATTCGGGTGCCACCGCCGACGCCGCCGGGCCGCCGGAGCCGGACACGAGCCGGACACCGGCCGGCCGTCCCGTGGTGCCCGCCTCGCGGGCGTCCGGAGAGGTGGGCGCGGACGCACCAGGCGACGGGGCCTGACCACCGGACATCCCGGGACCGTACGGCCGGTTCGGCCGGTCCCCGGGCAGCACAGCAGAGGGGAGTGGCAGCGGTGACGCTGACCATCGGAGTCGACGTCGGTGGCACGAAGGTGGCCGGCGGTGTCGTGGACGACGCCGGCACGGTACTCGTGCAGACGCGACGGGACACCCCCGCCGACGACGTGGCCAAGACCCGCGACGTCATCATCGAGGTGGTCACCGAACTGGCCGCCGGTCACGCCGTGGAGGCGGTCGGCATCGGCGCCGCCGGCTGGATCGACGCCTCCCGCTCCACCGTGCTGTTCGCCCCGAACCTCGCCTGGCGGGACGAGCCGCTGCGCACGTACGTCGGCGACGCCACCGGCCTGCCGGTGATCGTGGAGAACGACGGGAACGTGGCTGCCTGGGCGGAGTTCCGCTACGGCGCGGCCCGCGACGCCGACGACTCGATGGTCATGTTCACCATCGGCACCGGCGTCGGCGGCGGCATCGTGCTCGGCGGTGGCCTGGTCCGCGGCGCCAACGGCATCGCCGCCGAACTGGGCCACATGCTCACCGTGCCCGACGGCCACCAGTGCGGCTGCGGCCGGCTGGGCTGCATCGAGCAGTACGCCAGCGGCAGCGCCCTGGTCCGCTTCGCCCGCGCCGCCGCCCGGCAGGAGCCGCACCGCGCGGCCGCGTTGCTGGAGCTGGCCGGGGGCGAGGCCGAGACGATCACCGGTCCGATGGTGACCGCCGCCGCGAAGGGCGGCGACCCGGTCTCCACCGAGGCGTTCGCCCAGGTCGGCCGCTGGCTCGGCACCAGCCTCGCCGACATGGCGCAGATCCTCGACCCGCAGGTGCTGGTGGTCGGCGGCGGCGTGATCGACGCCGGTGACCTGCTGCTCGGCCCGACCCGGCGGTCGTTCGCCGACGCGCTGGCCCAGCGCAGCCGCCTGCCCGTCGCCGAGGTCCGCCCGGCCGAGCTGGGCAACACCGCCGGCGTGATCGGCGCCGCCGACCTGGCCCGGCGGATCTGACATGACTGATGCGGGTGTGCCGCTGCGGGTCGTGTCGTACAACATCCACAGCCAGCGCGACGACACCGCCGCGCTGGCCGAGGTGGTCCGTGCGGCCGCGCCGGACGTGGTGATCGTCCAGGAGGGACCGCGCCGGTTCCGGTGGCGGCAGAAGACCGCCGCGCTGGCCGAGTCGTTCGGCATGGTGGTGGCGGCCGGTGGCCTGCCGTCGCTGGGCAACGTGCTGCTGACCAGCCTGCGGGTGCGGGTCGTCGACACCAGCTGCCAGCGGTACCCGCTGACGCCGGGACGGCACATGCGCGGCGCCGCCTATGCGCACTGCCGGGTCGGCGGCGTCGACGTGCTGCTGGCCGGCTCGCACCTGTCCACCGACCCGGCCGAGCGGCCCACCCAGGCGGCGGCGTTCAAGCGCGAGCTGGACGCCTCCACGCTGCCCGTGGTGGCTGGTGCCGACGTCAACGAGGGGCCGGACGGGCCGGCCTGGCAGACGCTCGCCGAAGGGCTGACCGACACGGCGCTCGCCGCCGACCGGGCCGACCGGCACACGTTCTCCTGCGCCGACCCGCGCCGCCGCATCGACGCGCTCTTCGTCGACCCCCGGATCACCGTGGTCGACTACGACGTGGTGGACACCCCGGCGGCCCGCCGGGCCAGTGACCACTTCCCGGTCCTGGTCGACCTGCTGCTGCCCACCGCCTGACCCGGCACGGACCGCCGGGCCGGTGACGCACCGTCAGGTGCCCGGCGGCCAGCAGGACCACCGCTTCGCCGCCTTTGCTCTGCCGCCATATACGCACCAGCTACCCGCGGTGACCGGCGGGCGCGTCCCGGCCGGACGGCCGCGAGACGTCGGCGCAGCTCCGGGCGATGCTGGTCAGTGGGTGCAGAGCAAAGGGCGAAAGCGGGTACGCCTCCGGCGCGGCCGGTCCACTCACGCTCGGTGACCGGCCCGGCGGTGACGCTGTGTCAGGGGGACCGGGCGGGTGGGCGGCGCCGGGTCGGGTGGCTGGACAACGGCGGGCATTCTCGGCAGGATTTCGCTCCGACCCGGCACGCGTGCCGCACAAAGGAGAATTCCCGGTGTCCTCCTCCACCGACCTCGGCCGCCCCGATCCGGACCGGACGGACGTCCCGGTCCGCGACGACCGCCCGGTCTCCGACCGGGGTGACACGGTCTGCGTCATCGGCGCCGGCGCCAGCGGCCTGACCGCCGTGAAGAACCTCCGCGAGGCCGGCTTCGGCGTCGACTGCTACGAGCGGGAGACGGGCGTCGGCGGCGCCTGGAACTGGCGGCACGACCGCAGCCCGGTGTACGGCAGCACGCACCTGATCTCGTCCCGGCCGTTCACCCAGTTCCCCGACTTCCCGATGCCCGACGACTGGCCGGACTACCCGCACCACAGCCAGCTGCTGTCCTACTTCGAGCGGTACGCCGACCACTTCGACCTGCGCCAGCACGTCTGGTTCGGCACCGAGGTGGTCCGCGTCGAGCCGGTCGCGGGGGACCGCTGGGACGTGACCACGCGCAGCACCGGCGGCTACGGCCCCGAGCGCACCTCCCGGTACGCCGCCGTGGTGCTCGCCAACGGCCACAACTGGTCGCCCAAGCTGCCCCGCTACGAAGGGCTGGAGGAGTTCCGCGGCGAAGTCATGCACGCCTCGTCCTACAAGGACCCGGCGCAGTTGCGCGGCAAGCGGGTGCTCGTGGTCGGCGCCGGAAACACCGGCTGCGACATCGCGGTCGAGGCGGCGCAGCAGGCGTCGCACTGCTGGCACTCCACCCGCCGCGGCTACTGGTACGCCCCGAAGTACGTCCTCGGCCGCCCCGCCGACCAGGTCAACGACACGCTGCTGGCGCTGCGGGTGCCGCTGCGCGTACGGCAGTGGCTCTACCACTGGACGCTGCGGCTGACCGTCGGCGACCTGACCCGGTTCGGCATGCCGAAGCCGGACCACCGGGTCTACGAGACGCACCCGATCGCCAACAGCCAGCTCGTCTACTACGTCGGCCACGGCGAGATCACCCCGGTGCCGGACGTGGCCCGCTTCGACGACCGCGCGGTGGAGCTGACCGACGGCCGCCGGATCGACCCGGAGCTGGTCGTCTTCGCCACCGGCTACCTGCCGCGCTTCGAGTTCCTCAAGGGCCGGGTGCTCGGCGACGAGGACGGCTCCGGGCGGCCCCGGCTGTGGCTCAACGCGTTCACCGCCGGTCATCCCACGCTCGCCGTGGTCGGCCTGGTGCAGCCGGACTCCGGCATCTTCCCGATCTCGCACTGGCAGAGCGTGCTGTTCGCCCGGCTGCTCACGCTGCGCGCCACCCGGCCGGAGCGGGCCGCCGCGTTCGACCGCAAGGTCCGGGAGGGGCTGGGCGAGCGGTACTCGGCGAAGGTCAAGGACAGCACCCGGCACTGGTTCGAGGTCGGGCACGCCGACTACCTGCGCGCGCTCCAGCGGGCGCTGCACGAGCTGGAGGAGGGTAAATGACGGCGGCCGAGCGGGTGCGCGTGGTCCGGTCCTGGGAGTGGGCCCGGCCGGAACGGCCCGCCCGCCGGGAGGTGCTCGCCGCCCTGCCGGAGCGGGAGGAGGCGAAGCCGCCGCTGCTGTTCGTGCCCGGGTTCGGGCACGGCGCGTGGGCCTTCGCCGAGCACTGGCTGGGGCACGCCGCCGGTCGCGGCTTCCCGGCGTACGCGCTGAGCCTGCGCGGGCACGGCGAAAGCGAGCCGGCGCCGGAGGCGACGCTGCGGTCGTACACCCATGACGTGACGCAGGTGGCGGCGAGCCTGCCGCGGCAGGCGGTGCTGGTGGGGCACGGCGCCGGCGCCCGGGTCGTGGCACACGCGATGGCCCGCTACCCGGCGCGGGCCGCGGTGCTGGTGGCGCCGGTGCTCGGCGGATGGGCGACCTTCGGCACGGCGTTGCGGCGCAACCCGGTCGGCACGGTGCCTGCGGTCTTCGGCGCCGGGCTGCGGCTCAACCGGCGGCAGTTGTTCAGCCGGGAGTTGCCGGACGCCGACGCGCGGCGGCACCTGGCCCGGCTGGGCCGGGCCGGGCGGCGGGCGCAGTGGCAGCTGCTGACCGGCCGGTCCCCGGAGCCGGCGGTGGGCCGCCCACCGGTGCTGGTGCTCGGCAGCCCGGACGACCGGGTGCTGCCGGCGACGGCGCTGACCAGGGCCGCCCGGCGGTACGCCTCGGCGCCGCTGCTGTTCCCCGGCATGGGACACGACCTGATGCTCGACGCCCGCTGGCGGGAGCCGATCGACGCGATCCTGGACTGGCTGGACAAGGACCCGGCACCCGCCCAGGGGTGAGCGCCGAGGGCTCGGGTCACCTGGCGGCGGGGCGGCGGCCGACGAGCGTCCCGCTCTCCTCCAGCGCGCTGAGGTAGGACGCCGCCCAGGCGTGGATGTCGTTGTGGGCCAGGTGGTCGCGCATCGCGCGCATCCGGGCCTCGACGTCCTCCGGGCCGGCGCGCAGCGCGGCCAGCAGCCCCTGCTTGAGGCCGTCGAGGTCGTGCGGGTTGACCAGGTACGCCTGCTCCAGTTCGGAGGCGGCGCCGGCGAACTCGCTCAGCAGCAGCGCGCCGGTGCCGTCGACCCGGGCCGCCACGTACTCCTTGGCGACCAGGTTCATGCCGTCGCGCAGCGGCGTCACCGCCATCACGTCCGCGACCCGGTAGAGCGCCACCAGTTCGGCGCGGTCGAACGGCTGGGTGAGGTAGTGGATCGCGGGCTCGCCGACCCGGCCGAACTCGCCGTTGATCCGGCCGACCTGGTGCTCCACCCGGTCGCGCAGGATCTGGTACTGCGCCACCCGGTCGCGGCTGGGCACCGCCACCTGGACCAGCACCGTGTCCCGGACCTTGATGTCGCCGTTGGCGAGCAGCTCCCGGTACGCCTTGAGCCGCTGCTCGATGCCCTTCGTGTAGTCCATCCGGTCGACGCTGAGGATCACGTGCTCGGGCCGGCCGAGGTCCTGCCGCAGCCGGCGGGCCCGCTCGGCGACCTCGGGGCGGGCGGCGAGCGCGGACACCTCGGCGGTGTCGATGGCGACCGGGAAGGCGCCGATGCGCACCACCCGGCCGTCCACGCCGATCCGCCGGTCGGTGGCGGGCAGACCGAGCACCTTGGTGGCGAGCTGGGCGAAGTTGTGCGCGGCCTGGGCCCGCTGGAAGCCGACCAGGTCGGCGCCGAGCATGCCGCGCAGCAGCTCGGCGCGGCGGGGCAGCTGCATGAACAGTTCCGGCGGCGGGAACGGCACGTGCAGGAAGAACCCGATCCGCAGGTCGGGGCGCAGCTCGCGGAGCAGGCCGGGCACCAGCTGGAGGTGGTAGTCCTGCACCCAGACCAGGCCGCCCGGCTCGGCCACCTGGGCCGCGGCCTCGGCGAACCGCTGGTTGACCCGCTGGTACGCCTCCCACCAGCGGCGGTGGTACTCCGGCTGCTCGACGGCGTCGTGGTAGAGCGGCCAGAGGGTGGCGTTGGCGAAGCCCTCGTAGTGGTCGCGGAAGTCCTCGGCGCTCAACGGCACGGTGTGCATGCGCACGCCGTCCACGTCCGGCAGCTCGGGCGCGGGACCGGTGCCGCCGGCCCAGCCCACCCAGGTCGCGGGTGTCTGCCGCAGCAGCGGGTGCAGGGCGCTCACCAGGCCGCCGGGGCTGCGGCGCCACTCGAAGGCGCCGTCGGGCGCCACACTGTCGTCGATGGGGAGGCGGTTGGCCACCACCACGAGGGGGCTCTGTCGCATCTCGGGCAATCCGCTCAGCAGGGGACCGGCGACCCGGAAGGAGACGCAAGCCGGACAGCCGGTGCGGGACGTGACGTTCAGCCTATTCCTACTGACTGTAAGTTACACGCTTGTTACGCCCCGGCCCAGGGCGGGCGGCGTCCCGGCATCCGGGCAGCGCCCGGCGGTGCGGTGTCAGACGACCGCGCCGTCGTCCGGGTCGTGGTCGTCCCGGTCGCCCGGACGCAGCCGCCAGATCAGCATCACGAAACCGGCCAGGATGCCGGTGAAGCCGAGCAGCGTGACCACCGAGGGGTCGACCAGCGACACCACGGTGGGGGACAGGAACAGCAGGAAGCCGAGCACGATGCAGGCCACGCCGAGCACCGCGTACTTGGAGAAGCGGGGCAGCGGTGGCGGCGGGGGCGGGGTGTAGTGATCCTCGTCCGACGCCTCGTCGGGCAGGTTCGCGCCGAACGTGTCCAGGCCGTCGAGCAGCGAGGGCTCGTCGTGGCGGTCCCGGCTGAGCGAGACGCCGGAGACGTCGGCGGCGTACGGCAGCCGGCGCACGTCGGTGGCGGTCGGCCCGGCGGGCTCCTCGGCCCGGCCGCCCGCGGCGGTGCCCGGCGCGGGCGGGTCGTCCACGTCCTCGGCGGCGGGCCAGGGGTGGCTGCCGGCGCTCGGCGTGGTGTGGAAACCGGCGACGATCTTCGCCCACTCGGCCTCGATGTCCGGCTCGTCCGCGCGCGGCGGGTCACCCGCGCCCTCGTCGGCGAGCTGGGTCAGGTAGTCGCGGGCGGTGGTCAGGTGCGACCTGTCGACGTAGAGCCGGTCGACCGGGCGGGCCGGGACGGTGGTGGTGCGGGTCACCGGGTTCAGGTCGGCCGAGGGCTGGAGGTAGGCCGCGATGCCACCGGCGGCGAGCACGTCGAGCAGGTGCTCGCCGACGCGTGGATCGACGTCGCCCGCGACCGCGTACTCGGCCGCGTCGAGCCCGTTGTCCCGTCGTCCCCGACGGGGCCCGCCCCCTGACACCGGACACCCCCTTCGCCGTTCCCTGCCCGTGCCCTGAATCGTGACACGTCGGCACCCGGTTCCGGGAGTGCGTTGTGGCGTGCCGCTCGTCGTTCGTACCCTCTTCCCGGACTCCCGTGGGCGCCGCCGGCGCCCGCGGGGCCGCGCGGCGACCCGTCCGCCGCCACCGACACGGGAAGGACGCCGGTGCTGTACTGGCTGCTGAAGTACGTCGTTCTCGGCCCGTTGCTGAGGCTGATCTTCCGTCCGCGGGTGGAAGGGCTGGAGCACGTTCCGGCCACCGGCCCGGTGATCCTGGCCAGCAACCACCTCTCCTTCTCGGATTCGATCTTCACACCGCTGATCGTCAAGCGAAAAGTCACCTTCATCGCGAAAGCCGAATACTTCACCGGTAAGGGCCTCAAGGGCCGGCTCACCAAGATGTTCTTCGTCGGCTCCGGCACCATCCCGGTCGACCGCTCCGGCGGGCGGGCCGCCCGCGCCGCCCTCGACACCCAGCTCTCCGTGCTGCGCGCCGGTGGCATCGCCGGGATCTACCCGGAGGGCACCCGCTCGCCGGACGGCCGGCTCTACCGGGGCAAGACCGGCGTGGCGCGGCTGGCGCTGGAGAGCGGCGCCCCGGTCGTGCCGATGGCCATGCTCAACTCCGACGCGATCCAGCCCACCGGCCAGATCATCCCGAACCTGGGCCGGGTGCGGATCCGCTTCGGGCCGCCGCTGGACTTCTCCCGCTACGCCGGGATGGCCGGCGACCGGTTCGTCGAGCGGGCGGTCACCGACGAGATCATGTACGAGCTGATGGAGCTGTCCGGCCGCGAGTACGTCGACACGTACGCGCAGAAGGCCAAGAGCGCCGTGGCACGGCAGCCGGTCCCGGCCTGACCCTCAGCCCGCCCCGGCGATCCGGAGCAACCCTCCGGCGGCGTGCCGGCCGGCGAACGCGCGTACCCGGTCCAGCGTCGCCGCCGCGGCCGGCGGATCCGCCTCGGTGAGCGGCCCGACCGCCAGCGCGGACGCGATCATCTGGTCGGTGACGTCGGTCATCTCGGCGTACCCCTCGGCCGCGGCGGTGAGCAGCCGGCCCGCCCGCGCGGCGTCGCCGTCGCCCCGGGCCAGCGCCGCCTCGGCCGACCGCCCGGCGGCCCGCGCCCAGCGGGTGGTGCGCGGCGAGCGCGCCAGCAGGTCGCGCACCAGCACCGCGGCGTCGCCGCCGAGCAGCGCGGCCACGTGGCCGACCGCCGGGACCCACTCGGCGAACGGGATCATCCGGGTCTGCCGCCAGTCCTCGTCCAGCTCGGACAGCAGCGCCACCGCCTCGTCCCGGCGGCCCTGCACCGCGCGGCAGAGCGCGGCGTGCGCCAGCGTGGAGCGCAGTACGCGCTGGAAGCCGCTGCGGCGGGCCGCCACGAGTGCCTGGTCCACCAGGTCCTCGCCGGTGCCCGGGCCGGCCGGGTCGTCGCCGAGCGCCCGGATCCAGCCGGACACGGCCACGATGTGCAGGTCCCACTCGTCGGTCGGGCGCCGCGTCGACCCCTCCGCCATCCGCAGCGCCGACGTCCAGTCCCCGCTGTAGTACGACCGGGCCCACTGGTCGCTGAAGCTCACCGTCAGGGCGTGCTCGCCGGCCAGGTCCAGTGAGCGCTGCTCGTCGACCAGCCGGGCGGAGCCGGCCAGGTCACCCTCCTCCTGCAGCACCCAGGCCAGGTTGTGCACCGCGCGGCGGCGGCTGGTCAACCGCTCCACCCGGCACTCCTCGGTCACCTCGGCCAGCTCGGCGTACGCCTCCTCGGCGCCGGCCTGGTAGCGGACCACGGCGAGCGTGATGCGGGCGTTCGCCCGGGCCTCGCGCAGGCCCAGCCGCTCGGCCAGCTCGGCGGCGGTACGGGCGGCCACACACGCCGGCTCGGTCTCCGCATCCAGCATGTGCGCCCGGGCCAGCTCCAGCAGCACACCCACCTTGTCCTCGCTGTCCGGCAGCGTGGCGTGCAGCCCGATCGCCCGGTCCAGGCAGCGCATCAGCTCCGAACGGTCGGCCCGCGCGAACGCCGCCGTGGCCAGCAGCCGCCACGCCTTCGCCGCGCCGGGCCGGTCACCGGCGCCGGTCAGCCGGTCGGCCAGTGTGGTGAGCAGCGCCGTCCCGCCACCGTCGAGGAAGCCGTCGCGGTCCCGGTAGAACGCCAGCTCGGCCCGGAACAGTTCGAGTGCCGGGTCCGGCCCGCACTCCACGCTCAGCGCGCGGTCCACGAGCGTGGCGGCGGTCTCCAGCGCGTGCAGGTCGTACGCCCGGCGCGCGGCCCGGTGCAGCGCGGACCGGGTCGCGGCGGCGTGCGGGGCCTGGTCCAGCCCGACGGTACGGGCGATCTCGTGCGCCGCCCACCTGTGGTTGGCGAGCACCTCGGCCAGGTCGTGCTGCCGGCCGTCGGCGAGCTGCTCCAGCCAGTCGGCGGTGCGCTGGTGCCGGGCGACCCGCTCGGCCCGGGGCAACCGCTGATAGCAGACGTCCCGGACCAGCACGTGCCGGAACCGGTACTCCGCCTGGCCGGGCATGGTCGAGACGGGCAGCTCGTAGACGAGGTCACGCCGCTGAAGGTGGTGCAGCGCGCGCTCGACCCACTCCACCGGGCGGCCGAGCGCCAACGCGACCGGCGCGGCCCAGAACTGCACGCCGACCACCGAGGCGGCCTGGAGCACCGCGCGGTCGGCCGGGTCGAGCAGGTCCAGCCGGTTGGCGATGACCGCCTGCACGGTACGCGGCATCCCGGCGCCGCCGGCCGGATCGACTAGCGCCAGCCCGGCCGCCCGCTCGGCCAGCCCGCCGTCGAGCAGCATCCGCGCGTACTCCTGGGCGTAGAGCGGGTTGCCGTCGGCGAACTCGATCAGCGGCGCGCGCGCCTCCTGCGGCAGCGTGGCCTGACCGAGCAGCAGCGAGTAGAGCGTGTCGATGTCGCCGTCGTGCATCGGCGGCACCGAGATGGACATCGCCCCGCTGATCGTGCCGGTCCAGGCCGGGTGCCGTTCGCGCAGCTCCGGCCGGGCGGTCGCGACGACGAGCAGCGGCACGTTGCGGGCCGCCGCGCCGAGCTGCTCGACGAAGGACAGCATCGCCTCGTCGGCCCAGTGCATGTCCTCGAAGACGAGCACCGTGGGACCGGTCGCGGCCAGGGTGAGCAGGAACCGCCGCCACGCCGCCTCGGTCTCGGCCGAGGTGAGCCGTTCACCGGTGACGCCGACGAGCGGGCCCAGCGCCTCGGCCAGCCGTACCGCGTGCGGGTCGGCGAGACGGCCCAGCTGCTCGCGCAGCCGGTCCCGGCTGGCGGCCGGGTCGTCCGCGCCGGTCAGCCCGGCCCAGCTCCGGACGATGTCGGCCAGTGCCGCGTAGGTGACGTTCTCGCCGAACGGCGGGCACTGGCCGGTCAGCCAGGTGACCCGGGTGCCGGGCAGGCTGGCGGCGTGCCGGGCCAGCTCGCGCAGCAGCCGGCTCTTGCCCACCCCGGCCGGGCCGAAGACGGTGAGCAGCTGCGAGGTGCGCTCGGTGAGCGTGCGGTGCAGCGCGCTGACGAGCAGGCCCCGCTCGTGGTCCCGGTCGACCATCGGGGTCAGCTCGGCGGTCTGCCCGTCGCGCCGGGGCCGTGCCCGCACGGCCAGCCAGATCCGGCTCACCGCCGAGCGGCCGCGCAACGTGACCGGCGGCTGGTCGTCGTACTCCATCTCGCGCCGGGTCGCCGCCCAGGTGCTCTCGTCGACCACCACGCCGCCCACCGGAGCGAGCCCCTGCAACCGGCTGGCGGTGTTCACCACGTCGCCGGTGACGAACGCCTGGCCGCCGTCGCGCGCCGCGGCCAGGTCGACCAGGGCCTCGCCGGTGGCGATGCCGACCCGGAACCCGAGCGGCGGATGCGGGCCGGCCGGCTGCCGGGCCAGGCTGCGTTGCAGCTCCAGTCCGGCGCGTACGCAGCGCAGCGCGTCGTTGTCGGTGGCGACCGGCGCGCCGAACAGCGCCATGACCGCGTCGCCGATGTACTTCTCCACCACGCCGCCGTACTGGTGCACCAGCCGGCGCACCGTGGCGAAGTAGACCTGTTGCAGGCTGCGGGCCTGCTCCGGGTCGGCCCGCTCGGCGTATGTCGTGAAGTCGACGATGTCGATGAAGAGCACGCTCACCTGGCGGCGGTCCTCCTGCACCGTGACCGCGTGGTCGCGCAGCGGCTGACCGCAGTTGGTGCAGAAGTTGGCGCCGGTGTCGTTGGCGTGGCCGCAGCCTGGGCAGGCAGCCGCAAGCGGGCGACCGCACCCACCGCAGAAACGGTCGTCCGGCCCGGCGGTCCGGGCGCAGTGTCCACAGGTGAGGTCGATGTCCGGCTCCGTACGCGTGAGGTCCCCAGTGTCCCGCGCGGCCGCGCAGTCGGGTACCCGACGGGTCGGCGGGACGTCACGGCTGTTCGGCCGGGTCTAGTCTCCCCTAGCAGGAAGTCCCGTCGACAGGGAGTTTGCCGTGCACGTCCGGCTGTCCGCCTCATGGACCGATCCACGGGGGACGGTGTGGGCCGTCGGCGACACGGTCGACGTGGACGCCGTAACCCTCGCCGAACTGGAGGAAAAAGGCATGGTGGAGCAGCCCGCGGGTAGCGGATCGACCGAGACCACGACCACCACGACGACCCCGCCGAAGAAGACCGACCCGTCGAAGATCGGCCCGGGTCCGAGCTCGCCCCCGGCCGACACCAAGGACGACTGACCGGCGTACGACGAACGCGGCGGGGGCCGGCGGGACGACCGCCGGCCCCCGCCGTCGTCGTGTCAGCGGTCGTTCATGCCGGCCCGGCGGCGCAGCGCGGCCACGTCGGTGACCACGATGCGGCGTCCCTCGGTGCGCAGCCAGCCCCGGCTGGCGAACGAGCCGATGGCCTGGTTGACGCTCTGCCGGGAACCGCCCGCCATCTCGGCGAGCTGGCTCTGGTTCAGCTCGATGGTGATCATCGGGGCCTGGCTCTCGCCTGCGAGCCGGACCAGCGTCTTTGCGACCCGGCCGGGCAGGTCGAGGAAGACGTGGTCGGCGTTCTGCTCGGTGAGCCGGCGGATCAGCTGGCCCAGCGAGCGCATCACCGCGTCCAGGATGCGCGGGTTGGAGTGCACCAGCTCCATGAACGCGGGCCGGGACAGCGCCAGCGCGGCGCAGTCCTCGATCGCCTCGGCCGACGCCGAGCGGGTGGAGGCGTCCAACAGGGACACCTCGCCGAGCACGTCCGGGGGTCGGATCACCGACAGCACCGCGCGTTCACCGGTCGGCGCGGTGCGGAACACCGCCACCGCGCCGCGGCGCAGCACGATCAGCGACTCGCCGGGGTCGTTCTCGACGAAGAGCAGCTGGCCCTTGCGGTAGGTGCGCGGTACGGCCGCGGCGATGACACGCTGCCGCACCTCCGGCTCGAGCCCGGCGAACATCTCCACACCCGTGAGCGCGTCACCCGGCTCCGGCAGGCGAGACTCCACGGCTCAACCCCTCCCCGGTCAGAAGTCACGACTCGCACACCGGGTGAAGCTGTCATTCCCGGTACGAGGCAGCTCAACCGGTTCGGCGCCCGACGGCGGTACACATCAGATCATGACGCTCTCGTCGCGTGCTGTACACCCCCGGAAACACTTCCGTGACCATGCCCGCCCGCCGCCGGCACGGCCGCCGACCTCGGCGGACGCCCCGGCGACCGGTCCGTGCCGGTGATGGGCGAGGATGGGGGCGATGGTCTACCGCTATTTCTACGACTGCGAATTCATCGAGGACGGCCGCATCGTCGACCTGGTGTCGATCGGCGTCGTCGACGAGTACGGCCGCGAGTTCTACGCGGTCTCCACCGAGTTCGACGACTCCCGGGCGGTGCCCTGGGTGCGGCGCAACGTGCTGGACAAGCTCCCGTCGCCGGCCGACCGGGCCTGGCGCTCCCGCGCGCGCATCCGGGACGACCTGCACGAGTTCCTGCTGGAACCGGTGCGGGACCGGCCGGGCGAGCAGCTGGAGCTGTGGGCCTGGTACGCCGCCTACGACCATGTCGTGCTGGCCCAGCTCTGGGGCGCGATGCCGGCGCTGCCCCGGGAGATCCCCCGCTTCACCAAGGAGCTGCGCCAGCTCTGGGACGACCGGGGCCGCCCCCGGCTGCCGGACGCCGAGGCCGACCGGCACGACGCGCTCGTCGACGCGCGGCACAACCTGGCGCGGTGGCGGGCGATGACGGCGCGGGAGGTTTGACCGGTTCCGCCCAGGGCACGGGAGCGGCATCTACGCCGATCCGAGACAGGAGTGCCCCATGAGCAATGAGCCGACAAACGCCGCGGACGCCCGCCGCCGGGTCACCGAGCTGATCAAGGACGCCCGGATCTGCCTGCTCACCACCACCGGCGTGGACGGGCGTCTGATCAGCCGCCCGATGGGGTTGCAGGAGGCGGACTTCGACGGCGACCTGTGGTTCTTCGCGTACGCCGACTCGGCGAAGGTGCGGCAAATCCGGGTCAACCCGCAGGTGAACGTCGGTTTCTCCGACCAGCGCCACCACGCCTGGGTGTCGGTGGCCGGCACCGCCACCGAGGAGTGGGACCCCGAGCGGGCGAAGGAGCTGTGGAGCCCGGTGCTGAAGGCGTGGTTCCCGGACGGGCTGGACACGCCCGGGATCACGTTGATCAAGGTGCACGCCGGGTCGGCGGAGTACTGGGACTCGCCCGGCAGCACGGTGGTCAACCTGCTCGGCTTCGCCAAGGCGGCGGTGACCGGCAAGCCGCCGAAGGCGGGGGAGAACCACGAGGTCAGCTACTGACGGGTAGCCCGTCCGCCGTCCGGAACGGCCCGGGGTGCGGTGTCGGCGTACACCTGTGCCGACTACAGTGCGCAGTGACGGCCCGCCCCGGGCCGGCAACGGCGCCGATGGTCTGATCTGACACATATCCTGGGGCTTATCCGGGCTTCACCTGATGCTCCAGGAGGATGAGCAGATCATGCGTATCGGCGTGCTCACCGGCGGCGGCGACTGCCCAGGTCTCAACGCGGTGATTCGGGCGGTGGTCCGCAAGGGCGTCGCCACCTACGGTCACGAGTTCGTGGGCTTCCGGGACGGCTGGAAGGGCCCGCTCGAGGGCCTGACCAAGCCGCTCGGCATCGCCGAGGTGCGTGGCATCCTGCCGCGCGGCGGCACCATCCTCGGCTCGTCCCGCACCAACCCGTTCAAGATCGAGAACGGCGTGGAGCGGATCAAGGACAACCTCGCCGCCCAGGGCGTGGACGCGCTGATCGCGATCGGCGGCGAGGACACGCTCGGCGTGGCCACCAAGCTGCACGAGCTGGGCGTCAACGTCATCGGTGTGCCGAAGACGATCGACAACGACCTCGGTGCGACCGACTACACGTTCGGTTTCGACACCGCCGTCAACATCGCCATGGAGGCGATCGACCGGCTGCACACCACCGCGGAGAGCCACCACCGCACCCTGGTGGTCGAGGTCATGGGCCGGCACGCCGGCTGGATCGCCCTGCACGCCGGTCTCGCCGGTGGCGCCAACGTGATCCTGCTGCCGGAGCGGCAGTTCGACGTCGAGCAGGTCGCCGGCTACGTCGAGAAGCGCTTCCAGCACCAGTACGCCCCGATCGTCGTGGTCGCCGAGGGCGCCCAGCCGCTGGACGGCCAGATGGTCCTGCACAACCAGGAGCTGGACGCGTTCGGTCACGTCCGTCTCGGCGGCATCGGCCAGTGGCTGGCCGAGCAGCTGGAGGCGAAGACCGGCAAGGAGGCCCGCACCGTGGTGCTCGGCCACATCCAGCGCGGCGGCACCCCGACCGCGTTCGACCGGGTGCTGGCGACCCGGCTCGGCCTGCACGCGATCGACGCCGCGCACGAGGGCGACTGGGGCAAGATGGTCGCGATGCAGAGCACGGACATCGTCCGCGTCCCGCTCGCCGACGCCACCCGCGAGCTGAAGACCGTGCCGCTGGAGCGGTACGCCGAGGCCGAGGTCTTCTTCGGCAGCTGATCGACGGCGCACGGGCGTGGGGGGGGGGGGGGGGGGGGGGGGGCGGGCCCCCCCCCCCCCCCCCCACGCCCTGCCCACGTGACCCGGGAAGGGGTACGGCTGATGGCACGCCAGGTGCACACGGTCGCGGTGATCGGCGCCGGCAAGATCGGTGAGCTGATGCTCTCCGGGCTGCTGCGTTCCGGCTGGCCGGTGGAGCGGCTGCTCGCCACCGCGCGGCGGCCGGCGCGGGCGCGGGAGCTGACCGACCGGTACGGCGTACGGGTGGTGGACAACCTCACCGCCGTGACCGAGGCCGAGGTGCTGGCCGTGTCGGTCAAGCCGCAGGACGCCGCCGCGCTGCTGGACGAGATCGGCCCGAAGGTGCCGGCCGACAAGCTGGTGATCTCGCTCTGCGCCGGCCTGCCGACCGCCTTCTTCAACCGCCGGCTACCAGAGGGCACCCCCGTGGTCCGGGTCATGACCAACACCCCGGCGTTGGTCGACGAGGCGATGAGCGCGATCTCGGCGGGCGCGTACGCCACCGGCGAGCACCTGGCGCTGGCCGAGGAGATGTTCTCGCCGCTCGGCTCGACCGTCCGGGTGCCCGAGTCGCAGCAGGACGCGGTCACCGCGCTCTCCGGCTCCGGCCCGGCCTACTTCTACCTGCTCGTCGAGGCGATGATCGACGCGGGCATCCTGCTCGGCCTGCCACGCCAGGTGGCGCACGAGCTGATCGTGCAGACCGCGATCGGCTCGGCGGTGATGCTGCGCGACTCCGGCGAGCACCCGGTGAAGCTGCGCGAGGCGGTCACCTCGCCCGCGGGCACCACCATCTCCGCGATCCGCGAGCTGGAGAACCACGGCGTACGCGCGGCCATGCTGGCGGCGCTGGAGGCGGCCCGGGACCGGGCCCGGGAACTCGCCGCCCAGGCCGACTGACGCTCAGCCGGGCCGCGACGGCGGCCGGGGGTGCCGCCGCAGCAGCAGGATCAGCACGGCCAGCGCGATCGTCCCCCACAGCGGCACCCAGCGGGGCCGGTGCTGGGCGAGCGTGCCGATCGCGCCGCCGACGCTGTAGCTGACCAGGGCGAGCAGCCCGAGCAGGGTGCCCCGCCGGGCCCGGCCCCGGCCGGCGGCGGGGCCGAACAGCCAGCGGGCGGCCCGCTCACCGGTCTTCGTCGTGGTGTCCGACTGGTAGGTGATCGGCGTCGCGATCCCCGCGGTACGGGTCGCCACGGTGGTCAGGCTGCCCATGGCGACCGCGCCGGCCGCGGCGAGCAGCACACGCGCGGCCGTGCCGTGCCGGCCGTACGCGAGCACCAGGTTGAGCACCGTCCAGACGACCATGGCGGCCTCGGTGACGGCGATGTCCACCAGTGGCGCCGCCGTCGGCCGGGTCCGGCGGCGGAGCAGGTTCACCAGTCCGGCGGCGGTGGCGAACGCGACGATCGAGGCCGCCGAGACCGGCCACGTGGGATGCCCGCCGGCCGGTCCCATGCCGAGGAAGATGGCGTTGCCGGACTGGTTGGCGACGAACGCGCCGTACCGCAGGAACGCGAAGGCGTCCAGCGCGCCGGCGGTGACGACGGCGAGCACGAGCGCCGCGAGCGGGTGGCGGAACTCGCGGTAGGAGTCCGCGGAGCCGTACGGCGCCGACCGGTTCACCCTTCCCCCGTCCGTGTGCAGGAGCGACCACGGCAGCGTCATCGTTTCGCTGTCGGACCGCTGCGGCGAACCTACTATATGTCGCATATGTAGGGTTACGGCCGTTTCGGTAGGCGGTCGCCGGCGGACGGGGTGACATGGCGGCGAGCGGACGCGCGGCCGGCCGGCCGCCCCGCCACAACCTCGTGGCGATCCTGGCGATCGTCGTCCTCTCCGGCGCGTTCTTCGGCTACAACCAGGGCGTCATCAGCGGCGCGCTGCACGACATCCGGCACACGTTCGACGTGGACACCTTCGAGGTGGAGGTGGCGGCGAGCTGGGTGACGCTCGGCGCGCTCGCCGGCGCGCTCGCCGGCGGTCACCTCGCCGACCGGATCGGCCGGCGGGGCGCGCTGTGGGTCGCCGCCGGCGCGTACGTCGTCGGCACGATCGTGCAGGCGGCGGCCCCGGCCATCGGCGCCCTGCTCGGCGCGCGGCTGCTCCTCGGGGTGGGCATCGGCGTGGCCTCGGTCGCCGGGCCGATGTTCGCGGCCGAGGCGGCGCCGGAACGGATCCGGGGCGGCCTGCTCGCGGTCTACCAGTTCTCGACCACCTTCGCGATCTTCATCGGTTACCTGGCGGACGAGCTGTTCACCGGCGGCGAGTCGTGGCGGTACCTGCTCGGTGCCGCGGTCGTGCTGGGCGTGGCGCTGATCCTGGTGACGGTGGTGGTGCCCGACTCGGCGGTCTGGTACCTCAAGCGGGGCGACCGGCGCCGCGCCCGGGAGTCGCTGTGCCGGACCGTTCCCGAGCACCGGGTGGGGCAGCGCCTGCACGAGATCGAGGAGAGTCTGCACGGTCGCAGGGCGAGCTGGCGGGAGCTGCTGTCCCCGCAGTGGCGGCGTCCGCTCGCGCTGGGTGTGGGGCTGGCGCTGTTCCAGCAGACGACCGGGATCAACGGCATCATCTACTACGCCGACTCGATCTTCTCGGCAGCCGGATTCCGTACCCCCGAGGCTCAGCTCTCCGCGACCACCTGGGCGATCGGCGCGGTGGACGCGGCGTTCGCGCTCGTCGCGGTAGGCCTGCTCGACCGCGTCGGCCGCCGCCCGCTGCTGCTGGTCGGCCTGGCGGGGATGGCCGTCTCGCTCGCCGTGGTCAGCGTCAGCTTCCTGGGCGCGGGCGCCGGGCGTGGCGACGGCCGGATCACCACCTCGGGCCTGTTCCTGCTGGTCGGCGTGATCTTCTTCGTCGCCTTCTACGCCGTGTCCATCGGCCCGGGCGCGTGGACCGTGATCAACGAGATCTATCCCGGTCCGATCCGCGGCCGGTGCGTGGCGATCGCGTCGGCGACCCACTGGGGCACCGAGTACCTGATCACGCAGTTCTTCCTGAGCCTGCTCGACGTGCTCGGCCGGTCGGGGGTGTTCGCGCTGTTCGCCGCGCTGTGCGTGCTCGGCTTCCTGTTCGTCCGGCGCTACCTGCCCGAGACCAGGGGCCGGACGCTGGAGCAGATCCAGCAGATCTGGGTTGCCGACTACGACCGGCGCAGGCGGGCGCACGCCGAGTCCTGAGATCTTGCTGAAAGCCTACTTTCTTCGCAAACACCTACTAATGTGGCGATATAGCCGAAAGTACGTGAAGGGATCGCGACGTGCATCTCACGCCGAAGGAATTCGACAAGCTGACGATTCACTCGCTGGCGATGGTGGCCAACGCCCGCAAGGCACGCGGGGTCAAGCTCAACCACCCCGAGGCGGTGGCGGTGATCTGCGCCGCGGCGCTCGAAGGCGCGCGCGAGGGCAAGACCGTCGAGGAGGTCATGAACGATGCGAGCCACGTGCTCACCGCCGACGACGTGATCCCCGGCGTGGCGGACATGATCCCGATGCTCCAGGTCGAAGCGGTCTTCACCGACGGGTCACGGCTGATCACCGTCCACTCACCCATCCAGTAGAGCAGCGACCGGAGGCCACGGTCTCCGGCAGAGCGGGGGCGACATGGCGAAGCAACACCCGGGACCGAACTCCAAGCACCTTCGGCCCATCGGCGGCTACAAGCTCAGCGACCAACCCCTGGAACTCAACGCCGGGCGGCCGGTGACCGAGGTGGTCGTGCAGAACACCGGCGACCGGCCCATCCAGGTCGGTTCCCACTTCCACTTCTTCGAGGCCAACCGCTTCCTGGAGTTCGACCGCCCGGCGGCGTTCGGCAAGCGGCTGAACATCCCGGCCACCACCTCGATCCGGTTCGAGCCCGGCGACCGCAAGACCGTCCAGCTCGTCCCGTACGGCGGTTCCCAGCGGGTGTACGGCTTCAACGGCCTGGTCCAGGGCTGGACCGGGGACGGGCCGATCCCCGGCTACCGGCCGGACCGGGCCGAGGCGCTCCACCAGGCCCAGACGCGCGGCTTCAAGACCACGTCGCAGCAGCAGGACCAGGGCAAGGACCAGGGCAAGGGCCAGGACCAAGGCAAGGGCAAGGGCAAGTAGCCCGGCCACTCTCAGACGCGCCAGAGCTGGAGCGATAACGCATGAGTCAGATCTCACGGCAGGAATACGCCGGAATGTACGGCCCGACCACGGGCGACCAGATCCGGCTGGGTGACACCGACCTCTACATCGAGATCGAGAAGGACCTGCGGGTCCTCGGTGACGAGGTCATGTACGGCGGCGGCAAGACCCTGCGCGACGGCATGGGCAGTGCCAGCCAGGCCACCAGCGCCGAGGGCGTGATCGACCTGGTGATCACCAACGTGACCATCGTGGACGCGCTGCTCGGCGTGGTCAAGGCGGACGTGGGGATCAAGGACGGCAAGATCGCCGGGATCGGCAAGGCCGGCAACCCCAACATCATGGACGGGGTGACCCCGGGCCTGGTGACCGGTCCGGGCACCGACGCGATCTCCGGCGAACACCTGATCCTGACCGCCGGCGGCATCGACGCGCACGTCCACCTGGTCACGCCGCAGCAGGTGTGGGCCGCGCTCAGCAACGGCGTCACCACCCTCTGGGGCGGCGGCACCGGACCCACCGACAGCACCAACGGCGTCACCATCACGCCCGGCCCGTGGAACATCCAGAACATGATGCGGGCCTTCGAGGACCTGCCGATCAACATCGGCCTGCTGGGCAAGGGCAACAGCAGCGGCCGGGCGCCGCTCGTCGAGCAGATCATGGCCGGGGTGCCCAGCTTCAAGATCCACGAGGACTGGGGCGCGCCGCCCGCGGTGATCCGGTCCTGCCTGGCCGTCGCCGACGAGTACGACGTCCAGATCAGCATCCACACGGACACGCTCAACGAGAGCGGCTACATCGAGGACAGCATCGCCGCCTTCGAGGGCCGGACCATCCACACGTTCCACACCGAGGGCGCCGGCGGCGGGCACGCACCGGACATCATCAAGGTCGCCGGCCAGATGAACGTCCTGCCCGCGTCGACCACGCCCACCGTTCCGTACGGCATCAACAGCCAGTCCGAGCTGTACGACATGATCATGGTCTGTCACAACTTCAACCCGAAGGTGCCCTCGGACGTCGCCTTCGTGGAGAGCCGGATCCGCACCGAGACCATCGCCGCCGAGGACGTGCTCCTCGACGAGGGCGTCATCTCGATGATGCAGAGCGACTCGCAGGCCATGGGCCGGGTGGGCGAGACCTGGCTGCGCACCGTCCAGCTCGCCGGGCAGATGAAGAACGTGCGCGGCAAGCTGGCCGAGGACTCCGACGCCAACGACAACTTCCGCGTCCTGCGCTACGTCGCCAAGATGACCATCAACCCGGCGATCACCCAGGGCGTCTCGCACGTCATCGGGTCGGTCAGCCCGGGCAAGCTCGCCGACCTGGTGCTCTGGGAGCCCGCGTTCTTCGGCACGAAGCCGAAGATGGTGCTCAAGGGCGGCATGATCGCCTGGTCGATCATGGGTGACCCGAACGCTTCGTTGCCCACGCCGCAGCCGGTCTACTACCGGCCCATGTTCGGCGCCACCGGTTCGCAGGTCGCCAAGAACTGCGTGACGTTCGTGTCCCGCGCCGCGCACGAGTCGGGCGTGGCCGAGCAGCTGGGCCTGCAACGGCAGGTCATCCCGGTCTACGGCTGCCGCAACCTGACCAAGCGCGACATGGTGCGCAACGACCGCCTGCCGAAGCTCGAGGTCGACCCGGAGACCTTCGCCGTGAAGATGGACGGCGTGCACGCGACGGTGCCGGCGGCCAAGAACCTCCCCCTCAGCCAGCTCTACTTCTTCAGCTGACCCGGCGCGGCGCCCGCCCCGGCCGGGCCGGCGGCGGGGTCGCGTGAAAGGAGAACACATGCTCGTCGAAACGGTACTCGGCAACGTGAACGAGCCAGCCTGGACCGAGCGGCTCCGGGAGGCCAAGGTCGACGACCTGGTCCTCGACCAGTGGGACGCGCAGAAGAGCCGGCTGCGCCGGACCACGAGCCTCGGCACCGAACTGGCGCTGTCCCTGGCCCGCGGCGTACGGCTGCGCGACGGTGACGTGCTCGCGTGGGACGACGCCACCGCGACCGCCGTGGTGGCCCGGATCGCGCTCGGCGAGGTCATGGTCGTGCACCTCGACACGCTGCACGGCGAGTCGCTGGACATGGTGATCCGCTCCGCCGTCGAACTCGGCCACGCGATCGGCAACCAGCACTGGCCGGCGGTGGTGAAGGGCACCAAGATGTACGTCCCGCTCACCGTGGACCGCAAGGTGATGGACTCGGTGATGCGCACGCACGCGTTCACCGGCCTCACCCACGAGTTCATCCCCGGCACCGAGATCATCGCGTACCTGGCCCCGCACGAGTCGCGGCGGCTGTTCGGCGGGGCCGACTCGACCCCGCACACGCACCTGCCCGCCGACCTGAACTGAGGGCCGGGTGTCCACGGTGACCGAGGCCCTGAAGCTGCTCCAGTTCGGCGACTCGGTCTTCCCGGTCGGCGCGTTCTCCTTCTCCAACGGGCTGGAGACGGCGGTCGAACAGGGGGCGGTGCACGACCGGACCACGTTGCAGGAGTTCGTGCGTACCGTCACCCGCGCCGCCGCCACCGGAGACGGAGTGGCGCTGCTCGTGGCGCACCGCGCCGCCCGCGCCGGTGACCTCGACCGGATCCGGGCGGCCGACGAGGCCGTACACCTGCGCAAGATCAATGAGGAGACGCGGACCATGACGGTCCGCATGGGGCGCAAGCTGGCCGAGGCCGCCGAACGGGTGGTGGGGGAGTCCCTGCTTCGCAAGCGCGTCGCGGAGAGCGGCGCCGGCGTCCCGGTCACCTACCCGGTCGCGCTCGGCGTGCTCTTCGCCGAACTCGGCGTGGGGGAGGCGGACGCGTTCGCCGCCCACCAGTACGGCGCGGCCTCCATGGTGCTCGGCGCGGCGGTCCGGCTGATGCGGGTGGACCACCTCGACACCCAGTCGATCCTCTTCGCGGTCAACGAGCGGGTCGGCGAGGACTACGAGGAGGTGCGGACCGCCGGGCTCGACGACATGCAGAGCTTCGCGCCGCACCTCGACGTGCTGGCCGGCGCGCACCAGCACGCACACGTACGGATGTTCATGAGCTGAGCGCTCCCGCTCACCACCTGAAGGGCTCTTCGAAATGAAATCAGCGAGTCGGATCGGCGTCGGCGGCCCGGTGGGCAGCGGCAAGACGGCCATCATCGAGGCCGTCGTGCCCCGCCTGGTCGAGCAGGGCCTGCGCATCCTGGTCATCACCAACGACGTGGTCACCACGGAGGACGCCAAGCACGTCCGCCGCGCCCTGACCGGCGTGCTGGTGGAGGAACGCATCGTCGGCGTGGAGACCGGCGCCTGCCCGCACACCGCCGTGCGTGAGGACCCCAGCATGAACCTCGCCGCGGTGGAGGACATGGAGGCGCGGTTCCCGGACAGCGACGTCGTGCTCATCGAGAGCGGCGGCGACAACCTCACGCTCACCTTCAGCCCCGCGCTCGTCGACTACTTCATCTACGTGATCGACGTGGCGGCCGGCGACAAGATCCCGCGCAAGAACGGCCCTGGTATCTCCAAGTCCGACATCCTCGTGATCAACAAGACCGACCTGGCCCCGTACGTCGACGCCGACCTGGACGTGATGGCCCGCGACGCCGAGCTGATGCGCGGCGGCAAGCCGTTCGTGTTCACCAACTGCAAGACCGGCGAGGGCATCGACGACCTGGTGGACCTGGTTCGCCGCAACGCGCTCTTCGACGCCGAAGTGCTCGCATGACCATTCTGGACTCCGTCCGGGAACTCGCGCCGTACCAGGACCAGCCGGCGCAGCTGCCGGCCGCCGCGAACGGCAAGGTGGGCATCCTCCGGCTGGGGTTCGAGCGGCGCGAGGACCGGACCATCCTGCGCGACGTCTACCGGCAGTCGCCGTTGCTGGTGCAGCGCGCGCTGTACTGGGACGAGGAGATGCCGGGCCTGCCCTGCGTCATGATCCTCACCACCTCCGGCGGCGTGCTTCAGGGCGACCGGCTGCGGATGGACGTCGACCTCGGGCCCGGCGCACAGGCGCACCTGGTCACCCAGGCCGCCACCAAGATCCAGGAGATGGACGCCAACTACGGCACCCAGACCCAGAGCTTCACCCTGGCCGACGACGCCTACCTGGAGTTCCTGCCCGAGCCGGTGATCCCGTTCCGGCGCAGCCGGTTCGTCTCCGACACCGTGGTCCGGCTGCCGGAGACCGCGACAATGCTGTACGCCGAGGTGCTCCAGCCCGGCCGTAAGTACTACCGCGACGGCGAGATCTTCGCGTACGACCTGTTCTCCACCACGCTGCGGGCGCAACGGCCCGACGGACGCCCGCTGTTCGTGGAGAAGTTCGTGATCACTCCCGGCCACTTCCCGGTGTCGCGGATCGGGATGATGGACCGCTTCCACGTCTTCGGCAACGTCGTGCTGCTCACCGACCCGGACCGGGCGGCCCGGGTCTTCGAGCGGACCGCGACGCCGGTGTGGGACGAGCGGACACCGCTGGCCACCGCTGTGAGCCGGCTGCCGAACGACGCCGGCCTGGTGTTCAAGGTGCTCGGGCAGGAGACCGAACCGGTCCGCGCCGCGGTACGCGCGTTCTGCGTCGCCGCCCGGGAAGAGGTGACCGGCTGCACCTTCCCGCCGGTCTTCAGCTGGCGTTGACCAGGAGGACAGCGAGATGGCCGACATCGGACGTGGCTGGCGCCACCTGGCCGACCGGAACCCGGCGGCCGGGTTCGTCGACGCCTGCCTGCGCGGCGCCGCGCAGGTGGTGCTCCAGAACAATCCGCTCAGCGGCCTGCTCATCCTGATCGCGCTCGCCTGGGGCGCGTTCGAGAACGGGACGCCCCGGGTGTTCGGCGGCGGCGTGCTCGGCCTGGTCGTGGGCACCGCGACCGCGCTGGCGCTGCGGGTCGACATGTCGAGCTGGCGCAAGGGCCTGTTCGGGTTCAGCCCGCTGCTGACCGGGCTCGCGGTGCCCACGTTCCTCGACCAGCGCCCGCTGATGTGGCTCTACCTCGTGCTCGGCGCGATCGGCACGGTGGTGGTCACGCTCGCCCTCAACGCCGTCTTCAAGCGCTGGAACCTGACCGCCTACACGTTCCCGTTCGTGCTCACGACGTGGTTCCTGCTGATGGCGGCGTACCAGTTCGACAGGTTCACGGTGCTCACCAAGCTGACGCCGAAGTTCCCCGGTGAGGGATCGTCGGCCGGCGGCACGTTCGACTGGGGCCTCGTTCCGACGTTCTTCAAAGGCGTGTCCCAGGTCTACCTGATCGAGAGCTGGGTCACCGGCCTGCTCATCCTCGTCGCCCTGCTGATCAACTCCCGGTGGTCGGCGCTGTTCGCGGTGATCGGCGCCGTCGGCGCGACACTGCTGGCGCTCTGGTTCGGCGCCGACGGCGCATCGCTGGACAAGGGGCTGTTCGCCTTCAACGCGGTGCTGACCGCGATCGTGGTGGGCGCTGTCGCGCACCGCCCCGGCGCGCTGGTCACCGTCTACACGCTGTTCGGGATCGCGCTGACGCTGGTCGTGCAGATGGCGCTGACCACCATGCTCACGCCGCTGGGCATTCCCGTGCTGACCGGCCCGTTCAACATCGCCACCTGGCTGTTGCTGCTGCCCGACCGGCACTTCGCGCCGGTGCCCAACCACGAACGGGTCAAGGACAGCGTCCTGCACACCGTCCGCGACTCCGTCCACCTGCGAGAGAAGGAGGGAAACCGTGTCCGCTCCGAACGCGGGTGACACCGCCTGGGTGCTGGTCTGCGCCGGCCTCGTCCTGTTCATGACGCCGGGACTCGCCGCGTTCTACGGCGGCATGGTCCGCACCCGCAACGTGCTGGCGATGCTGCAACAGAACATGATCGCGCTGGGCGTGGTCAGCCTGACCTGGGTGCTCGTCGGTTACACCATCGCCTTCGGCGACGACGCCGGCAGCGGGCTGTTCGGCAACCTGGAACTGTTCGGGCTCACCGACCTGAAGGTGCCGCCCGCACCCAACCTGCACGTCGTCGACGGCCGGATCACCATCCCGACGCTGGCGTTCGTCCTGTTCCAGATGATGTTCGCGGTGATCACACCGGCGCTCGTCACCGGCGCCACCGCCGGTCGGCTGCGCTTCGGCGGCTGGGTGCTGTTCCTCGCGGTCTGGTCGATAGTCGTGTACGCGCCGATCGCCCACTGGCTCTGGCACCCCGGCGGATGGCTCGCCAAGTTCGGCACCCAGGACTGGGCCGGCGGGCTCGTCGTGCACGCCAGCGCGGGCGCCGCCGTCCTCGCCGTGCTGCTCGTCGTCGGCCGGCGCCGGGACTGGCCGCACACCGCCGCACCACCGAACTCGATCCCGCTGACCATCGTCGGCGCCGGCATCCTCTGGTTCGGCTGGTTCGGCTTCAACGGCGGCGACGGACTCCAGGCCAACGGCCTCGCCGCGCAGGCCGTCCTCAACACGCACCTCGCCGCCGCCGCGGCGATGCTCGTCTGGCTGGCGCTGGAACGCGTCACGGACGGACACAGCACCGTCGTGGGCGCGGTCTCCGGCGCGGTCGCGGGCCTCGCCACTGTCACCCCGACCGCCGGGTACGTCAACGCGGCCTCGGCCGTGGCGATCGGCGCGCTGGCCGGCCTGGTCTGCCACTTCGCGCTGAAACTGAAGTACCTGCTGCGCCTCGACGACGCGCTCGACGTGCTCGCCGTGCACTTCGTCGGCGGCATGCTCGGCACGCTCCTGCTCGGCCTGTTCGGCAACCGCGGGGTCAACCCGCTCGGCGCCGACGGGCTGTTCCTCGGCGGCGGAGGCGGCCTGCTGTGGCGCCAGCTCGTCGGCGTGGTGAGCGTCGTCGCGTTCTCCTTCGTTCTCACCTGGCTGATCGCCGCCGGGGTGCAGGCACTCATCGGCCTGCGCGTGCCGCCGGCCGACCAGGAACGCCTGGACCAGGCGCAACAGGGGGCCGACGCGTACCACCTGGGCGGGGTCACCAGCCTGACCGCGCCCGGCGCGCCCCGCCGCCGTACCGGAGCGGCGCCGGCCGGCGAACCGGCAGTGCCGCCCGGCCAGCGGGTACGGCTGGTCACCGCGCTGCTGGAACCGGACCCGGCGGCGAACAGCGCCGACCTGCGCGACGCGCTGCTGCGCGCGGGCGCGATCTCGGTCATCGTCAGCGACGCCGCCGTGGCGACGACGACGCCACAGGCCAGCCTGCTGCCGCGTGGTTACTGGCAGGACCAGCCGTTGTCGGCCCGGCTGCGCGTCACGGTGCTGGTGGGTGCGGACGGGGTGGGGGCGGTGCTGGACGAACTGGACCGGATGGGCGCGCGCCGGAGCGACACGTTCGTGCAGGAGGCGGAACGCGTCCAATCCTGACCGAGGGGTGACTCCCACCGAGCAGGATCGAGACGTCTGATTCCTTGAGTGGTAGGGCGCGTTGACGCAGGCTGTGCATATGGCGCGACAGCATTCTCCGATCCTCGACCCGCCACTCGGCCACGGCCTTCGCCATGCGCTGGGATCGGGCGGCTCGTGGTAGCGGGCAACGGTCACGTCGACAGGCCAAGCCGTCGAGTCCCGCGACGGGACATGATCATCCGCCCGTTCCCCGTCTTGGCTGCGGACCAACAGCCTGAGGCCGTTCTGGACCGTTTGCGCGGGTGGGCGGAAGGGCAGGCTGAGGACGCGGTTGCCTGGTACCTGCGCGACAAGGCGGTACGCCGCAGGATCTCCCGCCTGCTGCGCGGCTGCGCGATTCTGCTGGGGATCGCTGGCGGAGTCGTACCCCTCATCAGCGCGGCGAGCGCTGGGAGCGGCGCCAGCTGGGGATATGTCCTGCTCGCCTTGGCTGGTGGCTGCCTGGCCTTCGACCACTTCTTTGGCCTGTCCTCGGCCTGGATGCGCGACATCGCTACCGCGCAAGCGCTTCAGCGGGCACTCATTCAGTTCCGGCTGGACTGGGTTGCCACGCAGTTGGGTGTCGCGGCCACGGAGGACGCGGTGATACGCCGGCGCGAGGAACTAATCCGTGTGCTCGTGCTGCGGACGGCCGAGTTGGTCGAGGCGGAGACCGGCGAGTGGCTGAGTGAGTTTCGAAGCAACATCGGTGACCTGAACCGGCGGAGCGGATGGTCGCCCGCAGCGGACCACACCTCCGTCGGAGCGGGTCAATCGGCCGGTGCCGCCGGCAAGCAGGCTGATATCACTTGAGGCCGCCTCGGGTGCGGTGCCGCACTGAAGGTGTAGTGCTCGCGCAACTCGCGGAAGGCGTCGAGCGTCACGTCCGGCGCGTACTGCGGAGGATCATCGCTCTTGATTTCTGCTGCGGTGACGGCCGCCGGGTCCCAGTGGGACAGTGCCACCAAGCCGCGCCAGAGGTCGGAGTCGTGGTGGGTGCCGTAGCGAGCCCAGGCGGCGAGCATCCCTGCTCGCTTGGCCATTGCCACGTCCTTGCTCAGGCTGTCGCCCACGTACAGGCAGTGGGCGGCCGGAACGCCGAGCTGATCGGAGATCTGACGGGCGATCTCCGGGTTGGGCTTGCGTGCGGTCGGTGGCAGCACGCGAACTTCGATTGCGGCCGGAAGGGACCGTCGATCGGCGCCCAACGGGTGTGGTGGCCCGACGAACCGGGGCGCGTAGATCGCCTCCAACATCGCGTCCAACCCGAGCGACCTTGCTCGACTGCTGATGTTCACGTCCTTGGCCTCGGTGTGCCCCACAACGTGACAACCTGTGGCCTTGATGGCCCGGAGCGTGCTTTCCACGTCCGGATAGAGGTGAAGGTGACGTCGCCGGACCTCGTTGAAAGCGGCGAAGGCCGGCAGTAGGTGCTCGTGTCGGGCTCGTTGGCTCATCCCGGGCAGGCATCGCTCGACGGCAGAGGTCTCGAGCAGCGCGAAGGGGTGCTCGGTGTTGCCGTGGTTGCGGTGCACGGCTTGGAGATCGCCCCGCAGCTCGTCCTCGGACACGTCGAGGAGTTCGGCGGCTACGGCCACCATCGCTCGCACTGCCGGCACGAAGTACGCCACCCAGTCGTACAACGTGTTGTCCATGTCGAGGATGAGGGCGTGCACGACCGGCCGTCTGATGGTCATGGGGAAACGACCTTCCAGGGGGCAATCTCAAGCCGGCCGTCTGACCCTGTTGCCAGCGGGGCCCGCCAGGTCATGAAGCGTTCGAACGAGCCTTGTTGTTGACTCCGGTACATCTCCAACTCCACGACTGGGCCCGCCATCCGGATCAGGTTGAAGAAGTTACGCCGCCCGTCTGACGATCTCGAGCCGCTGCTCCCACCACCGACGATGTTGAAGCGTCCCAGGTCCCAGCGTTCGTTGCTGTATTCGGGGAGATGGTACGCCTCGGTGCGCCAGACGAACGCGCGGTGTTTGTGCCCGTGCACCGCGAGGTGCACCCCGTCACGGGCGGCCAGGCGCTGGATCCTGGGTGCGTCGATGGCGATCCCGAAACCCGTCGCGTACTCGTCGGGCGATTCGAGGTCCTCGGTCAGTGCGAGATGATGATGCAGCGCGAGCACGCGCAGGGCTGATCCAGGGCTCGACCAGGCGAGCGCGTTGGTCACCTCGCGGTACGCGGACTCCTGCACCCGGCCCATGCCCGCCAGGAACGACTGCCCCTGTTCCAGTGAGCTGGAGTTGACCGCGGCGATGTCGACCAGGTTTCCGCCCGGGAAGACGAAACGGCGAGCCATCGACAGGTGGGGTGAGGCCGGGTATCCGTAGAGCGCTTGAAAGAACTCCCGGTAGTTAGCCGTTGCAGTCGCCGGAGCCACCTCGACCGGTGCTCCGTATTCGTACGAGTCACCGCGGGTCCAGGCGATGTCGTGATTGCCGGGGATGACGACGAGATGCTACATGCCCAGCCCGAGCAGCCCATTGGTGAGCTTGAAGAGGCCGGCCCGCGCCGCCGCGAACTCGTCGCGGTGGGCGACGTAGGTGAGATCGCCCGTTACGAGGACCGCTCCTACCGACCGCTGATCACGAGCCAGGGCATCGGAGATCGCGTCGACCATTGTCGGGCGAGTAGTGCCGTCCTCGGTCTCCAGCCGCCACTGATGCTCCGACCGAAACCGCCCGGTCGCATAGTGCGGATCGGTGAGGTGCAGCAGCCACGGCCCTGGGCAGGCGATCGGCTCGGGGGACAGCGCGCCGTCCTGGCGTGGCGACGCGGTCAGGAACCGCTCACTGGAGTCAGCCGGCTGGGCCGGACGGATCTCCCAGATGGTGGTGTCCATCGCGCGCAGCTCGTCAGCGTCCAGGATCCGCTTACCCACCAGCCGCTCCAGTTGGCCCGGCGGATGATGTGGCAACGGCGGTGCGGCGGCGAAGGAGAACTTCCCGAAGAATTCCATCGGCTCCTCGGCCAGGGCCACCAGCCGTAGCCATCCCCGGCTGTGCCGACTCGCCCGATAGTAGGGTGGAACGCCGTCCCGTTCGGCGTCGGGCGGACTGAGCGAGGTGAAGGCCCCGAGATCGTCCGGCTGCGGCAGGATCACGCGGTTGACGATGGCGGGATGAACGAGGCCCGTCCCGGAGTGGAACAGCCCGATCGGCACCCGACGTCCCTCCAGCGTCTCGCGTTCGAGCGCCTTCCATACCTCCAGTCGGCCGGGTTCGTTGGGTCGCTTCCACCAGCCCCACCAGCACCAACCACGTTCCTGCAGGACGGCGCGATGCTCGGGCAGGGTGTCGGCGACCAGATCCCGGTACCGGAACAGGTACCGCGGGTCCGGGGTGCTGGGGCTGGGCGAACGATCGCTCATGCCAGTGAGCCTCCAACGACGGGCGAGGGGCGTCCGGGCAAGCCGAGGGCCGATCCGGGAGGAACCATCTGTATACCCGAGCGCGACGATGCTCGATACCCGGCGCCGTTCCGGCGGTGCCGTGTGGCGGCAGCTTCCCTCCGGACGGTCGTGCCGCATACTGGCCCGGTGTTCACTCTCGCCCAGGCGCGACACCTGGTGGCCACGTTGCGGCCGCGCGTCGACGAGCTGATCCGGCTGCGGGCCGACCTGGCCGAGTTGCGGGTCGATCTGGCTGATCGCGGCGTCAGCGCGCTCGGTGGGTTGGCCGAGGTGAAGGCGCTGGAGGCGCGGTTGCATCTCGTGGTGGACGAGTTCCATCAGCACGAGATCGCGGTCAAGGGGATCGCCCCGGTGCTGCTCGACTTCCCCGGTGAGCGCGACGGCCGGGCGGTGCTGTGGTGCTGGCTGGAGGGGGACACCGACATCCGGTGGTATCACCGGGTCGAGTGCGGGTTCGCCGGCCGCCGTCCCGTCTGAGCCGACCCGGCGATGTGCCTGACCTTCCCGGCGGAGCCGTCCTTGGCCGAGGTCTTCTTCGGTAGTCGATCAAAGAGTCGGGTTTCCGACTTCATGTCTGGCGGTGGGACGGTTGACCGGTAGCCGCACGGAGTGAGGACCCGCCGGTGTGGTCAAGGTTGGGGTCGACCCGCCACCGGGGGGCACTGTTCCAGCGTTGAAATGGTTGAATCAGCCCTGCAACGGCGGGGCTGCGAGGAGTACAGATGGATGTCTTCGATGTGCGTGATCGACTCATCGGGGACTACCGGGAGTTCACTTCGAGTTTCGTCGATCCCCGTGACGCGGAGATCAGGAAGCACGTCGAACGGCTCGCCGCCTCCGGCTACCAGTGGCCGGCGCCCTATCTCTCGCTCAACCCGAACTTCGCCTCCGGCGGCACGATCGACGTTCTCGTGGCTGAGGGTCTGCTGCATCCGGACAATGAGCGGATCTTCCGCATCAAGGAGCACAAGGGCGATCCGGGGAGCCAGCCCTTGCGACTCCATCGGCACCAGCGGGAAGCCATTGCGACGGCCCGGGCCGGTCACAGCTACGTGCTGACCACGGGGACCGGTTCGGGTAAGAGCCTGTCCTACATCGTGCCGATCGTCGACCGGGTGCTGCGGGCGAAAGCGGACGGGACGTACCAGCCTGGTGTCAAGGCGATCATCGTCTATCCGATGAACGCGCTGGCCAACAGTCAGCTCCACGAGCTGGAAAAGTTCCTCTGTTGGGGTGCTCCGGACGGTACGCCGCTGGTCACGTTCGACCGGTACACCGGTCAGGAGAGCCTCGAGGCGCGGCGTCGGATCCTCCAAGATCCACCGGACATCCTGCTCACCAACTATGTGATGCTCGAGCTGGTGCTGACTCGGCACCGGGAACGGGACCGTTTGATCCGAGCTGCCAACGGCCTGTGGTTCCTCGTGCTCGACGAGTTGCACACCTACCGCGGGCGGCAGGGCGCGGATGTGGCGTTTCTCGTGCGCCGGACGAAGGACGCCTGCGAGGCGGCGGATCTGCAGTGCATCGGAACCTCGGCCACCATGACCACCGAGGGCGACGCCGCGCATCAGCGAAGAGCGGTGGCCGACGTGGCAACGCGGCTGTTCGGCCAGCCCGTCGCGGCGGAGCATGTCATCGGAGAGTCCCTGCAACGCGCCACGACGGCCGCCGGCCCCGCCACCGGTGGGCTCGCCGAGCGGGTACGGCACTGGTGCCGGGACGCACACGAGCCGGACGTTGACGACTTCCGTCAGGACCCGTTGGCCCACTGGGTGGAGAGCGCGTTCGGCGTGGAATCCGAGGAAGGCACCGGCCGGTTGGTCCGCAGGCGGACGCCGCGCACGGTCCCGGAGGCGGCGGACAACTTGGCTGAGGTCACGCACGAATCCGCCGATGACTGCCAGGCGGCCATTCAGGCCGTGCTCCAGGCCGGTGCCCGGATCAAGCACCCGCAGACCGGGCGCCCGGTTTTCGCGTTCCGGCTGCACCAGTTCCTCTCCAAAGGTGACAACGTCTACGTCACGATCGAGTCGCCGGCCGAGCGGCATATCACCAGCCGCTATCAGACCGTTTCCCCGGACAGTGGCCCGACCGAGCGGAAGATCCTCGTGCCGTTGGCGTTCTGTCGCGAGTGCGGGCAGGAGTACCTCACCGTCCGCCGGTCGGTGAACGGCTTCGAGGCGCGGCAGGACTCGGACACCAGTGAGGACGGGGGCTACCTCTACCTCAGTGACGACCAGCCCTGGCCGGCGAGCCTCGAGATCGCCGTGCAGGACGGCCGGCTGCCGTACTCGTGGACCGTGCTCGCCGACGACGGCAGCACCATCCCGGCGGAGGACAAGCGCAAATACCTCCCCGAGGTGGTACATGTCGACGCCGAGGGTTCCGAGGTCGAGCCGGGCAAGGGGATCACCGCCGCCTGGGTCGCCGCGCCCTTCCGGTTCTGTCTGCGCTGCCGGGTCTCGTACGAGCGCCAGCGGGGCAAGGACTTCGCCCAGTTGGCCAAGCTCTCCACCGAGGGTCGGAGTTCGGCGCTCTCGGTGATCGGGGCCAGTATCGTGCGGGCGCTCCGCGCCGAGCCGACGCTCGACAAGCCGGCGCAAAAGCTGCTGTCGTTCGTCGACAACCGCCAGGACGCCTCTCTCCAGGCCGGGCACTTCAATGACTTCGTCCAGGTAGTGCAGCTTCGTGGTGCCCTGTACCGGGCGGCGGATAAGGAGCCGGACGGTCTCACGCACGAGCGGGTCGCTCAGCGCGTCACTGAGGCGCTCGGGTTGCAGCTGACCGAGTTCGCTCGCCGGCCCGAGGTCCGCTACGGCAAGGATGAGATCTGGCGAGCGCTGCGCGAGGTGGTCAACTACCGGCTCTACCTCGACCTGGAACGGGGCTGGCGGGTGACCATGCCCAACCTCGAGCAGACCGGTCTGCTCCGGGTCGGCTACCGCTATCTCGACGAGGTCGCCGCCGACCAGGAAATCTGGGAGAGCCGCCACCACCTGCTCCGCGACGACAACCCTGAACACCGGTACGAGATCGCGGCGACCCTGCTCGACGAGATGCGCCGCAACCTGGCCATCGACGTGCGCTGCCTCACCGAGGAGGGTTTCGACGAGATCCGCCGGCTGTCGGTGCAGCACCTGGCCGAGCCGTGGGCGCTAGGGGTGCGGGAGCGGGCCACCGTCGCCGCGATCGCCTTCCCGAAGCCGAGCGGCAAGGGCCGCCCCCGCTCCTACCTGCACCTCTCCGGCCGAGGGGCCCTGGGCAAATACCTGAAGCGGCAGTACGACAAGCCCGGACAGCCGTGCAGCGTCGCCGACGCCCAAGACATGATCCGCGACCTTTTGGCGGTGCTCACCGAGGCCGGCTTGGTGATCCAGGCGGTGCCCGGTGAGGGGGACGATCTGATCGGCGGCTATCGGCTCCGCTCGGACGCGTTGCGGTGGCAGGCAGGTGACGGCAAGGCTGGCGCGGAGGATCGGGTCCGTAAGCAGCTGTCCGGCGAGGTCGGCGCGCGGGTCAACACCTTCTTCCGCGACCTCTACCGCGACACCTCGCACCTGCTCGCCGGCTTGCAGGCGAAGGAGCACACCGCGCAGGTCACCCCGGAGGTGCGACAGGAGCGGGAGCGGGAGTTCCGCGAGGGCGACCTGCCGCTGCTGTTCTGCTCGCCGACGATGGAGCTGGGCGTCGACATCAATGCCCTCAACGCGGTGGCGCTGCGCAACGTGCCGCCGACCCCAGCGAACTACGCCCAGCGTGCCGGCCGGGCCGGCCGCTCCGGGCAGCCGGCGCTGGTGGTGACCTACTGCTCGACCGGCAGCGCGCACGACCAGTATTACTTCAAGCGGCCGACGCTGATGGTCGGCGGTGCGGTGCAGCCGCCCCGCCTCGACCTGGCCAACGAGGACCTGGTCCGCTCGCACCTCCAGGCCATCTGGCTCGCCGAGACGGGGGAGGAGCTGCCCAGCTCGCTCGCGGCGGTGATGGAGACAGGCGGAGACAACCCGTCGCTGGAGCTACTGCCGAAGCTGAAGAAGTCGATCGAGGACCCGGAGGCCCGCCGCCGTGCGCTGGCCCGCGCCGAGGTGGCGCTCGCCGGGGATCTGGCCGGCGGGCTGCTTGAGGCGCCGTGGTGGCGTCCCACCTGGGTGACGGAAATGATCGACCGGGCGCCGCGCAGCTTCGAGGAGGCCCTGGACCGGTGGCGCAAGCTCTATCGCGCCGCGTTCCGGGAGTACGAGGTGCAGGGGCGCCGGGCGGTCGACACGAACGTCTCACACAAGGCCCGTGAGGAGGCGCACCGGCGGGCCAACGACGCGCGGGTGCAGCTCGACCTGCTCCGCAACGAGGACTCCGACGAACCGCAGACGGACTTCTACACCTACCGCTACCTGGCGTCCGAGGGCTTTCTGCCGGGCTATTCCTTCCCCCGGCTGCCGCTCGCCGCCTACATCCCCGGCCTCAACGGCCAGCGGCAGGGGGACTACATCCACCGGCCCCGGTTCATCGGCATCAGCGAGTTCGGCCCGGGTGCCCTCATCTACCACGAGGGCTCCCGCTACATGGTGCGCAGCGTGCAACTCCAGCAGGCGGCGGAGCCCGGCAAGGACAACCTCCTCACCACTTCAGCGCGACGCTGCCGTGCCTGCGGTCACCTGCACGACGACGCGCCGGGGATCGACGTCTGCGACAGCTGCGGTGAGCAGCTCGGCGCGATCGACGACAACCTGCTGCGGCTCTACACGGTGCGGACCCAGCGGCGGGAGCGGATCTCCTCCGACGAGGAGGAGCGCCGTCGGTCCGGCTTCCAGATCGAGACGTCGTATCGCTTCCACCATCACGGTGGGCGGCCGGGCAAGCTCACTGCGACGGTGGCGCCGGAGGACGCGCCGGCGGTGGCGACCCTGGTCTACGGCGACGCCGCCACGGTCCGGCGGGCCAACCTCGGGCTGACCCGACGTAAGGACCAGAAGATCCGCGGCTTCTGGCTGGACACCACCAGCGGAGAGTGGCTCTCGGAGTCCAAGGCGGGCGAGAAGACCACCGACGAGGAGGATCTCGGCGTCGCCGAGGAGACCAAGCGCAAGCAGCGGGTGATTCCGTACGTCGAGGACCGGCGCAACATCCTGGTGTTGCGGCTGGCCCGCAAGGCCACCCGCGAGGAGGCGATCTCGCTGCTCTACGCCCTGGAGCGGGGCATCGAGGCGACCTTCCAGCTGGAGGACTCGGAACTCACCGGGGAGCTTCTGCCCGATCTCGACGAGCAGGGCCGGATGCTGTTCATCGAGAGCGCGGAGGGTGGCGCGGGTGTCCTCCGTCGCCTCGTGGAGGAGCCAGGGGCAATCAGCCAGGTGGCGGCAAAGGCGTTGGAGATCGCGCACTTCGATCCACAGACCGGCGACGAGGCACCGCAGTACGTGGCGGACAGCGACGACCGGTGCGTTCAGGGCTGCTACGACTGCCTCCTGTCGTACTCCAACCAGCCGTTCCACAAGCTGGTCGACCGGCACCTCATCGTCGACGTCCTGCTGGAGCTGGCCGGGGCCAGGACAACCAACACCAGCCCCGCCCGATCCGCCGGACAGGGGCTGGACGTGACCGGGCCGGCGGCGGACTTCGTAGCGTGGCTGAAGCAGGCGAGCTACCGGACGCCGGACGGCGGGCGCGAAAAGGTCGCCGAGGCGACGCCCGACCTCGTCTACCGGGAGTACGAGGCGGCCGTGTTCGTCGACGTGCCCGGCGAGCCCTACGGCGAGGGCCGGGACGGCGACGCCGAGGACAGCCTCTACGACGCCGGCTGGACGCCGATCCGGGTGACGGCGGGCGAGTGGCAGCAGGCGGTGGACCGGTATCCGAGCGTGTTCGGTCAGCACAGGACAGGGAGCAACTGATGACTGTGACCGCGGAGCGGTTCGAGCCGGGCACGCTGGTCAGGGCGCGGGGCCGCGAGTGGGTGGTGCTCCCCGAGTCGGAGCCGGACCTGCTGGTGCTGCGCCCGCTCGGCGGCTCGGACGACGAACGCGCGGCCGTTCTGCCCGACCTGGAGGATGTCACCTCGGCGACCTTCGCCTACCCCGACCCGACGGACGCCGGCAACGCCAGCCGGGCCGCCCTGCTGCGGACGGCGCTGCGGATCGGTTTCCGCTCCACCGGCGGGCCGTTCCGCTCCCTCGGTGGGCTGGCCGTCGAGCCTCGGCCCTACCAGCTCGTGCCGCTGCTGATGGCGCTGCGGCAGGACACCGTCCGGCTGTTGATCGCCGACGACGTGGGCATCGGCAAGACCGTCGAGTCGGGTCTGATCGCCGCCGAGCTGCTGGCCCAGGGCGACGCCAATGGGCTGGCGGTGCTGTGCAGCCCGGCCCTGGCGGAGCAGTGGCAGCGGGAGCTGGCGGAGAAGTTCGGCGTCGCCGCCGAGCTGGTGCTGCCCGGCACCGTACGCCGGCTGGAGCGCGACCTGGTCGGCGCGCAATCGATCTTCGACCGGTACCGGCACGTGGTGGTCTCCACCGACTACATCAAGCGGCCGGAGCTGCGCGACCAGTTCCTGCGCGGCGCCCCCGACCTGGTGATCGTCGACGAGGCGCACTCCTGCGTGCTGGACGACAGCAACGCCGGCGGCCAGTCCCGGATGCAGCGCCACGAACTGGTCCGCAGGCTGGCCGCCCGTGGCGACCGACACCTGATCCTGGTGACCGCCACCCCGCACAGCGGCAAGGACGCCGGCTTCCGCAACCTCGTCGGCCTGCTCGACCCGCGCCTGGAGACCGTCGACCTGGACCGGGTCGAGGGCCGGGAGCTGCTGGCCCGGCACTTCGTGCAGCGTCGCCGGGTGGACATCCGCCGCTTCCTGGAGGACACCCCGTTCCCTGAGGACCGTGAGTCGACCGAGCGTGCCTACCGGCTGACCGGCGACTACCGGAGCCTCTTCGACGACGTGGTCGCCTACGCCCGGCAGACGGTGCGGGACCCGATCGGCGGGCAGGTGCGCCAGCGGGTGCGCTACTGGTCCGCGCTGGCGCTGCTGCGCGCGATGGCATCGTCGCCGCAGGCCGCCGCCGCCACCCTTCGTACCCGGGCGGCGAACGCCGACGCGACCGACGCCGCAGAGGCCGACGCCCTGGGCCGGGCCGCCGTGCTGGACCTGCCCGACGACGAGACCCAGGAGTCGGTGGACCTGGTGCCGGGTGCCGACACCGAGGCCGATTCGGGTAGCCCGGAGCGGCGCAGGCTGCTCGCCTTCGCCCGCCGCGCCGAGGCGCTCGCCGCCAAGGGCGACAACAAGCTCGACCTGCTGGTCAAGGAGGTCAAGGCGCTGCTCGGCGACGGCTTCAACCCGGTCGTCTTCTGCCGCTACATCGACACCGCCGAGTACGTCGCGGAGCGGCTGACCGCCGCGCTCGGCAAGGCGTTCACGGTCGGCTGTGTGACCGGCGCGCTGCCGCCGGAGGAGCGCACCGACCGGATCAGGGAGCTGACCGCCGACCCGAAGCGCCGCCCGGTGCTGGTCGCCACCGACTGCCTCTCCGAGGGCGTCAACCTCCAGGAGCACTTCCAGGCGGTGGTGCACTACGACCTGGCCTGGAACCCGACCCGGCACGAGCAGCGCGAGGGCCGCGTCGACCGGTTCGGGCAGCGTGCGCCGAAGGTCCGCGCCGTGATGATCTACGGCACGGACAACCGGATCGACGAGATCGTGCTCAAGGTGCTGCTGCGCAAGCACGAGCAGATCCGCAAGGCGCTGGGCGTCTCGGTGCCGGTGCCGGACCGCAGCGACGACGTGTTGCAGACCATCGCGCAGGAGCTGCTGATCGCTCCGGACGCGCCGGAGCAGCTCACCATCGACGGCCTCGGTCTGGAGCATCGCGAGGAGCTGCACAAGGAGTGGGACAGCGCCGCGGAGAAGGAGAAGGAGTCCCGCACCAAGTACGCGCAGCGGGGCATCCAACCGGCGGAGGTGGCCGCGGAGCTGGCTGAGATCCGGGCCAGCCTCGGCTCACCGGACGAGGTGGCCGAGTTCGCCCGGGCCGGCTTCGCCGCGCTCGGCGCCGACGTCGTCCCGGACCGTGACGGCTTCACCGCCACCACGGGCACCCTGCCGTTGCCGCTGCGGGACGCCTTCCCGGCCGGCTACCCGGCCACCCTCGCCCTGCGCCGGGAGCTGCCCACCCCGCCCCGCGCCGCTCACCTGGACCGCACCGACCCGTACGTCTCCGCGCTGGCCCGCTACCTGCTGGAGAGCGCGCTGGACCGGACGGTGCCGGCCGACCAGCGACCGGCCCGCCGGGCCGGCGTGATGCGGACCTCGGCGGTGAGCAAGCGGACGACCCTGCTGCTGGTCCGGTTCCGGCTGCACCTGACCCTGCCCACCCGGGCCGCGGACACCGAGCCCCGCCGGATGGTCGCCGAGGAGGCCCGGCTGCTGGCCTTCCGGGGCGCCCCCACGGCCGCCGAGTGGCTGCCCGACGGGGAGGTGGCCACGCTCCTGGCGGCCACCCCGACCGGCAACGTGCTGCCCGAGGCCGCCACCCCGCTGCTGGACCGGGTGATCGGCAAGCTCGATGAGGTCGTCCCGCACCTGGACACCACCGCCGACGGCCTCGCCGAGGCGCTGCGTGCCTCGCACATCCGGGTGCGCGAGGCGGCCGGCCAGCGGGTCCGCCGGCAGATCACCGTCACCGCCCAGAAGCCCGCCGACGTGCTCGGCGTCTACGTCTACCTCCCGGAGGCCAACTGATGAGCGCGGTCACCTACCCCGCCGTCCGGGTCGAGGGCGGGCTGCTCCCCGCCGGCCTGGTGCAGCGGATCGGCGACGGCGCCGCCGGCCTGCCCGGCGCGGACGCGGCCAGCTACGGCCTCCAGTCCGGCGAGTCGGTGCGCCGCTACGCCAACCGCTCCTACGCCTACCTCCAGGAGCAGTGGCGGGACTTCAAGCGCCAGCGGGAGCGGGCCGGCGATACCGCGCCCGCCCGGCTGACCCGGGAGCGGTGGCTGCTGATCCTGCTGCGCGAGCTGGGCTACGACGGCATCGAGTCGCTGCCGAGTGGCATCACCGTGGACGAGAAGCTGTTCCCGGTCAGCCACCGCTGGGAAGCCGTACCGATGCATCTGCTCGGGTGGGGAACGGACCTGGACCGGCGGACGCCGGGGATGCGCGGCGCGGCGGCCGCCGCCCCGCACTCGCTGATGCAGCAACTGCTCAACCGCTCCGAGCAGCAGCTCTGGGGCATCGTCGCCAACGGTCAGCGGGTGCGGCTGCTGCGCGACTCGACCAGCCTGGTCGGCAGCGCGTACCTCGAATTCGACCTGGAGGCGATTTTCGAGGGTGACCTGTTCCCCGACTTCGTGCTGCTCTACCGGGTGGCGCACGCCACCCGGCTCGCCGTCCGCGACGCGGCGGCCGGGCCGTCGTCCTGCCTGCTGGAGGCCTGGCGTACGGAGGGAGCCAAGCAGGGCGAGCGGGCCCTGGAGCAGCTCCGCGACGGGGTGGAGGCGGCGCTGGAGATCCTCGGCACCGGCTTCCTCGACCACCCGGACAACGCGGGCCTGCGGGAGCGGATCGAGGTCAGCCTGTCGCTGGAGGACTACAAGCGCTCCCTGCTGCGCCTGGTCTACCGGCTGCTGTTCTGGTTCGTCGCCGAGGACCGCGACGCCCTGCTCGACCCGGTGGCCAGCCCGCAGGCCAAGCAGCGCTACGACACCTACTTCTCGGCGCGGCGGCTGCGGGAGTTGGCGCTGCGTCGCCGGCACTCCGGCCACGGCGACCTGTGGGAGTCGGTGCGGCTGGTCTTCCGGTTCCTGGGTGAGGAGTCCGGCAACCGGACCCTGGGCCTGCCCGGCATCGGCGGCCTCTACGAGCCCGGCGCGCTGGACGCCCCGATCGCCGAGGCCGGCCTCAGCAACACCGCGCTGCTGCGCGCGGTCGAGGCCCTGGCGGTGCTGCCCGCGCGCAAGGGCACCGGCCGGCAGCGGGTCGACTTCCAGCACCTGGGCGCGGAGGAGCTGGGCAGCGTCTACGAGTCGCTGCTGGAGCTGCGCCCCCGCTGGGACGCCCCGGCCCGCCGCTTCCACGCCGAACGGCTCGCCGGCAACGAGCGCAAGACCACCGGCTCCTACTACACCCCGTCCTCCCTGGTGGAATGCCTGCTCGACTCGGCGCTCGACCCGCTGCTGGACGAGGCCACCGCGCTGCCCACCCCCGAGGAGCGCGTCAAGGCGCTACTCGACCTGACCGTCTGCGACCCGGCCTGTGGGTCGGGGCACTTCCTGATCGCGGCGGCCCGCCGGATCGCCAAGCGGGTGGCCGCCGAGGAGACCGACGAACTGGAGCCCGCACCGGCCGCGGTCCGCTCGGCAATGCGCCGGGTGGTGGCCCGCTGCATCTACGGGGTGGACGTCAACGAGATGGCCGCCGAACTGGCCAAGGTGTCGCTCTGGCTGGAGGCGATGGAGCCGGGCCGGCCGCTCGGTTACCTCGACGCGAACATCCGGGTCGGCAACTCGCTGCTCGGCGTCACCCCGAAGCTGCTCAAGGACGGCATCCCCGACGCCGCCTTCACCGCCCTCACCGGCGACGACAAGAAGGTCGCCACCGCCCTGAAGCGGCAGAACGCCGAGGAATCGCGCGGGCAGGGCGACCTGTTCGGCGCGGCGGGCATCCAGGTCGGCAACAGCGCGCTCGCCGCCGAGGTCAAGGAGATCGTGTACGCGGAGCCGCCGCACTCCCTCGCCGACGTGCACGTCCAGGCCAAGCGGGCGCAGGCGCTGGACGCCGACCGCCGGCACGCGAAGACGGTGGCCGACGCCTGGTGCGCCGCCTTCGTCCAGCCGAAAGCCGAGGCCAACCGGGAGGTGGCGATCACCCAGGCGGTGCTGGAGCGCTTGGACAAGGGTGAAGCCTCGCTGGACATACATCGGGTCGAGTCGATGGTGGAGGAGTTGACACGGCAGTACCGCTTCTTCCACTGGCACATCGAGTTCCCGCACATCTTCCGGGTGCCCGAGTACGGCGCGGCGGACGAGGCGACCGGCTGGGAGGGCGGCTTCTCCTGCGTCCTCGGCAACCCGCCCTGGGAGCGGGTCAAGCTCCAGGAGCAGGAGTTCTTCGCCTCCCGCGACCCGGAGATCGCCGGCGCGAAGAACGCCGCCGCCCGCAAGAAGGCCATCGCCGCGCTCGCCGACAGCGACGAGCCGGCCAAGCAGGCGCTGTACGCCGAGTGGACCGCCGCCCTGCACGAGGCGGACGGCTTCAGCCACCTGCTGCGTTCGTCGGGGCGTTACCCGCTGACCGGTAAGGGCGATATCAACACGTATTCCGTCTTCACAGAAGCGGCCCGATCGGTGTTGAGTCCCCGTGGCCAGCTCGGTCTAATCGTACCTACAGGCATTGCCACAGACGCCACTACCCAAGACTTCTTCAAGGACTTGTTGGTTCGCCGAACCATATCATCTCTATTCGACTTTGAAAATGCTCGCACTTTTCCGTCCGTTCACGCCTCATTCAGATTCTCTTTGCTTTCTGTTTCAGGGAGTCGGAGGGCTTTCGATCAAGCCGAGTTTGCCTTCAAGCTGCATCAGGTAAACGAGATTCCAAGTCGGAAATACTTTCTGACTCCTGAAGAAATATTTTTGCTAAATCCGAACACTGGCACCTGTCCCGTTTTTTTGAGCCGCCGTGACGCAGAGATTGCCCTCGGAATTTACAAGCGTGTGCCGGTGATATGGCGTGAGGGTGACACTTCGAGAAACCCTTGGGGGCTGTCGTTTCTTCGGATGTTCGACATGACGAACGACTCGGCTTTATTTAGAGATTCGGATGGCCTTGAGGCAGATGGCTGGGAGTTGCGGGCGGGCCGCTACGTCCGGGCGCACGAACGGATGCTACCGCTCTACGAAGCAAAAATGACAGACTTTTACAACCATAGAGCAGCGGATGTGGTCCGCAACCCCGGCGCCAAGCAACGGTCGAGTGTTCCGTCGTACCTAGACAATCAGGACTGGATGCAGCCGGATAGATTTTCCCTGCCGATGTATTGGGTTAATGAGGAGGAAGTGGAGTCCCGGCTCTCAGCTAGGTGGGACAGGCGTTGGCTCTTCGGATGGCGAGACGTTACGGCATCTACTAATGAAAGGACCCTGGTACCCGCTATCATTCCACGTGTCGGAGTGGGAAACACTAACTTTCTAGCCTTCTCACCTGCCTCCAGTGGTGCCATTTCATGTCTCGTCGCGAACTTGTCTTCTTTTGTGTTCGACTATGTGGTAAGGACCAAGATATCAGGCGTCCATCTAACGTATTCTTACTTCAAGCAATTCCCCGCATTGCCTCCCGGTGCATACCACGCCTCCGTGCAGTGGGACGACGTTTGCACTAACCTGCAAAAATGGATTGCGCCGCGGGTTTTGGAATTGGTTTATACCGCTTACGACCTTGCTGAATTTGCCCACGAGCTTGGGGATTCGAGTCCCCCCTTCGTCTGGGACCCCTCCCGACGTGAGATTATGCGCGCCGAACTGGATGCGGCTTTCTTTCACCTGTACGGTATTGACCGCGAAGGTGTCAGCTACGTTATGGACACCTTTAACGTTGTCCGGCAACGAGACGATGTCGCGTATGGGGAGTACCGCACGAAGCGGCTGATCCTCGAGCGTTACGACGCCATATCCGATGCAATAAGGTGTGGCCAGGATTACCGGTCCCCGCTCGAACCGTCGCCTGGCAAAGGTCTTCGGCACGTACCGACTGTTTCGTGATTTGGTGGCCCGCATAAAAGGGGCTTCGAATAGCTAACGTTCTCAGGGGAGGGAAGAGTTGGCGACAGTTGAACTTTGCCTACAGGATGGAAATGCGAACGAGAGTACCTTGCTGGAGCGGCTTCTAGAACAGTGTAGGACCGCGAGTGGTGGCGGCGGCATCTTTGCCTGGACCAATGCCTCGGGCGTAATCTCGTTCCTAAAGGATAGAAGTTTCAAAGAGTTCGTCAAAGAGTCGCGGTTCGAGCTTGTTGTGGGCTTGGATTCGATTACCGATGAGTCTGCGGTAAATGCGCTGGTTTCGGCAGTCGAGCGAGCTCCCAATCTCTCTGTTTGGGCCTTTTTGCATTCGGATGGAGCGCTCTTCCATCCGAAGCTTGCTTGGTTTGAGTCGGGCCCTATGCTGACGCTAATAGTCGGCTCCGGAAATCTAACGATGGGAGGGCTCAAGAATAATTGGGAAGCCTACGTCATCGCGCGCATGGTGGGCAGGGAAGCAAGGCATGTTTCTCGTGATATCCGAGCTTGGTTAACCAAGTGGTCACATTGCCTCGTGCCCATCAATGATGAAAGGGTCCTGCAGCGAGCGAAGGGTAACGCGGGCAGCGAGCGGAGTCTGCGCCGGACCTCTTCATTTGTGGAAGGGCAAGCCGCTGAGGCCGGGAATAGCGTTCTTGTGGCTGAAATTCCGCGACAAACCGGTCGTTCAAGTCAAGCAAATTTCGACCGAGAGAACTACGAAGAATTTTTCGGGGCGAGAGTTGGCTCGCCGCATCGGATCGTTCTTTATCATGTCGACGCCGACGGAACGCTAGGTGAGGTAGAAAGTCGCCCAAGCGTGGAGGTTCGCAGCCAGAACTACCGCTTTGAACTTTCGGGGTTGAGGCGAATCAGGAATTCGGAGGGTTCGCATCCGATTGGTTTATTTATGCGTATCCGAACTGGTGAATACCTGTACATGCTGCTCGACGCTGAAGACCCGCGTTATGTGACCTTGCAGTCATTTTTGCAGAGCCACTTCCTAGGGAACTCTAGGCAGCTTCGCCGCTACAGGACAACAGTGCAAGCAGTGCGGTCCGTCTGGCCAGAAGCACCTTTGTGGCAGGTTCAACTGCCTGCGCTTTAGGAATCTCGGCTTGCTGTAATCTCGGCACCTTGGACGTGCGGCAATACCTGACCGACCAGTCCCGGGGTGATCGCAAGGGTTGCCATTGACTCGCTGGTATAGTCCGCCCCACTGCTGTCGAGGACCACGGCACCCGCCTCGCGGGCGATGGCTACCCCGGCTGTCATATCCCATGGATGGTTAGAGAGCGTGATGGCGGCGTCGATCTTTCCCTCTGCCAGCCAGACAAGGTCGACCGCCGCCGACCCGCTCATCCGCACACGCTGCACCGTCTCGGCGAGCCATGCCATCAGTGCTAGACGGGACCGATTCTTGTTCGCTGCCTCCGCGCCAACGGCGAAGTCGCCGATCCCGACCACAGCCTCGCTCAGATTCGCGGTATCGCTCACCTTGACCGGCCGGCCGTTAACAAACGCGCCATAGCCCTCGGCGGCCCAGTATCGAGTACTGAGGAAGGGTAGGTCGACGACGCCGAGGACCGGGCGTACGCCGTGGAGCAGGCCGAGGGAGATCCCGCAAAGGGGAAGACCTCGAACGAAGTTGACCGTTCCGTCGACCGGATCGAGTGTCCATTGCAACTCGCCCGTGCCGCTTACGCCCTCCTCCTCACCGAGGAAGGCGATTCCCGGTGTCGCGCCATGCAGGAAGGAGCGAAGATCTCGCTCTATCGCGTAGTCGACATCCGAGACGAGGTCGCGGTCACCCTTGCTGGTTGAGGTGACCGGGGCTTGGCGCATGAGGGTGGCCGCCCGGTCGACAGCATCAAGGGCGATCGGAAGCAGGGCACGATATGCGATCACCATCGCTGGCCCCGCTCCCACTGCGAGTCGAAGACCTGCTCATATACCGGGTACAAACCCTTAGCGGAGTCGCGCCGCCGCATGACGAAGGTCGGAGAGTCAACCCCGCGACTCGCTGGTAGGTACGCCTGGGCGAGGCAGAGGTCGTCAACGAGGAGAAGGTTGAACCGAAGTGGCTCGTCGTAGATGGCCACTTCGACGTTGCCGTGCAAGTTGTCGGGCAGCCGGCCGCGCATTCTCAGCATCGTCTCGATGTTGAGTTTTGTCAGTGCCGCGAGCTGACCTGTCGGAAACCCTTCCTCCCGCTCCCTGGCTTGAATGGCTGAGCCGTCCGGGTCCAGGAACAGGCACCGGACCTTTGCGCCGTTTTCGATGAGTTGCTGCCAACGGTGGTCGGGGTAGTGCTGGCACAGCAGGTTCAAGGAGAGGCCCATTGCTCGGACGTCGCGGGCGCCATCCAGGATGCGATCCGCAGGCAGGTGTGCAGTGAGTTCGGCTCGATTGCGGTAGACCGCCGTCACGTCGGCAAGGGGCTCGACGCATGGGGCAGGGGCAACGGCCGGGTGAGGGAATGCCGCTGCCCCGGCATCGACCGGGCTGTACCGCAAATCGACGGGCTCGACCGGTTCCAAGTCGGAGCGGAACCGTCGATGAACCTCGCTGTCCGCCCGCGCAAGCGCGGTGTCGAGGGCAGATTGCATCTCAGGTCGCGGCTGCACCGCCGCCCGGCCAGCCTCCCACTTGGACACCGTACGTTCGCTGACGCCGAGGTGTTCGGCGAAGTCGCGAATGCTCATCCGCAGCGCGTGGCGCAGCGCCCGGGTCTCCCGGCCGGTCCACTTCTGCACGGTCGTCATCGGCTCGCCTCCGATTGATTCGAGACCGGCCGTTCAGCAGCTTAGCGGCTCGATTTCAGAGCTGGTACAGCGTAGGTGCAGAGCGTAGTCGTACCGCATGAGCGCCGGGCTGACCAGGGTGGACGCATGGCCCGGGGCGGGTGCTGGGCTCCGGTGGGGCGTTACCCGAGCGTGCCCGCCGTCCCCGCCCGCTCCGGTGCCGTTCCACTTCGCGATCTCGACGGAAGGGCTCTCATGGCGGCGGTGCTGGACGACTTCCCGGTGCTCACCCCGGTCAGCGACGAGGACGTGGCGCTGGCCGTACGCGCGGTGCTGGTGCACGCGCCGGAGCAGTGGCCGGCGGGTCCACTGTGCCGCAGCGAGCGGGTGCCGTATCCGTGCCGACTGGCCCGCTGGGGCCGGGGCACGCTGCGCGCCGCCGAGGTCACCGAGGCGCGGGTGGATGAGCTGGTCGCCGCCGGCGACCCGGACGCCTGGCCGTGGGCGTGACCGGGCTCGGGGCGTACCCCGTTGGCGGGCTCGGGCCGGCGGGGGTGCGGGACGCGGTGGCCCGGTGGCTGCGGCTGGTGGCGGCGGACGCCGAGCTGGCGCCGTACCTCATCGGGGTTGATCGGGCCCGGCTCGCTGGGCACCTGGCGCTCACTCTCACGGTGGCGTTGGGCGGGCCGGCGGGCGACATCGCCCGGCCGGCGGCCGGGGCGTGGCGCGGCCTGGGTCTGACCGAGGCGCACCACCGGCGGGTCGTCGACTACCTGGCCGGGGTGCTGTGGGCGCTCGACGTGCCGGCCGGCGCGGTGACCGCGGCCCGGCGGGCCTTCGCGGACGAGGCCGGCTCGTGACCGCCGCCCTCGCCGCGTCGTGGTCCGCCACCCTGCGGTACGCCCGCGCGGCGGCCGACCACTTCTGGTGCACGGTCGAGGATCGCTGCCCGGGGACGCTGCCGGAGCGGGAGGCGGCCGTGTTCCTCGCCGCGCTCGGGCGGCTGGCCGCCGGCGGTGACGACCCGGCCGGGCGGGCGGCGCTGCTGGCCGTGCTCGGCCGGGCCTGTCGCCGCTACCGGTTGCTGCCGCACCAGCTCACCATCGAGGCCGCGCTCACCGCGACCGTCGCCCGCCACGCACCGTGGACCCCGGAGCTGGCGGCGGCCTGGGCGCGGGCGGCCCGGCGGGCGTCGGCGGCGGTGACCGGCAGCGCGGCACGGGCGGACGACGGCCCGGCCTGGTGGCCGGCCCAGATCGTCGGCCACGACCGGCCCGCCGATGGCATCGCCATCCTGACCGTACGCCCTTGGCGTCGCCTGCCGTTCCGGCCCGGCCAGGCGGTCCCGGTCTGCACCGAGCGGTGGCCGGGCCGGTGGCGCTGGTACTCGCCGGCCAACGCCCCGCGCCCCGACGGCACCCTGGAATTCCACGTCCGGGCGGTCGCCGCCGTCTCCCGCGCCCTGCTCCACGCGGTACGCCCCGGCGACCGGCTCTGGTTCGGCCCGCCGCGCGACACCGGCCTGAAGCTTGACCCGGCGTCGCGCGCGGACCTGCTGCTGGTCGCCGGAGGCACCGGGCTGGCGCCGCTGCGCGCACTGGTCGAGCAGGTCGCCGCGGCGCCGGCCGGGCGGCGGGTGACCCTGGTCGTCGGGGCGCGCACCTTCGCCGACCTCTACGACTCGATCAGCCTGGACAAACTCCAGTGCGCCCACGACTGGCTGACCGTCGTGCCCGCCCTATCGCACGATCCGCTCGCCGAGCCGGGGGAGCGGGGCGACGCGCTCACCGTGGCACTGGACCACCATCGACCTGACCAGGAGGTCTATCTGTGTGGGCCGCCGCTGATGGTCGCCGGGTCGCGGCTGCGGCTGCTCGCCGCCGGTGTCCCGGCCGAGCGGATCCACCTGCCCGACGGGTTCCCGGGCTGATGGGCGTCTACCGCAGCCGCAACGCCCTCTCCGGCCCGCTCACCGCGGACCGGCTCGCCGGCGTCGAGTTGCCCCGCACGCCGCTCGGACGGCGCGGCTACCGCCCCGAGGACGTCCACGCCCTGCTGCACCGGCTCGCCTACGAGGTGGGGGAGCGGAACCGGCGGCTGGATCTCGTACAGGACGAGAACCGTCGCCTCAAGCAGGCCCTCCGCACCTGGCAGGCCGAGTGCGCCGCGAAACGCCAGGGCGGCGGTTGACCCGGGCGGCGTGTCGATCCTCGGGCGGGGGCGGCCGGTGCGGGTCATGGCGGAGAACGTCGAACTCTCGACTGGAGAGGCCGCCGCCATCCTGGGCGTGACCCGCCCGACGGTGGTCAAGCTGATGAACGACGGCGTGCTGCCCCACACCCGTCCCAACTCCAGCCGCCTGACTTTCTCTGCATGCTGCTGGACGATGCTCCGGAACGAATCGCAGACATCGTCGCGCAGCAGGCGGAGGCCACCGGGTCTCCCTCGACCTGGCAGACGGCCGTTAATCGGCTGCCACGGGCACCGAAGAGTGTCTTCGGAGCGAGAAAATCTGGAGACGACCGCGCTGCGCTACGGCACGATGTGGCTATTCTGAGTGCTCGATCCGTGACTGTGGGAGATGGCCATGGCTACTCGATGGGACGCGGACCCGACTGCGGCGTTCGCGCGGCGGCTCGGCCGCTCGGCTGCCGAGCTGGGGGAGAGCGGCGGCACCACCACCTGTCCTGACATCTGGGAGCTGTCGAACGGCGACGTCGCGGTCATCGGTCGGGATCTGACGGACGCCTATGCCGGGCAACTGCCGGAAGGCGTCAGCGTCGGCGATGGCGAGCGGTTGGTCGTCATCCCCCGCAGCATGATTCTCGCGGCGAAGCCGGACATCCCGGATGCGTGACCTGCTTCGATCCGCGTCCGGGCAGCGGCTGAGCCTGCCGGAGTACGAGGCGGACTTCTACGCGACGGTGGAGTCCGTGGATGGGCCGATCCTCAAGACGGAGCGGATCCAGACGTTCCGCGAGCCGGGCAGCCCGAGCTGGGAGGCGTTCGCGGCCGGCAGGTGGGACGAGGCGTTGAGGATCGCCGCCCGACCCAACCCCGAGCTGGCGCAGTTCTTCACCGACCTCCACGGGCGGGGTTCCGGGCTGCACCGCCTGCGGATCGTGGAGTTGCCGCTCACGCCGTACCTGATCTGGGAGCTGAACTTCCTCCGCTTTCGGGCCGAGGTGGGTGAGCGCATCCGTGTGCTGAAGGCCGACGGAGTGTCGGAGTTGGAGCGGGAGCACGGCATCGTGCCGGAGCTGATGGTGGCCGGCGGCAAGGCCGTCTACGACGTCCGCTACGACGAGTCCGGCGCTCCTGTCGGCGCCGACAAGTTCGTTCAGCCGGAGATCGTCGAGGGCTGCCGGTCCCAGGTGCGGACGCTGCTCGCCAGGGCCGAGCCGTTCGAGTCCTTCTTCGATCGCGAGGTCGACGGGCGGCGGCCACCCGTCGCCCCCCTGTAGTAGCCTGCCTCCACCAGCGAGCGTGGAGGCGGCGTGCCCCGAGAGCGTTCGGTCGCCGGGCTGGCCCGCCGGTCGGCGATGCCGACTGCACTACTGCTCGCCGTGCTGGCCATGCTCGCCGCCGTGCTTCTCTCTCCGGTCGGCCTGTACTGGATCGGTGAGCGACCCGGCTATGACTGGCCGTTGCTCGGCAACGTCGGTCAGGCCTACGGGGCCGCCTCCGCCATCCTCGCCGGTCTCGCGCTCATCGGAGTGGCCGCCTCCCTGGTCGTGCAAACGAGGGAGGCCAAGGCGGCACGCGAGCAGGCGCTACGGGGTCTGCATACCGACCTGCTCAAGATGGCCATCGACGACCCGGGGCTGCTGGAGTGCTGGGGCCCGATCGAGGAGTCGACGGACCTGGCCTGGTTCCGCAAGCACGTCTACACCAACCTGATCGTGTCCCACTGGCAGCTCATGTGGGAGGTGGACGCCCTCAGCGAGCCCCACCTGGAAGTGCTCGCCGATCAGTTCTTCAAGGGCGCGGCCGGGCGGCGCTTCTGGGCGGAGGCGAGAGGCCCGCGGATGAAAGCGGAGACGTCTCGGCGGGCCCGTCGCTTCACCGCCGTCATGGAGCGGAGTTACCAGGCAGCCATCGCTGCTGGTCCGGCGATCGACGCGGTGAGCAGTCCCGCCAGGCCGAGTCACCGCCAGGCCGACTCCGGTCCTGCGGGCGGGCAGCATGCCCCTGCCCGACGCCGCCCGGCCCACTTCGCGATAGGTGTCATCATCGGCGGCGGCGTAGCCCTCGCAGGCCACTATCTCGCACGGCGCCGCGCGAACGGCAGGCGTGGATAGCGGAACCCCCGCCCGAGCACGGCTTATCGGCGTCGCCTGGTCTCCAGTGGCCATTCCAGGCTGACCTTCTCGTCGCGGCCCTGCCGGTCGAAGTATGCCTGAAGTTCCCGCTTCTGCTCGGCATACCAGGTGACCTGCGCCTGATGGAGGGCGTCGGGGCGCATCCGGGCGATCCGCTCGTGACGGGCCGCGATCGACAGGGCCAGGTCGAGAGCGGCGCGGGCATCGCTCGCGGCGTCATGAGCCGAGGTGAGGTCGACTCCGTAGTACCTGCACAGGTCGCCGAGCTGCCGGCCGTCGTACCAGCGGGGCTCGACCTCCTTGTGCAGGATCGAAGGATCGATGATGACGGCGCGGTCCCAGTCCAGCGGCGGAAGCGCGTGGCGAGCCAGCTCGGTGTGCAACGCGGTGACGTCGTAATGGGCGCAGAACGCGACGAGCGGCGTGCCGTCGGCGATCACCTTCGCGATCGCCGTGCCCAACTCGGCCAGCGCCTCCCGTGGCGGCCTTCCGGCGCTACGCACCATCTCGTCGGTGATCCCGTGAATGCGGGTCGCATCAGGCGGGATCGGCACACCTGGGTTGATGAGCCACTGCGACGTGGTGCCATCGGCGAACGCCAGCGCGGCGGAGAGGATGCGGGTGGTTGTCGGCTCGTCCACCGTGCCCTCGATGTCGAAACCCACCACCGGCATCTCGTGCCAGCCGTGGTGAGTACCCGCCGACGGTGCGGTTCTGACCGGTGCGCACTCGTGGTGGTAAGCCGTCCAGCTGCCACCGACATTGACCGCCTGGCCAGCTCCTGCCTCCACCCGCTTCCAGCAACTACCGCAGCTACCCGAGTACCTGTTGATCATTGTAAAGATCTTGGCTTATCGGTCCCACAGGCGAAACCACCGGCCGGAGTCAGCTCGGACCAATGTGGACGGTCAGGGGTAACCCTTCGTTGGCGGGGCGCGCCGGGTTGTCTGGCGTCAACGGCGACACGGGCGATCTCTGGTGACGCCGAGCCGGCATCGCGGCACCCACTGGTGGTAGTCGCTTGCGACGGCAATACGACAGCGGGTCGCCGACCTCGGGCTTGTAGGTATGGAGGGAGATCTATAGTCTCGGTCCAACACCAAAAGCGATCAATGCTTCACCCGGTGTCAGCTCTGGGTTCTGCCGACCTGGGGAGGGCGGACGTGGCGCTGTCGTATCCAGCCGTGCAGGTGGTCGGGGCTCTGCTGCCCGGTGGCGTGGTGCAGCGGATCGGCGAGGGCGATCCCGACGTTCCCGGCATCGACCCCGTCTCCTACGACCTCGCCGCCGGCGAATCCGTGCGGCGCCTGGCCAACGCCAAGTACCTCTACCTGCGCGACACCTACGCCGACTTCACGAAGCGGCGGGCGCGCGGCTCGGCGTCCCTTGCGCGACTGACCCGGGACGAGTGGCTCCGCCCGCTGCTGCGCGAGCTGCACTACGGCGACTATGAGCCGCTGGCCGGCGGCATCCCCGTCGACGAACGATCCTTTCCCGTCAGCCACTGGTGGCGACGCACGGTGCCGATGCACCTGCTGCCGTGGCACGCCGACCTCGATCGGAGGGTGGGCCGGGCCGGTGGATCCGCGGGCGCGGCGCCGCACGCCATGGTCCAGCAGTTGCTGAACCGGAGCGACCAGCACCTGTGGGCCGTGCTGTCGAACGGCCAACGGATGCGGCTACTGCGCGACTCGACCAGCCTCGTCGGCTCGTCGTACATCGAGTTCGACCTTCAGTCGATCTTCGAGGGGGAGCTGTTCGCGGACTTCGTGCTGCTCTTCCGGATGGCGCACGCCAGTCGTCTCAAGGTCCGCGACGAGCAGATCGGGCCGCCCTCCTGCCTGCTGGAGCAGTGGCGGGCGTACGGCGCAAAGCAGGGCGAGCGAGCACTCACCCGACTGCGCGGCGGTGTCGAGATCGCGCTGGAGATCCTCGGCACGGGCTTCCTCGACCACCCGGCCAACCAGCACCTCCGGGACGTCATCGGCACGGAACTGTCGCTGGCCGACTTCAAGCGCTCGCTGCTGAGGCTGGTCTACAAACTGCTCTTCTGGATGGTCGTGGAGGATCGCGACCTGCTGCTCGACCCGGCCGCCGACCAGGCCGCACGCCGGCGATACGAGGGGTACCTGTCGTCGCAGCGACTGCGCAAGCTGGCCGTGGTGCGGCGCCATTCGCGCCACGGCGACCTCTGGCAGAGCGTCAAGCTCGTGTTTCGCATCCTCGGGTCGGAGGCCGGCTCCCGAACGGTCGGCCTGCCTGGCATCGGCGGCATCTTCGAGCACAGCGTTCTTGACCAGCCGCTCTGCGGCGCGGAACTGACCAACGCTGCCCTGCTTCAGGCAGTCGAGGCGTTGAGCGTCCTTGCCAAGCGCCACGGCGGGCGGCAATTGGTCGACTTCCGGCATCTCGGCGCCGAAGAGTTGGGCAGCGTCTACGAGGCCCTCCTCGAGTTGCACCCTCACTGGGATGCGTCCCGCAGGCGGTTCCACTTCTCGAGGCTCAACGGCAATGACCGCAAGAAGAGCGGTAGCTACTACACCCCGGCCGCGCTGGTCGACAGCCTCCTCGACTCCACGCTCGAACCGCTGCTCGACGAGGCCTGCGACAAGCCCACCCGTGTTGAGCGGGAGGCCGCGTTGCTCGACATCACCGTCTGCGATCCGGCGGTCGGGTCCGGGCACTTCCTCATCGCCGCCGCCCGGCGTATCGCCAAGCGGCTGGCGGCCGAGCAGACCGACGAGCCGGAGCCCAGCGTCGACGCCGTCCGGATCGCGCTGCGTACCGTCGTGAGCCGGTGCTGCTACGGAGTTGAGCTGAACGAGATGGCAGCGGAGTTGGCGAAGGTGTCGCTCTGGCTGGAGGCGTTCGAACCCGGCAAGCCGCTGGGCTATCTCGACGCCAACATCCGGGTCGGCAACTCTCTCCTCGGAGCAACACCGGCGCTGCTGCGCGGCGGCGTTCCCGACACAGCCTTCGTCGCCCTCGACGGCGACGACCGCGCAGTGGTGAACGCGCTGCGCAAGCAGAACGCCGCTGAGCGGCGCGGCCAGCGACCGCTCGGGGACGCCGGGGGTGTCAACCTCGACCTCGCCGAGGAAGCGCGTGCGATCGCCCACCTCGCGCCCTGCGAGTCACTGGCCGACGTGCACGTCCAAGCCAAACGGGCCGAGTCGCTGGACGAGGACCGCAAGCGTAAGCGACTGATCGCGGACGCGTGGTGTGCCGCGTTCGTCGGGCCGAAGACCGAGCGCACCCGCCCGTACGCGATCACCGAGGGGATGCTGGAACGGCTGGCCAGGGGCGAGCGCGGCAGCGCGGTCGAGGCGGCCCGTCAGGTCGTCCGGACGATGAGCCGGCAGTACCGCTTCTTCCACTGGCACATCGAGTTCCCGCACATCTTCCCGGTCCCACCGGACGGCGCCGGCGCCGACCCGGCGACCGGCTGGACGGGCGGCTTCTCCTGCCTCCTCACCAATCCACCGTGGGAAAAGATCGAACTCAAGCAGGAGGAGTTCTTCGCCGGCCGTGACCAGGAGATCGCCGGGGCGCAGCACGCCGGCGCCCGCCGGGAGCTCATCCGAGCCCTGCGGACGGGTGGACAGATGCACGGGCAGGACCTCTACGGCGAGCTGCTCACCGCCCAACGTGAGGTGAGCGGGGTGAGCCATCTGGTCCGTTCCTCGGGGCGGTACCCGCTCACGGGCGCGGGGCGGCTCAACACCTACGCGGTGTTCGCGGAAGCCACGCGCGTCATCGCCGCGCCGACGAGCCTGCTCGGGATGATCCTGCCCACCGGTATCGCGACCGACGCGACCACCCAAGCCTTCTTCAAGGACGTGGTGACGAGAGAGAGCCTGGTTTCTCTCCACGACTTCGAGAACGAGGAGAAGCTCTTCGAGGGGGTCGATCACCGTGTTCGCTTCGCGCTGCTGACGCTGGGTGGCACCAAGCGGCGGACTCCCGAGATTTCCCTCGCCTTCCGGGCCCGGCAGGTCTCGGACATCGCGTCTCGGGCCTACCGGTTGACGCCGGCCGAGATCGGCCTGCTCAATCCCAACACCGGAACGTGCCCGGTCTTTCCGTCCCGCCGGGACGCCGAGATCACCCTGGGCATCTACCGTCGCCTGCCGGTGCTCTGGCGGGAGGACGATCCGAACGGCAACCCCTGGCGGCTCCGATTGCGTCAGGGCCTGTTCAACATGGCCACCGACTCGGGCCTGTTCCACACCTTCGATCGGCTTTTCCAAGCGGGCTGGCAGCTCGATCGCAACATCTTCGTCCAAGGAGGGGAGCGAATGCTCCCCCTCTACGAGGCGAAGATGGTGCACCACTTCGACCACCGGCTCGGCACGTACGAGGGAGCCACCGAAGCGCAGCTCAACGTCGGCACGTTGCCCAGGCTCGACAACGACGCCCACCGTGATCCGGCTGCAACCGCACTGCCTCGTTACTGGGTGGCCGAGCAGGAAGTAGCGGACCGGCTCGGACAGCGGTGGCCGCGCGGCTGGCTGCTCGGTTGGCGAGACATTTGTCGAAGCACCGACGAGCGCTCGCTGATCCCGGCGGTGGTTCCGCGGTCAGGTATCGGCCACAAGTTCCCGGTGATGTTTCCCGTTGCGCCTGCCGCCTGCTTGCACGCGAATCTCAGCGCGATGATCGCCGACTACGTGACGCGGCAGAAGCTTTCCGGTACCTCACTGGCGTACTTCGTACTCAAGCAGTTGCCGGTGTTGCCGCCGGAGAGCTACGAGCGGCCGGTGCCGTGGGATCCGGAAGCGCCGGATCTGGCAGCCTGGATCACCGCTCGGGTGCTGGAGCTGACCTACACCGCCGACGACCTCACGCCGTACGCCCGCGACCTGGGTGACGACGGACCGCCGTTCGTCTGGGACCCCCGGCGTCGGGAGCTGATCCGGGCGGAGCTGGACGCCGCCTACTTCCAGCTCTACGGCCTCACCCGTGACGAGGTCGACTATGTGCTCGACACCTTCACGGTCCTACGCCAGCGAGAGGAGCGGACCCACGGCGAGTACCGCGTGAAGCGTCTGATCCTTGAGCGCTACGACGCGATGACCCGCGCTACCGAGGCAAGGCAACCCCTCGCCCCCACTCTCAACCCAATGCCGGGTCAGGGGCGACGTCACCCGGGGTGAGCCCTTCCGGTGCGGAGGGCTGGCGTGGGGGCACCACCTTCAGCAGGCCATGGCGGCGGGCGAACGCGGGAAACTCCGCCCCGGTGCAGGGCAGTCGATGGCCGGTCTGTCGCAGTGCGTCGATGATCGCGCCGGCCCCGATCTCCGTCAACTTGCCCGTGGTGCACCCGCCGGCCAGGAGCCAGATCGTCCCGTGGACGATCAGGCCGTGGGCCCGGCCCACTCTGGTGGCGTCGCGGTCGTCGGTGATGGCGATCCCGTTGTGAATGTCCGCGGCGGCGAAGACGCTGACCTCGCCCATGTCGCGGGCGCCGGCACCTATCCGACGGACCCAGTCCGCGAAACACCGGATCTCGGCGGGCTGATCAAGGGCGATGACCTGCATCCAGTCGAGCTCCAGGGCGGAGTGGAGCGTAGGGTGCCGCTCCGTGCCGGACCGGAGCTCGTCCAAGACCACGGGCGTGGTGGCGCAAGGGCGGCCGATGACCATGTTCGCCAGGACGTCGAGTCGATCGGCAAGCGCGAAGTGGTTCAGCACGGTGGTGTCGAATACCAACATTGGCCCGCTGGCCGCTCCCTGGCTGCTCACAGCGTCAAATCTGCCTCGTCGCGCGGCGGCAGGTCTTCGCGGGTGATCTGCCCATGCAGGAGCTCGACGGCACGGGAACTAGTCACCAGGTCACGCCGCCATGCCTCCATGACCGCATGCGAGTAGCCGGGCGGAACGCGAACGGCATTGAGATCGGGCTGCGGTGACCATCCGACGGCGTCCATGAATTCCGCCTGGGTGGGAGTGGCCTGGCTCAAACTCCGTCGCGTCGTGGCATCAAGCCAACCTGCCTGCTCGGCTTGTCGGAGCGCGAGTGACCATGAGGTGCGGTACCGGGCGGCCAATCGGATGATCTCCTCGCGGAGATTGCCCTCGGGAGTGCGGCCGGTGAAGGCCGCAAGCGGCAGCAACAGTTCCGCCGCAAAGGCGTTGATCATGGCCTCGCGATCCGCCCGCGACAAGTGCACTGCCAGGTCGCTGGAGTATTCATCTCCGAGCACCAGGTGACCGAGTTCGTGGGCTGCCGTGGCCCGGCGCCTTCCGGGGTCACCATTGGCACTCACCACGGCCACCGCAATATCGCCGTCGATCAGCGAGGCGCCGTCTCCCGGCAGATCGCCGACCAGGACGTACTGTCCGCTGCGTTCGCTGAATTCCATCAGCGTGGCGATCGGCTCCTCGCCCGCGCCGTGCGCTTCGCGCAGCCATCGTGCGGCCGCCCGGGCGTCGGCCTCAGATCCCGCCCGCCCTGTGTAGCGCATCGGGGCATTGGGGCGCAGCGTCCCTGCGTCGATCATTTGACGTATGTCGCCGAGCCACGCGGACAGCGTGATGTCAAGGCGTTGGGATCTGCGCGCAGCCTCGGTGTCATTGTCCTCGGCAAGCAGCTCCGCGCGATGAGATATGACCGCCGGCCGTCGATGCAGAAGGTAATCGATCGGTACGTCGAGCGCGGCGGCCAAGCGGATGAGTTCCAACGCGTCCACCCGGCGGCCACCAGCCTCGACCTTCGCGATCATCGTCCGGTCAAGCCCGATGTGGCTAGCCAGCTCGGCCTGCGACATGCCGGCGCCGAGGCGTGCCTGACGGATCTGCTCGCCAACGGTCGTCCAGTCGCTGTCTTCGACCATGGTGCGATAATCGCACACTTCCGGTGAACGTAGTGCTCCACCGGTCAAGGTTCCGTCAATTCCGGGTGCAAGCCGCTGCCGGCGCTGCCTTCTTGGCTGCTCGCCGTGCCGGCACCCGCACCCCACTCGGGCCGGATCCGAGCACTGACCTGGCCAGGTCGGTCCACGCCGGTACATCGACCCCATCTCGATCCTCGGTCCAGATGAGCGTGCCCTTCGGGCCGCCGCCCTCCTCCTGCGGCAGCACACCCTGCTCGCGATACCAGGCCCGCTTGCCCTCCCAGGCATTTTCGTAGTGCGGGTTGTCCAACATGCCGAGGTGCTCCCAGTAGACCGGCCGACCATCGGAGCCCGTGATGGTGAAGTCGGGGAAGCGGGTGACTTCGCCAGCGACAAGGGGCTTTTCGTACTCCCATGCACCGGGCGCCAGGTCCTCCAGAATGCCGGCGATAATCACCTCATTCTTGCTGCGCACCAGGATGCCGTTCGATGTCACATGGATGAGGTTGGTGTCGAGTACACCGGCCGCGGTGCCGTCCGGCAGCAGCACCTTGCGGGGCGCGGGAGCCGCGAACAGGTCCGTCAGTCGGCGGGCCGTCTCGGATCCAGTTGACCGCGTCAGCTCGAACAGTTCGTCGATCGGCCGTTCATGCAGCAGAACGACCTTGTCTTTCTGCCTGGTGAGCGCGGTGTAGAGCAACTCCCGGGACAGGCGTCGCGAAGACCCGGGCAGCAGCACGAAGACCTTGCCAAACTCCGAACCCTGGGCCTTGTGCACGGTGATCGCCCACGCGAGCTCAAGCGCCGGATCGTCCTCGTTACTCGATCGGTAGCTGTAGCGGGACCCGACCTGAGACGAGAATTCGATGTGGGTGTACTTGGGCGGCGACCCCTTCTTGCTGATCTGCCCGACGACCACGCCGATCTCGCCGTTCGCCACGTAGTTCAGCGCATCGGGGACGGCGGGCCAGGCATCCTTGTTTTGGTTCTGATTGTTGAGAACCTTGTCGCCGAGGACGATCTGCTCTGCCCCGATCGGCGACGGCACCGTGCGTTCGTACGGTGGGCGCAGTGCGTCCTTCAACGCCTTGCCGCGATACTTGCGCTTCAGGCGTCGATTCACCTCGATGGTGCCCCACGGGTTGGTACGGGTGGGGGACAGGATCTGCCACGCCTCGGACCGCGCGCCGGCACCGTCCTCGCCCGTGGGGAAGTTCACCCACGGTCCGTTCTCCCGTCCCCCGTAGGACACCTCGAACCTCGCGGCGGCCTTCGGCCCGGAAATGTCCAACTCCTCGGCAAGGGTCGCGTCAATGGCCTGCTCCGGGCGCGCCGCCTGCCACGGGCGGGCCGCAAGTGTCTTCATCTCGGCCCCCTTGCGGAGCCGATGCCACACCTCGTCGAATCCCTCCGGGATTTCGTCACCGGCGAACCAGCTGGCCAGCATCAGGTCGTCGCGCACCTGGCCGGACTGCCGCCGCAGCACCGTCAGCTCCGCGTATCCACGAACTACCCGGGGGAACGAGGGCACGTCCCCTTCACTGGCGAGCCGTGCGATGAGGTCGACGAACGGGCGGCCGGCGCCGATCGGTGGTAGCTGGCGCGGGTCGCCCACCAGGATGAGGCGGTCCGGGGGCCGCAGCGCGTCGAGAAGAGCGGCGAGCTGCTCCTCCGTCAGCATCGACGACTCATCCACGATCACCGTCCCGAACCGCGGTGCCTTCGGCCGGCTGCTGTCGATCAGGTAGACGCCCGTGTCCCGGTCGTACCGGCCGTACTTGCCGAGGAACTGGGCAAGGGTCTGGGCCGGCAACTTGACCTTTTTGGTGAGCTGCACCCGTGCCTTGCCGGTCGGGGCAAGCAGGAGCACGCCGGCGCCATGGACATCCGGGTGGTTGGCGAGGGCGTGAATCAGAGTGGTCTTGCCAGTGCCGGCGCGTCCGTTGAGCACGCTCAACGGAGCGGCGAACAGTTCGGCTAGCGCGGCGGTCTTCTCCAGACGTGCTCGCTCCTCGGCCGCGATGTCGTCCGCGTCCTTCGAGTTGTAGTCGGGCAGCGCCCTGTCGAGGACCGCGTGTACGTCGCCCGGCACTTGGTGACGTATTTTGGCCAGTTGCTCGCCGACGGTGATTCGGATCAGCCGGCTTGTCGTCTCCAGCCGGGTCAGCTTGAACGCCGGCGACCCGTCGGCCAGTTCCGTCCCGGACACCGGCGGCCAGTACGGCGACTCCTCGTCGTAGCTGAGATCCGAGGGGTGGAGTTCGTGGGCCTCCAGCACCTCCTCGGTCAGCGGACAGGGCTCGACCAGCGGTCGTTCCTTGATGGCGTCGAGCATGCGGCCCAGCGGCACCACGGTGTCACCCGTCGCTGCGGCTTCTTCCGCGACGGCTGTCAGCAGCGCCTGGACCCTGCGTTCGTCCGCCGCGTCGACCATCGCCGACGGTGCTGCCATCGGGAAGGCCGCCCGGATCGAGGCTTCAGGGAAGCAGCCTCGGTCGATGACGTCGAAGGCGACCTCGGCCGGGCCGCCCAACAGACAGGTGTACGCGTGGTAGGGGTCTTCCAGCAACTCCCCGTGGCTCAGGTCGATCTCGGTGTCACCGGTCAACAGCGCCTGGGCCTGTGTGACCGTGAGGTTGAAGCGGGTCAGCAGCTTCAGGAACCGCAGCTTCTCGTCCGGCAGTTTGCGCCACACCTTGCGCGGGGTGCCGGTTAGCTTCCGGGCCAGTTCGGGGCCCAGCGTCGTCGGCTCCTCCATCGCCTGGCTGAGGAATTCCCAGGGGTCGACGCCTTCGGGGGCCTGGCGGGCGATCGCCCGGGCGACCACCGGACCATGCGGTACGGACAGGGCCTCGAGGACGGCGCCGAGACCGGGAGCCGGGCCGCGCATCGTCCAGAGCTCGGCGATACGGTCCGACAGCCAATCCAGCGATACCGGGGGCACGTCCAGGCCAAGGTCGAGGCAGCGCTCCGCCGCCCGGTAGAGCCGCTCAAGCGCAGCGATGGCAGTGTCGTCCGAGACGTGCTCGGTGACGTACATAAACTCCCGGCTGCCGTACTCCGGGGCCCAGGCCAGCGCGTCGCCGAGCTCGTCCGGATCCAGGCCGAGGGCCGCCAGCTCCGCCATCGGCAGCAGCACCCCGTCCTTGCCGTCAGGACGAAGGGAGTGCCGGACGTTGGTCTCCCACATGTGGTTGGGGAACGGCGTCGACCCGGTGGTCTGCCAGGCGGCGGGCAGGTCGATGTCGGTGATCCGGGCGGCGCCGACCAGGAGGCTGCGTCCGGCGCTCGTGCCGGCGGCGGTGAAGGGTGAATGCTTCAGATAGAAGAAGACGAGGCCGTTGCCCGGCTCGACGTCGGCGAAGAAACGGGTCATCAGGGCGCGCTGGTTGTCGCCGTGGATGACCCACTGTGGCTTGAACTTCAGAGTGTCGTTGACGAGATCTTCGAGCTCTTCACGGTATTCGGCGTCAGTGGTACGGAGCACTTCCCCGACGTTGTCCCGGTGCAGCCAGAAGTAGGGGGTGGCATGCACGCCGTAGGCCGGCACGGTCACCGGCGTGGGTTGGAGCTTTCCCTTCAACGCGGGACTACGGCGATACGGGTGCTCCTTCATGAGCTGATAGTTGTGCGGGCTCATGAAGGAGCCGCGCTCACCGACACACGGGACCCGGTTCGGATTGACGAGATCGAGCGGCTTCTCGGCGTGGGTCGCTTCGTACTCGTCTTCGCGGTGCTCGCCGATATTTTTGAGCAGCACGCACGATGCGTTGTCCAGAGGCCGCTTGCAGACCGTCCCTGCCCAACCGCCGTCGTGCCACGGCACCCGTACCGAAAGGTGCAGTCCACCGCTCATCCCGATCAAGCCCTTCGCCAGGAGACCCGACCACAATGCGTCGAGCCTTGGATGAGCACCCTGTATATCGCACGGTGATGGTGGGCGATGTCCCAAATGACTGGGCAACGCGCCCGTCGATACTTTTGGCCGGCGGACGCTGACCAGCCGCCAGAATCCTCAGCACCAGATGGCGATGGTGCCTCCGGCTGCATGCTCCTCGGGCGGGTCGGGGTAGCGGATGGCATGACCTGTGGCGATGCGGTGAGCGCTCCAGGCTGCGGCAGCGGCGTCCAACACGTCATCCGGTGCCGCTCGCCCCGCTGCTCCGAGGTCTGCCGGAATGGCGATACCGACCCCCAGGAGCAGGTCGCGTCGCTGCATCTGGCCCTGCCATGTCTTCTTCGGCGCCAGGGGCAGGCCTTGGGTGATGCCGCGGAACGACACCTCGGGATGCACCTCGTAGACCCGGTCCCGGTCCTGGTCCCGGTAGGCGTTGGCCTCCAGCAACTTGGTGCGCAGTGCCCATGTCTGCTTGCTGAAGCCCTGTCCCGTGATTTCGCGGTAGCGCTTTACCGCCGACTCGTACTCCTCCTCGAGCCAAACCGGTCGTGGAGGCACTCGGAACACGGTGCTTCGTGCCGCACCGAGAGCGGCAGCCGCGGCGATGTCGGCTTGGCGCCACCCGGACTCCGCCAGTCCCAGCGGCATGTCGAGACCCACCACCTCCACGTTCTCACGCTCGGCAAGCAGCGCCGTCAGGTTGGAGGCGATGTGTGCTTCCGCGAAAAGCTCGTCATGCAGCTCGACGGCCACCCAGCCGTCTTTGCAGGCGTCCACGCCGAGCACCCGTAGCTCCGTCATGTCCACCGACCGTAGGCTGTCCTGATCGCCGGTCGCTACGTCCGAAAGGTCAGGCTGATGTCCGAGGGTGTCCGGTACGGGTTGTTGGTGCGCACCGCGCTGGAGGTGCTACGCGACAGCGGCAGGCGGATGCACGGCAAGGAAGTGCTTGATGAGGTCGCGAAACGCATCGACCTGAGTGAGGCGGAGATGCGGCCACACAAGAGTGGCGTGCCGGCCTGGGTGGTCGGCATTCGGTTCAAGACCGGCGACGCCGCGACCGCTGGTTTGATGGTGAAGCGCGACAACTACTGGTGGATCACGCCCCCGGGCCGTACCGCCCTTGAAGTCTTTGGTGACCAGACCGAAAAGCTGTACACCTACATCGGTACGCATTGCCGCGATATTTACCGCCGCCGGAAGGAGGCCCGCAGGAAGTACGAGAACAGGCTGAACACGATCGCAAGTGTCCTGGAACTCGTACCCGGCGGGTCGTGGACTTCGTATGAAGACATTGCCGATTTGCTCGAGGGCACAGCTGATGAGATCGCTTACCTGCTCGCAGAGACCTTTGTAGAGAACTCGCACCGAGTGCTTCAAGCCGACGGCCAGGTTCCCCCGGCGATGCACCAGCACTTCAAGTACCGGGGCGGCGACGTCCGCGGGCAGTTGATCGAGGAGGGCATCGAATTCGAGGGCCGGCACGCCAACCCAGAGCAGCAGATCACCGTGGACTTCCTTCGAGAGCGGCTGGCTGAGGCTGAGGCGGTCCCGCCGGAGGTTGCGGCTCGGCGGGCCTGGCTGGTGCGCGGGTCGAACGTCGACGGCGTCGACCTCGTGCCGGAGTGGCTGGCGCATGGATGGGTGTCGCTCGCGGCGTCGCAGCTGCCGGAGCTGGACGAGGAGATCGAGCCACAACGTCTCCAGCAGATCGTCGAGGAGGAATACCGGCACAAGAGCTACTCGGTGCGGGAGAAGTTGCTCGGCTACTTCAACGCGTTCCTGCGCAAGATGCGCCCGGGTGACTACCTGATGACCATGCATCGGGGCGCGGTGTATCTGGGCCAGATCGACGGACCGGCCTACTTTGTGGAGTCACCGGACCGGCGATCCAACCTGCGCCGGCCAGCGCGGTGGCTCAACGTCGGATCGCCCCGTGATCTGACCGACCTGACCGGTCCACTGCCTACCCTGACCCAGAGCCAGGACGACCTGATCGACCTCACCGACGCGCTCGACGCTCTCGAGCGGCTCTACGCCGAACTGATGCCCGAGCAACCCGTGGTCGAGCCGGTCCCCGAGGCGCGCCTTGCCGAGGTGACCGCGCGGGCGGCCGTCGATCTGCTTACCGATCTTGACTGGCTGACCGACCTGCGCGACCTGCTCGCCGAGCGGCGGCAGGTGATCCTGTACGGCCCGCCGGGCACCGGCAAGACATACCTGGCCCAGAAGTTGGCAACCCGGCTGACCGAGCCGCACGCGGTGAAGCTGATCCAGTTTCACCCCTCCTACACCTACGAGGACTTCTTCGAAGGCTTCCGGCCGGAGAGCGGCGACGAGGGGACGCTGCGCTTCAAGCTCACCTCCGGCCCGCTGCGCCAGCTCGCCGACGATGCCCGGGAGCACCCCTCCACCGCGTACATCCTGATCATCGACGAGATCAACCGGGGTAATCTGGCGAAGATCTTCGGTGAGCTGTACTTCCTGCTCGAGTATCGCGACCAGCGCATCCGACTGCAGTACTCGGCCGAGGACTTCACCCTGCCGACGAACCTTTACGTCATCGGCACCATGAACACCGCCGACCGGTCCATCGCCCTGGTCGACGCGGCGATGCGTCGGCGATTCGCGTTCGTCGAGCTGCACCCGGCGAAACCGCCGGTCTCCGGGCTGCTGCGCCGTTGGCTGGACCGAGAGGGCTTCACGTCGGACGCGCCCGAACTGCTCGACGCGCTCAACGGCCGGCTTGCCGACGCCGACTACGCGATCGGACCGTCGTATTTCATGCGGGAGTCGGTCCACGCCAAGGCGCACGGGCTTGACCGGGTATGGCGGCACGACATCTTGCCGCTGCTCGTCGAGCACCACTACGCCGACGACATCGATGTCGAGCAGCAGTATGGCCTCGGCGCGCTGCGCCAGTCGCTGCCGCACCAGCCATGACCGCGATCCGGGTACGCGAGGCCGGACCTCCGGTGCAGGTGCACCTCGGCGCCGACGACGCGCGTCGACTCGCCGTGTCCGAGATCGTCGACGTGCGCCCCGGTCCGGCCGCCGGAGTGTGGAGCGTGCGCGCCGGCAGGAAGGTCGGCGCGGCCCGTATCGGCGGCGTGGAACTACACATCGAGCCGAAGGTGCCGATTGCGCGACTGCTCTTCCTCGTCGGCTATGCCCGCAATCCGAAGGGTTGGCTTGAGGAGAGCGTGCCGCTCACCGAACATGCTGGCCTGGTGCCGGCGCTTGCCGCCGCGTTGTGGCGGCAAACCAACCGCGGTCTCCGCCAAGGGCTGCTGCAGGGCTACCGGTCGGTCGACGAAACCTCGCCGGTACTTCGCGGCCGGCTCCGCGAGACCGCGCAACTGAGCCGACGAGCGGGTCTGGCACTGCCTCTGGAAATCCGCCACGACGATTACACGGTCGACATCCCGGAGAATCGCATCCTCGCCACCGCCCTTGACCGGATGTTGCGCGTACCCGGAATCGATGCCGGATCCCGGCGGATGCTTCGCCATCTGGCCGCGCGGTTCGCCGAGGTCGCCCGGCTGCAGCCGGGGGAGCCCGCGCCGACCTGGCATCCGAGCCGGCTCAACGAGCGGCTGCGTATTGCGCTTCGGCTCGCCGAGCTGGTGCTCGCCGGCGCCTCCATCGAGGCGGGCCGGGGTGGCGTCCTCGCCAATGCCTTCCTGCTCGACATGTGGCGCGTGTATGAGGACTTCCTCTCCATCGCGCTCCGCGCGGCCATCGAGTCGGCGCATGGTGGCAAGGTTGTGCTTCAAGCCCGCCACCACCTCGACGGTCGGCGCCGCTTGGAGCTGAGACCGGACATCCTGTGGCGAGACAGTACGGGCGATGTCGGCGCGGTGGTGGACGCGAAGTACAAGGCCGACGCGGCCCGCGAGGATGCTTACCAGATGCTCGCCTACTGCGTCGCCTATCGACAGCCGCGTGGACACCTGGTTTATCCGTCGGGCGAGCATCCGCCAGTCCGGCATGTCGTCAGCAACGCTGGTATAGACATCGTCTGCCACGCGCTGGACCTCGGCGTCGAACCGGTGGAGCTTCTCGCGCGGATCCGCGTGCTGGCACACGAGATCGCCCATTCGGGTCCTGCATAGAGCGTTGCTCTTCGCTAGGGTGACTTCGCAGTCGGTTACCGAGGTGTCGGGAGGTTCTGTGGACATCATCCTCGAGGGATGGACCAAGAAGTTCCAGGAGGACCAGGAGCTGACTGCGCTCAACGATGCCGAGGCGTTCGAAGCGTTCGCCGGCTATTGCGTGTTGAGCAGCTATCACGAGGACAACTTCAACCCTGACCAGTTCCGCATGGGCGGTGGCGACGACCTCGGCATCGACGTTGCCGCAGTGGTCGTCAACGGCGACCTCTTCGGTGATGCTGACGAGCTCCGCGAAGCGGTACGGAAGGCCAAGCAACTGGACGTCCACTTCGTCATTATTCAGGCCAAGCGCAGCGAGAAGTTCGAGACGAAGGTCTTCACCGACCTCGCCGACAACCTTGTCCAGATCTTCCGACGCGAGCCGATGACCTACAAGCGGTCGGAGGACGTTGCCAATCTGCGGGCCTGCCGTGACGCGGTGTACGAGGACGTGAGTAAGTTCAGGAAGAATCTGCCGAAGCTTTCCGTTCACTATGTCACCACCGGCCGTCCCGGCGACAACCTGCTCGACGAGAAGCGGCTCGCCGCGGCGAAGCGGCTACGCGAGCTCAACATATTTGAGGACGTAGATTTCCGTGCGGTCGGTGCCGACCAACTGCGAGACCTCTACCGAAAGGCGTCGGAGGCGGTCGGCGCGAGCTTCAACATGTCGAGGCGAATCCCGCTACCGAAGATCCCCGGCGTCGACCAGGCATTTCTTGGCTTGCTCGACGCTCGGAAGTTGGTCGAGAAGGTCCTGACCGACCCTCACGGCGGGATTCGTAAGATTCTGTTCTACGAGAACGTTCGCGACTTCCAAGGTTACAACTCGGTCAACTCCGAGATTCGTCGAACTCTTCAAGACGCAGATCGTCGTGGTCGCTTCGCGGTACTGAACAACGGGATCACGATCGTCGCGAGAGAGATGACGACGGCAGGCGAAGAGGTCCACATCCGCGACTTTCAGATTGTCAACGGGTGCCAAACCTGCCACGTTTTGTTCGACCAGCGGGAGAGCCTGTCAGAGGGGGTGTACGTCAACGTCCGGTTGATTCAATCCAACGATGAGGACGTGATCGGCGGAATCATCGCAGCCACCAACCGACAAACCGCAGTCAGCGAGGACGATCTCGCGGCCCGCGAGTCGTTCCACAAGAAGCTCGAGGACTTCTTCGCCGCCCAATCCGAGCCACGCCGGCTGTACTACGAACGACGTTCCCGTCAGTTCAGCGGCGAGGCCAGCGTCGAGCGGACCCGGATCATCACACGCCCCCAGTTGACGAAGGCGTACGCGGCGATGGTTCTTGACGAGCCTGCGGGCACAGGTCGATACGCACGACTGAAGAGCAAGCACGAGAAAATGCTCTTCCAGCCCAACCAAGACCCCCGCATGTACTACACGACCGCCGCCGCCTTCTATCGACTTGAGTGGCTGTTCCGGAACAAGCGGGCATTCTGGGGCTACCGCGCAGCACGCCATCATCTGCTCGCCGCGTTGAAAGCTCGACTGGTCGGCACCGGGCCCTGGCCTCACGGGTCTGCGGGGAAAGACGCGTGCGACAAGATCCTCGACGTGGTCTGGAACCCCCTGGACTCTGAGCATCACTTCCGCGAGTTGCTTTCCGTGGTGATCGCGGCGCAGAAGGAGGCGGAAGCGGAGCGGGCGGGTGCGCTGCTGAGCGATCTGGTGCGTACCGAACGCTTCGCCGAGCGGGTGCGTCGTGGAGCTCTCGCGCTTCCGTCGTAGGCCGTTGCGGGGTCCCGCTTGAGCCTGCTGATCCTCGGCGATCGTGATGCCATCGCGAGCAGGCGCTGCCTACCTGCCCGTCAAGGACGGTGGTAGCAACGAGCTAGGTGCTCCGACCCAGCCGAGCCAGAGTCCGTCGCGGGCCCGGGTCATCGCCACGAACAGTTGGCGCCGCATCAGGTCAATCCTTCCCGCGTGTGTGTCGGAGTCTTCGCCACGGGACAGGCGCTCCGAAAGCCCGTCAGCGTCGAGCCGAGGGAGGAAGACCTGCTTGAATTCGAGTCCCTTTGCCCGTTGGTAGGTGCCGACCTTGACGAGCGTGGTGGGGTTGCCGTCGTAGTCCTCCAGCCGTTGGGTCGGCAGTCCCATCGAGTCGATCAGATCCGTGTAGTGGCGTGCGAGCGCATGAGTCGGAACGAGGACAGCGAGGTCACCGATTCCGGTGCCATCCGCGATTACGGAATCGATCGCTGCGGCGAGGGCCAGATCGTGGTCCTCCTCGGTCTGGTTGGCTGAGAAGACCGGTGGAGCGCCAGTGCGGGACACTTCGACTGCGCGAAGTCCTGGCTCAGGCCGGTCGCCGCCGTCGTCGAACGGATGGCTGTCCACGATCGCCTGAGCGACCTCGTACACCTGTCGCGTGTTGCGATAATTGTGCGTCAAGACGTGGGAACGCCCACGTACCTGGACGCCAACGGATGCCAGGTTGAAGCCGCCGGGGTAGATCGACTGCTGTCCGTCACCTACTAACAGAAGGCCGTTGGGCCGGTCGCCCACCAGCGCGTAGAGGAGACGCAAGGCGGCATCAGTCAGATCCTGGGCCTCATCGATGATCACCGCGTCATATTCGGGCGGGCTGTTCCTGGCGACCTCATGAGCCCGGAGGAGCACGTCCGTAAAGTCGGCGACCCCACGGTTGCTCAACTCCGTTGCGTACTCCGTAGCCAGCTGCCATACGTCGGCACGGAGCTCGCTGGACAGCCGGGTCCCGCGCCCGGTGCGATCCAAGGCGAGGTACGTGTCCAGGTCGGACAGCGCCCGGCCACGAATGACCCAGTCCACCTCTTCCCGCAGGTACGCGGAGCTGAGCCCCGCCTTCTTGAGCGGACTGGCCGTGGTGACCACACGGCTGAACGCGCCACGCCAGGCCTTGTCAGCTTCGCGCGGGTCGACTCTCATCGACGCGCCATGCCGATGCACATATTGCAGCGCCCAGCGGTGCACATTGGCGAACTCCACCAACTCGCGCTCGGCGGGCGCGAACCGAGCGAAGATCTGCTGGTAGACCTCGGGCAGGTTTCGCACGTACGTGGTCATCAGGACCTTCCTGCCCAGCCGGGCCAGGGCCCGGGCCCGGTGCAGGGCGACGACCGTCTTTCCGGTCCCCGCACCGCCACGGATCCGGGCCGGCCCGCTGTACGTCCGGTGGACCAGATCCTGCTGGGCCGGGTCGAGGTAGACCATCCAGTCTTCGATCGGCTTGGCCAGCCATTCGGCGAGCCGGTCTGCAGGAATCGGGACGAACTCGGGGCTGGTCTGTGGAGTGCTCAGCGCCTCAGAGAGTTGCTCGTCCAGTGGGGCGCTCGGCTCGGTCACGAGAGCCGGCTCGTCCTCGACCATCGGCGTGGTCGGCTCGCCGTCCGGGTCGCCGTACATCGCCAGGTTCATCGCTGTCTGCCATGCGTGCTGTCGCATGTGCGCGTCAAGGGACGTCAGGTCGGAATCGGCGTTGAGCCGGCGAAGCACCTTGATTTCTTGCGGTTGGAAGCCGAAGGCGGCAAGTTCGACGTCGTTCCAGGCCATGAAGAGGCGCCCCTCCTCGGCCCGGCGCTTGGTGTACGGCACGCCGCGCCCAGTCTCCGGGTCCTCGTCGATTACCCGCAGCACGTTCTGCGTGTCGTCGATCTCAAGTCGCAGCCGCTCGGCGCGGCGGTAGACGGCATCATGTTCGCCGAAGAGCAGCAGCACGATCACGTTCCCGACCCGCCGCCAGATCAGCCGGTGCCCCTGATTGGTGACATACGACGTGAACGTCTCCGGCTGTGCTTTGCGTACGGCGTGGGTCTGAAGTCGTGGGTTGCCGAACGGTCTCACCGAGAGCTCAGTCAATGTCTGTGATAGCGCGGCGAGAATCTCCGGCCGCGACATGTAGCGCTGGATGCAGTCGTTGAAGATGGGAGTGAAGCGGTGGTCGTACATCCGGCTCTCCACCTCTCGTGCCTCTGCGATCCTGCGCTGTAGTTCAGGAATTGCGCCGTTCGATCCTAGGCCGGGACGTGCGCCCTCCGCTGCCCTCGCGATCTTGATTTCTCGGGATTCGACCAGCGGGCCATCAAGCCATGCGAGTCGACGACGTCTAGGTAGCGGCGACGCCGGGGTCCGTGCCGGATATTGCCCGGGCGGTGCTCTGGTCTAGCTGGGGGGATACCGACATCACGTGGTGCCACCGGGTCGAATGTGGTTTCGCCGATCGCCGTCTGGTCTGACCCCGCGCTGTGGGTGACGCGCGAGGGGCGCTGCCGTCGGATGTCGACGAACTGGTCCGGTTGCGTGGACTCACGCTGGCCGGTGAGCGGGTCGTTGGCGTCTTCAACGTCAGCACCGACCCGGCGTACCGGCGGCGCGGCCACAGCCGAGCCTGCCTGACCGCGCTGCTGGCCTGGTTCCGGGACCGGGGTGTGCGCCGGGTCGATCTGCGGGCCTCGGCGGCCGGTCGCCCGCTCTACCGTGCCCTGGGCTTCCGGGAGACCGCCGACCCGGCGATGCGCCTGACGTTCCCGGCGGAACAATCCTTCATCCCGGTCCGCGAAACCGGCAACGATTTGTAGGCGTAAGTCGCTATGCGCGCTGAACTGCAAATCGGTGATCTTCCATGCGCTGTGATCTTATTGATATCTATCTCTCACCACCACTTCACGCCCCCAGGAGTGCGACGTGCGGAGATCCCGTCTTGCCACCCTCGCCCTGACCCTGGCCGCCTCGGTCGGGGTCACTCTGTCTCTGGCCGCCCCCGCCCAGGCGGCCCCGTCCGACCGCTACGTCGCGCTCGGCGACTCGTACGCCTCCGGCGTCGGCGCCGACAGCTACACGTCCGAGAGCGGCAACTGTCTACGCAGTACGAACGCCTACCCGGCGCTCTACAACACCAACATCAAGCCGGCGTCGTACCGTTCGGTCGCCTGCTCCGGCGCCACCACGGCGGACGTCATCAACAGCCAGCTCTCCGCGCTCTCCTCCACCACGACGCTGGTCAGCGTCACGGTGGGCGGCAACGACGTCGGCTTCGCCAACATCATGAGCACCTGCGTGCTCCAGGGAGAGACCCAGTGCGTGGCGGCCGTGCAGTCCGCCATGAACGTGGCCCGCACCTCGATGCCGGGCCGCCTCGCCAACGTCTACAACGGCATCAAGAGCCGCTCGCCCTCGGCCCGCGTCGTGGTGGTCGGCTACCCGGTCTTCTACCAGCTCGGTACCACCTGCGTCGGACTCAGCGCGACGTCCCGGGCGAAGATCAACGAAGGCATCAACCTGCTCGACGACATCACCCGTACGGCCGCCGTCTCGGCCGGCTTCAAATTCGCCGACGTCCGCTCCATCTTCGTCGGCCACCAGCTGTGCAGCGGCGGGACCAAGTGGCTGCACGCCCTGAACGTGCTGAGCCTGAGCAAGTCGTACCACCCGACGGCCGCGGGGCAGTCGGGCGGCTACTACCCGGTCTTCCGGTCCGCCGCCGGCTGACCCGGTCCGCGGCAGCGGCACGCCTCCCCGCGGGGGCGTGCCGCTTCGCCGTGCCCGGCGGCGGTGTGCCCGTCAGGCCGGCAGGACCTTCTCGATCGCCGCGCGCAGCTCAGGATCCTCGGGCGTGACCTGCGGGCCGAACCGGGCGGCCACCGTGCCGTCCGGCGCGACGAGGAACTTCTCGAAGTTCCAGCGCACGTCGCCGGTGTGCCCCTCGGCGTCCGGCGTGGACACCAACTCCGCGTAGAGCGGGTGCCGGTCCGGCCCGTTGACGTCGACCTTCTCCGTCAGCGGAAACGTCACGCCGTAGTTGACCTGGCAGAACTCCTCGATCTCGGCGGCGCTGCCCGGCTCCTGGCCGGCGAACTGGTTGCACGGCACGCCGAGCACGGTCAGCCCGCGTCCGGCGTACGTGTCGGCGAGTTCCTGAAGGCCCGCGTACTGCGGGGTGAGGCCGCAGCGGGAGGCCACGTTGACCACGAGCAGGGCGCGGCCGCGGTAGCCGCCGAGGTCGGCCGGGCCGCCGGTGAGGGCGTCGATCTGGACGTCGAAAACGGTCATGGAACGAGGCTACGGGCCCTGGCGCCCAGCGTCCCGCGCCACCCGTGAAATCGATGCATCGACATCTTGACTAAGTGGTGACGGCGTGAGTAGCGTCTCAGCAATCAATTTGGAAAGTTTCCTAACTATTGGAGGGACGCCGTATGAAGAGATCGCTCCGCCGGGCCCTGTGGGCCACCGGCGCCGTGGTCGCGCTCGCGGTCGCCGCGGTGCCCATGACCACCGCGTCGGCCGCCGGCAGCGTCACCGCCACGTTCGCCAAGGTGCAGGACTGGGGGACCGGCCACGAGGGACGGGTGACAGTCACCAACGGCACCAGCTCCACCGTCAACGGCTGGCGCATCGAGTTCACGCTGCCCTCCGGCACCTCGATCAGCAGCTCCTGGGACGCCGACATCACCCGCAGCGGTGACCGCTACGTCGCGGTCAACAAGAGCTGGGCGTCGACGCTCGCCCCCGGCGCCAGCTTCAGCTGGGGCTACAACGGCACCGGCGCGTACAAGGCGCCGGTGAGCTGCACGATCAACGGCGGCTCCTGCACCGGCGGCGGCACGCCGACGACCACCGCGCCCACCACGGCGCCGCCCACCACCGCGCCGCCCACCACCGCGCCGCCCACGACCGCCCCGCCGACGACCGCCCCGCCGACCACACAGCCGCCCACCACGCCGCCGCCCGGCGGCAAGAAGGTCGTCGGCTACTTCGCCGAGTGGGGCGTCTACGCCCGCAACTACCACGTCAAGAACATCCACACGAGCGGCTCGGCCGCCAAGCTGACCCACATCCTGTACGCCTTCGGCAACACCACCGGCGGCCGCTGCAGCATCGGGGACAGCTACGCCGACTACGAGAAGGCGTACACCGCGGCGGACAGCGTCGACGGCGTCGCCGACACCTGGGACCAGCCGCTGCGCGGCAGCTTCAACCAGCTGCGCAAGCTGAAGAAGATGTACCCGAACCTGAAGGTGCTCTGGTCCTTCGGCGGCTGGACCTGGTCCGGCGGCTTCACCCAGGCCGCGCAGAACCCGGCCGCGTTCGCCGACTCCTGCTACTCGCTGGTCAAGGATCCGCGCTGGGCGGACGTCTTCGACGGCATCGACGTCGACTGGGAGTACCCGAACGCCTGCGGCCTCCAGTGCGACAGCAGCGGCCCGAACGCGTTCAAGAACGTGGTCTCGGCCCTGCGGAGCAAGTTCGGCTCAAGCTTCCTGGTCACCGCGGCGATCACCGCCGACGGCAGCAACGGCGGCAAGATCGACGCCACCGACTACGCCGGCGCCGCGAACAACCTCAACTGGCTGATGCCGATGACGTACGACTACTTCGGCGCCTTCAACGCGCAGGGGCCGACCGCGCCGCACTCGCCGCTCTACTCCTACGCCGGCATCCCGCAGCAGGGCTTCTGGTCGGACGCGGCGATCCAGAAGCTCAAGTCCAAGGGCGTACCGTCCAGCAAGCTGCTGCTCGGCGTCGGGTTCTACGGACGCGGCTGGACCGGCGTGACCCAGGCCGCCCCCGGCGGCAGCGCCACCGGCGCGGCACCGGGCACCTACGAGGCCGGCATCGAGGACTACAAGGTGCTCAAGAACAGCTGCCCGGCCACCGGCACCGTCGGCGGCACGGCGTACGCCAAGTGCGGCAGCAACTGGTGGAGCTACGACACCCCGTCGACCATCGGCGGGAAGATGAGCTACGCCAACAGCCAGGGCCTCGGTGGCGCGTTCTTCTGGGAGCTCTCCGGTGACACCAGCAACGGTGAGCTGATCGGCGCCATCAAGGGCGGTCTCGGCTGAGCCGAGTGCCGACGCACCACCCACCCGGCGGGGAGGGGCCGCACCGGCCCCTCCCCGCCCGCGTGCCGTCCTGGCCGAGCGCGCCGATCCGGGTCAGGATGGGGAGTCACCCGGCCACGCGGGCCGGGTGTGGCACACTCGCCGCTCGACGAGTCCACGCGACGGGAGGACAGATGGGTCGCAGCCACCGGGACCGGTTCGCCGGGCTCGCCGTCCTCGCACTCCTGCCCGCGGCGCTGGCCGCCTGCGGCTCGGGCGGCCAGGACGGCGGAGACACCCCGCCCAGCGGGAAGGCGCCGGCCGAGGAGGCGGCGGCCAAGAGCCGCGAACGTGTGCAGGCGTACCTGGACGCGCTCACCGCCCGCGACGCCGCCGCCGGCCGCAGTCAGCTCTGCGCGCCCATGCACGCCGCCTTCGACTCCGCCGCCACCGGCCCGAACGGCGACTTCGCCGACCACTTCACGGTGCCCGAGGCGACGATCACCGAGGTCCGCTCCGGCCCGAACGGCCAGGAGGTCAGCGCCTCGATCACTGTTGCCGCCGGCTCGCGCAAGGCCGCCCGGTCGTTGCTGTTCACCGTCACCCGTAACGGGGCGGACTGGTGCATCTCCGGCGAGGTGCCGGGCGGCGCGCCGGTCGACCCGGACGTCAGCCCCTCCGGGCCGCCACCGGGGAAGCCGGCCCCGCCGGTGCCCTCCCAGTGACCGGAACCATCCCCCTCGGCGGCGAGTGATCGCGACGGTCGCCGTACGCTTTCCTTCATGCGCCATGAGTGGCATCAGCTGAGTCACCCCGCCGTGGGCAGCCCTGGTCTGCAGACCAGCCGCCCGACCGCCGACTCCGCCGAGGACGCGGCCCTCGGCCTCGACCGATGGCGGGAGCTGCCGCGCGCGCAGACCCCGCCGTGGGACGACCCGGCCCAGGTCGCCGAGGTCTGCCGGGTGCTGGACACGGTGCCGTCGGTGGTCGCGCCCTACGAGGTCGACCAGTTGCGGCAGCGGCTCGCGCTGGTCTGCGAGGGCAAGGCGTTCCTGCTCCAGGGCGGTGACTGCGCGGAGACCTTCGCCGACAACACCGAGAGCCACCTGCTCGCCAACGCCCGCACGCTGCTCCAGATGGCCATCGTGCTCACGTACGGCGCGTCGCTGCCTGTGGTCAAGGTCGCCCGGGTCGCCGGCCAGTACACCAAGCCCCGGTCCCTGCCGACCGACGCCCGGGGGCTGCCCGCCTACCGCGGCGACATGATCAATTCCCTGGAGGCCACGCCGGAGGCGCGGGTCGCCGACCCGCAGCGCATGATCCGGGCGTACGCGAACTCGGCCGCCGCGATGAACATGCTCCGCGCGTACCTGGCCGGCGGGCTGGCCGACCTGCACGCCGTGCACGACTGGAACAAGGACTTCGTGCGGCGGTCCCCGGCCGGCGAGCGCTACGACGCGATCGCCCGCGAGATCGACCGGGCTCTGGCCTTCATCCGGGCCTGCGGGATGACCGACGACGAGGCGCTGCGCACCGTCACGCTGCACTGCTCGCACGAGGCCCTGGCGCTGGAGTACGACCGGGCGCTGACCCGGATCTCCAACGGCAAGGCGTACGGCCTGTCCGGGCACTTCCTCTGGATCGGTGAGCGGACCCGGCAGATCGACGGCGCGCACATCGACTTCATCTCCCGCATCGCCAACCCGATCGGCGTCAAGCTCGGCCCGACGACCACCCCGGACGAGGCGATCGAGCTCTGCGAGAAGCTCAACCCGGACAACATCCCCGGCCGGCTCACGCTGATCAGCCGGATGGGCAACCACCGGGTACGCGACGCGCTGCCCCCGATCGTCGCCAAGGTCACTGCGGCGGGCGCGAAGGTCGTCTGGCAGTGCGACCCGATGCACGGCAACACGCACGAGTCCTCGAACGGCTACAAGACCCGGCACTTCGACCGGATCGTCGACGAGGTGCTCGGCTACTTCGAGGTGCACCGCGGCCTGGACACCCACCCGGGCGGCCTGCACGTCGAGCTGACCGGCGAGGACGTCACCGAGTGTCTCGGCGGCGCCCAGGGCATCGAGGACCTCGACCTGCCCGACCGGTACGAGACCGCCTGCGACCCCCGGCTCAATACGCAGCAGTCGCTGGAGTTGGCGTTCCTGGTGGCGGAGATGCTCCGTGGCTGACGCGAGGAATCTGATCGATCTGCGGACGGACACCGTGACCCGGCCGACGCCGGGGATGCGGGAGGCGATGGCCGCCGCCGAGGTGGGCGACGACGTCTACGGCGAGGACCCGACGGTCACCGCGCTGGAGACCGAGGTGGCCGCGCTGTTCGGCCACGAGGCGGCGCTGTTCGCCCCGAGCGGCTCGATGGCCAACCAGATCGCGCTCCAGCTGCACGTACCGCCCGGCGACGAGCTGCTGTGTGACGCCGACGCGCACGTGGTCACGTACGAGGTGGGCGCCGCCGCCGCGTACGGTGGGATCTCCTCGCGGACCTGGCAGGCGGTGGGCGCGGAGCTGGACCCCGACGTGGTGGCCGGGATGATCCGGCCGGACGGCTACTTCGCGGTGCCCACGCGGGCGATCGCCGTGGAGCAGACCCACAACCGGGGCGGCGGCGGAGTGATCCCGCTGCCGACGCTGCGGCGGATGCGTGAGGTCGCCGACGAGCACGGGGTGGCCCTGCACTGCGACGGCGCGCGGATCTGGCACGCGCATGTGGCCGACGGGGTGCCGCTGGCCGAGTACGGCGCGCTGTTCGACACGCTCTCGGTCTGCCTCTCCAAGGGCCTCGGCGCGCCGGTCGGCTCGCTGATCGTGGGTAGCGCGGAGAAGATCGCCCGGGCGCGGTTCCTGCGCAAGCGGATGGGCGGCGGCATGCGGCAGGTCGGCATCCTGGCCGCCGCCGGCCGGTACGCGCTGGCGCACCACGTCGAGCGGCTCGCCGACGACCACGTGAAGGCGGCCCGGCTGGCCGAGGCGGTCGCCCCGCACGGGGTGCTCGCGGCGGCGGTGCGTACGAACATCGTGCCGCTGGACCTGACCAAGCACCCGCTCGACGCGCACGCGCTGGCGGCGGCCGCGCGGGCGGAAGGGCTGCTGATCTCGGTGCTCGGCCCGCGTACCGCCCGGCTCGTCACCCACCTGGACGTCACCGACGCGCAGATCGACCGCGCCGCCACCATCCTGAACACCGCCCTGCGCGCCTGACCCGCCCGCCCCGCCCCGCCGGCAGAGGCGGGGGAGGGGCCGAGGGACCGTCAGGGGTGGAGGCGCTTCAGGGTGGCTATGTCGGCGGCGTGGCCGACGTGCTTCTCCGTGGGGGTCTCCACCAGCACGGGCACCCCGGCGGTCGCCGGATGCCGCATCAGCTCGGCGAACGCCGGTTCCCCGATGGTGCCCTTGCCGATGTTCTCGTGCCGGTCCCGGGTGGAACCGCACAGGTCCTTCGAGTCGTTCGCGTGCACCAGCCGCAGCCGGTCCGCGCCCACTGTCGCGACCAGCGTGTCGAGCGTGGCGGTCATGCCGCCCTCGGCGGCCAGGTCGTGACCGGCGGCCCAGGCGTGACAGGTGTCGAAGCAGACCCCGAGCATCGGGTGCCGGTCGACCGCGTCCAGGTAGGGGCCGAGGTGCTCGACCCGGGACGCCAGTGACCGGCCGCCCCCGGCGCTCGGCTCGACCAGCAGCATCGGCCCGCCGGTGGCCGCGACCTCGTCGAGCAGCGGGAGCAGCGCCTCCCGGACCTGCCGCAGGGCCGCCTCGGCGTGACCGGCGTCGACGGCGCTGCCGGCGTGGAACACCACGCCCTCGGCACCGATCGCCCGGCCCCGCCGCAGCGCGTGCGCCAGCGTCTCGGCCGACCGGGTCACAGTCGCCGGGGTGGGGGAGCCGAGGTTCACCAGCAGCGACGCGTGGATGAACACAGGCAGGCCGCGCTCGCCGCACCCGTCGCGGAACGACGCGTCCTGCGCCGGGTCACCGGCCGGCAGCGCCCAGCCCCGCGAGTTCGAGACGTAGACCTGCACCACCTCGGACCCGGCCGCGTCCGCGTACGGCAGAGCCGCCCGGGCCAGGCCGCCGGAGGTGGGGGTGTGCGATCCCACCCGGCGGCGGCCGTCACATCCGCTCACAGGCACGTCACCGTGATCGTCGTACCCGGCGGCACCGGCGTGTTCTCCGCCGGGTTCTGGATCCGGACGATGCCGTTCGGGTTGAGCTGGACGTTGACCGGGAAGCCCTGGCTCTCCAGCGTCTGCTTGGCCTGCTGGCACGGCATGTCGATCACCCGGGGCACGGCCACCTGCGGCGGGCCCTTGCTGATCTCCAGCTTGACCTGGGCGCCCTTCTCCACGCCGGTGCCGTCGGCCGGGCTCTGGCCGAGGATCTCGTCCTTCGGCTTGTCGGAGTCCTTGACGTTCTCCACCGGCTTCAGCCCGAGCTGCGCGAGGATGGTGCGCGCCTCGGTGAGGCTCTTGCCGACCAGGTTGGGCACCGTCACCGGCGCGCGACCCTTGCTGAGGATCACCGTCACCTTCGCCCCGGGCTTGACCTCTGTGCCCACCTTCGGGTCGGTGGCCAGCACCACACCCGCCGGCAGGGCGTCGTCGTACCGGGAGGAGCCCTTGGCCACGACCAGGTTGACGCCCTCCAGTTCGGCCTGGGCCAGCGCGTAGTCCTTGCCCACCACGTCCGGCACCGGCAGCCGCTCCGGACCGAGCGACAGGGTCAGCGTGATCGTGCCGCCCTTGACGATCCGCGCGGCCGAGCCGGGATCCTGCCCGAGCACCGTGTCCTTGGGGACGTTCTCGTCGTAGCGCGGTGCGGCGTACCGCAGCGTGAAGCCGCCGCGCTCGGCCCGCGCCTCCGCGTCGGCCTTGGTCAGGCTCACCAGCTGCGGCGCGACCGTGTAGCGGCCCACGCCGAACCACCAGCCACCCCCGGCGGCGACCAGGCCGAGCACCACGACCACCGCGGCGACGGCCAGCCGCCCGTGCGGCGAGCCCATGATCCGGGTACGCAGGGCGGCGAACCCGGTCCCCGGAACGTCCTCCTCGACGGCGCGGCGCCGGTGCGGGCGCTGCGCGGCGCCGCTCTCGGGCAGCCGGGCCCACGCCGGGCGCTCGACCGGTTGGAGCGCGGCCACCATCTGGGTCGGCTGGCTCAGCACCGCGGTGTCGTCGCTGAGCTGCGGCAGCACGGTGGTGTGCGCGTGCGGGTCGCCCAGCTGGTCGCGGACCGCCTGCACCTCGCTCAGCAGCGCGGCGGCGTCGGTCGGCCGGCCGGCCGGATCCCGCCGGGTGGCCCGGGCGACGAGCGCGTCGAGGGCCGGCGGCAGCGTCGGCACCAGCGTCGACGGCGCCGGTACGTCCCGGTCGACGTGCTGCCAGGCGACCTCCACCGGACGGTCGCCGTCGTAGGGCACCCGGCCGGTGAGCATCTCGAACAGCACGATGCCGGCCGAGTAGACGTCGGTGCGCGGGTCCGCGTGGCCCTGGGTGACCAGCTCCGGCGCCACGTACGCCACGGTCGCCATGAGCTGGTTGCCGTTCTCGTCCTCGGCGCTGGCCTCGACGGCCCGGGCCAGCCCGAAGTCGGCCACCTTGACCACGCTGTCGACCAGGTTGCGGCTGCCGCCGGTGGGCACCTCGGCGACCAGCACGTTCTCCGGCTTGACGTCGCGGTGCACCAGGCCGGCCCGGTGCGCGGCGGCGAGCGCGGCGAGCATCTGCTCGGTGATCGCCAGTGCCTCGTCCGGGTTCAGCCGGCGGCGCTCGGCGAGCACGTCGCGCAGCGTGCGGCCGCGGACGTACTCCATCACCAGGTACGGCAGGCCGGCGTGGATGCCCTGGTCGTAGACCGCCACCACGTTCGGGTGGGTGAGCCGGGCGATCGTCTTCGCCTCGTCGGTGAAGCGTTCGACGAAGCCGGCCATCCGGGCCCGGGCCTGCGGCGCCTGGGTCGGGTGAATGATCTTGACCGCCACGGTGCGCTCCAGGCGCTCGTCGGTGGCGGTGTACACGGTCGCCATGCCGCCACGGGCGACGCGCCCGCGAATGCGGTAGCGCCCCTCGATCAGCGAGCCCAGCAACGTGTCGGCGACCTGTGTGTCCATCGGCAGGCAGTCTATGTGTCGGAAGGGTGAAGGTAGAACAGGATGCTACCGCCGGGTTGCGACACGGGGGGACCGCCACGGTGCGGGGTGCCGCGCGCCGCGCCCGGCGGGCACGTGGCAGGGTGGTCGGGTGACCGATTCCGTACCCGCCGAGACCGGCCCCGACCTGGCCGGACCGGCCGACCCGGCCGGCTGGCTGACGCTGCCCGACGTGGCCGAGCGCCTGGACCTGTCGATCAGCAAGGTGCACCAGATGATCCGCGACCGCGAACTGATCGCGGTACGCCGCGACGGCGTGCGCCGGATCCCGGCCGACCTGGTGGCCAACCGCACCGTGCTCAAGCATCTGCCCGGCGTGCTCAACCTGCTCGCCGACGCCGGGTACGACGACGAGGAGGCGCTGCGCTGGCTCTACCGGGAGGACCCCAGTCTTCCCGGCACCCCGGCCGTAGCCCTCGGCGGCGACCTGGCCCGCGAGGTCAAACGCCGAGCCCAGGCCGTCGCCTTCTAACCCTCCCACCCACCCGCCCGTCCTCGTCGATCATGAAGTTGGCGGCACGATCGGAGATCGACTTCGCCGCCAACTTCATGATCGACGCCACCTGACAAGGGTCAGGCGGGGCGGCGGGTGGCGGCGATGGCCAGGTCGACCAGGGCCTGGCGGGCCTCGGTGTCCAGGTCGACAGCGGTCAGCGCGGCCAGGGCGCTCTCGGTCAGCGCGGTGATGTGCCGTTCGGCCCGATCCAGCGCGCCGCTCGTCGTGATCAGCTCGCGCAGCCGGTCCACCCCGGCCGCGTCCAGGTCCGGTACGCCGAGCCCGGCCAGCAGCGCCTCCCGGCCGGCCTGGTCGAGCGTCTCCAGAGCCGCCGCCACCAGGTACGTCCGCTTGCCCTCGCGCAGGTCGTCGCCGGCCGGCTTGCCGGTGCGCTCCGGGTCGCCGAACACACCGAGCACGTCGTCGCGGAGCTGGAACGCCTCACCCAGCGGCAGGCCGTACGCCGAGTAGGCGGCGTGCACCTCGGGCGGCGCGCCGGCCAGCGCGGCGCCCAGCAGCAGCGGGCGCTCGACCGTGTACTTCGCCGACTTGTACCGGGCCACCTTCGCGGCCCGGTCCAGCGAGGTGTCCCCGGTGGCCTGGGTCAGCACGTCCAGGTACTGCCCGACGGTCACCTCGGTGCGCATCTCGTCGAAGACCGGCCGGGCCCGGGCCACGGTGGCCGGCGGCAGGCCGGAGGAGTGCAGCAGCTCGTCGGACCAGACCAGGCACAGGTCGCCCAGCAGGATCGCCGCGGCGTCGCCGAAGGAGTCCGCGTCGCCGCCCCAGCCGGCCGTACGGTGCCGGGTGGCGAACCGCCTGTGCATCGCCGGCTCGCCCCGCCGGGTGTCCGACCGGTCCATCAGGTCGTCGTGGATCAGCGCGCTGGCCTGCACGAACTCCAGCGCCGCCAGGGTGGCGACGACCTGGTCGGAGTCGATCCCGCCGGCGCCCCGGTAACCCCAGTAGCCGAACGCCGGGCGCAGCCGCTTGCCGCCGCCCAGCACGAACGCCTCGATCGCCTCGGCGACGGGCAGCAGGCCGTCGTCGACGGCGGTCAGCCAGCCACGCTGGCCGGCGAGGAACTCGGTGAGCGCCTTGTCGATCCGCTGGCGCAGGCCGGCACGGTCGACGGGGGATACGGGAGCAGCGTGGGTCACGCCACGACGCTAGCGGTTCACACCCGTTCCCGCCGCGCCCGGCGTCCCGGCGTGCCTCGTGGCTCACCTGCCCGGACGGTCGCGCAGGTGGCGCGGCACGCCGGACGGCAGGTACGGGCGGGCCGCGGTGACCAGTCGCGCGTACCCCCGGCTGGCCGGCGCGGGCGGCGCGTCTGCCAGGCCGCGACGGAACGCGGTGAGCTGGCCTACGGCCCGGGCGGAACCGGACCGGACCGCGTCGAGCAGCGCCTCGCCGGCCACCGCGCACGCCTCGGGCACCGCGCCCAGGCCCAGGTGTCCGCGGGCCAGCCAGCCGCCGTAGACGGCCGACCGGCGCGGGCGGCCCGGCGCGACCACCACCGGCGTCAGCAGCGGCACGGCGGCGGCCGGACGGCCCAGCGCGACGAGCGTGCGCCCGGTCATCGCCGCCAGTTCGGCCGCGTCGAGCCAGTACAGCCAGGGCGGCTCCCGGCCGGGCTCCGGCGTGCCCGCCCGGTCCGCCCCGGCCAGCGCCTGCCCGGCGGCGCGGGCACGCCCGGCGAGCGCGGCGGCGAGCGCCACCCGGTGCAGCAGCAGCGCCCGCAGACCGGGCGTGGCGGTGGCGCGGGCGGCGGCGTACCCGATCCGGGCCAGGACCAGCGCGCCGGCCGGGTCGCCGGCGTCGGCCAGCAGGTGACTGGCCGACGCGAGCACGTGCCCGGCCAGCGGCGGCTGCCCGGCGGCGACCGCCGCCCGCAGCGCCAGCCGGTACGCGACCAGGCCCCCGCCGGGGTCCCCGGCGTCGGCGGCCAGCCAGCCGGCGAGCTGCGCCGACTCGGCGAGCGCGGGCAGTAACGCGCGCCGGCCGGCGGGCCCGGCGCGCCGGTAGCCGCGGACCGCGTGCCGCAGCCGGCGGGCGCCGTACCCGGCGAGGTCGCCGCCGCCGAGCAGGTCGTCCCAGCGCCGCAGCGTGGCGAGCGTCACCCGGTCCGCCGGGTGACCACGGCCGGCGGGCTCGTCCGGCCCGCGCGGGACGCCGAGCGACAAGGCCTCGTCCGCCGGCGTGCCCCCGTCGTCCCGCCCGGGACGGCCGTGCCGCGGCGGCGCGGCGGCGAACGGACCGGCCGGCGTGCGGCCGCCCGGGTCGGCCGCCCAGCGGTACGCGAGCGTGAGCAGGGCCAGCCGGGCCCGGGAGCCGGCCGGGTCGACCACCGCGGGCGCCACGCCCAGCCGGCGGCTGCGGGCGGCGGCCCCGGCCAGCACCTCGCCCGGCACCCGCAGGACAGTCGCCAGCCAGGCGGACCAGAAGTCGCCGGGAAGCCGCAGCTGGCGCTCCCAGCGGGACACCTCGTTGCGGGTCAGCGTGGGCACGCCGGAGGCGGCGCAGAGCTCGTCGGCCAGCCGCTGCTGGCTCCAGCCACGGGCGGCCCGCAACTCGGCCAGCAGCGGCCCGAGCAGGCGCGGGGCCGGCGGCGGGGACGGGATCATCGGAACCTCCGGGGCGACGGCGCGGATGGCGACGCGGACGCCCGGCCAGGTGGTGGCGCCGGTGCGTCGCCGTCGTGGCGACCCCCGCGCGGGCCCCCGGAACGGCCGTCGGCCGCCCCACCGCGCTGCCGCATTTCTACCCCCGGGGTACGACGTCGCGCCGGGACAGGTGTTCGCGGGCTGGGAAGATTCCCGGTGCGGCGTGCCGTCCCGGTTACAGTCGGTCCGTGGCGCTCGGTCTTCCCTCGGTCCTTCCCAATCCCCAGCCGGCCATCGGGGAGCTGATCCGTGACGGCCGCCCCACGTTCTCCTTCGAGTTCTTCCCGCCGAAGACCCCGGCCGGGGAGAAGCTGCTCTGGCAGGCCATCCGCGAGCTGGAGTCGCTGCGGCCCTCGTTCGTGTCGATCACCTACGGCGCGGGCGGCTCGACCCGCGACACCACGGTGGCGGTGACCGAACGCATCGCCACCGAGACGACGCTGCTGCCGATGGCGCACCTGACCGCGGTGAACCACTCGGTCGCCGAGCTGCGGCACGTGATCGGCCGGCTGGCCTCGGTCGGGGTCCGCAACGTGCTGGCCGTGCGGGGCGACCCGCCGGGCGACCCGGGCGGCGAGTGGATCGCCCACCCCGAGGGCGTCCGGTACGCCGAGGACCTGGTCCGGCTGGTCCGCGACAGCGGCGACTTCAGCGTCGGCGTGGCCGCGTTCCCGTACAAGCACCCGCGCTCGCCGGACGTGGACAGCGACACCGCGCACTTCGTCCGCAAGTGCCGGGCCGGCGCGGAGTTCGCGATCACCCAGATGTTCTTCGACGCCGACGAGTACCTGCGCCTGCGCGACCGGGTCGCCGCCGCCGGCTGCGACACCCCGATCCTGGCCGGGGTGATGCCGGTGACCCAGATCGGCACCATCGAACGCTCGGTGCAGCTGTCCGGCGCGCCGTTCCCGCCCGCCCTGGCGCAGCGGTTCGAGCGGGTGGCCGACGACCCGGAGGCGGTCCGCCGACTCGGCGTCGAACAGGCGGGCGAGATGTGCGAGAAGCTGCTCGACGAGGGCGTGCCGGGGATCCACTTCATCACCCTCAACCGGTCCACCGCGACCCGGGAGGTGTGGCAGCGGCTGCGCGCCGCCGCGCGGGTGTGACCACCCGCCACACGACACCCGCGCCGTGCTTCTACGGTTGATCCGTGGTGGGCACACAGCTGAACTGGGACCAGTACGCGACCGCGTGGGCGCGGCTGCACGGCGGCTTCGATCCGCGTACCGCCGCGCCGGTGGTGCGCGCCTGGCTGCGCTTCGCCTACCACGTGGGCTACGTGCTGGGCCGGCTGCGCGTCGGCCCCACCCCGGTGACCGTGTTCGGGGTGCTGCTCTGCTTCTGCGTACCCCTGTTCGTGGAGCGGCCCGGCAACGGGCCGTTCCTGGGCGCGTTGTTCGTGCTGCTGGCGGCCGTGGCCGACAGCGTGGACGGCGCGGTGGCGGTCGCGACCGGCCGCACCACCCGGCTGGGCTACGTGTACGACTCGGTCGCCGACCGGCTCGGCGAGGTGGCCTGGCTGGTCGCGTTCTGGCTGCTCGGCGCGCCGGGCGCGCTGGTCGCGGCGGCCGGTGGGCTGTCCTGGCTGCACGAGTACGTGCGGGCGCGCGCGGTCTCGGCGGGGATGCGGGAGATCGGCGCGGTGACGGTGGGGGAGCGGCCCACCCGGGTCTGCGTGGCGCTGGTCGGGCTGCTGGTCGCCGGGCTCACCGGGCTGATCGACGCCGACCTGACCGCCGGCACGATCACCATGGCCACCACGGTCTGGGTGCTGCTCGCCGGGTTCGGCCTCGGTCAGTTGCTCTCCGCCGTCCGCCGCGCCCTGGTCGACGCCGGCTGACCGCCGCGCGCCCGTGCGGCGGTCGGCGACACCTCACCAGGCCGGGCCGACCGCCTCGGCGACGATCTCCGCGGACAACGTCACCATGGGCAGCCCGCCGCCCGGGTGACTGGAGCCGCCGACCAGCCAGAGCCCGGCCACCGGCCCCCGGTTGGCCGGGCGCAGCAGCCCGCCCGCGGTGCCGTAGATCGCCCCGCCCGGCGCGCCGGTGGCCGCGTCCAGGTCGGCCGGGGTGCGGATCTCCCGGAACACCAGCCGGTCCCGCACGTCGGCACCGCGCTCGGCCAGCACGTCCAGGATCCGGTCCGCGTACGCCTCGGCCAGGCCCGGCCGCCGCCAGTCCACAGCGCTCGCGGCGGTCCCGTGGCGGGGCGCGTTGACGAGCACGAACCACGCCTCGTGGCCGTCCGGGCGGACCGCCGGGTCGTCGGCGGCGGTGACGAACACGGTCGGGTCGGGCGCCGGGCGGGCCCGTACCCCGCGACCCGGGTCGCCGAACACGGCGTCGAACTCGGCGTCGTAGTCGCGGGGGAAGAAGACGGTGTGGTGGGCCAGCCCGGAGTCGCCGCGTACGCCCAGCAGCAGCACGAACCCGGCCAGGCTGCGGTCGGTGAGCGCGGCCAGCCGGCGCGGGTCGGGCAGCAGGTCCCGGTAGAGGGTGAGCGCGTCCACGTTCGCCACCACCACGTCGGCGGGCACCGGCGCGGCGGACCCGGCCACGCGTACCCCGTGTACCCGCCCGCCCGCGGCGTCGATCCGGGTGACCGCGGCGTCGGTGCGTACCACCACACCCAGGTCCAGGCAGCGCGACAGCAGCGCGTCGGCGAGCGTGCCCAGTCCGCCGCGCAGGTACCAGCCGCCGTACGCCAGCTCGGCGTAGGGGACGGCGACGAGCGCGGCCGGGGCGCGGCGCGGGTCGGCGCCGGTGTACGTGGCGTACCGGTCCAGCAGCATCCGCATCCGCGGGTCGGACAGGTGGCGGCGGCCCAGCCCGCGCAGACTGCGGCCGGGGCCGATGGCGGCCAGGTCGCCCAGCCGCCAGGCCAGCGCCGCCAGGTCACGGGGCGAGTCGACGGTACGGCGCAGGATGTCCCGGTGCGAGGCCGCCCACACCCGGTCCGCGCGCCGCCACAGCCCGCGCCAGTCGGCGGCGGACCGGTCCCCGAACGCGGCGCCGATCCGGGCGGCGAACTCGTCCGGGTCGGCGCAGGAGTCGAGCGTGGGCCCGCCCCCGGGGAAGACGTGCCGCACGATCGGGTCCAGCGGGACCAGGTCGAGGTATTCGTCGAGCTTCGCCCCGGTCGCCTCGAACAGGTCGTGGAAGACCTGCGGCAGGGTGAACAGGCTCGGCCCGGTGTCGAAGTGCCACACCCCCTCCGGGGTGTGGTGGGCGTACCGGCCGAGCTTCCCCCCGACCGTGCCGGCCCGTTCGAGGACGGTGACCTCGTGCCCGGTGACCGCGAGCCGGGCGGCGGTGGCTAGCCCGCCCACCCCGGCGCCGATGACCACGATGCGCGCCATGGCGTGCCCCTCCTAGGTGACCGGGCGACCCCGCCAGGTGAGCCGGTGTCGCTTCCGCAGATGGTACGACCGGACGGTCAGCCAACCGAGGACCACGACCGACACGGGGTGGCCCAGCGCGTCGGGCCACGCCCGTCCGCCGGTCGCGCGGGCGCTGACCACCCGCCCGGCGACGCCGGCCAGGTAGGCCAGGAACGCCACCGCGGCCACCGCCGGCGCGCCGGCGAGCAGCGCCCCGAGAGCCAGCAGCGGCGGCGCGACGTAGAGCGCGACCAGCAGCGCCAGCACGGCCGCCGCGGCGGCGGGGTGCCCGAACGTCGCCCACAGCGACTTCGTGTAGCCGTCGCGCAGCTGCGGCCAGGTGTCGTACATCCGGCAGGACGCCAGCCGGGACCCGTCGGCCAGCGCGATCCGCCCGCCGGCCCGCTTCACCGCCCGGGCCAGCTCGATGTCCTCCAGCACCTTGTCGGCCACCGCCGCGTGCCCGCCGGCCCGCAGGTAGCCGACCCGGTCCACGACCAGGAACTGCCCGCCCGCCGCGGCCAGCGACGGCCGCCGTGAGCGTTCCATCGCGCGCAGCGGCAGGAACGTCAGCCACAACCACTGCAGCAACGGCTGCACCAGCCGGTCGGCCGCCGTCCGCACCACGATCCGGGGGTACGGCGACAGCAGCGCCGCGCCGGCCGCGCGCAACTCGGTCACCGCCGCCGCCACCGCGTACGGGGTGAGCACCACGTCCGCGTCTACGAAGGCCAGCACCGCCGGTTCCGGGGCGGTACGGGTGGCGAGCTGCCAGCAGGCGTGCGGCTTGCCCAGCCAGCCCGGCGGCGGGGCGACGCCGGTGAGCAGCGTGAGGCGGGGATCGTCGCCTGCCACCGCGCGGACCACGTCGGCGGTGCCGTCGGTCGAGCCGTCGTCGAGCACCACGATCCGCAGGTCCGGTACGCCGCGCTGGGCCAGCAGCGCGCGCAGGCACGGGGTGACCCGCTCGGCCTCGTCGCGCAGCGGCAGCAGCACCGCCACCGGCTCGGTCACCTCGGCCGGGCCGGCGCCGGGGCGGCGCAGCCAGGCGTACGCGTTGACCAGCGTGTGCCCGGTCAGCGCGGCGACCGCCACGGTCAGCGCGAGGACGGCGATCATGCCGGGGCGTCGACGCGCGGCGCCGGCTCCGGCGTGCCGGCCCGGTCCCGCCGGCGGGCCCGCCACAGCGTCACCGCCAGCGGCACCGCCGCCACCGCCATCCCGGCCGCACCCCACAGCGCCGACGCCGGCAGCCGCAGGAACACCGCGTGCGCCAGCACGCTGGAGGCGTACGTCCAGAGGTAGAGCGCGAACATCGGGGCGTCCCGGCCGTCGACCCGGTCCACCGACGGGCCGGCGAGCGGGCGCAGCGCGACGGCGAGCAGTACCGCGAAGCCCAGCCAGCCCAGGTAGTTGCTGACCGGGATGCCGGGCAGCCCGGGCAGCGCCGGGGTGGCGTCGAGCCAGGTCCAGTAGCCCTCGGCCACCATCTGCGGGTCGAGGAACAGGTCCCAGGCGGCCAGCCCCACCGCCGAGAGCGCGATCCGGGCGACCCGGGAGCGGACCAGCCGGACCGCGGTGAGCCACGCCGGCCAGGCCATCCAGGTCCAGGCGAGCGGGATGATCAGCGGCACCCCGGCCAGCTTCGGGCCCAGCTCGCCGGAGTAGTCGTAGCTGCCGAACGGGAACCCGGTGGCCACACCGAGCGCCTCCACCGCGAACCCGCCGCCGGTGACGACAGCGACCAGCGCGACGGCGGTACGGACGCCCCGGGTGAGCAGCGCGTGGCCGACCGAGAGCAGCCAGCCGAGCACCACTGTGGCCACCGTGAGCCCGGCCCGGGTCGCGCCGCCGGTGAGCGGGTAGCAGATCTGGGCGAGCACCAGCACGGCCAGCAGCGTCCAGGGCAGCCGCCCCCTCATGAAGCGTCCGGCGGGGGCAGCGGCAGGTCCCGGCCGAGCACGCCGAACGGCCGCTCGTCACCGGGGAAGTGGAAGTGCCGCAGCACGTCGACGAAGCCGAACCGGCGGTACAGCCGCCAGGCCCGGGACTTCTCCTCGTCGGCCTCCGGCGTGGACAGCAGCGTGGTGTCGCCCTCGGCCACGGCGAGCAGTGCGCGCAACTGGCGGGCGCCCAGGCCGTGCCCCTGCGCGGGCGGCCGGACGTGCAGTTCCACCACCTCGAACGGGTGGGCCAGCCAGCGTTGCCGGTCCTGCGCGTTCAGCGCCCGGTGCACCTGGTCGTGCCACCACTGCCCGGTGGCGCCCCGGTAGCCGTACCCGAAACCGGCCAGGTGTCCCTCGCTGGTCAGGCTGGCGACGGCGCGGAAGCCGGGCCGTCGCACGTGGGTGGCGATGTAGCCGCGGCGGGCCTCCAGCAGGTCGGGCCGGTAGCCCATCGCCTCGCCGTAGACGGCCACCACGTCGTCCAGCCGCCGGACCAGGTCGTCCGGTGTCCACCGCACCAGCCTCATGCGTACCCTCTCGATGTTTCCGGGTCGCCTTCGGCGGCGGCCCAGCCCAGCACCGTACGGTCGCCGACCACGTCGCCCACCGCGAACCGCGCGAACAGTTCCTCCGCGTACCAGCCCTCGGTGGGGGTACGGGTGATCGCGGCGCGGTGCTCCGGGGAACGGTACGCGAACGCGACCAGGTCCGCCGGGTCGCGCCACACGCTCACCGTGCCCTGCCAGCCCAGCGGCGCCTCGCCGACGCCGAACCGGGCGAGCAGGCCGGGCGCGGCGTGCAGCTCGGCGGCGACCGGCGGGATCGCCCGCCAGAACGTGGCCGCGCGGCGGGCCCGCAACCGGGCCCGGGTCAGCGCCAGCACCGGCCCGGTGACCCGTCCGCCGGCCGGCGCGCCGAACGGTTCCCGGCCGGACCACCGGCCGCGGCTGGTCAGCGGGCGCAGATCGACCCGTACCGCGGCGTCGGCGATCCGGGCCCAGGAACGGGCGACCGGGGAGGCGTCGAAGCCGGCCGCGTCGGCGGGGGAGTCCCACACCACGAGCGCGGCCCACCGGGTCAGGTCGGCGTCGCCGGGGCCGAAGCCGGTGCCGGTCCCGGTGCCGAGCAGCTTGGCGAAGCGGACCCCCGGCAGCCGGCGCAGCCGCGCCGGGTGGGTGGCCATCCGGCCCAGCACACCGGGTACGGCCCGGCGGGGCACACGCCACACGTGCAGCGTGACGAGTCCGGGGTTCACGCCACCTCGGCCGGGGTGCCGGCGGTGATCCGCAGCAGTTCCGCGTACGTGGTGGGGAACACCGCCCGGGGTACGCCGCCGGCGGCCCACACCTCGTCGTACCCAGCCAGGGCGGTGTCCACGACGGTGCGCAGCGGCGCGGGGTGGCCGACCGGTGCGACGCCGCCGATCACCTGCCCGGTGTGCCGTTTGACGAACTCCGGAGTGGCCCGGCGCAGGTGGGTCACGCCCAGCCCGGCGGCCAGCCCGGCGGTGTCCACCCGGTGCGCGCCGGAGGTGAGCACCAGCAGCGGCGCGTCGTCCGCGTCGAAGATCAGCGAGTTGGCGATGGCGCCGACGGCGACACCGAGCGCCTCGGCCGCCGCGGCGGCGGTGTGCACCGCGTCGGGCAGCAGTCGGACGAGGCTGGCCTCGCCCGATCCGTTCCGCGCGCCCGCGTCGTCGAGCGCGCGCTGCACCGCCTGCACGTTCGGGTGTGGCTGCATGCACCCATTCTTCCCCCACCCCGCGACGACCCCGCCGGGGGCCGTCGCCCTCCCGTGCGTCCCCGGCGCGTCACACGTTGCGTTTTCGTCGGGGGGGAGGTGTACTGTCAGGGTAGTTAGAACGAGTGTTCGATTACGGCTCGACGTCAGGTTCGGCTTGAACGGCAAGCGGCTCAGCTCCCCGGCTGGCCCGGCCTGATCCGAGCCGGTCGCGCACTCGTCGAACGCTCCGGAAGCGGTGTTTCGCGGCACCGGCTTCCGGGAGGTGCGGCACCGCGGGCCGCACCGGGTCTCGGACAGTCGCGAGTCCGGGCCCGTCAGGCAGGTCGTCGCCCGCCGCCCACGACCCCCGGGCGGCGGGCGACGGACCCGCCGGCACGCCGGCCGGGTGTGGGTGTGGGGAAGCGTCCACATCCGGCCGGCCGCCACCAAGGTGCGTCTTCCTCCGCACCGACCGCTCCGGGCGACCGGGCGACGTCCACCGTCGCGCGACCGCCCGCCCCGGCCACACGCGGAGGAGAGACCCATGCCGACCAGTCCGGCCCAGGCGCCCACGGTGCCCGCGCACGTGCTGCCGCACCGCACCCCCGCCCAGTTGCTCGCGGTGGCCCGCGACGGGCTGGCCGAGGCCGCCCGCACCCGACCCGACGGCCTCCGGTACGCCGCCGCCCATCTCGCGGCGCTGCGCGCCGCCGCCGCCGTGCTCGCCGCCCGGGCCCGCCCCGCGCCCACCCGCCGGCACCGGATCACCAGCGTCTGGGTGCTGCTCGCCACCGTCGCCCCCGAGCTGGACGAGTGGGCCGCCTACTTCGCCGCCGGCGCGAGCAAACGGGCCGCCGCCGAGGCCGGCATCCCCCGCGTGGTCACCGCCCGCGAGGCCGACGACCTGCTGCGCGCCGCCGAGGAGTTCGTGACGGTGGTGGAGACCGCGCTCGGCCTGGCCCACCAGCCGGCGCTCGACGGCCTGCCCCGCCCGCTGCGGCTCGGCGCCTCCGACTCCCCGCCGTCGCGGCCCGGAGCGGCCGCCGCCTGATTCGTGGCGCCCGGCCACCACCGGCGGGACCCCGGGTGGCCGGGCGCCGCACCCACGGCACACGCGTGCCGCGCACCACACGACCCACAGCACCATCCACGGGCGAGCCCGTGGCGAAACACGACGGGGGGTTGGTCCGATGGCGGGCCGCATGGTGGTCGGTTCCGCCGCCCTGGCCGATCTGGTCCGTCCGGCGAGCGCGCCCGACCCGGCCGGCGGCCACCGGGTACTGCCCGTGCGGGCCGAGCTGACCGGGCTGCTGCCCAACCGCGGTCTGCGGCGTGGCAGCACCGTCGCGGTCGGCGCCGGCCAGCCCCGGCGCAGCGGCGCCACCTCGCTGATCATCGCGCTGCTCGCCGAGGCGTCCCGGGCCGGCTCGTGGTGCGCGGTGGTCGGCGTACCCACCTTCGGGGCCGGCGCCGCCGCCGAGGCGGGCATCGCCCTGGAGCGGCTGGCCCTGGTGCCCGACCCCGGGCCGGAGTGGCCCACAGTGGTCGCCGCGCTCATCGACGGGGTCGACGTGGTGGTCACCGCCGTGCCGGCCACCGTCTCCGCCTCGGTCGCCACCCGGCTGGCCGCCCGTGCCCGGCAGCGCGGAAGCGTCCTGGTCCCGTACGGGCGGTGGGACGGCGCGGACGTCACGCTCCAGGTGGTCCGGGGCGTCTGGCAGGGGCTCGGCGCCGGTCGCGGGCGGCTGCGCCGCCGCGAGGTGACCGTCTCGGCCCGGGGCCGGGGCGCCGCCGCCCGCCCCAAGGAGATCAAGGTGTGGCTGCCCGGCGACGAGCTGACCCGGGTGATCCCCCGCTCGGCGGGGCTCGGCGTCCCGTCCGCCGCGCCGTCGCGCCGGCTGCGCGTGGTCGCCCCACCCGCCCGTACGCTCGCCGCGGCCGGTCCGGCGTGAGCGGCGAACCGCAGCGGACGCTGCTGCTCTGGTGCCCGGACTGGCCGGTTCTCGCCGCCGAGATCGTCGACGGGGTGCCCGCCACCGACCCGGTCGTGGTGCTGCACGCCAACCGGGTGATCGCCTGCTCCGAGCGGGCACGTGCCGAGGGCATCCGGCGCGGGCTGCGCCGCCGCGAGGCGCAGGGGCGCTGCCCGCACCTGACGGTGGTCGACCACGACCCCGGGCGGGACGTACGCGCGTTCGAGCCGGTGGTGGCCGCCGTGGAGGAGGTGGTCGCCGGCGTCGAGGTGATCCGGCCCGGCGCCTGCGCCACGGCGGCCCGGGGGCCGAGCCGCTACCTCGGCGGCGAGGAGGCGGCGGCCGAGCGGATCGTGGAGCACGTCGCGCAGAGCTGCGCGGTGGAGAGCCAGGCCGGCATCGCCGACGGGGTGTTCGCGGCCGGGCTGGCCGCCCGGGAGGGCCGGATCGTGGCCCCCGGCGGCACCCGCGAGTTCCTGGCCGCCCGGCCGGTCGAGGCGCTCGGCCGGCCCGCGCTGGCCGACCTGCTGCGCCGGCTCGGCGTCCGCACCCTCGGCGACTTCGCGGCGCTGCCCGCCGGGGACGTGCTGGCCCGGTTCGGTTTCGACGGGGCGCTGGCGCACCGGCTCGCTGGTGGCCGCGACGACCGTCCGCTGGCGGTCCGGCAGCCGCCCGCCGACCTGACCGTCACCGCCGACTACGACGAGCCGGTCGACCGGGTCGACGCCGCCGCGTTCGCCGCCCGCATGCTCGCCGAGCGGCTGCACGAGCGGCTGGCCGGGTACGGCCTTGCCTGCACCCGCCTCGGCATCGAGGCGGTCACCGCCCACGGCCAGGAACTGCACCGGGTCTGGCGGCACGACGGCCTGCTCACCGCCGCGGCCGTCGCCGACCGGGTCCGCTGGCAGCTCGACGGCTGGCTCTCCGGCAGCAACGGCCGGGGCGGGACGCGTCCGGCCCGGCCCACCGCCGGGATCGTCCGGTTGCGACTGGTGCCCGACGGGGTGCTCGCCCAGGCGGGCCTGCAACCCGGGCTGTGGGGGGAGACCGGTGAGGAGCGGGAGCGGGCGCACCGGGCGCTGAGCCGGGTGCAGGGCATCCTCGGCCCCGAGGCGGTGGTCACCGCCGTGCTCGGCGGCGGGCGGTCCCCGGCCGACCAGGTACGCCTCGTGCCGTGGGGCGACGAGCGGGCGCCCGCCCGCCCCGGCCCGCCACCCCTGCCGTCACCGGCTCCGGCGTCCCCGGCTCCGGCCGCGTCGCCGTCCCCGGCTGTCGGGGCCGCTCCGGGTGCCGCGTCCGCCTCGGTCGTCGTACCGGCTTCGGGTGTGCGTGCCGGGCGGCGGGCCGGGCGGGGCCGGGTGGTGGCCGAGCCGCCGTGGCCGGGCCGGATCCCGCCACCGTCACCGGCCGTGATCCTGCCCGCCCCGCTGCCGGCTGACGTGCGTGACGCGGCCGGGGAGCCGGTCGTGGTGAGCGCGCGGCTGGCGGTCAGCGCGGCGCCGGCCCGGCTCACCGTCGGCGACGGCCGCCCGGCCGAGATCACCGGCTGGACCGGTCCGTGGCCGGTGGACGAGCGCTGGTGGGCGCCGGCCGAGGCGCGCCGCCGGGCCCGGTTCCAGGTGAGCCTGGCCGACGGTGCCGCCCTGCTGCTCGCGGTCGAGGGCGGGCAGTGGCTGGTGGAGGCGATCTATGACTGAGTGCCGGGGAAGATCTTGGAATGAAAGCGCCCCTCCAGGGGCCGTTTCGTACCAACATCTCGGGCGGCCGGGTGCAGGGCGAGGCGGGCGCGGGTGAGCTTCCACAACCCGAAGATGCCCTGGTCGAAGCTGGAGCAGGTGCTCTCCGGCCGGGGCGGGGGTGAGCGGCACCTGCACGTGGTCGACCCGCTCGCGGTCGACGCCGACGGCGGCGACTCACCGGCCTGGAGCCGCAAGCGCCAGGAATACCGGCCGCCGGAGCTGGCCCGCCCGGACGGCGTGGTGCCCTACGCGGAGCTGCACGCGCACTCCAACTTCAGCTTCCTCGACGGGGCCAGCCACCCGGAGGAACTGGCCGAGGAAGCGGCCCGGCTCGGGCTGACCGCGCTCGCCGTCACCGACCACGACGGCTTCTACGGCGTGGTGCGCTTCGCCGAGGCGGCCCGCGCGCTGCGGCTGCCGACGATCTTCGGCGCGGAGCTGTCCCTCGGGCTGCCCGGCCCGCAGAACGGCGAGCCCGACCCGCTCGGCCGGCACCTGCTGGTGCTCGCGCACGGCCACGAGGGGTACGCGCGCCTGGCCGCCACCATCTCCCGGGCCCAGCTGCGCGGCGGGGAGAAGGGCCGCCCGGTCTACGGCGAGCTGGAGGAGATCGCCGCCGAGCTGCGGGACCACGTGCTGGTGCTGACCGGCTGCCGCAAGGGGCACGTGCCCGCGGCGCTGCTCACCGAGGGCGTCGACGCGGCCGCCCGGGAACTGGACCGGCTCACCGCGCTGTTCGGCGCGGAGACGGTGGCGGTGGAGCTGACCGACCACGGCCACCCGGTCGACGCCGACCGCAACGACGCGCTCGCCGACCTGGCCGCCGCGGCCGGGCTGCCCACGGTGGCCGCCAACAACGTGCACTACGCCACCCCGGGCCGGCGGCGGCTGGCCACCACCGTGGCGGCGGTCCGGGCCCGGCGCAGCCTCGACGAGATCGACGGCTGGCTGCCCGCCGCGGCCACCGCCCACCTGCGCAGCGGCGCGGAGATGGCGGCGCGGTTCGCCGCGTACCCGGGCGCTGTGGCACGGGCCGCCGAGTACGGCGCGGAACTCGCCTTCGACCTTCAGCTCGTGGCGCCGCAGCTGCCCGCGTACCCGGTGCCGCCCGGGCACACCGAGATGAGCTGGCTGCGCCGGCTGACCATGGACGGCGCCCGCGAGCGCTACGGCCCGCCCGAGGCGCACCCGGAGGCGTACGCGCAGCTGGAACACGAGCTGCGGATGATCGAAGACCTCGGTTTCCCCGGCTACTTCCTGGTGGTCTACGACATCGTCGCGTTCTGCCGCGCGCAGGACATCTACTGCCAGGGCCGGGGGTCGGCGGCCAACTCGGCGGTCTGCTACGCGCTGCGCATCACCAACGTGGACGCGGTCCGGCACCGGCTGCTGTTCGAACGGTTCCTCGCCCCGGAACGCGACGGCCCGCCCGACATCGACGTGGACATCGAGTCCGACCGCCGGGAGGAGGTGATCCAGCACGTCTACGCCCGCTACGGCCGGGAGCACACCGCCCAGGTCGCCAACGTCATCTCGTACCGGCCCCGGTCGGCGGTGCGGGACGTGGCGAAGGCGTTCGGCTTCTCACCCGGCCAGCAGGACGCCTGGAGCAAGCAGATCGACAGGTGGGGTTCGGTCGCCGCGGTCGACGTGGCGGACATCCCGGAGCAGGTGGTCGCGTACGCCAACGAGCTGCAGACCTTCCCCCGGCACCTGGGCATCCACTCCGGCGGCATGGTGATCTGCGACCGGCCGGTGATCGAGGTGTGCCCGGTGGAGTGGGGCCGGATGCCCGGCCGCAGCGTGCTCCAGTGGGACAAGGACGACTGCGCCGCCGTCGGCCTGGTCAAGTTCGACCTGCTCGGTCTCGGCATGCTCTCGGCGCTGCACTACGGCTACGACCTGATCGGCTCCCGGCTCGACCTGGGCGACATGACGCTGGACGACCCCGAGGTCTACGACATGCTCTGCCGGGCCGACTCGGTGGGGGTGTTCCAGGTGGAGAGCCGCGCCCAGATGGCCACGCTGCCCCGGCTCAAGCCGCGCGAGTTCTACGACCTGGTGGTGGAGGTGGCGCTGATCCGGCCCGGCCCGATCCAGGGCGGCTCGGTGCACCCGTACATCAGGCGCAAGAACGGCCAGGAGCCGGTCACGTACGCGCACCCGCTGATGCGCAACGCGCTGGAGAAGACGCTCGGCGTACCGCTGTTCCAGGAGCAGCTCATGCAGCTCGCCATCGACCTGGCCGGGTTCGACGCGGCCGGCGCCGACCAGCTGCGCCGGGCCATGGGGGCGAAGCGGTCGGTGGAGCGGATGGCGCAGATCGCCGACCGGCTCTACGCCGGGATGGCCGAGCGGGGCATCAGCGGCGAACTGGCCGACGACGTGTACCGCAAGCTCACCGCGTTCGCCAGCTACGGCTTCCCGGAGAGCCACGCGATGAGCTTCGCCTACCTGGTGTACGCCAGCTCGTGGCTCAAGCGCTACCACCCCGGCCCGTTCCTGGCCGCGCTGCTGAACGCCCAGCCGATGGGCTTCTACTCGCCGCAGACGCTCACCGACGACGCCCGCCGGCACGGCGTCGAGGTACGCCGGCCGGACATCAACGCCAGCGGCGCCAAGGCGGTGCTGGAGTCCACCCCGGAGACCCGGTGGGGCAGCGTGCCGGGCGAGCCGCCGCACGCCTGGGGACTGGGCGGCCCGGCGGTACGGCTCGGGCTGGGCAGCGTCCGTACCCTCGGCGAGGACGTGGCCGAGCGGATCGAGGCGGAACGCGCCGCGCACGGGCCGTACCGGGACATGCCGGACCTGGCCCGCCGCGTCGGTCTCACCGCCGCGCAGCTGGAGGCGCTGGCCACCGCCGACGCGTTCGCCTGTTTCGGGCTGACCCGGCGGCAGGCCCTCTGGGCCGCCGGCGCGGCGGCCCAGGACCGGCCCGGCCGGCTGCCCGGCACGGTGACCGGCGCGGACCCGCCCACCCTGCCCGGCATGGCCGCGGTGGACCGCCTGGTCGCCGACGTCTGGGCCACCGGCCTGTCCCCGGAGAGCCACCCGGCCCGGTTCATCCGGGACCGCCTCGACGAACTGGGTGCGGTGCCGATCGCCCGCCTCGGCCAGGTGCCACCCGGGCAGCGGATCCGGGTCGGCGGGATCGTCACCCACCGGCAGCGCCCGGCGACCGCCGGCGGCGTCACGTTCCTCAACCTGGAGGACGAGACCGGGATGCTCAATGTCACTTGCTCCCCGGGGTTGTGGCAGAGATACCGTCGAGTCGCCCGCACCAGTGGAGCACTCGTGGTGCGGGGCCGGCTGCAGCGGCACGAGGGCGTCACGAACCTCACCGCGGACCGGCTGGACGCGATCGAGCCCCCCGTCACACCGGCATCCAGGGATTTCCGTTGATGGAGTGATCCACATTACGGTTTCTCCGAGCCGGAGGCGGGAGACTCCCGACGCGGGTGGGCAGAGTGGCCCACCCGGGGTATGGGGGATGAACCGATGACCTTTCACCGCACTAACGCCGGTGGCGTGGCGAACGCCCGACGGACCCGCCTCGGCGCCGACTGGGCACCCACCCACGAGGCCGAGCCGCGGGAATACCAGGTGACCGACGGCCCGGTGGCCAACCACCAGCGTTCCCGCGCCGAGGACGACCCCGCCGGCGGCGGCGAGTCCTGAACCCGGGCCGGGGGGTGACTAGGCTCGGCGCGTGGAGCAGATCCGAACCCTCACCCCCCGCACCGCCGTCATCTGGTCGGTGCTCCGGGCCGAGCTGGACCGGCGGGCCGGCGAACGACTCTCCGTGCTCGACGTCGGCGGCGGGACCGGCGGCTTCGCCGTCCCGCTCGCCGAGGCCGGTCACCGGGTCACAGTGGTCGACGCCAGCCCCGACGCGCTCGCCGCGCTGACCCGCCGGGCCGCCGAGGCCGGGGTCGCCGATCGGGTACGCGCGACGCAGGGCGACGCCGACGCGCTCACCGGACTCGTCGAACCGGCCACCGTGGACCTGGTGCTCTGCCACTCCGTCCTCGAGGTGGTCGACGACCCGGAACCGGTGATGTCCGCGCTGGTCACCGCGTTGCGGCCGGGTGGCGCGGCGAGCGTACTCGTCGCCGGCCGGGCCGCCGCCGTGTTCGGCCGGGCGATGAACGGGCAACTGGACGCCGCCGCCGCGCTCGCCGCCGACCCGCACGGCACCACCGGCGGCCGGGACACGCTGCGCCGCCGCTACGACGCCGCCGACGCGAGCGCGCTGCTCACCACCGCCGGCCTCGTCGTGGAGGAGATCCACGGGGTACGGGTGCTCGTCGACCTTCTCCCGGCCGCGGTGGCCGACGGCCAGCAGGCCGCCCTGGTGGAGCTGGAGCGCGCACTCGCCGTCCGGTCCCCGTACCGCGATCTCGCCGCCCAGCTGCACCTGTTCGCCCGCCGCCCGGCATGACCGGCCCGGCTCCCGATCCGGCTCCCGGCCCGGCTCCCGGCCCGCTGGACCGGGTGGCGCCGCGCTACGACGGCGGCGCCCTGACCGACGTGCTGCCCAGCGCGCTGGCGCTGCTCGGCGTACCGGGCGCGACCGACCGGCTCGGCCTGGCCCCGCGCCTGGCCGGGGTACGCCGGATCGCGGTGCTGCTCATCGACGGCCTCGGCTGGTACCAGATCCCCACCGCCGCCCCGTACGCCCCGACGCTCGCCGGCCTGGCCGCCACCGCCGGTCGGCCGCTCACCACCGGCTTCCCGTCCACCACCCCGACCAGCCTGGTCAGCCTCGGCACCGGCACCGGGTCCGGCGCGCACGGCGTGCTCGGCTTCACGGTCCGGGTGCCCGGCACCGACCGGGTGCTCAACCACGTCGACTGGGCCGGCGACCCCGATCCGGCGAGCTGGCAGCCGGTGCCCACCTGGTACCAGCGGGCGCGCGCCGCCGGGGTCGCGGTGACGGTGGTCAGCCGTCCCGAGTTCGCCGGCAGCGGCCTCACACTCGCCGCCAACCGGGGCGGCGACTACCGGGGCGCGGCAGGTGTCGACGCGCTCGCCGCCCGGATGCTGGCGGCGCTGGCCGCCGGGAACGGGCCCGCACTGGTCTCCGGCTACCACCCCGACCTGGACCGGCACGGGCACCTCAGCGGCGTCGCCTCCGCGCCCTGGCGGACCGCCGCGGCCGAGGTGGACGTCCTGCTGGCCCGGCTCGTCGACGGGCTGCCGCCGGACGCCGCGCTGCTGGTCACCGCCGACCACGGCCAGCTCGACGTGCCCGCCGCGCACCGCATCGACCTGGACACCGACCCCCGGCTGCGGGCCGGGGTGCGAGTGGTCGCCGGTGAGCCCCGGGTCCGCTACCTGCACGTCGAGCCGGGCGCCGAGGCCGACGTGGTGGCCGCCTGGACCGAGGTGCTGGGCCCGGCCGCGCAGGTGCTGACCCGCGCCGAGGCGGTGGCGACCGGCTGGTTCGGGCCGGTGCCCGAGGCACACCTGACCCGGATCGGCGACGTGGTGGTGGTCTGCCGGGACACGTACGCGGTGGTCGCCACGCGCTCCGAACCGCCGATGGCGTCGCGGCTGGTGGCGTACCACGGCGCGGACACCGCCGCCGAGATGACAGTCCCGCTGCTGGTGATCCGGGGCTGACCCCGCTTCGTCCGTGCTGGTGCGCTGGTGGCCGCGGGCCCGGGTCGGCCCCGCCTCGTGCGGGGTCGGCGGGCGGTGGGGTTGTCGGACCGGCGGGCTAGCCTGCTGGCATGGGCCGCAGCCAGTCGTTGCCCCGAGGCGGTGACCCCCGCTTCGGGCCGGACGCCGACGACACCGGCTGCACCATCCTGCACGTCGACATGGACGCGTTCTACGCCTCAGTGGAGGTGCGCCGCCGCCCCGAGTTGCGCGGCCGGCCGGTGGTGGTGGGCGGCGTCGGCCCGCGCGGCGTGGTCAGCTCCGCCAGCTACGAGGCCCGGCGGTACGGCGTCCGCAGCGCCATGCCCACCGCCCGTGCCCGCGCGCTGTGCCCCGGCGCGGTCTACCTCCCGCCCGACTTCACCGCCTACACCGAGGCGTCGCGGGCGGTCATGCGGATCTTCCGGGACGTCACGCCGCTGGTCGAGCCGCTGTCGCTGGACGAGGCGTTCCTCGACGTGGCGGGCGCCCGACGGCTGTTCGGCCGGCCCGCCGACATCGCCGCGCTGATCCGCCGCCGGGTCGCCGAGGAGCAACAGCTGACCTGTTCGGTGGGCGTGGGGCCGAGCAAGTTCGTGGCGAAGCTCGGCTCCACCCGGGCCAAACCCGACGGCCTGCTCGTGGTCCCGGCCGCCCAGGTGCTGGAGTTCCTGCACCCGCTGCCGGTGTCCGCGCTGTGGGGCGTGGGGGAGCGCTCGGCGGACGCGCTGCGCCGCCTCGGCCTGCGCACCGTACGCGACCTCGCCGAAGCGCCGGCCGGCCTGCTGCGCCGGGCCGTGGGCGAGGCGTCCGCCGCCCACCTGCACGAGTTGGCCTGGGGGCGTGACCCGCGCGGCGTCACGCCCGACCAGGTGGAGAAGTCGATCGGCGCGGAGGTCACGTTCGACATCGACGTGACCGACCCGGACGAGATCCGGCGGTCCCTGCTCGCGCTCGCCGACAAGGCCGGCGCTCGGCTGCGGGCGGCCGGGCAGGTGGGCCGTACGGTGTCGCTCAAGGTCCGTTTCGCCGACTTCCGGACGATCAGCCGCTCCCGCACCCTCGCCGTGCCCACCGACACCGCCCGGGAGATGTTCGACACGGCCTGGGCGCTGTGGGGCGCGCTCGCCCCGGGCGAGCCGGTTCGGCTGGTCGGGGTCCGGATGGAAGGTCTCGCCCCCGCCGGGGAGACCCCGCAGCAGCTCACCCTCGGTGCGCCCGAGCGCGGCTGGCGCGAGGCGGAGGCGGCGGCCGACGCGGCGGCCGCCCGATTCGGGCGGTCCGTCATAGGTCCGGCCAGTCTTCTCGGCCGTCGTGATACACGACAAGTCGAAAAACCGACCCGGCCGTAGGTCGTCCCGCTTTCCGACGCGCGGGGGCCCTCGTAGACTTGCGGGTAAGCAGCCGGTTGGCTGCCACGGTCTGTCGGCCCGCCCGGGCCGACCAACGTGACCGGGGAGGAGTGCCGTGCCGCTCTCGGAGCACGAGCAGCGGCTGTTCGAGCAGATCGAGCGGTCGCTTGCCGAGGACCCCAAGTTCGCCTCGGCCGTGCGCGCCAGCGACCCGCGTTTCCACGCGCGGCGTCGCGTGCTCGTCGCTGCCGGCGTGGTCGTCGCTGGTCTGGCCCTGTTGATCTACGGTGCCGTGATCAAGATTCCCGCGGTGGCCGTGGCGGGTTTCGTCGTCATGCTGGCCTCGTTGGGCTACGCGGTGCAGTCGCACCGCCGATCCCAGTCGCCCGACCTGCACGTGGTCGGCGGCACAACGAGCCGGCGTCGTCCCCGTGGCCGCAGTGGTGGTGGTCGCCGGGGCTCCTTCCTCGATCGGATGGAGGACCGCTGGCGGCAGCGCCCGGAGGGCCACCGCTGACCGCGTCCCGCCCCTGACCCGGGGCGGGAAACCGGCGGCGCCTCCGTAACAGGCTGGCGAGCGCCGCCGGGGTGCCCTGCTGCCGGTCGCCGGGCAGCGCGGGCGAGGGCCCGGCCTCAGTCGTGCCCGCGATCGACCCCACCGTCCACTCACTGCCCCGCCACTCGGCGCCGCCCCCGGCGGTCCGCCTCGTATGCGCACCGCCGGGCGCCTCCGTCAGCACGTGATGCCCGGATCGCCCCGCACGTGAGCGTGTGTGCACCGCGCCCGGATCGCCCCGCGCGTGGGCGTGCGCACCGTGCCCGGATCGCCCCGCACGTGAGCGTGTGTGCACCGTGCCCGGGTCGCCCCGCGCGTGGGCGTGTGCACCGTGCCCGGGGTCGCGGCAGAGCAGCTCCCCGTCGTGCCCAAGCCTCCCCGCCTCAGCGCCACGCCAAGCGCCTCCTCGCGCCCGCCAGCAGGCGCCACACCCGCCCTCACCCGCGATCTTGCACTTTCGGCCCGAGCGGTGCCCCGAATGTCCCCTTCGCCCGGGCGCAAACTGCAAGATCGTCGAGGCCGCCGGGCCGGGCCGGGGCGGGCCGGGCCGGGGCGGGGCGGGGCGGGGCGGGGCGCCCAGCTCGCCTGATCAGCCGTGCTCGCCCGGCAGGCGGGATTCGCTGCCCGTATCCCGGGAGCCGCCGTAGATCTTGGTACGAAAGGGCCCTTATGGGGGCCGTTTCGTACCAAGATCTCGTGCGTGGCCGGCCAGGAGCGGTGATCAAGGAGTTTGTGTCTTCAGCGGGGGTTTGGACACAAACTCCTTGATCGACGCCGAAGGGCGGGCGGGGCGGGCGGGAGGGGGCGGGGCGGGCGGGTGGGTCAGCGGGTGGGACGGTGGGCCAGGAGGCGGCGCGGGCTCCAGCGGGTCATGTGCTGCCGGACCTGACCGCTCGCGGTCACCACCATTGCCGACCGCTCGGCCAGGGCGGTACGCCAACGCTGCAGCACCGACGGGGGCAGCAGCGCGGCCAGCAGCCGGGTACGGCGGTCCGCGCCCGCCGCCAGCGCGCCCCGGACCGTGCGCAGCGCCGGCTGCAACTCCGCGTCGGTCAGCGGGTCACGCGCGTAACGGGCGCGCTCCTCGGCGCGGCCGAGCAGGCGTACCCCGGTCACGGCGTCGCCCTTCTCGGCGAGTGCCTCCCGGGCCAGCCGTTCGGCGGTGGCCCGTGGGGTCTCCGTGCGGTCCACCCGGACGTGGAAGTCGACGAGCGTGTCGAGCAGCTCGTCCCAGGCGGCGTGCGCGTCGGCGCGGGCCGCCTCGGCGTCCACGCCGACGACGACCGGCCGCGTCTCGCCGCGCTGGCCCGGCACCGGCAGCGCGGTGGCCGCGGGCGGGACCGCCCGGACGCGCCGGCGTCGGCGCAGCGCGGAGCGGCGCAGGGCCGGTACGGCGAGCAGCGCCAGCAGCGCCAGCGCACCGGCCAGCCACCACGGCCAGACCGGGCTCTCCTCGGCCGGGCCGCCCTGGTTCAGCGTCAGGCCCTGGTCGGTGTCCTTGTCCAGCCGGTCCGCCTCGTTCGGCCCGGCCGACGGGCCGGCCGCGTCGGGAGCGCTGGTGCTGCCGGCCGACGGGGTGACCTCCTCGGGGGCGTCGATGTCCGGCGCCCAGGCCGAGCGGACCGAGCCCGTCACGGCCGCCGCCGGGGTGGCGTCGAACGGCACCCAGCCGATCCCGCTGAAGTTGACCTCGGTCCAGGCGTGCAGGTTGCGGTTGGTCAGCACGTATGTGCTGCCGTCGGCGTTGCCGCCGTTGGTGAACCCGACGGCCACCCGGGCCGGGATACCGGCGGCCCGGACCAGCCAGGCCATCGCCGCCGCGTACTGCTGGCAGTAGCCGACCTTGGTGGCGAGGAAGTCGGTGATGTCCTCCCCGCTGCTGCCGTTGCGGGTGGACAGCGCGTAGGTGAAGCCGTTCTCCACGGAGAAGTAGTCGTAGATCGCCCGGACCTTGTCGTAGTCGTTCGACTTGCCCTTCACCAGCTGCGCGACCAGTTCCTCGACGGCCGGGACGGACGGCCGCTCGGTCTGCTGCCGCATCACCGGGCTGTCCGAGGGCAGCGACGGGGCCGCGCGCAGCGCCGCCGGGCTGAACGTGGACCGTACGTAGTCGAACGAGTAGCTCTTGCCGCGGGCGTTGTCCCGGTTGGAGAAGACGACCTGCTGGTTCGGGTCGTACAGCCAGTTGCCGTTGAGGTCGTCGGTGTTGATTGGCTCGGCGTAGACCGGCAGCAACGGCATGTTGAGGTTCTTCGTCACCTCGACCGTGGCGCGGTAGCGCTGCTGCTCGACACCGCGCGTGGCGCGTTCCCCCGGGTCGGGCAGCGGGCGGGTGATCGGCCGCCCGGTAGGCACACGTGCCTGGAAGCCGCTCGGCCGCAGGTCGTCCACCACGCCCAGGCGCAGGTAGAACGGGGTGGTCTCGTTGGTACTGACCTTGACCAGCTCGACTTCCTCGTTCTGGTTGAGCTGGCCGCTGAGCGCCGCGAACAGGTCGACCCGGCCCGAGCTGCCGCCCTGGCCCGGGCGCCCGTTGCCTTCGCCGGGCCCGGCGCCGACGTTGTTCAGCAGCCCGCCGGTCATCCCGGGCACTGCGAGCGGCAGCGCCACCGCCACGATCACGCCGACCACGGCGAGCCGCCGTCCGGCCGCGGCGAGCGGGGACGCCTCCCAGACGTCCACGTCACGGCCCTCGCCGGTGAACCGGCGGCCGAACCGGCGTACCCGGTCGACGTTGTCGGTGACCAGCAGCCAGAGGTAACCGGCGGCGCCGACCACGAACGGGGTGGCCGGGACGCTGTCCACGTAGACCGCGACCGGCACCGAGTAGATGGCGAGCATCGGCAGACCGGCCAGCGCCGGGCGGCGCAACCCGACCGCGAGCACGTCCACCACCACCGCGACCGCGCCGATGCCGAGCACCGCGAGGAACAGCAGCGAGTCGACGTCCGGCACCTTCACGCCGTACGAGCGCATGTCCTGCAACGACGTCTGGAGCAGGTCGCCGAAGTGGGCGAACGTGGCCGGGGTCGGCACGAACGCGAGCAGTTCGGTGCCGCCGGGGAAGACCCAGGTCAGGCCCAGGGTCAGCCCGCCCAGCATGGCCAGTACCTGCCCCCACAGCGGGAACCGGCCCAGCCGGCTCAACGCGGCCGCGCCGGCCACCACGGCGACCACGACGGCGGCCTGGATCAGCCAGGTCCAGCGTTCGAAGATCGCCGACAGGGGGGCCGCCGCCAGCAGTGTCGCCGCCGCGGCGACGAACCCGATGTTGCGGTGCGGGGTCACAGGGGGATCCTTCCCGTCATCGTCGTCCGCCGGCCACCGTCTCGGCCATGGCGGCCCGCAGCGCGAAGCCCTGCGAGCCCCGTCCGGCCTGCGGCCACAGCATCGGCAGCCGGGTGCCGTGCTCCACCCCGATGACCCGCCAACCGCTCTGCAGCAGCGTGAGCGCGGCGGCGCCGTGTGCCCGCTCCGCCTCGGCCCGGGCGTTCGGTGGCAGGTTGAGCCAGGTGTTGCTGTCGAGCAGGAACGCCACGCAGGTGGCGCCGTTGCCGCGCAGCCCGGCCAGCAGTTCCGCCTCGGCGGTGCCGAGCGTGCCGAGCAGCGCGATGATCAGACCGCCGTCGGCCCGCTGCCGGACCTGCTGCACGAGCGTGGTGATCTCGCCGCGCCGGTCCAGGTGCACGTCGGCGAGGTGGTCGAGCAGCAGTCCCTCGCCGCCCGCCTCGGTGGCGCCGACGTCGGCGCCGTTGCCGGTGACCAGCCGCAGCTTGTAGCCGGCCTCGCGCAGGTGCACGGCGATGCTGGCGGCGGCCGAGACCGCCCACTCGAAGCTGGCCGTCGGGCCCTCGCCCCGGTGCCCGCCGGCACGGGTGTCGAGCACCACCGTGGCGCGGCTCTCCCACGGCTGCTCCTCGCGGCGCACCATCAGCTCACCGGTGCGGGCGGTGGACTTCCAGTGCACCCGGCGCAGGTCGTCGCCCCTCCGGTACTCCCGGGTGGCGGCGTCGTCCTCGCCGTGCACCGCCACCGACCGGGCCCGGCTGTCGCCGCTGCCGGCGTACTCACCTGGTAGCCGGACCGACGGCAGCGGGGTGACCTGCGGGATCACCGTGAGGTGGTCGGTGCTGGGGAACGACCGGGTCAGCTCGCACAGGCCGAACGGGTCGGTCAGCCGGATCACCAGCGGCCCCACCTCGTAGCGGCCGCGCACGTCCGCGCGGACCGTGTACGCCACGGAGCTGGCCTGGTGCGCGCCGAGCCGCTCCAGCACCACCCGGGGCCGGCTGCCCAGCGCGTACGGCAGGCGGTCCTCCAGCAGCAGCGTGCCGGTGGGCAGGCGGGACAGGTTCTGCAGCCGCAGCACCACGCGGGAGCTGGCCCCGACCGGCACCCGGTGCGGCTCCAGCGACCTGTTGCAGGCCAGCTTGTACCGGCTGCGCCCGACGTACGCGGCGGCCAGCAGCGGCAGCACGGCGAGCAGGACCGCCACCCGGAGCAGGTCCTTCTCGCCCAGGATGCCGGCGGAGATCGCCGCGGCCACCGCGGCCGCCAGGAAGGAGCGGCCGCGGGTGGTCAGCCCACGCAGGCCGTCGCGCACGTCACGGCCTCCGCGGCTCGTACGGCCCGCGGCCGTTGTTGCCGCCGCCGGGGCGGGTGTCGTACGGCGAGCGCTGCCGGTCGTGCGGGAGTGGCAGGCGGTGCACCAGCTCGGAGACGATCGCGTCGGTGGTGCGCCGGGCCAGCTGCGCGTCCGCGGTCGGGATGATCCGGTGCGCCAGCACCGGCACCGCGAGGACCTGGAGGTCGTCCGGCAGGACGTAGTCGCGGCCCTCCAGGGCGGCCACCGCGCGGGCGGTGCGCAGCAGCTGGAGCGTGGCCCGCGGGGACGCGCCCAGGCGCAGGTCGGGCGCCTCCCGGGTGGCGGTGACCAGGTCGATCGCGTACTGCTTGACGGCGTCGGCGACGTGTACCTGCCGGACGTGGCCGATCAGCCGGCGGACGGTGGCCGCGTCGGAGACCGGCCGCAGCCCGGGCAGCGGGTCGGTGGCGCCGTGCCCGTCGAGCATGGCCAGCTCGGCGCGCGGGTCCGGGTAGCCCATGGCGATGCGGGCGGTGAACCGGTCGCGCTGCGCCTCGGGCAGCGGGTAGGTGCCCTCCATCTCGATCGGGTTCTGCGTCGCGATCACCATGAACGGCGTCTGCAACTGGTAGGTGACCCCGTCGACGGTGACCTGCCGCTCCTCCATGCACTCCAGCAGCGCCGACTGGGTCTTCGGCGAGGCCCGGTTGATCTCGTCGCCGACCACCAGGTTGGCGAAGACCGCGCCGGGGCGGAACTCGAAGTCGTGCGTCTCCTGGTTGTAGACGCTGACACCGGTGACGTCGCTGGGAAGCAGGTCGGGGGTGAACTGGATCCGCCGGACCGAGCAGTCGATGGACCGGGCCATCGCCTTGGCGAGCTTGGTCTTGCCGACGCCGGGCACGTCCTCGATGAGCAGGTGACCCTCGGCCAGCAGCACCGCCAGGGCGAGCCGGACGGTGGCGGTCTTGCCCTCGATGACCTGCTCGATGTTGGCCACGATGGCCTCGCTGGCGGCGCGGAACTCGTCGTGCGGCAGCAGACCGCCCACCTCGTCCCAGGTCTGTTGTGTCACGGGCCTCCTCCTCGTCGCCTGGACGGCAGCTCTTTATAGAGCACCTGGACCCGCCGTTGGGTTCGCGACGCCGAGCCTCGTCTGCCGCAGAAATCTCATTGGTATCTCAGGCTAACCATGTTTGTCGTTACTGCCGACTCCCGCAGGTGGTCGGTCGGTTACGCCCGGAATATTCGCCGGACCGGGGGACCGGCCGCCGCGGGTGGAACGGGCGCGCCGCCACCGAGGGGTGCGAGGTACACTGCCTGCATGGCCGGGTTCTTCCTGCTTCTTACCGAGCCGTGTTGATGCGCTGAAAGCGCGACAGCACGGCCGCCCCTCCTGCGCGAGGGGCTTTTTTGTGCCCGCAGCAGACCGCCCACAATTTTTTCGAATCGATCCGCGCCGAGGAGACGCCATGAGTGAGGCAGCCGCACCGGCGACCGACATCCCCCCGTTCCGGTACACCGCCGCCCTGGCCGACGAGATCGAGCACCGCTGGCAGGACACCTGGGCGCGGGAGGGCACCTTCCACGCGCCGAACCCGGTCGGCCCGCTGGCCGACCCGGGCCACCCGCGGGCGGGCGCCGAGAAGATGTACGTGCTGGACATGTTCCCGTACCCGTCCGGTGCCGGCCTGCACGTCGGTCACCCGCTGGGCTACATCGGCACCGACTGCTACGCCCGTTACCAGCGGATGGCCGGGCGCAACGTGCTGCACGCGATGGGCTTCGACGCGTTCGGCCTGCCCGCCGAGCAGTACGCGGTGCAGACCGGCACCCACCCGCGGACCACCACCGAGGCCAACATCGAGCGGTTCAAGGCGCAGCTGCGCCGGCTGGGGCTGGCTCACGACGAGCGGCGCTCGGTGGCGACCATCGACACCGACTTCTACCGCTGGACCCAGTGGATCTTCCTGCAGATCTTCAACTCCTGGTACGACGCGGACGCCAAGAAGGCCCGGCCGATCGCCGAGCTGATCGCCGAGTTCGAGGGCGGCACCCGCGCCACCCCGGACGGGCGTCCGTGGGCCGAGCTGACCGTGGGGGAGCGGCGCAAGGTCGTCGACGACCACCGCCTGGCGTACGTCTCGGAGGCGCCGGTGAACTGGTGCCCGGGACTGGGCACCGTGGTGGCCAACGAGGAGGTCACCGCCGACGGCCGGTCCGAGCGCGGCAACTTCCCGGTCTTCAAGCGCAACCTGAAGCAGTGGATGATGCGGATCACCGCGTACGGGGACCGGCTGCTGGAGGACCTGGACACACTGGACTGGCCGGAGCCGATCAAGCTGCAGCAGCGCAACTGGATCGGCCGGTCGACCGGCGCGCACATCGACTTCCCGACCGACGCCGCCCCGGTGCGGGTGTTCACGACCCGGCCGGACACCGTCTTCGGCGCCACCTACATGGTGCTGGCGCCCGAGCACGAACTGGTCGACGTGCTGACGCCGGCCGCCTGGCCGGAGGGGACGAAGGACGCCTGGACCGGCGGGCACGCCGGCCCGCGTGAGGCCGTCGAGGCGTACCGGAAGGCCGCCGCGGCCAAGACGGACGTGGAGCGGCAGGCGGACAGCAAGGAGAAGACCGGCGTCTTCGTCGGCGCCTACGCGACCAACCCGGTGACCGGCGGGCAGATCCCGATCTTCATCGCCGACTACGTGCTGGCCGGGTACGGCACCGGCGCGATCATGGCGGTGCCGGCCCAGGACGAGCGGGACTGGGACTTCGCCGAGGTCTTCGAGCTGCCGATCGTGCGGACCGTGCAGCCGCCGGAGGGCTTCGACGGCAAGGCGTACACCGGTGACGGCCCGGCGATCAACAGCGCCGCGCCGGAGCGCGGCATCGACCTGGACGGCCTGGGCGTCGCCGACGCGAAGGCCCGGATCATCGAGTGGCTGGAGGCGAACGGGCACGGCGCCGGCGCGGTCACCTGGCGGCTGCGCGACTGGCTGTTCTCCCGGCAGCGCTACTGGGGTGAGCCGTTCCCGATCGTCTACGACGAGACCGGGGCGCCGATCGCGCTGCCCGAGTCGATGCTGCCGGTCGAGCTGCCCGAGGTGGAGGACTTCTCGCCGAAGACGTTCGACCCGGAGGACGCCGACAGCACCCCGGAGACCCCGCTGTCGCGGCGGCGCGACTGGGTGGAGGTGGAGCTGGACCTGGGCGACGGGCCGAAGCGCTACACCCGCGAGACCAACGTGATGCCGCAGTGGGCCGGCTCCTGCTGGTACGAGCTGCGCTACCTGGACCCGGCCGACTCGCAGCGCTTCGCCGACCCGGAGAACGAGGCGTACTGGATGGGGCCGCGCCGCGACGGCGACTGCGGTGGCACCGACCTGTACGTCGGCGGCGCCGAGCACGCCGTGCTGCACCTGCTGTACGCGCGTTTCTGGCACAAGGTGCTGTACGACCTGGGCCACGTGTCGTCGTTCGAGCCGTTCCGCCGCCTGTTCAACCAGGGCATGATCCAGGCGTACGCGTTCGTCGACCCGCGCGGCGCCTACGTGCCCGCCGAGGAGGTCGTCGAGGTCGACGGCCGTTGGTTCCACGGCGAGACCGAGGTGCGGCGCGAGTACGGCAAGATGGGCAAGTCGCTGAAGAACGTGGTCACCCCGGACGACATGTGCGCGGCGTACGGCGCGGACACGTTCCGGGTGTACGAGATGTCGATGGGCCCGCTGGAGGTGTCCCGCCCGTGGGAGACCCGGGCCGTCGTCGGCGCGTACCGGTTCCTGCAGCGGGTCTGGCGCACCGTCGTCGACGAGCAGACCGGTGAGCTGCGGGTCACCGACGAGCCGGCCGACGAGGCGACCCGGCGGCTGCTGCACAAGGCGATCGACGGGGTCCGCGCCGACATGGACGGGATCCGGTTCAACACGGCCATCGCCAAGCTGATCGAGCTGACGAACGGCCTGACCCGGCTGGCGCGTACGCCGCGCGAGGTGGCCGAGCCGCTGGTGCTGATGGTCGCCCCGTTCGCCCCGCACATGGCCGAGGAGCTGTGGCGCAAGCTGGGCCACGAGACCTCGCTGGCGTACGCGGACTTCCCGGTCGCCGACCCGGCCCTGCTGGTGGCCGAGTCGGTCACCTACCCGGTGCAGGTGAACGGCAAGGTCCGGGGCCGGGTCGAGGTGCCCGCCGACGCGTCCGAGGAGACCGTCCGCGCGACCGCGCTGGAGGCGGTCGCCGGCGCGCTGGGCGGCAAGGAGCCGCGCAAGGTGATCGTGGTGAAGGGCCGGATGGTGTCGGTCGTCGCCTGACCCGGCCTGTGGGCGTGTCCGCACCCTGGACACGCCCACCGCCGGTCAGGTCGCGCGGCGTCGCCGTTCGGCCCGCCACCAGCGGTGGATGATCAGCACACTGGCGATCAGGCCGAGGCTCGCCGGCGCAGCCGCGTACCAGTTGATCGAACCGGGACTTGTCGCGGCGGCGCCGATCGCCGCGTAGCCGATCGCGGTGGGGGCGGAGGCGATCACGCTGCCGGCCAGGAACGGCAGGATCCGGGCCGCGGTGGTGCCGTAGCCGTAGCTGACCAGGCCGAACCCGGCGATCGGCAGCAGCCGCACGGTGACCACGCCGAAGACGCTCTGCCGGGCGAACCAGCCGTCGAGGCGGGCCAGCCGGCCGCGGACCCGCTCGGCGACGAACTCGCGGCCCAGCACCCGGCCCACTGTGAAGCCGATGGCCGCCGCGAGCAGCGCCGCGCCGAGCGCGTACGCGGCGCCCTGCACCGGGCCGAAGATCGCGCCCGCGGCCAGCGTGACGAACGTCCGCGGCACCAGCGCCACCAGCAGCAGCGCGCCGCCGATCACCGCCGCGGGCGGGCCGTAGCCGCCGAGCGAGTCGGCGAGCCGGGGCAGGTCGGCCGGGTCCGGCCGGGGCACCAGCAGCAGCGTCACGCCGAACCCGGCGAGCAGCAGCAGGAGCAGCCCGAACCGGCGCACCGAGGGCTGCCGCAGCAACCCGGCGAGCCGCCGGGCCACCGGTCGCCGCCCCGGCCGGGCGGCGCCGGTCACGGCCTCGGGGCGGCGGCCACCGCGGTGCGGCGTTCGGAGCGGAGGCGGTCGGCCCAGGTGTCGTCGAGCGGCGGAAGCTGGTGGATGCCGGTCGCCCAGCGCAGCAGCAGGTCGGCCAGGTCGGGGTTGCGCGCCAGCGCCGGGCCGTGCGAGTAGGTGCCGAGCAGCTTGCCCCGCCACGCGCCCTCGGTGGCGCCGTCGTTGCCGACCCCGGTGGTGACCCGGGCCAGCGGGGACACGCCCGGGCCGAGGTGGGTGCGACCGCCGTGGTTCTCGAACCCGGACAGGTGCGGGATGCCCAGCCGCGGGTCGACCTCACCGGCCAGCTCGCCGACCGCCCGGGTGGGGCCGCGGTCGGAGGAGAGGTCGAGCAGCTCCAGGCCGGCGCAGCGGGTGCCCTTGGCGAAGAAGGAGGTGCCGAGCAGCTGGTAGCCGGCGCAGACGCCGAACACCACCGAACCCTGGGCCACCGCCCGGTGCAGACCGCCGTCGGCGATCAGGCGCTGGGCGCCGAGCGCCTGCGGGCCGTCCTCACCGCCGCCGAGCAGGTAGATGTCGGCGGTGGCGGGCAGCCGCTGGTCGGAGCGGACCTCCAGCACCTCGACCGGCATGCCGCGCAGCTGGGCCCGGCGGGCCAGGATCAGCGCGTTGCCCCGGTCGCCGTAGGTGGACAGCAGGTCGGGATAGATCCAGACGATGCGCAGGCTCTCAGTTGACACGGTCCAGCTCCGCTCGGATGTCCTGGAAGGCGGTGTAGTTGGCGATGACCTCCAGCCGGCCCGGCGGCACCGCGCGGACGGCCTCGTCGAAGCTGCGGACGTGCTGGAACGGCACGCCGTTCACTTCCAGCCGCACCGCCAGGTCGTACGCCCGGTCGCCGGTGATCAGCACCTGCCGGCCGGTCAGCGGGGAGAAGTCCACGTCGAACAGCCAGGAGGTGTCCAGCCCGTCGGGGTCGCGGGCGTTGATGGACAGCAGTGTCGGCGCGACGTCGGCCATGTCGAACGCCTCCAGCCAGCTCGCCGGGTTCTTCGCCAGCAGCAGCCGGATGTTGCGCCCGTCGCGGTCGACCTGGGCGTAGCGGCCGGCCACCGAGGTGACGGTGCCGAGCCGGGACACCGCGTCCACCGGGCGTACGCCGAACTCGGCGGCGACGGCCAGCGCGGTGGCCGCGTTGCCGAGGTTGACCTTGCCGGGGAGCTGGAGCTGGATCTTGTGCCAGGCGCCGGTGGGGTCGAGCACGCCGTCGTCCTCGACCGTCCAGTTCGGCTCGGGGCGGCGCAGCGGGCAGCCGGTGCACCACCACTGCTCGCCGGAGCGCTGGATGGTGGAGCCGCACTCGGGGCAGACCCAGGAGTCGTCGTGCCAGCGCTGCCCGGCGCTGAACCAGGTGACGTGCGGCGGCACGTGGCCCTGGGCCGGGTCGGCCGGCGGGCACGCGGCCCACACCACCATCGGGTCGTCGGCGTTGGCGACCACACGCACCCGCGGGTGCCGGACCAGGGCGGCGCGCCAGAGCTGCGCCATCATGGCGACCTCCTTGGCCCGGTCGAGCTGGTCGCGGGAGAGGTTGAGCAGCGCCACCACGTGCGGCTCGGTCGCCTCCAGCACCTGGGCGAGGTAGTGCTCGTCCACCTCCAGCACCGCGTACGGCGTGCTGCCGGCCTTTGCCAGCGCCGAGGTGTGGCCGGTGGGCATGTTCGCGCCGAAGGAGTTGGTGGCGACCCGGCCCAGCACGCCGACCGCGGCGGTGGTGAGCCGGGTGGTGGTGGTCTTGCCGTTGGTGCCGGACACCAGGGCGATGGCCCGCCCGGCCGAGAGGTGGGCGAGCAGGTCCGGGTCGATCTTGAGGCCGATCCAGCCGCCGATCACCGAGCCGTCGCCACGGCCCGCGGCCCGCGACAGCGCCGCGGCGGTGCGCGACACGGAGCTGGCCACCTTTGCCCGCAAGGGCATCTTCGCGTCCGTCACGCGAGCGAGGTTACCGGACCGCCACCTCCACCAGATCGCCGCCGACGGCGAACCGTTCGGCCGGGGACGGCCCGGCGGACGGGCGGAGCGCGCGGGGCCGGACGGCGGCGGTCGATGTCGGGTAGCGGACGGTGTGGGGCGCGCCCCACCCCCTCCACTCCGCCCCACCCGCGTTGACGTGCGGTTTTGCGCGCGGAAACGCCACGCCGCGCGGGCGATTCTGGTTGCAGGTGGAGGGAAGTGGAGTAGAGTGGGGCGCGATGGTGAGGCCGGGAGGGCCACACCGGCCCGGGGGGTCAGCGGCGCCGCGAACGCCGCTCAGGGCGAGGGGGTTGGGCCGATGTTCCTCGGCACCCACACTCCGCGCCTGGACGACAAAGGCCGGTTGATCCTGCCGGCGAAGTTCCGGGACGAACTGGCGGGGGGTGTCGTGATCACCAAAGGGCAGGAGCGCTGCCTCTACGTCTTCCCGATGCCCGAGTTCCAGCGGATCGCGGACCAGTTGCGCGCGCAGCCGATGACGAGCAAGGCGGCCCGGGCCTACAGCCGGGTCTTCTTCGCCAGCGCGCACGACGAGGTGCCGGACAAGCAGGGGCGGGTCACGATTCCCGGCCACCTGCGGTCGTACGCGGCACTGGACCGGGATCTGGTCGTGATCGGAGCGAGCACCCGGGTGGAGATCTGGGACAGGGCGGCCTGGGAGGCCTACCTCGCGGAGAGCGAAGACGACTTCGCCGACATCGAGGAGGGGGTGCTGCCCGGCGGTCTGTAGGGCGTGACGGCGCCCGACGTACTGCGAGATCTCCAGCCGCTTTCGAGTTCCTGGCACCCCTTCCCCGGTGCCAGGCGCACGATCCGACACGGAGGGCCGCGGCCTCCGGCGGGCGGGAGCGGATGGGGATCTGGCGGTATGGCGAGGCGTCGTGGCGACGACGGACACGTGACGGAACGGTTGGCGAACGGGGTGGGGGTCGAGATGGGGGAGCTACGCGGCACGCACGTGCCGGTGCTGCTCGAGCGGTGTCTCGAGCTGCTGGCCCCCGCACTGGGCCGGCCCGGTCGCACCGTGCACGTCGACGCCACGCTCGGCCTGGCCGGGCACGCCGAGGCGGTGCTCTCGGCACATCCGGACACGGTGCTGATCGGCCTCGACCGGGACACCGAGGCGCTCGCCCACGCGCGGGTCCGCCTGGCCCGGTTCGCCGACCGGATCCACCTGGAGCACGCCGTCTACGACGAGCTGCCCGAGGTGCTCGACCGGCTCGGCTACCCGGCGATCGACGGGGTGCTGTTCGACCTCGGCGTCTCGTCCCTGCAACTGGACGCGCCCGACCGCGGGTTCGCGTACGCGCAGGACGCGCCGCTGGACATGCGGATGGACCAGACCCGGGGGGTGACCGCCGAAGAGGTGGTCAACACGTACTCCCACCCGGACCTGGCCCGCCTGCTGCGGGTGTACGGCGAGGAGAAGTTCGCCGGGAAGATCGCCTCGGCGATCATCCGGGAACGGGAGCGCAACCGGATCACGTCCTCGGCCCGGCTGGCCGAGCTGGTCCGGGACGCTATTCCGGCGCCGGCCCGACGAACCGGTGGACACCCGGCAAAGAGAACGTTTCAGGCTTTACGGATCGAGGTAAACAGAGAACTGGCAGCGCTGGAGACGGCGCTGCCGGCTGCTCTGGACAAGCTCACAGTGGGCGGCCGCATGGTGGTCCTGTCCTACCACTCGCTGGAGGACCGGCTCACCAAGCAGGCGCTCGCCGATCGGGTCCGCAGTAAGGGCCCGATCGACCTCCCGGTCGAACTGCCCGGGTCGGGCCCGACGTTCCGGCTGTTGAGCCGGGGCGCCGAGCTGCCCGGGGAGGCGGAGGTGGCCGCGAACCCGCGTGCCGCCTCGGTGCGGCTGCGGGCCGCGGAACGGCTCGATCCGGAGGCGGCCCGGCAGGGGCGTACCGACCGCGAACGGTACCGCCGCCGGGTGAAGGCGATGCACCAACCGGGGACGGGGTCACCGGGGTCCGGCGAGGACCCGCGGTCGGCCCCGGGGGACGCGAACGGGACGGACGAGGAGGGGGAGGGGACATGAACGTCGAGAAGCGCGACGGCCGGGGAGCCGTCGGGCAGCGCGCACCGCGGTCGGGGGGCCGGACCGCGGCGCAGCGCACCACGCGGGACACGACCGCGACCGACCGCCGGGAGCAGGCTCGCGCCCGGGGGGCGCGCGAGTTTCCGACGCAGGGCAGCGCCGCGCTGCGGCCGGCCGAGCGTACCCGGGTCACCGGTGCGCCCGCGCCGCGCCTGCGGGTCGCCCCGCCGGCGCCGATCCGGGTGCCCCGGGCTCCGTTCGTCGCGCTGATCCTGGTGCTGGTGGTCGGCGGGGTGCTGGGCATCCTGGCGGTCAACACCAAGATCAACGAGAACGCGTTCAAGCTGGAGAAGCTCCAGCAGCAGCAGGCCAAGCTGGACGTGGACGAGCAGGAGCTGAAGAAGGAGATCGCCAAGCAGGAGGCGCCCGGCAACCTGACCGCCAACGCCCGGCGGCTCGGCCTGGTCGAGTCCGAGGACCCGGCCTACATCCGGCTGCCGGACGGCCAGACCATCGGGGTGCCGCACCCCGCGCAGGGCGCCCCGTCGGTCACCAGCCCGCAGGGCAACGGAGGCTGAGCGATGCCGCCGAGATCGGATGATCCGCGCCGGGACGCCAATGGCTCCCGGCGCGGATCGTCGCGGGGGTCGGAGCCGCGCGAGCCGGGCCTCGGCGGGATCTCCGACGCCCGCGCGTACACCCCGCGCGGGCGGACCGTGCGCGAGGGCGGCGGCGCCGAGCAACGGCGTACCCCCCGGAGCAACCGCTCCGGCGACCCGTTCCGGCCCGCGTTGCAGGTGCTCGACGGCGGCCGGGCGGGGCGGGCCGGCACGCGCGAGCCCGCCACCGACGGCGTCCGGTCCGGGCGCCGGTCCACCGCCGCGGGCGGCCGGGCCGGCGTGGTGCGGACCGTCTCGTCCCGGCCGGTGCGGGAGCCGTTCGACGACGACGAGGACGCGCCTCCGCCGCGCCGCCGGTCCCAGCCGCGCCGCCCGGCCGCGCAACCCCGCAGGCCGGTACGCAAGCCGCGCCGGCCGCCGCGACTCGGCGACCCGCGCCGGCGGCTGCGGCTCGGCACCGTGCTGGCGCTGGCGTTGTTCGCCAGCATCGGCGTGCGGCTGGTCTACCTCCAGACCGTGGACACCCCGGCGTACGCCGACGGCGGCCTGCCCAACCGGCTCGCCGTGGTCGAACTGCCGGCCCCGCGCGGGGCGATCCTCGACCGCAGCGGCGAGCCGCTGGCACACAGCGTCGAGGCCCGGTACGTGTTCGCCGACCCGACCCGGGTGAAGGACCGGTTCGCCACCGCGCGCCTGCTCTCCCCGCTGCTCGGCGTGCCCGTGTCCGACCTGGCCGAGAAGATGCGCCAGCGCACCCTGCCCGGCACCGACACCCCGTTGCAGTTCGTCTACCTGGCCCGCGGTGTGGAGATCGGCACCGCGAAGCGGATCATGGAGCTCGACCTGGCCGGCATCAACGTGCACCGTGACGAGCGGCGCGAGGTGCCCGGCGGCGACCTGGCCGCCAACCTGCTCGGCTTCGTCAGCCAGGACATGAACGGCCTGGAAGGGCTGGAGGCGAAGTACGACGACGTGCTGCGCGGACAGGCCGGTAAGCGGACCTACGAGGTGGGCCTCGGTGACCTGGCCGCGCCCATCCCGGGCGGCTACAGCCGCACCACCCAGCCGCAGCCGGGCAGCTCGCTGAAGCTCACCGTCGACCGGGACCTCCAGTTCATGACGCAGCGGATCCTGGCGAAGCAGACGGCCAAGGTGAAGGGCAGCGTCGGCGCCGCGGTGATCATCGAGGTGCCGAGCGGTGAGGTGCTGGCGCAGGCCAGCCAGCCGACGTACGACGCGGCGAACCCCACCAAGGTCGGCTCCCCGGCGGACCGGGACGACGCGGCCACCACGTTCGTGGTCGACCCCGGCTCGATCCACAAGGCGATCACCTACGGCGCGGCGCTCCAGGAGGGCGTGATCACGCCGGACACCAAGTTCCCGGTCTCCGACACGATCGTCCGGGGCGGCGTCACCTTCCGCGACACCCACCCGGCCGGCGGCCGCACCATGAGCATCCCCGGCATGCTTGCCTTCTCGTCGAACGTCGGCACCATCGAGATCGCCGAGAAGCTGGGCAAGGACCGTCTGTTCGACTACCAGAAGCGGTTCGGGCTGGGCGCGGCGACCGGCGAGGGCATGCCCGGCGAGGCCTCCGGCCGGCTGCTCCCGCCGGACCAGTGGAGCGGCTCGGCGTACGGGTCGGTGCCGATCGGGCACAGCGTGGACGCCACGCCGCTGCAGATGGCCGCCGCGTACGCCACCATCGCCAACAACGGCACGTACGTGCAGCCGCACCTGGTCAAGGAGACCATCGGCGCGGACGGCAAGCGCAGCCCCGCCGCCGCGCCCACCACCCGCTCGGTGCTCAGCCCCGACAACGCGGCGGCGCTGCGCCGGATGATGGAGGCGGTCACCACGGTCGACGGCCCGGACGGCCAGGCCACCGGACTGGCCGCCGCCGTGCCCGGCTACCGGGTGGCCGGCAAGACCGGCACCGGGCTGCGCTACGAGAACGGCAAGGAGCAGCCCGGGCCGGTCGGTTCGTTCATCGGCATGGCCCCGGCGGAGAACCCCCGGTACGTGGTGGCGGTGTTCGTCTGGAGCCCCGGCGGCGAGGGCGGCGCGGTCGCCGCGCCCGCGTTCCGGGAGATGATGGGCTTCACTCTCCGCCACTACCGGGTGCCGCCGTCGCTGACCAACAAGTCCCCGAAGTTCGAGGTCTTTCCGCGCTGAGCGGGGGCGGCGGGACATCATCGGTGAGTGGCGACGAACCACCGGGGCGGCTGTGCGGTCGGAACCGGACGACCGGGTAGGGTCTGACGCCGTGCCCGGCAATCCACGTCCCACAACCGTGCGTCCCGTACGGCTCGGCGACCTCGCCGCCCGCGTGGCGGCGACTCTGCCGGAGGAGGCCGACGAACCGGCCGTCACCGGCGTGACCCACGCCAGCCAGGAGGTACGCCCCGGCGACCTGTACGCCGCCCTGCCCGGTGCCCGCCGCCACGGCGCGGAGTTCGCCGCCGCGGCGGCGGAGGCGGGCGCGGTGGCCCTGCTGACCGACCCGGCCGGCGCGGCGCTCGCCGCCGGCACCGGCCTGCCCGTGCTCGTCGTCGACGACCCGCGCGACGCGCTCGGCGAGGTGGCCGCGACCGTCTACGGCGACCCGACCGCCGGCCTGACCGTGATCGGGGTGACCGGCACCGCCGGCAAGACCTCCACCAGCTACCTGGTCGAGTCCGGGCTGCGCGCCGCCGGGCACGTCACCGGGCTGATCGGCACCGTCGAGACCCGCCTCGGCGATCTGGTGATCGACAGCGTCCGGACCACCCCGGAGGCCACCGACCTGCACGCCATGCTCGCGGTGGCCCGCGAGCACGGGGTGGACACCGTGGTGATGGAGGTGTCCAGCCACGCGCTCGCGATGGGCCGGGTCGGCGGCGTCCGGTTCGACGTCGGCGGCTACACCAACTTCGGCTCCGACCACCTGGACTTCCACGCCGACGAGGCGGACTACTTCGCGGCCAAGGCCAAGCTGTTCGACGGCCGCTGCCGGGTCGAGGTGCTCAACCACGACGACCCGGCGCTGCGCCCGCTGTACAAGCCCGGCACCGTCACCTACTCGGCGGCCGGTGACCCGGACGCGACCTGGTGGGCCGGGGGCATCGACGGCGAGGGGTACGCCCAGCGGTTCACCCTGCACGGCCCGGACGGGCTGACGCTGCCCACCGGCGTGGCGCTGCCCGGCCGGCACAACGTGGCGAACGCGCTGCTCGCGGTCGCCCTGCTGGTCGCCGCCGGGGTGGACCCGGAGACCGCGGCGCGCGGCGTGGCCGCCTGCGGCGGCGTGCCCGGCCGGCTGGAACTGGTCAGCGGCGACGCCCCGGTACGCGGGGTGGTCGACTACGCGCACAAGGCCAACGCGATCGAGGCGGTGCTCACCGCGCTGCGCGGCCTGACCGAAGGCCGGCTGATCTGCGTGCTCGGCGCCGGCGGCGACCGGGACCGGGGCAAGCGGCCGGTGATGGGCGGCGTGGCCGCGCGCGGCGCCGACGTGGTGCTGGTGACCGACGACAACCCGCGGACCGAGGACCCGGCCGCGATCCGGGCCGAGGTGCTCGCCGGCGCGTACGCCGCCGCGACCCCGGCCCGCGTCATCGAGGTGCCCGGGCGGCGGGCGGCGATCGAGGAGGCGGTCCGGGTGGCCGAAGCGGGTGACGTGGTGGCGGTGCTTGGTAAGGGCCAGGAACGCGGCCAGGAGATCGGCGGCGAGGTGCTGCCGTTCGACGACCGGGTGGAGCTGGCGGCGGCGCTGCGCGCCCGCTTCGGTGACCTGGTGGGTCAGCGGTGATCCCGCTGACGCTGGCCGAGGTGGCCGCCGCCGTCGACGGCCGGCTCGTCGGCGCCGACCCGGACGCCCGGGTCACCGGCACCGTCGAGTTCGACTCCCGCAAGGTGAACCGGGGCGGGCTGTTCGTCGCCTTCCCCGGCGAGCGCGTCGACGGCCACGACTACGCGGCCGGCGCGATCTCGTCCGGCGCGGTCGCGGTGCTCGGCACCCGGGAGGTGCCGGGCGTGCCGATGGTGCTCGTCGGCGACGCGCTCGACGCGATGGGCCGGCTGGCCCGCGCGGTGGTGGACCGGCTGCCCGGGCTGACGGTGATCGGGCTGACCGGCTCGTCCGGCAAGACCACCACCAAGGACCTGATCGCCCAGCTCGCGGTCCGGCTCGGCCCGACTGTGGCGCCGCCCGGCTCGTTCAACAACGAGCTGGGGCACCCGTACACGGCGTTGCAGGCCACGCCGGAGACCCGCTACCTGGTGATGGAGAAGGGCGCCCGCGGGGTCGGGCACGTCCGCTACCTGTGCGACGTGGTGCCGCCGCGGATTTCCGTGGTGCTCAACGTCGGCGTGGCGCACCTGGGCGAGTTCGGCTCGGTGGAGGCCATCGCGCTCGCGAAGGGCGAGCTGGTCGAGGCGCTGCCCTCCGACGGGCTGGCGGTGCTCAACGCCGACGACCCGCGGGTGGACGCGATGGCGTCGCGTACCCGGGCCCGGGTGGTGCGCTACGGCGAGTCGGAGCGCGCCGACGTGCGCGCCGTGGACGTGACGCTCGACGGCCGGGGACGGCCCTCGTACACCCTTGTCACCCCGGAGGGCAGCGCGCCGGTGCGGCTCGGGCTCACCGGCCGGCACCAGGTCTCCAACTCGCTCGCCGCCGCGGCGGTCGGCCGGGAACTGGGCCTGCCGCTGCCCGACCTGGCGGCGGCGCTCAACGAGCTGGGCCTGGTCTCCACCCGGCGGATGGACGTCTTCGAGCGTCCCGACGGCGTGACCGTGATCGACGACTCGTACAACGCCAACCCGGCCTCCACCGGCGTGGCGCTGCGGGCGTTGGCCAGCATGCGCGGCGACGGGCGTACCGTCGCGGTGCTCGGCTACATGGCCGAGCTGGGTGACTTCGAACTTCAGGGGCATCAGCAGGTCGGCCGGCTCGCGGCCGAACTGGGAGTGGACCGGCTGCTCGTGGTGGGCGAGCCGGCGGCGCCGATCCACGAGGGCGCGACAGCGGTAGGTAATTGGGGAGGAGAGTCGGTGCTGCTCACCGATCAGGCGGCGGCCGTCGAGGTGCTGCGGAGCGAGCTGCGTCCAGGGGACGTGGTGCTGGTGAAGGGCTCCCGGTACCGGACCTGGGAGGTGGCCGACGCGCTGCGCGCGGACGCCCCGGACGGTGCGACGGAGGGCGGCGCCGCATGAGGGCGGTCATCGTCGCCATCGGGGTCGCGTTCCTGATCTCACTGTTCTGCACGCCGATCGCGATCAAGGTGTTCGCCCGGCTCAAGGCCGGCCAGCCGATCCGATCGAACCTCGGGCTCGCCAGCAACGAGGGCAAGAAGGGCACGCCGACGATGGGCGGCGTGGTCTTCATCCTGGCCACGGTCATCGCGTACGTGGCCGGCCACCTGGCCCTGACCACGCTGCCGGACGCGCAGATCGCGCAGGTCGAGCCGACCATCACGGCGCTGGTGCTGCTGGGGCTGATGGTGTTCTCCGGCGCGGTCGGCTTCATCGACGACTTCCTGAAGGTCCGCAAGCGGCACAGCGGCGGTCTCAACAAGCGGGGCAAGCTGGCCGGGCAGATCCTGGTCGGCGCGGTGTTCGGCGCGGTGGCCGTCTACTTCCCGTCGAGCATGACCGACGCCGGCGGCAACGCGACGAACACCGAGACGGTGGGCAGCACCACGCTGAGCTTCATCCGGGACATCCCGGCGCTGGAGATCGGCAAGATCGGCGCGGTGATCGTCATCATCATGGTGGTCATGGCGGCCACCAACGGCGTCAACCTCACCGACGGCCTGGACGGCCTGGCCACCGGCGCCTCGGTGATGGTGCTGGCGGCGTACGCGCTGATCGCGTTCTGGCAGTACCGGCACTGGTGCGCCGACCCGAACTACACCGAGTCGTACTGCTACGCCGTGCGCGACCCGCTGGAGATCGCGCTGATCGCCGGCGCGGCGGCCGGCGCCTGCGTGGGCTTCCTGTGGTGGAACACGTCCCCGGCGCGGATCTTCATGGGCGACACCGGCGCGCTCGGACTGGGCGGCCTGATCGCCGGCATGGCGATGTCCACCCGCACCATCCTGCTGCTGCCGATCCTGGGCGGCCTCTTCGTGATCATCACGATGTCCGTGGTCATCCAGATCATCTCCTTCCGTACCACCGGCAAGCGCGTGTTCCGGATGTCGCCGTTGCAGCACCACTTCGAGCTGGCGGGCTGGAGCGAGGTCAACATCGTGGTCCGGTTCTGGATCATCGCCGGCATCGGCGTGGCCATCGCGCTGGGCCTGTTCTACAGCGAGTTCCTCGCCGCGGTCAGCTGACCGCCCGGGTGTAAGGAAGGGCCCCTTATTAACAGACGTCTGTTAATAAGGGGCCCTTCCTTCAGATCCGACACGCCGACCGGGCGGTTGCGCCACGGGCGGGCGGTTCGAACGGCCATGATGGGCCTGTGGGGGAGGGACGAGACATCCAGGTGACCAGCGACCCGCCGGCCCGCCGTGCCCCGGCGGCCACGCCCCCGGCCGAACCGCCGGCCGCACGCTGGGATCCGGCCGGTGGCCTGGCCGCGCTGCGCGGCCTGCTGGCCCGGCCGCTGGCCTCGTACTACCTGCTGCTGTCCAGCGCCGGCCTGCTGCTGCTGATCGGCCTCACCATGGTCTTCTCCGCCACGAGCGTGAAGGACTTCGCCGAGGGCGGCGACGCGTCCGCGTCGCTGACCAAGCAGGCCGTGTTCGCGGTGATCGGCATCGGCGCGTTCTGGGCCTGCCAGCGGCTGCCCGCGCGCACGTTCCGGGCGGTCAGCCGTCCGGCGCTCGGCGTGGCGGTGGCGCTGCTGCTCACGCTCAACCTGCTCGTCGCGCTGAACTCGCTGTTCGGGGTGACCTCGATCGGGCCGCTGAAGGCCGAACTGCTCTGGCTCTCCCTCGGCCCGATCTCGCTGCAGCCGGTCGAGGTGGCGAAGTTCGCGCTGGTGCTGTGGGCGGCGCACGTGCTGGCCCGCAAGGGCGCCGCGCTGGGCTGGTGGAAGGAACTGGCCACGCCGCTGTTCCCGGTGGTGGGCCTGCTGTTCGTGCTCGTCGGCTACAACGACCTGGGCAGCATGCTCTGCCTGCTGGCGCTGGTGGTCGGGATGCTCTGGGCGGCGGGCGTACGGGCCCGCGTCTTCGCCGCGCTGTCCACGATCGGCCTGGCCGGCGTCGGCCTGCTGGTGGCCGCCGCCTCGCTGGGCGCCGGCTCCGGCTCCCGGGACGCCGACAACTACCGGCTCGGCCGCCTCACCATGTGGCTCGACCCGCCCGACCCGAAGACCTGCTTCGAGCAGCAGCTCGACTACTGCTACCAGCTCGTGCAGGCCCGCTACGCGATCGGCAACGGCGGCTGGTTCGGCGTCGGCCTGGGACAGAGCTCGCTGAAGTGGAACTACCTGCCCGAGGCGCACAACGACTTCATCTTCGCCATCGTCGCCGAGGAACTGGGCGTGGTCGGCTGCACTGTGGTCCTGACGCTGTTCGCCGTGCTCGCGTACACCGGGATGCGGATCGCCCGCCGGGTCGAGGACCCGTTCCGCCGGCTCGCCGCCGCCGGCGTGACCGCCTGGCTGGTCGGCCAGGCCGTCATCAACATCGGTGGCGTGACCGGCCTGCTGCCGCTGACCGGCGTACCGCTGCCGTTCATCTCCGACGGCGGCAGCGCCCTGGTGGTGACGCTCGCCGCGATCGGCATGCTCGCCTCGTTCGCCCGCGCCGAGCCGGACGCGGCGCGAGCGCTGCATGCCCGTCCGCCCGCCCGATGGGTCCGACTAGTGTGGGCCCCGTTGCCGCCGCTTCCCGGCCGGCGTCGCCGACCGGCGCCGCCCCCGGCCGACCGAGGGTCCGTGCCCCGGTCCCGTCAGCGGCGGCAGGACGACCAGGCCGCGCCCCGCGGCGCCCGGTCCGACCGGGCGCGCGCCGGCGCGGCGAGCGAGAGGAGACGCTGATGGGTCCGCTGCGTTCGGTGGTGCTCTGCGGAGGGGGTACGGGCGGGCACATCTACCCGCTGCTCGCCTTCGCCGACTGCCTGCGCCGACACGACCCGAGCGTCCGGATCACCTGTCTGGGCACACCCAAGGGGCTGGAGAACGAGCTGATCCCGCCGGCCGGCTACGACCTGCGGCAGATCCCGGCCTACCAGCTGCCCCGGTCGGTGAACATGAGCCTGGTGCGTACCCCGGACCGGATGTGGAAGGCGGCGCGCGCGGCGGGCAAGGTGATCGACGAGGTCCAGGCCGACGCCGTGGTCGGCTTCGGCGGGTACGTCTCGGTGCCGGGCTACCTGGCCGCGTGGCGGCGGGAGCTGCCGATCGTCATCCACGAGGTGAACGTGCCGCCGGGCGTGGCGAACCGGCTCGGGATGAAGTTCACCAAGAACGTCGCGGTGGGTTTCCCGCACCAGCCGGCCCAGGCCGAGGCGCTGCGCGACGCCCGGGTGGTCGGTGTGCCGCTGCGCCGGGGCATCGCGGGGCTGGACCGGGCCGCGCTGCGTGACGCCGCCCGCGCCCACTTCGGACTCCGTCCCGACCTGCCGGTGCTGTTCGTCGCCGGTGGCTCGCAGGGCGCCCGCTCGATCAACCTGGCCGTCTCCGGCGCGGCGAAGGAGCTGGCCCGCAACGGCGTGCAGGTGCTGCACGTCATCGGCGCCCGCAACGAGCCGGTCTCCGTGCCCACCGACCTGCCGGTGCCGTACGTCACGCTGCCGTATCTGTCCGAGATGGAGCTGGGGTACGCCGCGGCCGACCTGATGCTGGCCCGGGGCGGCGCGATGACCTGCGCCGAGGTGGCCGCGATCGGCCTGCCCACCGTCTACGTGCCCTACCCGCACAGCAACCAGGAGCAGAAGCGCAACGCGCTGCCGGTGGTGGAGGCGGGCGGTGGCCTGCTTGTCGACGACGCCGAGATGACCCCGGCCTGGGTGGAGCGGACGGTGATCCCGCTGATCCGGGACCCGCAGCGGCTGTACGCGATGAGCCACGCCGCAGCCGGCTACGGCCGCCGCGACGGCGACGTGGCGTTGCTGAACTTCGTCTACGAGGCGGTGGCCCGCTGATGAGGGACACCGCGACGGGAAGGTACGTCTGATGAACACCGCGCAGTTCACGCCCGCCGGCACCATGACGGCGGAGGACCTGGGCCGGATCCACCTGATCGGGGTGGGCGGGGTCGGGATGGCCGGGCTGGCCCGGCTGTTCCTCACCCGGGGCCTGCCGGTCTCCGGCAGCGAGCTGCGGGAGTGGCCGTCGCTGGCCGGCCTGCGGGCACTCGGCGGCACCATCCACTCCACCCACGAGGCGTCCAACCTCGACGGGGTGGACACGGTGGTCTACTCCTCGGCGATCCCGCAGGACCACCTGGAGATGGTGGAGGCGCGCCGGCGCGGGCTGCGGGTGCTGCACCGCTCCGAGGCGCTCGCCGCGGCGATGACGGGCCGCCGCACGGTGGCGGTCGCCGGCACCCACGGCAAGACGTCCACCACGTCGATGGTCACCATGGTGCTCCAGCAGGCCGGCACCGACCCGTCGTTCGTGATCGGCGGCGAGATCTCCGAGGTGGGTTCCGGCGCGCACCACGGCACCGGCGAGCACTTCGTGGTCGAGGCGGACGAGAGCGACCGCTCCTTCCTCATCTACCGCCCGTTCGTGTCGATCATCACGAACGTCGAGGCGGACCACCTCAACACCTACGGTGACCTGGCCACCCTGGAGGCGGCGTTCGCCGAGTTCGCCCGGCTCACCGACCCGGCCGGCTTCGTGATCACCTGCGCCGACGACGCGGGCGGGCGCCGGCTGGCCGAGACGCTGCGCGCCGAGGGCCGCCGGGTCTGGACGTACGGCGAGTCCGCCGACGCGGACCTGCGGATGAGCGAGGTCGTCTCGTCCGCGCACGGGGTGCGCTACCAGGCCGAGGTCGAGGGCCGGCCGCTGGGCGAGATCCGGCTGCCCGTACCGGGCCGGCACATGGCGCTCAACAGCGCCGCCGCGGTGCTCGCCGCGTACCTGCTGGAACTGCCGGTGGCCGCGGCGGAGGCCGCGCTCGGCGCGTTCCCCGGCGTGCGGCGGCGCTTCGAGCGCAAGGGCGTGGCCGACGGCGTGCTGGTCTACGACGAGTACGCCTACCACCCGACCTCGATGACGCTGGCGTTGCAGACGCTGCGCGAGGTCGCCGGCGACGGCCGGCTGATCGTGGTGTTCCAGCCGTACCGGCTCTACCGCACCCGCGACAACCAGGCGGAGATCGCCGCCGCGCTCGGCATCGCCGACGAGGTGGTGCTGCTGGAGGTCTTCGGCCCCGGTGAGACGCGTCGCCCCGGCGAGGGCTCGGCCGCACTGATCCAGGAGGTGTCGCTGCCGGCCGACCGCAAGGTGTTCGTCGAGTCGTGGGACGACGTGCCGGCCGAGGTGGCCCGGCGGGCGCGGACCGGCGACGTGGTGGTGACCATGGGCGCGCCGCCGATCTCGCTGATGGGTGACCAGTTGCTCGACGCCCTGCTCGCCCGCTCCGCCGGGGGCACGGGGCTCGGCGCCGGCGTCGACCCGGACGGCGCGGCGACCCCGGCCGGATGAGTCCCGGTCCGGCCCGCGGCCGTACCCCTGGACCGGACGGCGGCGGCGGGCGGCGCAGCCCGGCCCGGCGCTGGCAGCTCGTGCGGGCGAACGCGGACGCGGTGCCGCCGTCGACCCGCCGGTTCATGGCCCGGGCCCGGCAGCGGCGGATGCGGGCGGCGCTGCCGTGGGCGGTCGCCGCGGCGGTGCTCGCCGTCGCGGGCCTGGTGGCGTGGACGGTGCTGGGCACCGGCCTGTTCGGCGTCCGCGAGGTACGGGTGGTCGGCGCGCGGCTGGTCACCCCGGTGCAGATCCGCGACGCCGCGGCGGTGCCGGACAACGCGCCGCTGGCCCGGGTGGACCTGGACGCGACCGCGCGCAAGGTCGGCACGCTGCCGCCGGTGGCGAGCGCGACTGTGGAACGGGAGTGGCCGGGCACGCTGGTGATCCGGGTGCGGGAGCGCACCCCGGTGGCGGCGGTGCCGCAGGGTGAGGGCTTCGTGGTCGTCGACGGCTCGGGCGTGGTGTTCCAGCGCCTGGACCGGGCGCCGGACGGGTTGCCGCAGGTCCGGGTGGCCCGGCCGGGCCCCGACGACCCGGGTACGCGGGCCGGGCTGGCGGTGCTCGCGGCGCTGGGGGAGAAGCTGCGCGCGGAGCTGGTCGCGGTGGACGTGGCCGGCCTGGCCCGGATCACGCTGCTGCTGCGCGGTGAGCGTCAGGTGTTCTGGGGCGACGCCTCCCGGGGCACCGACAAGTCGACGGTGGCGACCGCTCTGCTGAGCCGCAAGGCGGACCGGATCGACGTCAGCGCGCCGGACGTGGTCACGTTCGAGTGACCCGAGGCTCAGCGGGCGGGCGCTGTGTCCCCTGTCGCTCGGTCGGCGACACGCCGGAACAGGTCCTTGGCTCCTGGCGCGGCGGCGCATACGTTGCCCCGAAGAGATCAGTGGTTGACATAACTCTAAGCCTCTAGTAGAGGGTGAGGGTTCAGCCGTCGGAGGCCACGGGGGAGTGTCCGGCCGCTGATCCGGCCAAGCCGTGTGGGGTCGGCCCATGCCAATCTCGAAGGGAAAGGACCGGAGATGACACCTCCGCACAACTACCTGGCGGTCATCAAGGTCGTCGGCATCGGGGGCGGCGGCGTCAACGCCGTCAACCGGATGATCGAGGTTGGGCTCAAGGGCGTCGAGTTCATCGCGATCAACACCGACGCGCAGGCGTTGCTGATGAGCGACGCGGACGTCAAGCTCGACGTGGGCCGGGAGCTGACCCGGGGACTCGGCGCGGGCGCCAACCCGGACGTCGGCAAGAACGCCGCCGAGGACCACCGCGACGAGATCGAAGAGGTCCTCAAGGGCGCCGACATGGTGTTCGTGACCTGCGGCGAGGGCGGCGGCACCGGCACCGGCGGCGCGCCGGTCGTGGCGAACATCGCCCGCAAGCTCGGCGCGCTCACCATCGGTGTGGTCACCCGGCCGTTCTCGTTCGAGGGCAAGCGCCGGCAGGTCCAGGCCGAGGCGGGCATCGAGGAGCTGCGCAACCAGTGCGACACGCTCATCGTGATCCCGAACGACCGCCTGCTCGCGCTCGGCGACCGCAACATCTCCATGATGGACGCGTTCCGCACCGCCGACCAGGTGCTCCTCTCCGGTGTCCAGGGCATCACCGACCTGATCACCACGCCGGGTCTGATCAACCTGGACTTCGCCGACGTGAAGAGCGTGATGAGCGGCGCCGGCAGCGCGCTCATGGGCATCGGCAGCGCCCGGGGCGAGAACCGCGCCGTCGAGGCGGCCGAGGCGGCCATCTCCAGCCCGCTGCTGGAGCAGAGCATGGACGGCGCGCGCGGCGTGCTGCTCTCCATCGCCGGCGGGTCGGACCTCGGCCTGTTCGAGATCAACGACGCGGCGCAGCTGGTCACCGACGCGGCCCACCCGGACGCGAACATCATCTTCGGTGCGGTCATCGACGACGCGCTCGGCGACGAGGTGCGGGTGACAGTGATCGCGGCGGGCTTCGACGGTGGCACGCCGGCGTACAAGGCGGTCGAGCCGCCGCGCAAGAGCAACCAGAACCCGCCGGCCCAGCCGAACGCTCCGGTGAGCCCGCCGGCCACCATGCCGGCGCCGCAGCAGCCGTCGCGCCGGGTGCTGTTCGACGACGTCGACGTGCCCGACTTCCTCAAGAACGGGTCCTGAGCCGCGCCGATGACGGAGTCACAGACGGCGGTGCGGCCCGAGCGGCGTGCCGAGCTGGCGGCCGGGCTGGCCCGGGTGCGGGCCCGCATCGCCGACGCCTGCGCGGCCGCCGGGCGGCCGCGCGACGAGGTCACCCTGGTCGCGGTGACCAAGACGTACCCGGCGGCGGACGTGGTCGCGCTGGCCGGGCTCGGTGTGACCGACGTCGGGGAGAACCGCGACCAGGAGGCGGCGCCGAAGGCGCAGGCGGTGGCAGAGACCGGCGCCGCGCCGCGCTGGCACTTCATCGGCCAGTTGCAGCGCAACAAGGCCCGCTCGGTGGTCCGGTACGCCGACGTGGTCCAGTCGGTGGACAGCGTCCGGCTGGCCGCCGCGCTGGACGCCGCCGCCGGGGCGGTCCGGGACCGGCCGCTGGACGTGCTGGTGCAGGTGAGCATCGACGGCGACCCGGCCCGGGGCGGCGCGCTGCCGGGCGCGGCAGATCCGCAGCGCGGGCTCGACCCGGTGGCCGCGGCGGTGGCCGGGGCCGACGGGCTGCGGCTGGCGGGCCTGATGGCGGTGGCGCCGCTGGGCTGGGAGCCGGACCGGGCGTTCGCCCGGCTGGCCGAGGTGGCGGCGGCGCTGCGGGCCGACCATCCGGGCGCGACGGTGCTGTCGGCGGGCATGAGCGGAGACCTGGAGAGCGCGATCGGTCACGGCGCGACACATGTCCGTGTCGGCAGCGCGTTGCTCGGAATGCGCCCTGCGCTGCGGTAGCCTCACCACGACGGAAGCAAATTACATCAGTGTTGTTCAGGACGGCGTTCCCGTAGCCGGGGGCCGTGACGGGCGGACCGCGAACCGCACGTCAGGGGATTGCCGATCCGGTCCGGTGGGCATGATCGTCCACTCGTGATCAAGCGACACGGCACGGGGGCGCGTGCCGCACGGCGGACGGAAGGGCGCGGGGATGGGTGCACTGCGCAAGGCGGGGGTCTGGCTCGGTCTCGTCGAGGAGGACGACGAGCGGGCGTACGAGGACGGTGGCTACGACAAGGGTGGCTACCGGGACTCGTCGCGCTACCGGTCGAGCCGGTACGCCGAGGAGTTCGCCGACGAGGACGACGACGAGGCCGAGGAGCCGCCGACGACGCGTGGCCGGCTCGGCGAGCGGGGCCGGCTGTCCGAGCGCGCCTCCAGCCGCGCCGCCGACGTCGACCGGGCCGAGACCGAGCGCCCGGAGCGGGCCGAGCGGTCCAGCGTGCGGTCGATCACCCGGTCCTCCGGCGGCGACAGCTCGGGCGCCCTGACCTATCACACCCGGGACAATCTCGCGCTCGCGCCGCAGGCTCAGCCGCGCGAGCGGGAGCGTGTGGCGCCGGAGGACGAGCAGCGCTACCAGATCACCACGCTGCACCCGACCACGTACCGCGAGGCGCGGACCATCGGCGAGCACTTCCGGGACGGCGTACCGGTGATCATCAACCTCACCGAGATGGACGAGGCGGACGCCCGCCGGCTCGTCGACTTCGCCGCCGGGCTCGCGTTCGGTCTGCGCGGTACGATCGAGCGCGTGACCAACCGGGTGTTCCTGCTCTCACCGGCCAATGTCCAGGTCACCGCGGAGGACAAGGCCAAGATCGCTGAGGGCGGCTTCTTCAGCCTGAGCTGAGCCGCACGACCGAGGGACGTCGCCTGCCGTGTTGTCGATCCTGTTCCAGGTGCTCTACCTGCTGCTGTACATCTTCCTAATTGTCCTATTGGCGCGATTTGTTCTTGGAGCGGTGCTGGCCTATGGTCGCCGCTGGCAACCGGGACGGGGAGCGTCGGCGGGACTGGAAGTCGTGTGGAGCGTCACTGATCCGCCCCTGCGAGCGTTGAGGCGTGTGATCCCACCACTGCGAATTGGTACCGTGAGCATCGACCTGGCCTCCCTTGTGCTCCTGGTTATCCTGTTCGTGCTGATGGAGTTCGTGTTTAGGCGCCTGATCTTCGCGTTTGCCTGACCAGAGCGCTTTCGCGGCCGCAACTGACCCGAGGAGTTTCGATGCCGCTGACCCCGGCCGACGTCCACAACGTCGCCTTCAAAAAGCCGCCGATCGGCAAGCGGGGGTATGACGAGGAGGAGGTCGACGCCTTCCTGGACGAGGTCGAGCGCGAGCTGGCCCGTCTGATCGAGGAGAACAACGAGCTGCGCGCCCAGGTGGAGCGCGGCGGTCGGGGTGGCGCTCCCGCCGGCCCCGGCGGTGACGCCCGCCTCGCGGCGGAGCTCAACGACGTCAAGGCCCAGCTCGACCGGGTGCAGCGCGACAAGGCGGCCGCCGAGCAGGCGGCCCGCGCGATGCAGGCCGAGCTGGAGCAGGTCCGCACGCAGGGCGGCCCGGCCGGCGTGACCGGTGACGGCGAGCAGCAGGCGCTGCGGGTGCTCATGATGGCCCAGCGCACCGCCGACGACCACGTCTCCGACGCCCGTCGCGAGGCCGACCAGCTGCTCTCCGAGGCCCGTTCGAAGGCCGAGGAGGTCACCCGGGAGGCGCGCGCCAAGGCCGACGCCCTGGAGCGGGACGCCCGCCAGCGGCACCAGGAGGCCATGGGCGGCCTGGACGCCAAGCGCACCGCGCTGCAGAAGCACATCGAGGAGCTCAAGCAGTTCGAGCGCGAGTACCGCACCCGCCTCAAGGCGTACCTGGAGAGCCAGCTGCGTGACCTCGACGGTCGCGGCCAGGGCATCGAGGTGGAGATGAACCGGGAGGGCACCCGTGCCGCCGGCGGCAGCAACGGCCTCGCCACCGCAGGTCTGGCCGGCTCCTTCGGGGGTGGCCGCGGCGCGGGCTCGCTCGAGTCCGGCCGCTGATCCCGCGTCGGTGGCCGTCCCCGTGACGACCACCGACCGCCCAGACCGACACGACGCGGCCGGGGGTGAGCCGTGGTAGCCGCCAGCATCCTGCTCATCCTCGTCGCGGTCGTGCTGCTGATCGCCGGTCTCGCCGGCGGGTCCAGCCTCCTGCTCATCGTCTCGATCGCGGCCAGCCTGCTGTCCGCCGTCGCCTTCGTCGCGTTCGCCCGCCAGGCCGCCGCGGCACGGGCCACGGCCGGCCGGGAGACCGGACCGCGACCACGGACCGCGCACACCGTCCCGTCCCCGGACGAGCCGGTGAGCCCGGTCCCGCACCACACGTCCACGGCCGGCGCCGGTGGATCCGGGTGGCGGCAACCGCCCGGATCGCCGGTGACCGACCCGGACGACGCCCCTCCGCCGGCCGCGTACTCGCCGCCGGCCGAGCCGTCCGACACCGGGCCGTACACGCCCACCGCCGGGCCGTACGAGGCCGGGCCGTACACGCCGGCGTTCGACGCCGAGGCCGGGCCGTACACACACGCGTTCGAGGCCGAGCCCGCCGGGCCGTACGGGGCGCCGCTTGACCCGGATCCGGTGGACGCGGACCCGGTCGTCGCGGACGCGACGCCCTACTCGCCGCCCGGCCCGCGCATGCCGGAGACCGCCCGGCCCACCTCGCCCGCGCCGGGCGAGGCGTTCGACGGCGACCCGCCCGCCGAGTACCTCTCCGCCGGCGACGTCGCCCGGCTGGTCCGGCTACCGGGCGACGTGCTGGTGGTCGACGGCCATCCCCGCTTCCACCTGCCCGGCTGCCCGCACCTGGTGGGCCGGGAGGACGAACCGCTGCCGGTCGCCGAGGCGGTCGCGCTGGGCTTCACCCCGTGCGCGCACTGCGAGGCCGCCACCACCCTGCTCGCCGAGGCCCGGCCGCGCTGACCATGACGAGCGCGGACGACGCACTCACCGTCGCGGTGCGGGTGAAGCCCGGGGCGGCCCGCGCCCGGGTGGGCGGGCGGTTCGACGGGCCGTACGGCCCCGCGCTCGTCGTGGCCGTGCACGCGCCGGCGGTGGACGGCCGCGCCACCGAGGCGGCCCGGCGCGCGCTCGCCGACGCGCTCGGCGTCCGGCCGGCGACCGTGTCGCTGCGGTCCGGCGCGGCCAGCCGCGACAAGCTGTTCCTGGTCGAGCGCCCGCACGACGGGCTGCCCGAGGTGCTGCGCCGGCTGCGCGACGGCAGCACGGCGTGAGGTCCGGTCGGGCCGGCCGGCGATGACCCCGGGGCTCGACGTCGCGCTGCTCGTGGGCGCCGCCGTGCTGCTGGTCGCGGTGGGGGCGGTGCGGTTCTCCACCCGGCTCGGCGTACCGAGCCTGCTGGTCTACCTGGCGCTCGGCGTGCTGCTCGGCGAGGCCGGCCTGGGCATCCGGTTCGACGACGTCGAACTGACCCGGGTGCTGGGCTTCTGCGCGCTCATCGTGATCATCGCGGAGGGCGGCCTGACCGCGCGGTGGACCACGTTGCGGCCGGTGCTCGGCCTGGCCGCGGCGCTGTCCACGGTCGGTGTCGTGGTCAGCATCGTGGTCGTCGGCGTGGTGGTGCACCTGCTGCTCGGTCTGGACTGGCGGCTGTCGCTGCTCTACGGCGCGGTGCTCTCCTCCACCGACGCGGCGGCCGTGTTCGCCACGCTGCGCCGGCTGCGCCTGCCGCCCCGGCTGGTGGCCGCGCTGGAGGCCGAGTCCGGGGTGAACGACGCCCCGGTCGTGCTGCTGGTGCTGCTGCTGTCCCGCGCCGGGGTCGAGGCCCACCACCCCTGGTGGTACGAGGTGCTGCTGCTCGGCTACGAGCTGAGCGCCGGCGCGGCGGTCGGGGTCGGCGCGGGTCTGGCCGGCCGGTACGCGCTGCGCCGGGCCGCGCTGCCGTCGGCCGGCCTGTACCCGATCGCGGTGGTCGGCTTCACCGTGCTGGCGTACGCGGCCGGCTCGGTGCTGCACGCCTCGGGCTTCCTCGCCGTGTACGTCGCGGGCGTGCTGCTCGGCAACTCCCGGCTGCCGCACCGCCAGGCGATCCTCGGGTTCGCCGACGGGCTGGCCTGGCTGGCCCAGATCGGCCTGTTCGTGCTGCTCGGGCTGCTGGTCTCGCCGAGCCGGCTGGACTCGGCGGTGCTGCCGGCCGTGATCACCGGGCTGGCGCTGCTGCTGCTCGCCCGGCCGCTGTCCGTGGCGGTCTCCGCGCTGCCGTTCCGGGTGAACCTGCGCGAGCAGGCGTTCCTGTCCTGGGCCGGGCTGCGCGGCGCGGTGCCGGTCGTGCTGGCGACCATCCCGCTGTCGCTGCACGTGCCGGGGGCGGACCGCCTGTTCGACGCCGTCTTCGTCCTGGTGGTGATCTTCACGTTGCTCCAGGCCGGGACGCTGGCGCCGGCGGCCCGGCGGCTGGGTGTGACCGCGCCGGCCGAGGCGAGCGAGATCCTGCTGGAGACGGCCCCGCTGGAACGGATGCGCGCCGACCTGCTCCAGCTGGAGGTGCCCGCCGGGTCGCGGCTGGCCGGGGTGCACGTGGACGAGCTGCGGCTGCCGGTCGGCGCCGCGGTGACGCTGGTGCTGCGTGACGGGGTCGGTTTCGTGCCGGGCGCTGACACCCGGCTCAAGGTCGGGGACAGCCTGCTCATCGTCGCCACCGCCGGAGTACGGGACGAGACCGAGCGGCGGCTGCGGGCGGTGAGTCGCCGGGGCCGGTTGGCGAGGTGGTTCGGGGAGTACGGCGAGGAGACGGCCCGCTGATCTGCTACCGTTCCTTTTGCCCCGATTGATGGCAGTCCGGGGCGGATACGTGGGACGACGGTGCGGCACGTTGTCGGACGCCTGTACGTTCCGTATTCTTGCCAACCTCCGGAGTGCACGGCGGGCCCACTCGCCGTGCACCCTTCCGTACGCGGACGACGCCGACGACGGCGTCCCCGCCCACGCACCGCTGACCGCCGCTCCGCGCGGCTGAGGGAGCTGACGATGGCGAAGCCAGCCGACACCAGGACCGCCGGTCGCAAGCCGGTGGCGAAGGCCACCCGCAGCGCGGCGGAGACCGAGAAGATCCGGGCCGCCCTGGCGGCACGGCGGGACGAGCTGAACGCCGAGTACGATCAGACGCTGAGCGAGATCACCGAGCTGCAGCGCGACCGGCTGACCGACTCGGCCGGGGACGACCAGGCCGACACCGGGACCAAGACGTTCGAGCGGGAGCAGGAGATCTCTCTCGCCAACAGCATCAAGGAACGGATCACGCAGGTCGAGCGCGCGCTGGAGCGCCTCGACGAGGGTGGCTACGGCTGGTGCGAGCGGTGCGGCAACCCGATCCCGGTGGAGCGGCTCGCCGCGTTCCCGTCGGCCACCCTCTGCGTGACGTGCAAGCAGCTGGAGGAGCGGCGCTGATCACCGCTCCCCGGCGGCCGTACGGCAGACGGTGACCGCACCGTCTCGCGAGCGTCGATGGGGAGCAGATGACCGCAGCACCGCCCGCCGGGGCCGGCACCACCGAGTCGGGCGCCGGCGCGCCCCGCCGTAAGGCCGTCGGCCTGCTGCTCGGCGTGTCCCTGTTCTCGCTGCTGGCGGATCTCGGCACGAAGCAGCTCGCGCTCGCCGAGCTGACCGGCCGGGAGCCGGTGTCGCTGCTCGGCGGCGCCGTCTACTTCAGCCTCACCCGCAACAGCGGCGCGGCCTGGAGCATCGGCTCCGACCACACCTGGGTCTTCCCGATCATCACGTTCGTGGTGATCGGGTGGATCACCTGGATGGCGCTGCGGCTGCGCTCGCTGCCGTGGGCGGTGTCGCTGGGCCTGGTGCTGGGCGGCGCGCTGGGCAACCTGATCGACCGGATCTTCCGCGCGCCCGGCCACTTCGTCGGCCACGTGGTCGACATGATCAGCCTGTTCGACCCGTACGGCCAGGTCTGGCCGGTGTTCAACCTGGCCGACAGTTCGCTGGTGTGCGGCGTGGTGCTCGCGGTCTTCCTGGAGCTGACCGGCCGGCAGCGCGACGGCTCCCGGCTGCGCGACGAGAAGCGCGACGAGAAGCGCGACGACACCGCCCCGGCCGAGCAGCGGGAGAGCGCGTGACCTCCGCCTTCGCCGCCGGCGGCGACACCCGTTCCCTGCCCGTGCCCGACGGCCTCGACGGCATGCGCCTGGACCAGGCCGTGTCCCGGCTGTTCGGGCTCTCCCGCACCGCCGCCGCCGGCCTGATCGACGCCGGGGACGCGCTCGTCGACGGCGTGGCCCGGCCCAACTCGCACAAGGTCAAGGCGGGCTCGTGGCTGGAGGTCACGCTGCCCGCGCCGGCCGCGCCGCCGGCAGTGGTGCCGCAGGCCGTGCCCGGCCTGACCGTGGTGTACGCCGACGACGACATCGTGGTGGTGGACAAGCCGGTCGGGGTGGCGGCGCACCCGAGCCCGGGCTGGACCGGCCCCACGGTGATCGGCGGGCTGGCCGGCATCGGCCACCGGATCTCCACCAGCGGCGCCGCCGAGCGGCAGGGCGTGGTGCACCGGCTCGACGTCGGCACCACCGGGATCATGGCGGTGGCCAAGAGCGAGCGCGCGTACACCGCGTTGAAGCGGGCGTTCAAGTACCGCGAGGTGGAGAAGCGCTACCACGCCGTGGTGCAGGGCCACCCGGACCCGCTGCGCGGCACCATCGACGCGCCGATCGACAGGCACCCGCACCACGACTACCGCTGGGCGGTGGTCTCCGGTGGCAAGCCGAGCATCACCCACTACGACACGCTCGAGGCGTTCCCCGCCGCCAGCCTGCTCGACGTGCGGCTGGAGACCGGGCGTACGCACCAGATCCGGGTGCACTTCTCCAGCATGCGGCACCCCTGCGTGGGCGACCTGACCTACGGCGCGGACCCGACGCTGTCGGCCCGGCTGGGGCTGTCCCGGCAGTGGTTGCACGCCCGCTCGCTGAGCTTCGCGCACCCGGGCACGGGCGACGAGGTGACGTTCGTCAGCGAGTACCCGGACGACCTGGCCCGGGCGCTGGAGATCCTGCGCGACTGACGTGAGCGACGATCCCGCGCCGCCGCGCCGGTCCCGGTCCGCCGTGCTGACCTGGGTCGCACTGGCCTGCGCGCTCGTGGTGCTGGTGGTGGCGGTGGCGCAGCGGCGGGACCGGCCGGTGAGCGACCGCACCGTGGGCGAGGTGACGAGGGTCGGCGTGACCGACGGCGCGAGCATCCCGGCGTACCTGCGGGCCGCCGGGGACGAACTGGCCCGCCTCGACGCGCCGGACGGTTACGCGCTGGTGTCGTTCGACGGCTACCTGACCCCGGCGCGGGCGGCCGCCGCGCTGGACGGCACGCGGGTCTCGGCGGTGGTGGCGCGGGTGCCGCTGCCCGGCCGGCAGACCGAGATCGTCCGGATCGCGGCGCTGCGCCTGCCGCAGGACGTGGTGGCCGGCATGGCCGGCGTCGCGACGCGCAAGGACCGGGAGGCCGCTGACTACCGATCGCGCGCCGCCGCGGCCACCGCCGATCCGGAACTGCGCCGGGTGTACGACAGCGGCGCGGAGGTCGCCGCCCGCGAGGCGGAGGCGTACCGGACCGGCTGCGCCTGCGTCTACGCCGCGGTCGTGAGTGCCGCGCCGGACGCCCTGCGCGCGCTCACCGGGCGTCCGGGCGTACGGGTGGTGGACCCGGCGCCGGAGGTGCGCCGCCTGGACCGGACCGTGTTCACCCCGCCGCTGCCCGAACAGCGCGACGTGGTCCGGCCGCCGGCCGACACCGGCCCGGCCGAGGCAGGCGGAATGGGCGATTCGTCGGAAGCCGCACGGACGGTGAGCGGACCTTCACCCACCGCCCCCGCACCCGCCGCCGGCTCCGGGACGCCCAATCCCGCTCCCACCTCCTGAGACATCGGGGTACGCGGCGACCCGGCCGATCCCATGGTGCGGCGGACCACCGGGCGATGTGCGGCGCGGGGAGTGGTCCGAATAGGGTTTCGTTCGTAGCCTGTCAGGCGGAGATCGATGGGCTGGGGGAGGGCGAATCCTTGGACGGCAGCGAGACCGGCTGGGGTCGGCAGGGCGAGCCGGCACCGCGGTGGCGGGCGCTGCTCGACCGGGCCCGGCTCGGCGGTCGCGGCGCGGAGCACGCCGACGCCGACCGGCACGTCGAGGAGCAACCGGCGCCGCCGCCCGACCCGCTGCCCCGTCGTGGCGCGGGCGCCGGGTGGACCGGGCGCGCCACCGCCGTCGGCCGCGCCCCCGACGGGTCGTACGGCGCCGAGCCCGGTTACCGGGCCGAGGCCACGTTCCGGGTCGACCCGGCCTTCCGCGCCGATCCCCGGCACGACGGCGAGCCCGCCTACCGGGCCGAACCGGCGTACCGCAGCGATCCGGAGCCGTCCTGGCGCGCCGGGCAGCCCTACCCGTCCGACCCGTCCTGGCGCGCCGACCCGTCGTTCGCGCCCGAGCAGCCCCTCACCGCCGAGCCGCGCCCGGAGCCGTCCTGGCGACCCGAACCGGCCCGTCCGGAGCCGCGCGGCCGGGCCGAGGCGCCGGCCGAGTCCCGGTACTCCCTTCTGGACGGCGGCTACCGGCCCGCGCCGCCCCCGCCCGAGTCCCGCTACGCGCTGCTCGACCGGGGCCGCTACCGGCCGGACACGCCGCCCGCCCCGGAGCCGGTGGTGCCCGCGCCCCGCCGCCCGCTGGAGGGCCGCTCCGGCCGGGTCGACGCGGCCCAGGTGCAGTGGCGCGCCCCGGAGCCGGACCCGGAACTGGAACGGGCGACCAGCGTGCTGCGGCGCGAGCTGGGCACCCCGCGGGTGCTCGCCTTCGCCAACCCCAAGGGCGGAGTGCACAAGACCACCGCGACGGTGCTCGCCGCCGCGACGGTGGGCAGCGTCCGCGGACGCGGCGTGCTCGCCTGGGACGACAACGAACTGCGCGGCACGCTCGGTCTGCGGGCCGGCAGCGCCCGGCACGCCCGTACCATCCGGCACCTGATCCACGACCTGGCGCAGATCGAGATCCTCGAGGGCAACACGCTGCTGTCGCACCTCGACGACTACCTGCGGCACGCCTCCGACGGCTCGTACGACGTGCTGGCCGGCGAGGAGAGCCCGCGCTTCGCGCAGCGGCTCGACCAGTTCACCGTCAAGCGGGTGCTGGAGCTGCTGCGCCGCACCCACGAGGTGGTCTGCGTGGACACCGGCAACAACGTGGAGAGCCCGAACTGGCGCACCGTCATGCAGGCCGCCGACCAGCTCGTGGTGACCACCGTGCCGCGCGAGGACGCGGCGTTCAGCGCGGACTGGATGCTCGACCTGCTGCACGAGGTGGGCATGGGCGAGCTGGCCGACAACGCGGTCACGCTGATCTCCTGCCCCACGCCGGGGCGTACCTCGTTGCAGGACGACCTGGAACGGCACTTCGCCACCCGGACCCGGGCGGTCGCCGTGGTGCCCTACGACCCGGCGCTGGAGACCGGCTCCTCGATCGAGTACCACCAGCTCCAGGCCGAGACCCGCAACGCCTGGCTCAAGGCGGCAGCGGTGATGCTGGAACCGTTCGCGCGCTGAGCGGCGACCACCGCCCCGCGCCGCGCCCGGGCCTGAGAGGATCAACGGGTGAGTCCGGACACCCCTGAGCCCGAGCGGGCGCGCGAGCGCACCGACGGCACCGACGCGCGTCCCGGCGACGCCCCACGGCCCGGCGATGCCCCGCGTCCCGGCGGCGCGTGGCCCGCGCGCGAGCAGCCGCCCGGCTGGCCCGGTGGCCTGCCGGTACCCGCCGGCACGCCGGTCACCGCACCCGGCGCCGACCCGCTCGCCGGATACCCGGGCGTGGTGGCGGAGCTACCCGGCGCCACCCGGTCCCGCCGCCCGCTGCTGACCGCGCTCGGCGTGGTCGCGCTGCTCACCGCGCTCGGCGCGCCGCTGGGCCTGCTGTGGGCGTGGGCGGCGCCCGCCACCCCGGTCCGGCAGACCCCCGCCGGCACGGTCTACGCGACCACGCAGCCGGAGCAGCCGATCGCCGCGGACGGCTGGTTCAGCCTCCTGACGCTCGGCTTCGGCGTGCTCGCCGCGATCGCCCTGTGGGTGCTGCTGCGGCGTCGGCGCGGGCCGGCCGGCCTGGTCGCGGTGACGCTCGGCGGTCTCGGCGCGGCGGTGGTGGCCTGGCAGGTCGGCCGCCGGATCGGGCTGTCGACGTTCCAGCGGCTGGTGGAGACCGCGCCGCCGGGCACCGCCTTCACCAAGCCCGTCGACCTGCGCGCCGGCGGCGTCGACTGGTACGGCCCGCTGCCGGTGCCGCACGGGAACCTGCTGCTCGCCGCGTTCGGCGCCGCAGTCACGTACACGCTGCTGGCGGGCTGGTCGCGGTGGCCGTTGCTGCGGCCGGAGCCGGAGCCCGACGCGGCCTGGCCGCCGCCCCCGCCCGGGTTCAGTTCGGCGCCGGGGGACCAGCCAGCTCGCTGAGCGGCACCGGCACCGCGCGCACCTGCCGCAGCAACGCCGTCTCCCGGTTGAGCAGGCGCAGCTCGGCGCGCAGCCGCCCGGCCGTGTCGTCGGCGGCGAGCAGCCGCTGCCGGTCGGCGACGGTCAGCGCGGCGGTCGCGGCGACCAGGTGCGACAGGACCGTGGGATCCTCCGGCAACTGCTCGGTGATCTCCTGCTGGTCCGGCCGGATCAGGCCGAGGTATTGCCGGAACACCGAGATCACCCGGGCCGCCAGCAGGTCGGAGACCTCGTCCGGGCCGTCCGGCTCGGGCAGCCACTCCACCTCGGCGGTCAGGTACGGCTCGGCGGAGGCGTCCACCTCGGCGACCCGGAAGCGCCGCCGCCCGACCGTGACGATGTCGAAGCCGCCGTCGGCCAGCTCGGTGACCTGCCGCAGCTCGGCGGTGCAGCCGACCTCGTGCAGCGTGACGTCGCCGCCGACCGGCCCGGAACGCCCCGGCGGCCCGGCCGGCGCGGCCTCCCAGCCGGCCTGGATCGCCACCACGCCGAACTCGCGCGGCGCGCCCTCGGGCAGCGCCACGAGGTGGCGCACCAGCGCCTTGTAGCGCTCCTCGAAGATGTGCAGCGGAAGGACCAGCCCGGGGAAGAGGACGGTCCCGAGCGGGAACACCGGCAGCCGTGCGCTCACGTGATCGAGCGTATCGCCAACCCGCCCGCCCGCGCGTGTCCCGGCTCACCGTCCCGGCGTGCGGGCGGGCCCGGCCGGTGACACCGGCGGCGGCCTAGACTCGCAGGCGTGCTGAATCGGATCGACCTGCGCGGCGGGACCCGTGACCCGCGCCGCCTGCTGCCCCGTGCCCAGCTCGACGTCTCCGTGGCGGTCGAGCGGATCCGCCCGCTCGTGGAGGCGGTCCGGGACCATGGGTACCCGGCGATCCGGGAGGCGAGCGAACGGTTCGACGGCGTCTCGCCGGAGCGGCTGCGGGTGCCGGTCGAGACGATCCGCGCCGCCGAGGGCGAGCTGGACCCGCAGGTCCGCGCCGCGCTGCTGGAGTCGATCACCCGGGCCCGCAAGGTCCACGCCGACCAGCGGCGTACCGACCACACCACGACTGTGGTGCCGGGTGGCACGGTGACCGAGCGGTGGGTGCCTGTCGACCGGGTCGGTCTGTACGTCCCCGGCGGCCTGGCCATGTACCCGTCGACGGTGGTGATGAACGTGGTCCCGGCCCAGGCGGCCGGGGTGCGCTCGCTGGTGGTGGTGAGCCCGCCGCAGAAGGACAACGACGGCCTGCCCGACCGCCGGGTCCTCGCGGCCTGCGCGCTGCTCGGCGTGGACGAGGTGTACGCGGTCGGCGGCGCCCAGGCGGTCGCCATGCTCGCGTACGGCGCGGGCGTCGACCCGGCCGGCGACGAACGCTGCGAGCCGGTCAACATGATCACCGGCCCGGGCAACATCTGGGTCACCGCCGCGAAGCGGCTGCTGCGCGGCGTGGTCGGCATCGACGCCGAGGCCGGCCCGACCGAGATCGCGATCCTGGCCGACGACACCGCCGACCCGGCGCACGTCGCCGCCGACCTGATCAGCCAGGCCGAGCACGACCCGCTCGCCGCGAGCGTGCTCGTCACCCCGTCCACCGCGCTGGCCGACGCGGTCGACGCGGAGCTGGCGCGGCAGGCGCCGGCGGCCAAGCACGCCGAGCGGATCGGCACCGCGCTGCGCGGCGAGCAGAGCGGCGTGGTCCTGGTCGACGACCTGGAGGCCGGGCTGCGGGTGGTCGACGCGTACGCGGCCGAGCACCTGGAGATCCAGACCGAGAACGCCCGCGAGTGGGCGCTGCGGGTCCGCAACGCCGGGGCGGTGTTCGTGGGCGCCTGGTCGCCGGTGTCGCTCGGCGACTACTGCGCGGGCTCCAACCACGTGCTGCCCACCGGCGGCTGCGCGCGGCACTCCTCCGGGCTGTCCGTGCAGTCGTTCCTGCGCGGCGTGCACCTGGTCGAATACACGCGGGACGCGCTGCGCGAGGTGGCGCCGCACGTGGTCACCCTGGCGACCGTGGAGGACCTGCCCGCGCACGGCCAGGCGGTCAGCGTCCGGTTCGGCGAGGGCGGCGCGTCGTGACCACGCTCGACGACCTGCCGATCCGCGACGATCTGCGCGGACGGACGCCGTACGGGGCGCCGCAGCTCGACGTGCCGGTGCGGCTGAACACCAACGAGAACTCCTACCCGGTGCCCGAGCCGGTGGTGGAGGCGATCGGCAAGGCGGTCGCCGCCGAGCTGCGCGACCTCAACCGCTACCCGGACCGGGACGCGGTGGCGCTGCGCGCCGACCTGGCCGCGTACCTCGGGCACGGGCTCACCGCCGACCACGTGTGGGCGGCGAACGGCTCCAACGAGATCCAGCAGCAACTGCTCCAGGCGTTCGGCGGTCCCGGGCGCACCGCGCTCGGCTTCACGCCGGCGTACTCGATGCACCCGCTGCTGGCGCTCGGCACCGGCACCCGGTGGGTGCCCGCCCGCCGCGGCGCGGACTTCGGGCTCACCGCCGGCGAGGCGGTGGCCCAGGTCCGCGAGCACCGGCCGGACGTGGTGTTCCTCTGCTCGCCGAACAACCCGACCGGTACCGCGCTCGACCCGGCCGTGGTCGCCGCAGTGCTGGACGAGGCACCCGGCATGGTGGTCGTGGACGAGGCGTACGCCGAGTTCGCCCGGCCCGGCACGGTGAGCGCGCTGGCGGTGCTCCCGGGCCACCCGCGGCTGGTGGTGACCCGCACCATGAGCAAGGCGTTCGGGTTCGCCGGCGGCCGGCTCGGCTACCTGGCCGCCGACCCGGCGGTGGTGGACGCGGTGCAGCTGGTCCGGCTGCCGTACCACCTGTCCGCGCTCACCCAGGCCGCGGCCCGCGCGGCGCTGGCGCACCGGGACGCCCTGCTCGGCACCGTGGCCGCGATCATGCGGCAGCGGGACCGGATCGTCGCCGAACTGCGCGCCCGGGGCCACCGGGTGGCCGACAGCGACGCCAACTTCGTGCTGTTCGCCGTCGAGGGGGACCAGGCGGTGGCCTGGCGTACCCTGCTCGATGCCGGCGTGCTGGTGCGCGACGTCGGCCTGCCCGGCTGGCTGCGCGTCACCGCCGGAACCCCGACCGAGACCGACGCCTTCCTCACCGCGATGGAGACAGTTTCATGAGCCGGATCGCCCGGATCGAGCGGGTCACAAACGAGACGAAGGTGCTCGTCGAGATCGACCTCGACGGCACCGGCAAGGCCGACATCGAGACCGGTGTCGGCTTCTACGACCACATGCTCAACCAGATCGCCCGGCACGGCGGCTTCGACCTGACCGTGCACACCGTCGGCGACCTGGAGATCGACGCGCACCACACGATGGAGGACACGGCGCTCGCGCTGGGCGCCGCGTTCGACCGGGCGCTGGGCGACAAGGCCGGCATCCGGCGGTACGGCTCGGCCACCGTCCCGATGGACGAGGTGCTGGTCCGGGCCGCCGTCGACCTGTCCGGCCGCCCGTACGTGGTGCACGACGAGCCGGCGCTGGCCCCGTACATCGGTCCGGTCTACCCGACCAGCATGACCCGGCACATCTGGGAGTCGTTCGGCCAGTCGGCCCGGATCACGCTGCACGTGGACGTGCTGCGCGCGGCCCGGCCCGGCGGTCACCCGGACGCCCACCACGTGGTCGAGGCGCAGTTCAAGGCCGTCTCCCGCGCGTTGCGCGAGGCCACCGCTGTCGACCCGCGTAACGCGGGCGTGGTGCCGTCCACGAAGGGTGCGCTCTGATGAGCGCGAGGAACGCAGCGCAGCGGAGTCCCGCAGTCGCGAATGAAGGGCGGCTCTGATGAAGGTGCTGCCCACTCTTCTGTTGATCGTGGCCGGCCTGCTGGTCGGCGGGACGTGGTCGCTGCTCAAGCAGGGCGCACCGCGCGCCGCCGTGGTGATCACCGGCCTGCTGGCCCTGCTGGCGACCGCCGCCGGCGTGCTCTGGCTGCTGCCGGGGGAGAGCTGATGGCACGGGTGGTGGTGCTCGACTACGGCTCGGGCAACCTGCGGTCGGCCGAGCGCGCGGTGGCGCGGGCCGGCGCCGACGTGACGGTCACCGACGACCTGGAGGCCGCCGCGTCCGCCGACGGCCTGGTGGTGCCGGGCGTGGGCGCGTTCGCCGCGTGCATGGCCGGGATCGAGGCGCTGGGCGCCGGGCCGGTCATCGCCGACCGGGTCGCCGCCGGGCGGCCGGTGCTGGGCATCTGCGTCGGCATGCAGATCCTCTTCGGGCACGGCGAGGAGCACGGCGTGGTCACCAAGGGGCTCGGGCTGCTGCCCGGCGGGGTGACCCGCCTGCCCGCGCGGCGGCTGCCGCACATGGGCTGGAACACCGTGCACCCGCCGGCCGGCTCGACGCTGTTCGCCGGGCTGCCCGAGGGCACCCGGTTCTACTTCGTCCACTCCTACGGGGTGACCGACCCGGCGGCGCTGGCCGAGGCGGGCGCCACGGTGACCACCGCGCACCACGGCGCGGACTTCGTCGCGGCGGTGGAGCGGGGGCCGCTCTCGGCGGCGCAGTTCCACCCGGAGAAGTCCGCCGACGCCGGTGCCGCGTTGCTGCGCAACTGGCTCGGCACGCTGTGACCGGACCGGTCCCGGGCACGCGGGCGGGGCGTCGGCGAGTGTCCGCGTGAGCAAGGAGCGGGCCCGCCGCCGCGCGGCGCGCGAGGCCGAGCAGGAGCGGGCGCGCGCCGTCCGCGCCCGCCGGGTGGCACGCCGGGAACGGCGTCGTTCCCTGGTACGCCGGTTGACGCCGTCGCTGCGGCGGGGGCGTACCGGCCGGCTGCGCCGGCACACGCGCCGCGAGCGGGCGACGATCCTGGTGCTCACCGCGGTGGCGGTGGTCGCCATCTGGGCTCTGGTGGACGACCTCGCGCTGCGGCTGGTGCTGGTCGTGTTGTTGTTGCTGGTCCTGCCCGCGATCGTGGTGATCGCGCTGGACCGTCGTTGAGGATCCGAGGAGAGAAGCGTTGAGCCTCACCCTGTTGCCCGCCGTGGACGTCGCCGACGGCCAGGCCGTCCGGCTCGTGCAGGGCGCCGCCGGTAGCGAGACCGCGTACGGCGACCCGCTGGACGCGGCCCTGGCCTGGCAGTCCGACGGCGCGGAGTGGATCCACCTGGTCGACCTGGACGCCGCGTTCGGGCGGGGCTCCAACGCCGCGCTGCTCGCCGAGGTGGTCGGCAAGCTGGACGTGAAGGTGGAACTGTCCGGCGGCATCCGCGACGACGAGTCGCTGCGGGCGGCGCTCGGCACCGGGGCGGCCCGGGTCAACATCGGCACCGCCGCGCTGGAGGACCCGCAGTGGTGCGACCGGATCTGCGGCGAGTACGGCGACCGGGTGGCGATCGGGTTGGACGTGCGCGGCCGTACCCTGTCGGCGCGTGGCTGGACCCGCGACGGCGGTGACCTGTACGAGGTGCTGGCCCGGCTCGACGCCGCCGGGGCGGCGCGGTACGTGGTCACCGACATCACCAAGGACGGCACCATGCGCGGGCCGAACCTGGACCTGCTGCGCGAGGTGTGCGCCCGCACCGACGCCCCGGTCATCGCCTCCGGCGGCGTGTCCACGCTTGACGACCTGCGGGCGCTGGCCACGCTGGAGCCGGTGGGGGTGGAGGGCGTGATCGCCGGTAAGGCGCTCTACGCGGGCGCGTTCACAGTCGCCGAGGCGCTGGCGACGCTGCGGGCCGGCGCGTGACGGCCGAGCCGTCCGCCGACGCCGGGGTGGTGACCCGGCTCGGCTCGGGCGGCCCGTGGGAGGCGCTGTACGGCTACTCGCGGGTGGTCCGGGCCGGTTCGCTGGCGATCACCGCCGGCTGCACCTCCACCGTGGACGGCCGGGTGGCGCACGCCGGTGACGCGGCGGCGCAGACCGCGCAGGCGATCCGGATCGGCCTGGACGCGCTGGCCGAGGTCGGCGCCGGGCCGGGGGACGTGGTGCGGACCCGGATGTACGTGACGGACCGGATCTTCGCCGACGAGGTGGGCCGGGCGCACAACGCGGTGTTCGGCCCGGTGCGTCCGGTCGCCACGATGGTGGTGGTGGCCGGGCTGATCGACCCGGATCTCCTGGTCGAGGTCGAGCTGGAGGCGTACCTCCCGGAGCGCTGACCGGTGCCCCGGGTGACCGGTGCCGCACCGCTCCACGGCCCGATAAGTTGTGCACAACTTAATTGCGAGCTACCGTTCTGGGCGTGACCGATGATCTGGTACTGCGCCGGCAGGTGTGCTTCGCGCTCTACGCGGCGTCGCGCGCCCTGACCGACGTCTACCGGCCCATCCTCGACGAGCACGGCCTGACCTACCCGCAGTACCTGGTGCTGCTGGTGCTCTGGGAGCGCGACGACGACGCCCCCACGGTCTCCGAGCTCGGCGCCGCGCTCCGGCTCGACTCCGGCACGCTCTCCCCGCTGCTCAAGCGGCTGGAGGCGGCCGGTCTGGTGGTGCGTACCCGATCGGCGGCGGATGAGCGCCGGGTCGAGGTGGGCCTCACCGACCGAGGCCGGGCGCTGCGGGAGCGGATGGGTGACGTGCCGCGCCGGGTGGCCACCGCCACCGGGCTCTCCGAGGACGAACTGGTCTTCCTCCACGGCATCCTCACCCGGGTCACCGAGACGATCCACCGACAGAAGGAGCAGTGACATGCAGGTGCTCTACACCGCCTCCGCCCGCGCCACCGGCGACGGCCGCGACGGTCACGTCCGGACCTCCGACGGCACGGTCGAGCTGGACCTCGCCGTACCGAAGGAGATGGGTGGCGCCGGCGGCGCGGCCAACCCGGAGCAGCTCTTCGCGGCCGGCTACGCGGCCTGCTTCCACTCCGCGCTGCGCGTGGTGGCCCGCCAGGCCAAGGCGGACGTCTCCGGCTCCGTCGTCGAGGCCGAGGTGGGCATCGGCCCGAACGGCAGCGGCGGTTACGGCCTGGCCGTGACGCTCGTGGTGGACCTGCCCGCGGTCGAGCGCGCCGCCGCCGAGCAGCTCGTCGACGCGGCCCACCAGGTCTGCCCCTACTCCAACGCGACCCGGGGCAACGTCGAGGTGACCCGCACGGTCCGCGAGGCCCGATGAGCGGGACGAACCGGGAGATCCATCTGGCGTCCCGGCCGCAGGGCTGGCCGACGCCGGAGAACTTCCGGCTGGTCACCACCGAGGTGCCGACGCCGGGCCCGGGACAGGTAGTGGTCCGCAACCGGTTCATGTCCGTCGACCCGTACATGCGCGGGCGGATGAACGACGTCAAGTCGTACGTGCCGCCGTTCGCGCTCGACGCCCCGCTGGACGGCGGCGCGATCGGTGAGGTCGTGGCCGGCGAGGCCGGCGGCGTCAAGCCCGGCGACACCGTGCTGCACGGGCTCGGCTGGCGCGAGTACGCGCTGGTGGACGCCCGGGGCGTGCGCAAGGTCGACCCCGACCTGGCGCCGGTCACCGCCTACCTGGGCGTGCTCGGCATGACCGGCCTGACCGCGTACGCCGGGCTGCTGGACGTGGCGGCGATGAAGCCGGGGGAGACCGTGTTCGTCTCCGGCGCGGCCGGCGCGGTGGGCAGCATGGTCGGCCAGATCGCGAAGCTGCGCGGTGCCGGCCGGGTGATCGGCAGCGCCGGTTCCGCGGCGAAGGTGGAACGGCTCACCGCGCTGGGCTTCGACGCCGCCTTCGACTACCACGACGGCCCGGTGTACAAGCAGCTCAAGGCCGCCGCCCCGGACGGCGTCGACGTGTACTTCGACAACGTCGGCGGTGACCACCTGGAAGCCGCGATCGGGGCGATGAACCTGCACGGCCGGGCCGCCATCTGCGGCATGATCGCGCAGTACAACGCCACCGAGCCGCCCGCCGCGCCGCGCAACCTGGCGCTGGTGATCGGCAAGCGGCTGACGCTGCGCGGCTTCCTCGTCGGTGACCACGGTCACCTGCGGGAGCAGTTCGTGCAGGAGGTGGCGGGCTGGCTGCGCGAGGGCCGGCTGTCGTACGACGAGACGATCGTCGACGGCATCGAGCAGGCCCCGGAGGCGTTCCTCGGCCTGCTGCGCGGCGAGAACCTCGGCAAGATGCTGGTCCGTCTCTGACCGGCGCGAACGCGCACCACAGCGGGCGGTGGTGACCGGCCTCACCGGCGGGTCACCACCGCCCGCGCGTTCGTTAGGCTCGGGGCATGACGGTGGCGGTACGGGTCATCCCGTGTCTGGACGTGGACGCCGGGCGCGTGGTCAAGGGGGTCAACTTCCTCGACCTGCGCGACGCCGGCGACCCGGTGGAACTGGCGGCGGCGTACGACCGGGCCGGGGCGGACGAGCTGACCTTCCTCGACGTCACCGCCTCGTCCAGCGACCGGGGCACCATGCTCGACGTGGTGCGGCGCACCGCCGAGTCGGTCTTCATCCCGCTCACCGTCGGCGGCGGCGTCCGCCGGGTCGCCGACGTCGACACGCTGCTGCGCGCCGGGGCGGACAAGGTCGGCGTGAACACCGCGGCCATCGCCCGGCCGGAGCTGATCGCCGAGATCGCCGACCGGTTCGGCCGACAGGTCCTGGTGCTCTCGCTCGACGTGCGCCGCGCCCCGGACGGCACGACCTCGAGCGGCTTCGAGGTGACCACGCACGGCGGCCGGCGGGGCACCGGGCTGGACGCGGTCGAGTGGGCGGCGCGCGGCGCCGAGCTGGGCGCGGGCGAGATCCTGCTCAACTCGATGGACGCCGACGGCACCAAGGCCGGGTTCGACCTGCCGCTGATCCAGGCGGTCCGCGAGGTGGTCGACGTGCCGGTGATCGCCAGCGGCGGCGCGGGCGCTGTGGCCCACTTCCCGCCGGCCGTCGGCGCCGGGGCGGACGCGGTGCTCGCGGCGAGCGTCTTCCACTTCGGCGAACTGACGGTCGGCGAGGTCAAGGACGCGTTGCGCGGCGCCGGGCACCCGGTGCGCTGAGCCGGCGCTCACGGCCGGCCGGCGTGCCCCTCGGGGGATCGGCGCGGCATCGGGATCGACCGGACCACGTACTCCTGCACGGCGGCGGCGTGGTCGTCCTCGGCGAGCTGCCACTCGGACTCGGCGGGCGGGTGCCGCCGGGTCAGTACGCCCTGCACGGTGTCTACTGTGGTGCCGAGCCCGGCGCTGGGCCGGGTGCGCCAGAGCCGTTCACCGTCCGGGGTGACCCGGAACCAGCCGTCGGCGACGCTGACCAGGCCCGCCCCGACCAGCCGCCGGACCGCGCCCTCCACCTCGTGCCGTTCCGGGATGGCCTGGTTGAGGTGGTCGGCGGTGGAGAGGACGTCGGCCAGCCGTACGCCTTCGGGGCGACGTGTCGCGGCGGCCCGCCGGTGCCGGCCGGCGCCACTGGCGATGACAAGCGCGACGAAGATCCAGGCGTCGCTCCAACGCCATCCGTTCTCCCCCATGCAGGAATGATGCCCGGCCGCGACGGCGGAGGAAACACCTGGTTTCCCTGTTGTGCGTCGTCGCAGCTCAGCGCGTTGCGGATCGGACCGGTCCGTGGCGGTCGGCCCGACTGTGCTCACGTAGCGTAGGCACCGGCCGCCGGCCGTGCGGGCAGTGCGAAGACCGGGATGAAGAACTGGGCCAGCGGGCCGATGGTCAGCGCGTACGCCACGGTGCCGAGGCCGACGGTGCCGCCGAGCAGCCAGCCGAGCGCCAGCACGGTGACCTCGATGACGGTGCGGACCAGCCGGACCGAGAACCGGGGGTGGCGGGCGACGAAGCCGGTCATCAGCCCGTCGCGCGGGCCGGGGCCGAGCCCGGCGCCGAGGTAGAGGCCGGTGGCGGCCCCGTTGGCGACGATCCCGGCGACGAGCAGCGCGACCCGGGCCGGCATGTCCTCCCCGGGCGGCAGCACGGCCAGTGTGGCGTCGACGACCAGTCCGATCACCACGACGTTGCTGACCGTGCCGAGGCCGGGCCGCTGCCGCAGCGGGATCCAGAGCAGCAGCACGAGGGCGCCGACGGCGATGGTGACGGTGCCGAAGGACAGGCCGGTCTGCCGGGCCAGCCCCTGGTGGAACACGTCCCACGGGTCCAGTCCCAGCTCCGAGCGGATCATCAGCGCCATGCTCACGCCGTAGAGGACCAGCCCGGCGTAGAGCTGGGTGAGCCGTCGCGCCGGCCGGTGCCGGAGATTGCCAAGCTGTGCCATGCATGCCACCCTAGGGGCCAATCGCGGTCGTCAAGCGTGCCAATTTCGGGGGTGTGGCTATGACCAGTCAGGTGCGCGGTGTCCAATTGGCGCGGCTCCTCGGCCAGTGGCATGCCCTGCCGGGCCGCCGGCGCAGCCCCGACTACGCCGCGCTCGCCGGCGCCGTCCGCGGCTTGCTCGCCGACGGGCGGCTCCCACTCGGGGTACGCCTGCCGGCCGAGCGGGAGCTGGCCGAGGCGCTGCGGATCAGCCGGACCACTGTCACCGCCGCGTACCGGGAACTGCGGGAGAGCGGCCACCTGGCCAGCCGCCGCGGCGCGGGGAGCTGGACCATGCTGCCCGGCGGGCACCGGGTGGCCAGCACCGGGCTGTGGACGCCGCTCGACGACCGCGACATGATCGACCTCGGCGTGGCCGCGCTGTCCGCGCCCCCGCAGCTCGTCCCGGCCGCCCGGGCCGCGGCCGAGGACCTGCCCCGCTACCTTGGCGGCGCCGGCTACCACCCGACCGGCATCATCGAGCTGCGGGAGGCGGTGGCCCGCGCGTACACCGACCGGGGACTGCCCACCAGCCCGGAGCAGATCATGGTCACCAGCGGCACCCAGCACGCGCTGGACCTGGTGCTGCGGCTGGCCCTGTCGCCCGGCGGCGGCGTGCTCGTCGAGTCGCCCACCTACCCCAACGCGCTGGCCGCGCTGTCCGCCCGCCGGGCCCGGATCGCCACCCACGGCCTGTCCGACGAGGGCTGGGACGCCGAACTGCTGCTCGGCAGCCTCCGGCAGACCCGGCCGAAGCTCGCGTACGTGATCCCCGAGTTCCAGAACCCGACCGGCCACCTGATGGCCGCCGACCTGCGCGAGCGGCTGGTCGGCACGGCCCACGCGGCCGGCACCGACCTGGTGGTCGACGAGTCCTTCGTCGACCTGCCGCTGGACGACACCACGTTGCCGCCGCCGGTGGCCGTCTTCGACAGGCACTCCCGGGTGATCAGCATCGGCGGCATGAGCAAGCCCTACTGGGGCGGGCTGCGGATCGGCTGGGTCCGCGCCTCCGCGCCCCAGGTGCAGCGGCTGGCCGCGGCCCGGGTCGGGGTGGACATGGCCAGCCCGGTGCTCGACCAGCTCGTCGCCGTGCACCTGCTCACCGAGGCGCCGGCCATCGTGGCGGCCCGCCGGGCCCAGCTCGTCGCCCAGCGGGACGCCCTGGTCGCCGCGCTCGCCGACCGGCTGCCCGACTGGCGGGTACGGGTACCCGGCGGCGGCGTCACGCTCTGGGCGGAGCTCGACGGGCCGATCTCCAGCGCGCTGGCCCGGGCGGCCGAGGAGGTCGGCGTACGGCTGGCGCCCGGACCGCGGTTCGGCCTGGACGGGACGCTGGAGCGCTTCCTGCGTCTGCCCTTCACCCTGCCCGCCGAGGAACTGGTGGAGGCGGTCGGGCGGCTCGCCGCGGTCCGCTACGACCTGGACCGCACCAGCCGCCCGCAGTGGCGGGAGCCCAGCGTCATCGCCTGACCGCCCGCCCGATCCGGTGGTGAACCGCCCGAACCCCGGCTCCGGGCGGGCCGCTGCCCGCAGACTGCCCGGGTGGGAGACGGGGACGCGGTCCGGTGGTCGTGGGCGGTGCGCCGCAGCGCGCCGGGCTCCCGGACCACCCGGCTGGAGCTCTTCTACGACCTGGTCTTCGTCTTCGCGTTCCTGAGCGTCACCACGCTCACCGCCTCGGTGCTCACGCCGGTCAACCTCTACCGCTTCCTGCTGGTGCTGGCGTTGCTCTGGTGGTCGTGGACCGGCTTCGCGCGGATGGGCAACGCGTTCCGCGCCGACCAGGGGGTGCTGCCGCTGGTCGGCGTCGTCACCGTGGCGGCGACGTTCCTGCTCGTGCTCAGCACACCCAGCGCGTTCGCCAACCGCGGCGGCTTGCTGCCCGGGCCGCTCGTCTTCGCCGGGTGCTACTTCGTGATCCGGACCGCCCAGCTCACCGTCTTCGCCTGGGCCGACCGTGCCGACCCGGCCCGGCGCCGGGGACTGCGGATCCGTTTCCTGGCCCCGACCGTGGCCACGGCGCTGCTCGTCGTCGCCGGGACCCTGCCCGGGCGGCTGCCGCAGGAGCGGCTCGCGGTGTGGCTGCAACTGGCGCTCTGGACGCTGGCGCTGCTCGTCGAATACCTCTCCGGGGCGATCCTGGGCCGGCAGTGGTGGGTGGTCGTCTCGGCCGGGCACTGGGCGGAACGGCACGCGCTGATCGTGCTCGTCGCGCTCGGCGAGTCGCTCATCGCGCTCGGGCTCGGCCCGAAGCGCGGGCTGCCGCTCACCGGGCCGGTCGCGGTCGCCGCGCTGCTCGGCGTGGTGATCGTGGCGACGCTGTGGTGGGCGTACTTCGACACGCTGGCGTTCGCGCTGGAACAGGCCCTGCACCAGGCCCGGGACCGGGCCGCGCGGCTGCGGCTGGCCCGTACCGTCTACACGTTCCTGCACCTGCCGATGGTCGCCGGGATCATCCTCTTCGCCCTCGGCCTCAAGGACCTGCTGGCCGAGGCCACCTCACCGGCGACGCCCGCGTGGGGCCCGCCGCTGGGCGCCTTCTGGGCCGGGATCCTGTTCGGCGGGGTCGGACTCTACCTGCTCAGCATCGCCGCGTGCTGGTGGCTGGCGGAGCGCCGGGTGCGGCCGCCGCTGCTGGTGACGGTGCTGCTGCTCGTCGCCGCCGTACCGGCCGTCGCCCTTCTCCACGAGCTGAACGCGCTCGTCGTGCTGGCGGTGCTCACCGGCGCGGGCGTGGCCTGGGAGACCCGGGGCGAGAACGGGCGCCGGAGCCGCGTACGCCGGCTCGCGCTGGAGGAGCAGGTCGCCGCCGAGGCCGAGCAGAGCCACTGGCGGCAGCAGCACCTCTGACCGGCGCCGACGCGAACGGCCGTGCCCCGGGACGGTGGGGCACGGCCGGCGCGACCGTGTGGCGGTGCGGGCTACAGCTCGGCGAGCGTGCCCTCGTACATCTTGTCGATCTCGGAGGCGAAGTTCGTCTCCACGCTGCGGCGCTTGATCTTCAGCGACGGCGTGACCTCGCCGTCCTCGATGGTCAGGTCACGGGGGAGGATCGTCACCTTCTTGATCGTCTCCCAGCGGTTGAGCTTGGCGTTCAGCTCGGCCACGTACCCCTCGACCATCTCCCGTGCCTGCGGCGAGGTGACGATCGTGGTGTAGTCGCTGCCCTCCAACGGGGTGCCCGCGGCCCAGCCCTTGATCGCGTCCGGGTCCAGCGTGACGAGCATGGTGCAGTAGTTGCGGGCCTGCCCGATCACCACCGCCTGCGAGGTGTACGGGCACACCGCCTTGAACATGCCCTCGATGTGCGACGGCGCGACGTACTTGCCGCCGGAGGTCTTGACCAGGTCCTTCTTCCGGTCGGTGATGCGCAGGTAGCCGTCGGCGTCGAGCGTGCCGATGTCGCCGGTGCGGAAGAAGCCGTCCTCGGTGAACGCGGCGGCGGTCTCCTCGGGCAGGTTGTGGTAGCCGCGCATGACCGGCTTGCCGCGCAGCAGGACCTCACCGTCGGTGTCGATCCGGCACTCCAGGTCGCCCATGGCCCGGCCCACGCTGCCGATCTTCAGCCCGTCCGGCGGGTTCACGAACGCGCCGGCGCTGGTCTCGGTCAGGCCGTAGCCCTCGGAGATCGGCAGGTTGGCGGCGGCGAAGAAGGTGGCGATCTCCTTGCTCAGCGGCGCCGCGCCGGAGACCAGCACCCGCATCCGGCCGCCGAGCCGGGCCTGGAGCTTGCTGAACACGAGCTTCTCGGCCAGCGCGTACTTCATCCGCAGCCCGGCCGGGACCGGCTTGCCGGCCTGCTCCAGCGCGACCTTCTCCTTGCCGACCCCGACGCCCCAGGCGAAGATCTTGGCCTTGGCCCCGCCCGCGCCCTGCGCGGTGGTGACCGCCTTGTTGTAGACCTTCTCGAAGACCCGGGGTGCGCCGCACATGAGCGTCGGCTGCACCATACCGAGCAGGTCGACGAGCTTGTCCACCCGGCCGTCGACGTACGTGGGCAGGCCGACGTGGGTGGCGCCGCAGAGCAGCGTCTTGCCGAACGAGTGCGACAGCGGCAGCCACAGGTACTGCAGGTCGTCGACGCGCAGCAGGCCCAGCTCGGCCTGCGCCACGCCCTCCCAGCACCAGCCGCCGTGCAGCAGCTCCACGCCCTTCGGGCGGCCGGTGGTGCCCGAGGTGTAGATCAGCGTGGCCAGGTGGTCCGGGCCGATGCCGGCGACGAGCATGTCGATCAGGTCCGGCTCGGCGCTCAGCGCGGCGGCGCCGCGCTCCTCCAGCTCGGCCAGGGTGAGCTGCGGGACGGCCGCCGCCGGGTCGGGCGTGCCGTCGAAGAGCACGACGTGGGTCAGCGCGGGCAGGTCCGCCCCGGCGATCTTCGCCGCCTGGGCCGGGTTCTCCGCGAACAGCACCTTCGAGCCGGAGTCGGCGATGATGTAGACCGCGTCCTCGGGCTCGGTGGTGGGGTAGACGGTGGTGGTGGCACCGCCGGCGCACATGATGCCGAAGTCGGCGAGCACCCAGTCCAGGCGCGTGTTGGCCAGGATCGCGACCGGGTTCTCCAGGCCGACACCGAGCCCGTGCAACCCGGCGGCGATCGCCTTGGCGCGCTGCCCGACCTGCTCCCACGTCAGCCAGACCGGGCCCGAGTCGTCGGGTGCGGGGTGGGCGAAGGCGTGCCGGTCGGGGGAATCCGCCACGCGCTTGAGGAACATGTCGGGTACGGAACGGTACGGTACATCGAGAGCCATCGCTGTAGCCGCCTTCAGGGGTGGAGGGACGTGACGGGGGTCACGCCGGTCTGCGGTTACCGAAGGGTATTGCGTGCACCCGGCCAGCGGCTAGCCCCGATCGGCCGAGTCGCCGGCGGTCCCGCCTGCTGGAACCGGTCAGGCGTACCGGCCGGCCGCGCGAGACCAGTCGTACGTGGCCCGGATCCAGTCCCGGCGGGTGTCCAGGAAGACCCGCATCCCCTCGTCGGCCACCGCGCTCAGCGCCGCGTCCCGCTCCGCGTACGTGGCGAGGGCCTTGTTGAACCGGTCCGCCGCCGCGTACAGCGCCGACGTCTCGTCCTCACCGGTCTCGCCCGCGATCGTGGTGACCAGGTTGTGCGCCTCCGGGGCGGCGCCGCGCTCCTTGCCGTAGGAGAACAGGTCGTTGCACCAGCAGAGCAGGTCCGTGGCCAGCGCGTCCAGCGCGGTGAGCGCCGGCGCGACCCGCTGGTCGGCCCGGGGCGCGGACGGGCGGGCCAGGTCGGTCACCGTGAAGCTGGGGCGTACGCCGCCGGTGTGGCGGCGCATCTGCGTGTACTCGGCCACCCCCGGCACCCGGTGGCGCTCCCGGTTGGCGGCCTCCCAGAGCAGCGCAAGCAGGTACTCCCGCAACTGACTGACCAGGCGCAGCAGGTGAGCCGGCCGGCCCCGGTCGCGGGCCCGGCGGCACAGGTCGTGCAGCGCGAGGGCGATCGCACCGCCGTCGGTGGGTGCGGGCGCCTCCGGGTCGCCGTGCTGGTCGAGCACCGCCAGCAGCGCGGCAAGCGTGGGTGCCAGCAGCGTGGGCGTCGCGCCGAGCCCGTCGTCGTCGCAGGCGTCGTCCACCACGAACAGCCAGTTGATCAGGTCGGTGAGCATCCGCAGCCCGGGCGCCGACGCCTCGGGGCAGGCGCGTGCGGCCAGCTCCGCGGCGTGCGCGCCCTCCAGGCGCCGGCGCCCGGCCTGGTCCTTCACCAGGCCGAAGTCTCGTACCCAGGCGGCGCTCTCCGCGGCCGCCTGGTCGACGGCGGGGTGACGCCGGGAGGGAAAGGGCGGCTCGTGCAGTGCCGAGAGGGCGAAGTCGCGCATCGTCGTCCCCTGTCCGCCGCCCCGCGGGGTGGGGCTGCCGCGCAGGAGCGTACGGGAGTACGTAACCGTTATCGAAGTCGGTCCGTCCACTTTCCACAGTGTGCGAGCGGCCGGCTGCACACCCTCGGTCAGAGTCCCAGCTCGGCCGTGCGCAGGCGCTCGGCGCGGTCGGCCGGACCGTCCACCTGGACCCGGGCCACCCGCTGCCGGCCGGTGAGGAACAGCACCAGCTCGCCCGGCGCACCCACCACCCGCAGCCGTTCGCCGCCGGCGCCGGCCCGCAGTTCGCCGTACCCAGGGGCCTGCACCAGCACCTCGGCCGGGAACCGCCGCAGCGCCATCCGGGCCAGCAGGGACACCCGCTTCCACAGCACCGCCTGCTGCGCGGCCGGCAGGTCACGCGGGTGCCAGCCCGGGCGGGCGCGCCGCACGTCCTCGTGGTGGATGAAGAACTCCATCCCGTTCGCCAGCTCGTCGGTGAGCGGGTTGCTCACCGGGCTCCACACCGGGGGCCGGCGCACCCGGGCGATCAGGTCGGCGTACGGCCCGGCGGCGATCCGCCTGCGGACCGACTCGCCGTAGCCGCGCAGCGGCGGCAGCAGGATCCCGCCCGCCGCGTCCGGCCGGCGCTCCCGCACCAGCAGGTGCGCCGCCAGGTCACGGGTCGACCACCCCTCGTTCACAGTCGGTGCGTCCGGTCCCAGTTCCAGCATCAGGTCGGCGAGCGCCTCGCGCTCCGCTCGGGCGTACCGCGGCATGGCCCGATCGTAGGCCCGTCCCGGCCGATCGGCGCGCCACGCCCGGCACGGCGGCGGGCCGGAGTGTCCCGCCCCGGGGTCCGCCCAGGTCCGGCGCAACGTGACGGCGGACATATCCCGGCCGGGTCGGCGAAGCTGGCGGCGAGCGGTAAGGATGGGGGAGAAAACTGCGGCTTACGGCGGGGGAGAGCGTGGCGAGCGGGACAAGTCGGGACGTGCTCGGCAGGGGGCTACGGGTGCTCGGCCGGGCCATCCGGGAACAGCCACGGATCTTCGCGGTCGCGGTCAGCGGCAGCGTGCTGTTCGGCCTCCTGGTGATCGCGAGCGCGTACGTGGTCGGCGCGGTGGTCGGCGACGTGGTCGTGCCGGCCGTGGAGCGCGGCGAGGTGGCGAGCGGGGCGCTGGCGCTCGCCGCGGCGGCGCTGTTCGGCATCAGCGTGCTGCGGGTCGTCGGCATCTTCGGCCGCCGGCTCGGCGCCGGTTACATGCAGTACCGGCTCCAGGCCGCCTACCGCCGCCGGGTCACCCGCCGCTACCTGGACCTGCCGCTCTCCTGGCACCACCGCAACTCCACCGGCACGCTGCTGTCCAACGCCAACTCCGACGTGGAGGCGGCCTGGTACCCGATCGCGCCACTGCCGTTCGCGGTCGGCACGCTGGTGATGCTCGTCGGCGCGGTGGCCTCGCTGTTCTTCACCGACTGGGCGCTGGCCCTGGTCGGCCTCGCGGTGTTCCCCGCGCTGTTCGCGCTCAACGTCGTCTACTCCCGCCGGATGGCGCCCCGGCAGGCCCGGGCGCAGCGGCTGCGGGCCGAGGTCAGCGGCATCGCGCACGAGAGCTTCGACGGCGCGCTGGTGGTCAAGACGATGGGCCGCGAGGCCCAGGAGACGGCCCGCTTCGCGTCCCGCGCCGGTGAACTGCGCGACGCGCTGATCTCGGTCGGCCGGCTGCGCGGCGTGTTCGACCCGATGCTGGAGACGCTGCCCAGCCTCGGCACGCTCGCCGTGCTGGTGGTCGGCGCGATCCGGTACCGGCAGGGCGCGATCAGCGTGACCGAGCTGGTCAGCGTCGCGTTCCTGTTCACCGTGCTGGCCTTCCCGGTACGCGCCATCGGCTGGGTGCTGGCCGAACTGCCGCGCAGCGTCGCCGGCTGGGACCGGGTCCGCCGGGTGCTCGACGCGACAGGCGAGATGCCGTACGGCACGAGGACACTCGACCCGGCCACCCGCGAGCCGGCCACGCTCGGCTTCGACGACGTGCACTTCGCGTACGAGCCGGCCGAGGCGCACCTGCCCGGTGCCAAGGTGCTCGGCGAGGTGACGTTCACCGTGCCGGCCGGGAAGACGGTCGCGCTGGTCGGCCCCACCGGCGCGGGCAAGTCCACGATCGCCTCGCTCGCCGTGCGCCTGGTCGATCCGGGCGCCGGACGGGTCACGCTGGACGGCGTGGACGTGCGGGAGCTGACCGCCGCCTCGCTCGCCGGCAACGTGGCGCTGGTGGCGCAGGTGCCCTTCGTCTTCGACGACACGGTCCGGGCCAACATCGCGCTCGACCGGGCCGGCATCGGCGACGACGAGGTGTGGGCGGCGCTGCGGCTGGCCGAGGCGGACGGTTTCGTGGCCGCGCTGCCGGACGGGCTGGACACCATGGTCGGCGAGCGGGGCACGTCGCTGTCCGGCGGTCAGCGCCAGCGGCTCACGCTGGCCCGGGCGCTCGCCGGGCGGCCCCGGCTGCTGGTGCTCGACGACGCCACCAGCGCCGTCGACCCGCGGGTCGAGGCGGCCATCCTGGCCGGGCTGCGCGCGCCCACCGACGGCGGCGCCCCGGCGTCGATCCTGGTGGTGGCGTACCGCCGGGCCACCATCGCGCTCGCCGACGAGGTGATCTACGTGGAGCAGGGCCGGGTGGTCGCCCGCGGCACCCACACCGAGCTGCTGGCCACCGTGCCCGGCTACGCCGACCTGGTCACCGCGTACGAGCAGGCCGAGCAGGAACGCGAGCAGAATCGGACGTACGACGAGGCCACCCCGTTGACCTCGGGCCTGGAGATCGAGGTGGACCGGTGAGCGCGAGGAGTGCAGCGGAGCGGAGCCCCGCAGTCGCGAACGAACGGCGGGCCCGGTGAGCGCGACAACGGCGGAGGCGGACCGGAGCACCGAGGCCACCGAGTCGACCTGGCGGACGCTGCGGCGCGGCCTGGCGCTCTCCCCGGAGCTGCGCACCGGCCTCGCCGGCACGCTGGCGCTGGCACTGGTCTACATGATCGGCCGGGTCGCCGTGCCGGTGGCGGTGCAGCGCGGCATCGACCACGGCATCGTCGGCGGGCTCGACCTGAACGTCATCTCGCTCACCGTGGCGATCACCGCCGGGGTGCTGGTGGTCACCACCGCCTGCGGCTACCTGATGATGCGCCGCCTGTTCACGGTCAGCGAGACCGCGCTGGCCGGGGTGCGCACCCGGGCGTTCCGGCACGTGCACGACCTGTCCATGCTGCACCAGCAGTCCGAGCGGCGCGGCTCGCTCGTCTCCCGGGTCACCAGCGACGTCGACCAGATCACCCAGTTCCTCCAGTGGGGCGGCGTGATCCTGATCGTCAACCTGGGCCAGCTGCTGGTGACGACCGCCGTGATGCTCGCGTACTCCTGGCAGTTGACGCTCGTGGTGCTCGTCGCGTTCGCGCCCGCGGTGCTGGTGATCCGGCAGTTGCAGCGCCGCCTCGCCGGGGCGTACGGGCTGGTGCGGCAGCGCACCGGCACGCTGCTCGGCGCGATCGGCGAGAGCGTGGTGGGCGCGCCGGTGATCCGGGCGTACGGCATCGCCGGGCGCACCGCGCGGCGGCTGGACACGGCCATCGACGGGCAGCGGGTGGCCCAGCAGCGGGCCATCCGGATCAGCATCATGGGCAGCTCGGTGGGCGAACTGGCGGCCGGGCTGGCGCTGGCCGGCGTGGTCGTGGTCGGGGTCAGCCTGGGTGTCGACGGCACGCTGTCGATCGGCCAGCTCACCGCGTTCCTGTTCCTGGTCACGCTGTTCATCCAGCCGGTGCAGATCGCCACCGAGGTGCTCAACGAGGCGCAGAACGCGATCGCCGGCTGGCGCCGGGTGCTGGACGTGCTGGACGTCTCCCCGGACGTCGCCGACCCGGGCGAGCAGGGCCGGGAGCTGCCACCCGGGCCGCTGGACGCCCGGTTCGCCGGCGTGACGTTCGCCTACCCGGGCGGGCCGCCGGTGCTGCACGACGTGACGCTGGACATCCCGGCGAAGAGCCGGGTGGCGGTGGTGGGCGAGACCGGGAGCGGCAAGACCACGTTCGCCAAGCTGCTCACCCGCCTGATGGACCCGACCGAGGGCGCGGTGCTGCTCTCCGGCGTCGACCTGCGGCAGGTGCGCTTCGACTCGCTGCGCTCCCGGGTGGTCATGGTGCCGCAGGACGGCTTCCTGTTCGACGCCACGGTCGGGGAGAACGTCCGCTTCGCCCGCCCCGACCTGACCGACGAGCGGCTCACCGCCGCCTTCGCCGAGCTGGGCCTCTCCGACTGGCTGGACGGGCTGCCGTCCGGGCTGGACACGCCGGTCGGCGAGCGCGGGGAGGCGCTGAGCGTCGGCGAGCGGCAGCTCGTGGCGCTGGCCCGGGCGTACGTCGCGGACCCGGACCTGCTGGTGCTCGACGAGGCGACGAGTGCTGTCGACCCGGCCACCGAGGTCCGCCTGCAACGGACGCTCGACGCGGTGACCCGGGGCCGGACCACGCTCGCCATCGCGCACCGGCTGTCCACCGCGCAGGCGGCGGACGAGGTGATCGTGGTGGACCGGGGCCGGATCGTGCAGCGCGGCCCGCACGACGAGTTGGTCCGCGACGTCGACTCGGTGTACGCCCTGCTGTACGCCTCCTGGTTGGAACAGACCCGGTGACCGGTCAGCGGGAGTAGAACTCCACCACCAGCTGCTCGTCGCAGACCACCGGCACCTCGTGCCGGGCCGGTTCGCGTACCAGCGTGGCGCGCAGCTCGGCCGGCTGCGCCGACAGGTACGGCCGCGGCTGCGCGTCGGCGTGCGCCCCGGTGGCGGCGAGCTGGAACGGCGGCAGCGCGCGGCTGCGCTCGCGCACGCCGACCACCTGGCCGGGCCGCAGCCGGTACGACGGCCGGTCGACCTTGCGTCCGTCGACGGTGATGTGGCCGTGTGCGACGAGCTGGCGGGCCTGGTAGACGCTGCGCGCCAGCCCGGCCCGCAGCACCACCGCGTCGAGGCGCCGCTCCAGCAGCGCGACCAGCGTCTCGCCGGTCTTGCCGGAGCCCCGGGCGGCCTCGTCGAACAGGCGGCGCAGCTGGGCCTCGCTGACGTTGTACTGGTGGCGCAGCCGCTGCTTCTCCAGCAGCCGCACCTGGTAGTCGGAGGTGGTGCGGCGGGACCGGCCGTGCACGCCCGGGGGATAGGGGCGCCGCTCGAAGTACCGCACGCACTTGCGGGTCAGCGGGATTCCGAGGGCGCGGGAGAGCCGTGCCTTGGGCCGGGGGTGGTTCACGTCGACGTCTCCGATCGTCTAGCCTGCTTCTTAGGTAAGCCTAACCTATGTTGAGGAGGTCGGGATCATGCGGCCCAGCCCGGCGGAGATCGTGCGAACCCTTGTCGCGGGCCGGTTGCCCGCCCTCGTCCACCTGGCCCGGCACCCCGGCCCGCACCAGGTCCGGCACGCCGTCGACCCGGACGGGCGGGTGCTGCTGCTCGTACCCGTGGTCAGTGACCTCGCCGCGGCGCTCGTGCCGCCGGCGGGCGACGCCGACGTGGCCACCGTGCTCGACGTGCTCGACCTGCCGCCCGCGGCCGGGGCGCCCTCGCTCGGCCGGGCCTGGGTCTCCGGCTGGGCGACGCGGCTGGACGGCGACGAGGCCCGCGACGCGGCAGTCGACTTCGCCGCCACCGACCCGACCGGCGACCTGCTCGACGTGGGCAGCCGGTTCCACCTGCACCGCTTCGAGGTGGCCGAGGCCCGCTGGGAACGCGCCGGGCGCGTGCGCCGGGTCGACCCCGAGGCGTACGCGGAGGCCGAGCCGGACCCGCTGCACCCGGTCGAGGCCGACCTCCTGGCCGACCTGGCCGACCACCACGCCGAGCAGGTCGGCGACTACCTGCGGCGGCGGCTGGACCTGCCCGGCGACCAGATCCCGCGGGTGGTCCGGATCGACAGGTACGGCCTGCTGGTCGCGCACGGACGCCCCGGCGCGACCCGGCGGGCCCGGCTCGCCTTCCCCCGGCCGGTCGCCGACGTGGCGGAGCTGTCCCGCCTGCTGCACCCGATGCTCTGCCCCCGCGCCGCCGCCTGAGCCGGCCGACGCGCCCGGCTCAGGTGATGTCGCCGGTGAGGTACCGCTGGACCGTCGGGCCGATGGCTGCCACCAGCGTCGCCGGCTCGGCGGTGGCGACGGCGTCGAGGCGGAGCACGTATCGCATCATGGCCAGCCCGGCGAGCTGCGTGGCGACCAGGCCGCCGCGCAGCGCGCGCTGGGCCGGGTCGACGTCGAGCTGGTCGAGCACCCGCCGCAGCACCTGCGTGACCAGGAACTCGCGCAGCAGGCGCGCGGTCCACTCGTTGCTGACGGCCGAGCGCAGCAGCGCCACCGCGGCGGTGCCGGTGGGGGAGTCCCAGACCTCCAGGAACACCCGGACCATCCGCTCGCCGAGCGCGTCCGGGCCGCCGGCGAGCACCGCCGGCAGCAGCCGTCCCGGGTCGGCGGGGAACGCCGTCGCGGCCCGGAACAGCTCCTCCTTGCCGCCGAAGTAGTGGTGCACGAGCGCCGGGTCCACTCCGGCCGCGGCGGCGATGGCCCGGATGGACGCGGCGTCGAACCCGCGCTCGGCGAACGCCTCCCGGGCCGCGGCGAGGATCGCCTCGCGGGTGTCCGGGGTGCCGGGCCGCCGCCCGGTGCGCCGCGCGTTCACCCGCTGCGCCGGCGCAGCGTCGCGGCGGCCAGCACCAGCGCCGCCACCGCCGCCCCGGCCACGACCGCCACGTCCCGCCACATCGTCCCGGTCGGTTCGGCGTGCGCGCCGACCTCCTGCAACGCCTCGACCGCGTACGACAGCGGCAGCGCGTCGCTGATCGCCTGGAGCCAGCCGGCCATCTGGTCGCGCGGCACGAACAGGCCGCACAGCAGCAGCTGCGGCGCCACCACCACCGGCATGAACTGGACCGCCTGGAACTCGGTGCGGGCGAACGCCGAGCAGAACAACCCGAGCGCTACCGCGAGCACCGCGTTCACCCCGGCGATCAGCACGACCAGCCACGCGCTGCCCGCGGTCTCCAGCCCGAACACCCGGTACGCGACGACCGAGGCGACAGTGGACTGGAGCACCCCGGCCAGGCCGAACGCGATGCCGTACCCGAACAGCAGGTCGAGCTTGCCCAGCGGCGTGGTGAGCAGGCGCTCCAGCGTTCCAGTGGTGCGCTCGCGGAGCATGGCGATGCTGGTCACGAGGAACATGATGATGAACGGGAAGAAGCCCAGCATGATCAGGGCCACCCGGTCGAACGTACTGGGCCCGCCGGGCGGGGCGGGCTGGTCGACGTACATGTAGTAGACGAGCGTGAGCAGCACCGACGGCACCACGACGAGCAGCGCCACGGTCCGCCGGTCGTGCCGGAGCTGGCGCAGGATGCGCCCGGTGGTGGCGGCCAGGATCCGTCCGTTCATCGCGCCTCTCCCTCGGCGTCGCGGATCAGGCGCAGGAACGCCTCTTCCAGGTCGTCGGTCCCGGTGGCGGCGCGGACCGCGGCCGGGGTGTCGTCGGCGACCAGCCGGCCCTCGCGGATCAGCAGCAGCCGGTCGCAGCGGGCGGCCTCGTCCATCACGTGGCTGGACACCAGCAGCGTGGTGCCGTTCGCGGCCATCGCGTGGAACCGGGCCCACAGGTCGGCCCGCAGCACCGGGTCCTGGCCGACTGTGGGTTCGTCGAGGACGACCAGCTCCGGTTCGCCGACGAGCGCGCAGGCGAGCGAGGCGCGGCTGCGCTGGCCGCCGGAGAGCGTGCCGACGAGCTGGTCGGCCGCCTTGCCGAGGCCGACGTCGGCCACCGCGCGGTCGGCCTCGGCGCGGCCCCGGCCCTGGAGCGCCGCGAAGTAGCGGGCGTTCTCCCGCACCGTCAGGTCGGCGTAGACGCTCGGCGCCTGGGTCAGGTAGCCCACCCGGCGGCGCAGGTCGGCCGAGCCGGCCGGGCGGCCGAGCACGTCGACGGCGCCGGAGCCGACCGTCTGCACGCCGACCACCGCGCGCATCAGCGTGGTCTTGCCACTGCCGCTGGGCCCGAGCAGCCCGGTCACCGTGCCCCGGGGCACCACGCAGCTGATGCCGTGCAGCACCCGCCGCCCGCCCCGGTCGACCACCAGCTCGTGGACCGACACCGCGTCGTCCATGCTCGCCTCCGTCAATTCATCACCCGTTGAACTCAACGGTAGGTGAATTCCGTCTCCAGGGCAATGAGGGACTTGACTTCGAGTGCGCTCGAACTGGAAGCCTGGAGGGCGTGGACATCAGCACGCGGGAGACGAGCCTCACCGTGGGTGAGGCGGCGGAACGGGTCGGCCTGACCACCTACACGCTGCGCTGGTACGAGCAGGAGGGCCTGGTGGGCCGCGTCGGGCGGGACTCGTCCGGCCGGCGGCGCTACACCGAGTCCGACGTCAACTGGCTGTTCCTGCTCACCCGGCTGCGGCGGACCGGGATGCCGGTGCGCGACATGCGCCGCTACGCCGAGCTGGCCCGGCACGGGGACAGCACGCTCGGCGCGCGGCGGGCGCTGTTCGAGGCGCACCGCGCCCGGGTGCTGGCCCGGATGGCCGAGCTGGAGGAGGACCTGAAGGTCCTCGAGCACAAGATCGACGCGTACCGCCGGGCGGAGGAGGAGTCGGGCTGACCGCGCCCGATGGCGGACAGGGAGTCCGGCACCGGAAGATCGGATCTCGGCACCATGACGCCGTGGGTCCAGCTCCGTTGCCCGAAACCGGGTTCCTCGACGACTGGGCCGCCCGACTCCGGCAGGTCGCGGACCGGCCGGTCGTCGGGATCATGCTGCGCGGCAGCCACGCCCGGCGGGCCGCCACCGAGCACAGCGACGTCGACGTGGACGTGCTCGTCGCCGCCGACGACGGACGCGCCGCCGCCGGCGCCCGGCAGCCCACGTCCCGCCGCGGCACCCCGTACGCGGCCCGGCGGGCGTACCTGGCCGAGTTCGCCGGTCGCCTGGTGCACGTGTCGGTGGCCGCCCGCGACATCCGCTCCTGGGTGCGCCGCCTGGGCCAGCCCGCCGACTGGGCGTTCGGGCTCCCGGTCACCGCGCCCGCCCGGCTGCTCTGGGCCGCGCCGGAATGGCGCCGTCGGATCGACCTGCCGGTGCTCTGCCAGCCCGCCGACGAGCCGCGCCTGGAGGAGCTGATCGCGACGCTGGGCAAGGTCGCCGCGGCCCGCGTCGCCGACGACCCGGCCGGGGTCCGGCTCGCCGCGGCCGACCTGGCCCGGCTCTGCCCCTCGGTGCTGCGGCCGGCCAACCCGTCGGTGCGAGTGGTGTCCCGCCGGGCCGCCCTGACCGCCGCGCTGGACCTGCCGGTCGCCCCGCCCGGCTACCGCGACGACATGCTGCTCTGCCTCGGCTCGCGCCCCGGCGACCCGGCCGAGGTCGGCGCCGCCGCGGGACGGCTGGTCACCGGCATCCTCCCGCTGATCCGCCCGTACGCCGACGAGATCGCCGCCACCCACGGCGCGGACCTGGCCGAGGCGCTCGTCGACGGCCGGGTGGAGCGCTACCTCGCCCAGCTGGGCCGGGCGCTGGGGCCGGTGACGCCCGCCTCCCGGGACACGTCGGCGGTCCCCGGGCCGCGTGCGGGAGAATGGTCAACCGTGCCCGCCCCTGACGCGCCGCTGACCGGCGCCCCCACTCCCGGCCCGGCCCGGCCGTCCCGGCTCGACCCGGCCATCGCGGCCAGGCTCCGCCGCACCCCGGACGGCCTGGTCGCCGCCGTGGTCCGCGCCCACGACACGGGCGAGGTGCTGATGGTCGCCTGGATGGACGACGAGGCGCTGCACCGCACGCTCACCACCGGCCGGGCCACCTACTGGTCGCGCAGCCGCGGTGAGTACTGGGTCAAGGGCGCCACCTCCGGCAACCACCAGTACGTGCGCTCGGTGGCGCTCGACTGCGACGGCGACGCGCTGCTGGTCAGCGTGGAGCAGGTCGGCGCGGCCTGCCACACCGGGCAGCGCACCTGCTTCTTCACCGAACTGCCGGTCAGCTCCCCGGAGGTGACCCCGTGACCGACGGCACCGTCAGCCCGGACCGGTCCACCTTCGCCGGCCTGGCCGCCCGCTGGCGGGTCGTACCGGTGACCCGGCGGCTGCTCGCCGACGCGGAGACGCCGGTCGGGGTCTACCGCAAGCTGGCCGGTGGTCCCGGCACGTTCCTGCTGGAGTCCGCGGAGCAGGGCGTCGGCTCGGCCGGCACCGCCTGGTCGCGCTACTCGTTCATCGGCGTCCGCAGCAGCGCCACGCTGACCGAGCGCGACGGCGCGGCGAGCTGGACCGGCACCCCGCCCGCCGGGGTGCCCACCGGCGGCGACCCGGTCACCGTGCTGCGTGAGACGGTCGCCGCGCTCGCCGGGCCGGGCTGGGATCCGGCCGGTGACATGCCGCCGCTGACCGGTGGCCTGGTCGGCTACCTCGCCTACGACCTGGTCCGCCGCTTCGAGCGCCTGCCCGAGCTGACCGAGGACGAGCTGGACGTACCCGAGCTGGGCATGATGCTCGCGACCGACCTGGTGGTCCTCGACCACTACGAGGGCTCCGCGATCCTGGTCGCCAACGCGGTGCTGCCGCCGCTCGACGACCCCGACCGGGCGGAGCTGGTGGAGGCCGCGTACCACCACGCCGTCGGCCGCCTCGACGCGATGACCAGCGCGCTGTCCCGACCGATTCCGCCCATGGTCTCGACAGTGGACCGGCCCGGCGTCGGTGAGGTGGTCAGCCGCACCCCCGAGGGCGGCTACCCGAAGGCGGTGGAGACGGCCAAGGAGGCGATCCGGGCCGGCGAGTGCTTCCAGATCGTGCTCAGCCAGCGCTTCGAGCGCCCCACCGACGCCGACCCGCTCGACGTCTACCGGGTGCTGCGCACCACCAACCCCAGCCCGTACATGTACCTGCTGCGCTTCGACGGCTTCGACATCGTCGGCTCGTCGCCGGAGGCGCACCTCAAGGTCAGCGCCGGCCCGGACGGGCGGCGGCGGGCCCTGCTGCACCCGATCGCCGGCACCCGCCCGCGCGGCGGCTCCCCGGACGGCGACGCCAAGCTCGCCGCCGAGCTGCTCGCCGACCCCAAGGAACGCGCCGAGCACGTGATGCTCGTCGACCTGGGCCGCAACGACCTGGGCCGGGTGTGCCGGCCGGGCACCGTCGAGGTGCCCGAGTTCGCCACCATCGAGCGGTACAGCCACGTCATGCACATCGTCTCCACCGTCGTCGGGGAGCTGCGCGACGACCGCACCGCGTTCGACGCGCTGGCCGCGACGTTCCCGGCCGGGACGCTCAGCGGCGCGCCCAAGGTGCGGGCCATGGAGATCATCGAGGAGCTGGAGCCGGTCCGGCGCGGCGTCTACGGCGGCACCGTCGGCTACTTCGCCTTCGGTGGCGACCTGGACATGGCCATCGCGATCCGTACCGCGCTGATCCGTGACGGTCGCGCCTACGTGCAGGCCGGCGCCGGGATCGTGGCCGATTCCGACCCCGCCGCCGAGGACCGGGAGACGCGCAGCAAGGCCGCCGCCGTGCTCGCCGCCATCGCGGCCGCCGAGACGCTGCGGGCCGCCCGGTGAGCGCGCCCGGCACCACCGCGCCGGCGGCCCGCGGGCGGCGCGAACTCGCGTACGCGGTGCTCCTCTGCCTGGCCGGCGCGGGCCTGGCCTGCTGGGCGGTGACCCGGACCTGGGCGGTGGAGGCGACCGCCCGGGGGTCGCTGCCGTCCGGGCGGGCCGAGCGCACCGGTACGGAGCTGCTGCCGTGGGTGCTGGCGCTCACCTACGTGGGACTGGCAGGCGGCGGCGCGGTGCTCGCCACCCGGGGCCGGCTGCGCCGGCTGCTGGGTGTGCTGCTGGCCGGCGTCGGCCTGGCGGTGGCGGTCGGCGGCGGGATCGGCCTGACCGAGGCCGGGGTGAGCCGGCAGTGGCCGGCGCTGGTGCTCGCCGGCGGCCTGGCCCTGGCTGCCGGCGGCGCGTTCACCGCCCTGCGCGGGGACGGCTGGCCGGCGATGGGCGCCCGGTACGAGCGGCGGTCCGCTCCGGCGGACGAGCCCGGCCGGCCGGCGGTCGAACGTGGCACCCGGGACGCGTGGGACGCGCTGGACCGGGGCGAGGACCCGACGGTCAGCTGACCGGCTGCGCCTCGCGGGCGTCGCGCCGCTGCCGGGCCGCGGCCCGTGCGGCGGCCAGCTCGGCCACCAGCCGCTCCAGCTCGCGGCGCTGCGCGGCGCGGGCCCGGTCGGCGCAGACCGCCTCCCAGGCGTTGCCGCGGGCGGTACGCATCCGGCCGTCGCCGGCCACCGCGCGTTCGAGCGTGTCCACCACGCCGACGGCGAGGGAGGCGACGGTACGGGAGATGGTGGTCAAGCCGATGGTCTGGGTCGGCCCGTTGGCGCTCATGGTCACCCCATACGAGATCGTTGGCGACGGTCGGCAGCCGCCGGCGTCGAGTGTGCCCGACGACGATGCTTCCGGGCGGACGTTTCGCCGCCGTGAAGCACAGGTCAACGCTGCCGCACCGGGGACGACCTGGGCAGGGCCGGAGGTCCTTGAGCTTGGTCACAGCCCATCGCCGGAACCCGTCCTGCGGGCCCGGAACGATCGTGGTGAGATAGGGGATGGGTGACGGTCGATGCCAGCGGTGGCGCTGCGTGACATGGCGTTCACCGGAAGTCGGCCATCATGCCACAGCCCATGTCGTGAGGTGCGCCATACCCCCCGGCACTCGTCGCCAGGTGGCGCCCCCTAGCATCGGCCCATGACGCCCGGAGAGGGGAGTCCGTTGGTGACTGCTGAGCATGCGCACGCGGAGGGGGACGACGCCGGAGCGGCGCCGTCCGCAGGGGTGCTCGACGAGATCCTGGCCGGCGTGCGGGAGGACGTCGCCCGGCGCCAGGAGCAGGTTCCGCTGGAGCGGATCCGGGAGCTGGCCGCCGCGGCGCCGCCACCGCTGGACGCGTACGCGGCCCTGCGCCGCCCCGGCGTCGCGGTGATCGCCGAGGTGAAGCGCTCGTCGCCGTCCAAGGGGCGGCTGGCCGAGATCGCCGACCCGGCCGACCTGGCCGGTGACTACGCGGCAGGTGGCGCGCGGGCGATCAGCGTGCTCACCGAGGGCCGCTGGTTCGGCGGGTCGCTCGACGACCTGGCCGCCGTGCGGGCCGCGGTGAACGTGCCGGTGCTGCGCAAGGACTTCGTGGTCTCCAGCTACCAGGTGCACGAGGCCCGCGCGCACGGCGCCGACCTGGTGCTGCTGATCGTCGCCGCGCTGGAGCAGAACGCGCTGGTCGGGCTGCTGGAGCGGATCGAGTCGCTCGGCATGACCGCGCTGGTCGAGGTGCACACCGAGGAGGAGGCGGACCGCGCCCTGGAGGCCGGCGCGCAGGTCATCGGCGTGAACGCCCGCGACCTGCGTACCCTGGAGGTCGACCGCTCGGTGTTCGAGCGGATCGCGCCCGGCCTGCCGAGCAGCGTCGTCAAGATCGCCGAGTCCGGGGTGCGCGGTCCGCACGACCTGATCCGCTACGCCTCCGCCGGCGCCGACGCCGTGCTGGTGGGCGAGGGCCTGGTCACCCAGAAGAGCCCGCGCGAAGCGGTGGCCGAGCTGGTCAACGCCGGTAACCACCCGGCCACGCCCCGCCCGGTGCGCTGAGCCGCCGGGCACCCGACCCGAGAGGACGCCCGCGATGAGCGCCGCACCCGCAACCGGCCCGGTCCCCGACTCCGCCGGTCACTTCGGCCGGTTCGGCGGCCGGTTCGTCCCCGAGGCGCTCGTCGCCGCGCTCGACGAGCTGGACGCGGCGTACCGGAAGGCGATGGGCGACGAGGACTTCCTCGCCGAGTTCGACGCGCTGCTGCGCGACTACGCCGGCACGCCCTCGCTGCTCTACGAGGCCCGGCGGTTCTCCGCGCAGATCGGCGCGCGGGTCCTGCTCAAGCGCGAGGACCTCAACCACACCGGTGCGCACAAGGTCCGCAACGTGCTGGGTCAGGCGCTGCTCACCAAGCGGATGGGCAAGCGGCGGGTCATCGCGGAGACCGGCGCCGGCCAGCACGGCGTCGCCACCGCCACCGCCGCCGCCCTGTTCGACCTGGAATGCGTGGTCTACATGGGCCAGGTGGACACCGAGCGGCAGGCGCTGAACGTGGCGCGGATGCGGATGCTCGGCGCCACAGTCGTCCCGGTGACCACCGGCTCGCGCACGCTCAAGGACGCGATGAACGAGGCGATGCGGGACTGGGTCGCCAACGTCGAGGACACCCACTACCTGATCGGCACCGCCGCGGGGCCGCACCCGTTCCCGGAGATGGTCCGCGACTTCGTGCGCGGCATCGGCGAGGAGGCGCGCCGGCAGTGCCTGGACCTGACCGGCGCGCTGCCGGACGCGGTCGCGGCCTGCGTCGGCGGCGGCTCCAACGCGCTGGGCATCTTCCACGCGTTCGTGCCGGACGCCGGCGTGCGGCTCTACGGCTTCGAGGCCGGCGGCGAGGGCGTCGACACCGGGCGGCACGCCGCCAGCATCACCGGCGGCTCGTCCGGCGTGCTGCACGGCACCCGCACGTACGTCCTCCAGGACGCCGACGGGCAGACCATCGAGTCGCACTCGATCTCGGCCGGCCTGGACTACCCGGGCGTCGGCCCGGAGCACGCCTGGCTGCACGACACCGGCCGGGCCACCTACCTGCCGGTGGACGACGCCGACGCGATGGCCGCGTTCGAGCTGCTCTGCCGCACCGAGGGGATCATCCCGGCGATCGAGAGCGCGCACGCGCTCGCCGGTGCCCGCGCCGTCGCGCCCCGGCTCGCCGAGGAGCTGGGCCGGGAGCCGGTGATCGTGGTCAACCTGTCCGGGCGGGGCGACAAGGACGTGCACACCGCCGGCGCGTACTTCGGCATCCTCGACAAGGAGTGACAGCGTGAGCCGCATCGGGGTCGCCTTCGACAAGGCGCGGGCGGACGGGCGGGCGGTGCTGGTCGGCTGCATGCCGGCGGGCTTCCCGACCGTCGAGGGCAGCATCGCCGCCATGAAGGCCATGGTCGAGGCGGGCGTGGACGTCATCGAGGTGGAGATCCCGTACTCCGACCCGGTGATGGACGGCCCGGTCATCCAGAAGGCGAGCGACATCGCGCTGGCCGGCGGTGTCCGCGTCGCGGACGCGCTGCGCGTGGTCGAGGCGGTCGCCGCGACTGGGGCGAGCGTGGTCACCATGACCTACTGGAACCCGATCGAGCAGTACGGCGTGGACGCGTTCGCCCGCGACATGGCCGCCGCCGGCGGCACCGGCCTGGTCACGCCGGACCTGATCCCCGACGAGGCCGCCGAGTGGCTGGCCGCCTCCGACGCGCACGGCCTGGACCGCACGTTCCTGGTCTCGCCGTCCTCGACCGACGCGCGGCTGCGGATGACCGTCGAGCACTGCCGCGGCTTCGTCTACGCCACCGCGATCATGGGCGTCACCGGCGCCCGCGCGCAGACCTCCGAGGCGGCGCCGATCCTGGTCTCCCGGCTGCGCGAGGTCACCGACATCCCGGTCGGCGTCGGGCTGGGCGTGGGCACCGGTGCGCAGGCCGCCACCGTGGCCGGGTACGCCGACGCGGTGATCGTGGGCAGCGCGCTGGTCCGCTGCGTGCTGGACGCCCCGGATCAGGCCGCCGGCCTGACCGCCCTGCGCAAGCTCAGCGCCGAACTGGCCGAGGGCGTCCGCAACCCCGCTCGCTGACGGCCGGCTCGCCATGCCCTTGATCGACTCCATTACGCCGAGCTGGCGTGGTCATGGACGCCAGGACGCCGCCACTTCGCCGAACTGGTGTCGATCATGCGCGAGCGTTCCGCGTGAGCGGGAGGGTGGTCAGCGGCTACTGCTGTCGGCCTGCTCGGATGCGCGCTGGCCGGGCGGGGCGGGCGGCCCGTCGCCGGGCTGTCCGTCGCCGGGTGGCGTGAGCGCGTCGGCGGCGGTCGTGTGCCGCAGCACGCCGGCGCGGCCGGCGAGCGCGTCCGCGATCGCCGCGCGCGTGGTGGGGGTCAGCACGTCGGGCAGTTCCTGCGGCGGCCACCACCGCGGCAGGCACCCGGCCGACGGTTCGCCCGACGGCTCGACGTCGGCCGGCCCGGCGCGGAACACGTGCACCAGAACGTCCGGGCGCCCGCCGCAGCGCCCGGCCGGCGGCGCGGGCGCCTGCGGGTCGGTGACCCGGTAGAGGCCGACCAGGTCGGCCGGCGCCACCGCCCAGCCGGTCTCGGCGCGGACCGCCCGGACGACGGCGTCCGCCGGGCTCTCGTCGTGACGCAGCCGCCCGCCCGGCAGGCCCCAGCGCCGGGCCCCCTCGGACCGGCGGCAGAGCAGCAGCCGGCCTGATGCGTCGGTGACGACAGCGGCGACCGCCCAGGTGAGCGGGCTCATGGACAAACAGCCTACGACCGTGCAAACCAGAAGTCATCCGACCCGCGCGGCAGGCGGCCCGGGGTGCCGCACACACAGTCCGCACCGGTACCGTGTGCACCCGTGACCCTCGCCCCGATGACCCCACTGGCGGCCATGCCCAGCCCCAGCACCGCCGTCTGGCAGCTCGGTCCGGTTCCGATCCGGGCGTACGCGCTCTGCATCATCCTCGGCATCGTGGTGGCCTGCGTGGTCACCGAGTACCGGCTGCGCCGCCGCGGTGTGGCGCCGGGCGCGGTGCTCGACATCGCCGTCTGGGCCGTGCCGGCGGGCATCATCGGCGCGCGGATCTACCACGTGATCACCTCGCCGGAGAAATACTTCGGTGCCGGCGGCGAGCCGATCAAGGCGCTCTACATCTGGGAGGGTGGCCTCGGCATCTGGGGTGCGGTGGCCGGTGGCGCGGTCGGCGCGTGGCTCGCCGCGCGGCAGCTCGGCATCCCGTTCACCGTGATCGCCGACGCGCTGGCGCCGGGCCTGCCCCTGGCGCAGGCCGTCGGCCGGCTGGGCAACTGGTTCAACAACGAGCTGTACGGCGGGCGGACCACGCTGCCGTGGGGCCTGGAAGTGCACGTCATGGACCCGGACAACCCGGGTCACGCGCTGCGCGACGACGCCGGCAACCCGGTGCTCCAGCCGGGGCTCTACCACCCGACGTTCCTCTACGAGGCGCTCTGGAACATCGGCGTCGCCGCGCTGGTGCTGTTCCTCGACCGCAAGCTGCGGCTCGGTCGCGGCCGGGCGTTCGCGCTCTACGTGATGGGTTACACGGCGGGCCGGTTCTGGATCGAGCTGATGCGCACCGACGAGGCGAACCTGATCCTCGGCGTACGCCTCAACGTCTGGACCGCCGCGCTGGTCTTCCTCGGCGCGCTGGCCTACTTCATCCGGGTCCGCGGCCCGCGCGAATACCTGGTGCCGGTGGGCGAGCCGGCTCCCGCCGCCGGCCCGGCCGGTGACGTGTCCCAGGTCGACCTGTCCGCCCGGGAGGCCGCCGCCCGGCCGGCCGTGCCCGAGGGCTACCGGGTGGTGACCGAGGAGCAGTTCGAGGCGTACCGGAAGACCGGCGAGCTGCCCCCGGAGCCGGCGGCGGACGACGAACCGGCAGGGGCCGAGCCCGCAGCCGACGCCGCCGCGACGGGCCGCACGGACGACGACGGCGCGACGGCCGAGCGGACGGACGGCGACGACACCGAGGACGACCCGCAACGGGCGGACGCCGAGCGGACGAACGCCGGCCGGGCCGACGGCGGGCGCCCGGCGGACCGGGACAGCTGAGCGGGGGAGTCATGCGCAGCGCGGTGGTGGTCGGCGCCGGCCTCGGCGGAATGGCGGCGGCCGGTGTGCTGGCCCGGTCGGGCTGGCAGGTCACGCTGCTGGAACGCGCCGACCGGGTTCGCCCGGAGGCGACCGCCGTGGTGCTCTGGCCCAACGGGGTACGCGCGCTGCGCGCCCTCGGGCTGGGCGACGGGCTGGACGCGATCGCCACCCCGCTGCCCGACGGCGGCGTGCGCCGTCCCGACGGGCACTGGCTGGTGCAGGCCCGGTCCACGCCGGCCGAGCGGATGCCGGTGGTGGTGCACCGGGAGGACCTGCACGACGCGCTCATCGCCGGTCTGGGTGACCGGGTCGAACTGCGTACCGGCGTGACAGTGCGGACGGTGCGCGCGGCGTCGGGCGAGCGCCCGGCGGTGGGCGACGGCCGGCACACCTACGAGGCGGACCTGGTGGTGGCCGCCGACGGCACCGACAGCGAGATCCGCCGGCACCTCGCCCCGGAGACCGCCGTGGTCAGCTCCGGGTGCGCCGCCTGGCGGGCCGTCATCCCCTGGTACCGGGCCCCGCAGCTGCCCGACGACCAGCCGGTGCACGGCGAGACGCTCGGCGCCGGCTACCGCTTCCTGGCCGCCTCGCTCGGCGAGCGGGGCACCGCGGGCGCCTCCCGCCGGGGCGGCGTCTACTGGGTCGCCACTGCCGCCGGTGCGCCCCGGCCGGAGCCGCCGGAGATCCAGCTCGCGCTGCTCAAGCGCTGGTTCGCGGGCTGGCCGGCGCCGATCGGCACGTTGCTGGAGGCGACCGATCCGGAGGACGTGGTCCAGCAGGAGATCCGTGAGCTGCGGCCGCTGCCGAAGGCGTACGGCTTCCCGGCCGGCCCGGGCGGCGTGGTGCTGCTCGGCGACGCCGCGCACGCCATGCCGCCGCACCTCGGGCAGGGCGCCTGCCTGGCGTTCGAGGACGCGGCGACGCTGGCCGGGCTGCTGCGGGAGTCGCGGCTGCCGGATGCGGTCACCGCGTACGACAGGTTGCGCCGCCCCCGCGCGGCCACGATGGTCCGGCAGACCCGGCGGATGTCGGCGGTCCTGCAGGCCCGGGGCCGTCTGGCGCTGCGCGCCCGGGACGCGGCGCTGGGCACGATCAGCCCGCGCCTGCGCAACACCGCCGCCGCGGCGGCCGCCGCCTGGCAGCCGCCGTCCTGACCTCCTCCGCGGCGTGCGGCCTCAGATGACGGCGGCGGGCTCGGCGATGCAGGCGGTGCCGATCCGGCGGAACCCGACCCGCAGGTAGACGCGGGCGATGTCCTCGCTGCCGGCGCTCAGGAAGATCAGGCCGGTGCCGGCGGCGCGCAGTTCCCGCGCGAGCGTGGCGGTCACCGCCGCGCCCAGGCCGCGTTGCCGGGCGGACGGCAGCGTGGCCACCCCGGCGATCTCCGCCACGTCGTCGACCCGCATCGCCATCCCGCTGGCCAGCGCGCCCTCGTCGGGCGTCTCGGCGAGCACCGAGATGCGCCGGCCGTCGGCGACCCGGGTCGCCTCCTCCTCCAGCGCGGCCACGTCCAGCTGGGCGAGGGCGGCGTCCCGCTCGGCCGGTCCGGCGTCGCCGCGCGCGGTGCCGCCGTTGGCGAAGCCGACCGCCGCGACCGCCCGGCGCAGCGCGATGTCCGCCGCGAAGCCGGGGTTGCCGGGGTCCAGCACCCGCACCGGTACGTCACTGAACGTCCCCGGATCGGGCAGCCGCTCCGGTTCCAGCAGCATCAGCGGCGCCTCCAGCACGCTGAGCCCGGCCGAGCGGGCCACCGCCAGCAGGTCGGGCTGGTGCTCGTGCACCCACTCGAACGCCTCGGGCAGGCCCAGTTCCCGCTGGCGGGCGCGGACCGCCGTCACGTCGGCGAGCGTGGGCGCCTCGGTGGCGTCGAGCCGGGGCCGGGCGTAGAACGGCCATCCGGCGCCGTCGCGGACGAACAGCACCAGGGCGCCGTGATCCTCGGTCCGGGCCCCGTCGCGGGGCACCGCGTCGTAGAACCGCTCCAACCGGGCGAGTACGTCAGCGCGTGCGAGATCCACCGCGCGAGACTACACGTCCCAGCATCTGGAAGTGTGATCAATCTGAACTGGCCTTGCGCCGGAAGCCCTAACGTAGACTCAATAAACCGCAGAGGGCCGACGTCGTCCCCATCATGATCCATCCTGAGTGTCGACAGGAGGCCCGGTGGCCTTTCCGTACCCTCACAGCCCGCAGTCGGCCCCGCGGACGACCGGGCTCTACGACCCCGCGTACGAGCACGACGCCTGCGGCGTGGCCTTCGTGGCCGACCTGCACGGGCGGCGCTCGCACCAGGTCGTCGCGAACGGCCTCGGGGCGCTGTGCCGGCTGGACCACCGGGGAGCCCGGGGCGCGGAGCACAACACCGGGGACGGCGCCGGCATCATGATCCAGGTGCCGGACGCGTTCCTGCGCGCCACCGTCGACTTCCCGCTGCCCCCGGCCGGCCAGTACGCCACCGGCCTGGTGTTCCTGCCCGACGACGACGCGGCCGAGGCCCGCGCCCGCCAGGTGGTGGACAAGTACGCGCTGGTCGAGGGCGCCGACGTGCTCGGCTGGCGCGAGGTGCCGACCGACCCGTCCGGCCTGGGGGAGACCGCGCTCGCGGCCATGCCCCGGGTCCGGCAGCTGTTCGTCGCCGCGCACCGGCTGACCGACTCGCCGACCGGCCCGGCCGGCTCCCCGCTGACCGGGCTCGACCTGGACCGGGTGGCGTTCTGCCTGCGCAAGCAGGTCGAGCGGGAGACCGCCGAGCGAGGCGTGCCGGCATACTTCCCGTCGCTGTCCGGCCGCACCATGGTGTGGAAGGGCATGCTCACCCCGGACCAGCTCCCCGCGTTCTACCCGGAGCTGACCGACGAGCGGGTGGTCAGCGCCATCGCGCTGGTGCACTCGCGCTTCTCCACGAACACGTTCCCGTCCTGGCCGCTGGCGCACCCGTACCGGTTCATCGCGCACAACGGCGAGATCAACACGATCCGGGGCAACCGGAACTGGATGCAGGCCCGCGAGGCGCTGCTGCGCAGCCCGAGCATCCCCGGCAACATCCGCCGTGTCTTCCCGGTGTGCACCCCCGCCGCGTCCGACTCGGCCAACTTCGACGAGGTGCTGGAACTGCTGCACCTGGCCGGGCGGAGCCTGCCGCACGCGGTGCTCATGATGATCCCCGAGGCGTGGGAGAACGCCCCGGACATGCGCGCCGACAAGCGCGCGTTCTACCGCTTCCACGCCAGCCTGATGGAGCCGTGGGACGGCCCGGCGTCCGTTGCGTTCACCGACGGCGAGATCGTCGGCGCGGTGCTGGACCGCAACGGCCTGCGCCCGGGCCGCTGGTGGCACACCGCCGACGGCCTGGTGGTGCTCGGCAGCGAGGCGGGCGTGCTCGACCTCGACCCGGCCACCGTGGTCGCCAAGGGCCGGCTCCAGCCCGGCAAGATGTTCCTCGTCGACACCGTCAACGGCCGGATCGTCTCCGACGACGAGATCAAGACCGAGCTGGCCGCCGAGCAGCCGTACCAGGAGTGGCTGCACGCCGGTCTGATCGAGCTGGACGACCTGCCGCCGCGCGAGCACACCGTCTACACCCACGACTCGGTACGCCGCCGTCAGCAGACGTTCGGCTACACCGAGGAGGAGCTGAAGATCCTGCTCGGCCCGATGGCCCGCACCGGCGCCGAGCCGATCGGCTCGATGGGCACGGACACGCCGATCGCCCCGCTGTCCACCCGGCCGCGGCTGCTCTACGACTACTTCCATCAGCTCTTCGCGCAGGTCACCAACCCGCCGCTGGACGCCATCCGGGAGGAGCTGGTGACCAGCCTGGCGTCCACCATCGGGCCGGAGGGCAACCTGCTCGACCCGGGCCCGGCGAGCTGCCGGCAGATCGTGCTGCCGTACCCGGTGATCGACAACGACGAGCTGGCCAAGATCCTCTCCATCGACGAGGACGGCGACCTGCCCGGCTTCAAGGCGGTGCGGGTCTCCGGGCTCTACCGCCTGCGCGACGGCGGCGCCGGCATCAAGGCCCGGCTGACCGAGATCTGCCGGCACGTCTCCGAGGCGATCGAGGACGGCGTCCGCATCCTGGTGCTCTCCGACCGGGACTCCAACGCCGACCTGGCGCCGATCCCGTCGCTGCTGCTCACCGCCGCGGTGCACCAGCACCTGGTCCGCGAGCAGACCCGCACCCAGGTGGCGCTGATCGTCGAGTCCGGCGACTGCCGCGAGGTGCACCACGCCGCGGTGCTGATCGGGTACGGCGCGGCGGCGGTCAACCCGTACCTGGCCTTCGAGTCGGTGGAGGACATGATCTCCACCGGCGTGCTGGCCGGCGTCGACCGGGTGAAGGCGGTCCGCAACTACGTCAAGGCGCTCGGCAAGGGCGTCCTGAAGATCATGTCGAAGATGGGCATCTCGACCGTGTCGTCGTACTGCGGCGCGCAGGTGTTCGAGGCGGTCGGCCTGGACACCCGCCTGGTCCACAGGTACTTCCGCGGCACGCCGAGCACCATCGGCGGCATCGGCCTGAACGAGATCCACGCCGAGGTGGCGGCCCGGCACGCGCGGGCCTGGCCGGCGCCGGGCGCGCAGGCCACCGACCGGCTGGAGGTCGGCGGCGAGTACCAGTGGCGCCGCGAGGGTGAGCTGCACCTGTTCAACCCGGAGACGGTCTTCCTGCTCCAGCACGCCACCCGCAGCCGCCAGTACGACGTGTTCCGGCAGTACACCGCCAAGGTCGACGAGCTGGCCGCGCAGGCGGGCTCGCTGCGCGGGCTGTTCACGCTGCGCACCGGCGTACGCCCGGCGGTGCCGCTGGACGAGGTCGAGCCGGCCTCCGAGATCGTCAAGCGCTTCGCCACCGGCGCCATGTCGTACGGGTCGATCTCGGCGGAGGCGCACGAGACGCTCGCCATCGCGATGAACCGGCTCGGCGGCAAGTCCAACACCGGCGAGGGCGGCGAGGACGTCGAGCGGCTGCACGACCCGGAGCGCCGCTCCGCGGTCAAGCAGATCGCCAGCGGCCGGTTCGGCGTGACAAGCGAATACCTGGTCAACGCCGACGACCTGCAGATCAAGATGGCGCAGGGCGCGAAGCCCGGCGAGGGCGGGCAGCTACCGGGCAACAAGGTCTGGCCGTGGATCGCCCGCACCCGGCACGCCACCCCCGGCGTCGGCCTGATCTCCCCACCGCCGCACCACGACATCTACTCCATCGAGGACCTGGCCCAGCTCGTCCACGACCTGAAGTGCGTCAACCCGGCCGCCCGGGTGCACGTCAAGCTGGTCAGCGAGGTGGGCGTGGGCACCGTCGCGGCGGGTGTGGCCAAGCTCAAGGCCGACGTCATCCTGATCTCCGGGCACGACGGCGGCACCGGCGCGTCCCCGCTCAACTCGCTCAAGCACGCCGGCACCCCGTGGGAGATGGGCCTGGCCGAGGCGCAGCAGACGCTGCTGCTCAACAAGCTGCGCGACCGGGTCACCGTGCAGGTCGACGGCCAGCTCAAGACCGGCCGGGACGTGCTGATCGCGGCGCTGCTCGGCGCCGAGGAGTTCGGCTTCGCCACCGCGCCGCTGATCGTCGAGGGCTGCGTGATGATGCGGGTGTGCCACCTGGACACCTGTCCGGTCGGCATCGCCACCCAGAACCCGGTGCTGCGCGAGCGCTTCACCGGCAAGCCGGAGTTCGTGGAGAACTTCTTCCTGTTCCTCGCCGAGGAGGTCCGCGGCTACCTCGCCGAGCTGGGCTTCCGCAGCATCGACGAGGCGATCGGCCACACCGAGCTGCTCGACGTGGCCGGCGCGATCGACCACTGGAAGGGCCACGGGCTCGACCTGAGCCGCGTGCTGCACCTGCCGGAGCTGCCCGAGGGTGCGGCCCGCCGGGGCGTACGCGCCCAGGACCACGGCCTCGACGCGGCGCTGGACAACCGGCTCATCGAGCTGGCCGGGCCGGCGCTGCGCGACGGTACCCCGGTCCGGGTCGAGGTCGAGGTCCGCAACGAGCACCGCAGCGTCGGCGCGATGCTCGGCGGCGAGGTGACCCGCCGATTCGGCGGCGACGGCCTGCCCGACGACACGATCGAGTTCCGGCTGCGCGGCACCGCCGGCCAGTCGTTCGGCGCGTTCCTGCCGCGCGGGGTCACGCTGCGTCTGTACGGCGACGCCAACGACTACGTCGGCAAGGGACTGTCCGGCGGCCGGATCGTGGTCCGGCCGGACGCCGACGCGCCGTTCGTCGGCGTGGACGCCACGCCGGGCCGCCGCGCCGAGGACCAGATCATCGCCGGCAACACCATCCTGTACGGCGCCACCGGCGGCGAGGTGTACCTGCGCGGCCGGGTGGGGGAGCGGTTCGCGGTGCGCAACTCCGGCGCGGTCGCGGTGGTCGAGGGCCTCGGCGACCACGGCTGCGAGTACATGACCGGCGGCACCGTCGTGGTGCTCGGGCCGACCGGGCGCAACTTCGCCGCCGGCATGTCCGGTGGCACCGCGTTCGTGCACCGGCTCGACCAGCGGCTGGTGAACGCCGAGCTGGTCGACCTGGCGCCGCTGCGCGACGAGGAACGCGACCGGCTGCACGAGCTGGTCCAGCGGCACTTCGCCGAGACGGACTCGGCGGTCGCCGAGGACCTGCTCAAGCGCTGGCCGCAGGCGGTGGAGGAGTTCACCGCGGTGGTGCCCCGGGACTACCGCCGGGTCATGGAGATCATGCGGGCCGCCGAAGCCGCCGGCCGAGACGTCGACGACGCGGTGATGAGCGCGCTCAGCGTGCCGTCGGCCGCGCCGGTACCGCCCGCGCCCCGGGCGGTCGCCCAGGAGGTGGCTCGTGCCTGACCCGAACGGTTTCCTGCGCTACGACCGGCGGCTGCCGGCCCGCCGTCCGGTGCCGGTACGCATCTCCGACTGGCGGGAGGTCTACCCGCCGGCCGGTGAGGAGCTGATCCGCGAGCAGGCCACCCGGTGCATGGACTGCGGCATCCCGTTCTGCCACGACGGCTGCCCGCTGGGCAACCGCATCCCGGACTGGAACGATCTGGTCCGCACCGGCAACTGGGACGCCGCGGTGGAGTCGCTGCACGCCACGAACAACTTCCCCGAGTTCACCGGCCGGCTCTGCCCGGCGCCGTGCGAGGCGGCCTGCGTGCTCGGCCTCGGCGGCCAGCAGCCGGTCACCATCAAGCAGGTCGAGGTGGAGATCGCCGACGCGGCCGTGGCCCGCGACGGTCTGCGGCCCCGGCCCGCGTCCGCCCCGACCGGCCGGTCGGTGGCGGTGGTCGGCTCCGGTCCGGCCGGGCTGGCCGCCGCGCAGCAGCTCGCCCGCGCCGGTCACACGGTCACCGTGTACGAGCGCGACGACGCGATCGGCGGCCTGCTCCGCTACGGCATCCCCGACTTCAAGCTGGAGAAGCAGCACATCGACAAGCGGCTGGCCCAGCTCACCGCCGAGGGTGTGCGGTTCCGGACCGGTGTCGAGGTGGGCGTCGACGTGACCGCCGAGCAGGTGCGCGCCGAGCACGACGCGGTGCTGCTGGCCTGCGGCGCGTTGCAGGGGCGCGACACCCCGGAGACGCCCGGCCGGGCGCTGCGCGGCGTGCACCAGGCGATGGCGCACCTGGTCGCCGCGAACCGGGTGGTGGCCGCCGCCGGGGACGGGCGGCCCGCGCTCGCCACGCTGCCCGACGGTACGCCGATCGACGCCGCCGGCAAGCACGTGGTGATCATCGGCGGTGGCGACACCGCCGCGGACTGCCTCGGTGTGGCGCACCGGCAGGGCGCGGCGGGCGTCCACCAGCTCGACCTCTACCCGGAGCCGCCGGCCGAGCGCGACGCGGCGCGGGACCCGTGGCCGACGTGGCCCTGGGTGCTGCGCAACTATCCGGCGCACGAGGAGGGCGGCGAGCGGGTCTTCGCCGTCGCGGTGCAGGAGTTCGTGGACGACGGCACCGGCCAGGTCCGCGCGGTCCGGATCGCCGAGGTGACAGTGGAGAAGGTGGACGGTCGCCGCATCGTCACCCCGCTGCCCGACTCCGAGCGGGAGATCCCGGCCGACCTGGTGCTGCTCGCCATCGGCTTCGAGGGCACCGAGGAGCAGCCGCTGCTGGCCCAGTTCGGGGTGACCCGCAACCGCCGGGGCGCGATCGACTCCGGCCCCGACTGGCAGGCCGCCGACGGTGTCTTCGTCGCCGGTGACATGCACCGGGGGGCCTCGCTGATCGTCTGGGCGATCGCCGAGGGACGCGCCGCCGCGGCGGCGATCCACACGTACCTCGGCGGGGTGGGGGAGCTGCCCGCCCCGGTCGACCCGGCCCGCCAGCCGCTCGCCGCCAGGTGAAAGGAAGGGCCCCCTCTTAACGCCTCAGGTAGAGGAGGGGGCCCTTCTTAACATCCGCCGCCGCGCGGCCCGCCGTCTGCGGACGACGCGCCGCGACGGCGGCGGAGGTCAGCGGCCGAGCAGGTCGTGCGCCGCGCGGATCTTCGCCCACGAGGCCGGCTGCGCCGGTGCGGCGGTCGTCCGCGCGGCGGCGGCCACGGTGGGCCGGCCGGGCGTGAACAGCCAGGTGGTGAACACCGCGTCGAGGTCCCGCCCGGAGATCCGCTCGGCGAGCGCCTGGAACTGCGCGACGGTGCCGTTGCCGTACTGCCGCTTGGCCGTCCAGGTGCGCAGGATGCGGAAGAACGCGGTGTCGCCGACGGCGAGCCGGATCTGGTGCAGCGCCATCGCGCCGCGGTCGTAGACGGCGTCGTCGAAGATCCCGCTGGGGCCTGGGGCGCCGGGGCGTACCTGCCAGAACTCGGAGTCGGCCGGGTAGCTGTCGTAGGTGAAGTCGAACAGCTCCTGCGCGGTGCCCTCGCCCTGCTCCTCGGACCAGAGCCACTCGGCGTACGAGGCGAAGCCCTCGTTGAGCCAGATGTGCCGCCAGTCCGCCACCGACACCGAGTCGCCGAACCACTGGTGGGCGTTCTCGTGCACCACCACGTACGTGTTGGCGCCGCGCCGCCAGAAGCCGGGCCCGTACACCGGGCGGGTCTGTGTCTCCAGGGCGAAGCCGATGCCGTCGACCGGCCCGGCCACGCCGCCCTGCGCCTCGAACGGGTACGGGCCGAACAGCCCGCTCTCCCAGTCGACGATCTCGGCGGTGCGTTCGATGCTGGCCCGCGCGGCCGGCAGGCGCTCGCCGAGCGTGGTGCTGTACGCGTTCACCACCGGCTGCCCGTTCGGTGCGGTGCCGGTGACGATGTCGTACTGCCCGATCGCGAGGAACGCCTGGTAGGTGGCACCGGGCCTGACGCTGCGCCAGCTCCACCGGGTGCGGTTGCCGGCCTCGGGCAGCGGGTCGCGCGGCTGCACGCCGTTGCTGATCACCTCGACACCGGTGGGCACGGACACCGAGACGTCCCAGGTGGCCTTGTCCTTCGGGTGGTCGTTGCTCGGGTACCACCACCAGGCCGACTCGGGCTCGTTGACGGCGAGCGCCCCGTCGGCGGTACGGGTCCAGGCGGTGTAGCCGTAGACGGTGGTCTGCGACGGCACGCCGGCGTACCTCACCACGACGGTGAGCTGCTGGCCCTTCGTCAGCGGCCGGGCCGGGGTGATCACCAGCTCGTGGTCGCCGGCCCGGGTGAAGCCGGCGACCCACCCGTTGACCCGCACCGACTCGACGTCGAGTGCGAAGTCCAGGTTGAACCGGGACAGGTCCTTGGTGGCGGTGGCGAGGATCGTGGTGGTGCCGCTGAGCCGGTCGGTGGCCGGCTCGTAGCGCAGCCGTATGTCGTAGTGGCCGACGTCGTAGCCGCCGTTGCCGTAGTCGGGGAAGTAGCTGTCGCCCAGCCCGGGGCTGCCCGGCGTCGGGGTGGCCGCCGCGGGTTGCGGCCGGCCCCATCCGGTGGGGGCGGCCTGGCCGGGGGCACCGGTCACTGTGGTGCCGGCCGTGGTGAGGGTCAGGGCGGCGATGGCCGCCGTGAGTGCGCGTCGCACGGTGGGACTCCCTCCGTCGGGTGTCGTCACCGTCAAGCTAATCGACACATGTGAACGTATCTGTCCTGTCCGGTCGATCGGGGCTATTCAATTTCGACGGATGTTTCGATAGCATTACCGACCAGTAACAGCACCGATCCCTCGGCCACGCGCGCGGTCAACGGGCTCCACCACCCCTGCACCGTGGAGGCTCTGCCATGCCCCGTCGCGTCCGTACCGCGTTCGCCGCCCTCCTGGCGGCCGTCCTCGGCGCCGTGCTCCTGCCCGGCGCCGCCCGGGCGGCCACCGTCAACTACGTCGCCCTCGGCGACTCCTACTCCTCCGGGGTCGGCGCCGGCCCGTACGACCTGTCCACCTGCCTGCGCAGCCAGAAGTCGTACGCCCCGCTCTGGGCCGCCGCCCATTCGGTCACCAGCTTCAAGTTCCCGGCCTGCGGCGGCGCGGTCACCGCCGACGTGCTGGCCAACCAGGTCGGCCAGCTCAGCAGCAGCACCACGCTGGTCACCATCACCATCGGCGGCAACGACGCCGGCTTCGCCGACGTGATGACCAGTTGCCGCTTCGGCAGCACGTCCAGCTGCGAGAGCGCGGTGAACGAGTCGAAGGCGTTCGCCACCGCCACGCTGCCCGCCCGGCTCGACGCCACGTACACCGCGATCCGCAACCGGGCCCCGAACGCCCGGCTGGTGGTGCTCGGCTACCCGCGGCTGTTCGAGACCGGCTCCTGTGGACTGCTCGCCATGAGCAGCTACAAGCGCACCATCCTCAACCAGGCCGCCGACACGCTCAACGGCGTCATCTCCGGCCGGGCCGCCGCCGCCGGCGGCACCTTCGTCGACGCGCGGCCGTTCTTCGCCGGGCACGGCGTGTGCGCCGCCGACCCGTGGATCCGTGACGTCAGCGGTGTCATCGAGGCGTACCACCCGAACGCGAACGGCTACCGCTACGGCTACCTGGCCGCGCTGACCGCCGCCATCGGCTGATCCGCACGCGAGGAGGGGCCCCGCTCGACACCCGTCCGTCGAGCGGGGCCCCGCCGTGCCGGGTTGCATCGAACGTCGACAATGGTGCGACACCCCGTGTGACCCGGAGGTGACCATGCGCGAACCGGTGACCCGGCCGCGGCCGGTCCGCGAGCAACTCCCGGCCGGCGGCCCGGAACTGCTCACCCTGCTGGCCCGGCTGCTGCGGCGTCCACGCCGCGGTGACCGCCGGCTCCCACTGCTCTGGCTGGTCCGGCCCACCGGGGACGGCGCGGTCGCGGCCCTGCTACGGCGTTTCGCGGCGCGCCGGGCCGGGCGGCGGGTACCGCACGCCGTGCTGGACCTGACCGGCCGGCCCGCCGGCGACGACGTCGCGGCCGTGCTGCGCGAGCTGCACCGGCAGCTCTCCGTGGAGGCGTTCGGCGCGCCCCGGCTGCGGTTCCGGCACTACCCGCTGGCCGACTGGCTGATGCACCAGACGCTCGCCGTGGACCTGGACGCCGCCGACAGCGGCCGGGCCGCGCTGGTGCGCCGGCTACGGGACTGGCGAGGACGGCGTGCCGGAGAGGACCCCCAGGTCGGCGGCGACTCCGGCCTCGGCGCCGCGCTGCACCTGCTGCTCTGGCTGCTGTGGCGGGCCGTACCCGGCGTCGTGTTCCGGATCGCCGTCTCCGGCCGGGTGCCGCTCGTCGGACGGCAGTACCGCTGGTTCATGCGCCAGCAGTACCTGGCGCCCCGGCAGTCGGTGACGTTCCTCGGCTTCGCCGAGCGGCTCACCGCCGGCTGGCGCGACGGCGAACACCCGGCCCAGGTGGAGAAGCTGCTGCTGCACGCGTTCCTGGAGGACCTGCGCCTGGCGTACCGGCGGCGGTTCTGGCGGCCCGGGGACTGGCGCCGCACCGCCTACCCGGTGCTGGTGCTCGACGGCGCGCGGCCGGACAACGTCGGGCACACGCTGGTCCGGCTCGTCGACGAGGTGCGCAACGAGACCGGCCGCAACGATCCGCTGCTCGTCGTCGCGGTCGCCGCCGACCCGCCGCCGGAACCGGCCGCGGCCCGGCCGCTGGCCGAGGCCGAGGAGGCGTACGAGGAGTGGGCCGAGGCGCTGCCGGAGAACCGCCGGCTGCGTCGCTCCGGCGCCTGGCTGATGCTGCTGGAGGCGGACGACCGGGACGTCGACGCCCCGGTGGGAGGCGTCCCGCCGGCCCTTGTCGCGCCCGACCCGCCCTGGTGGGCGCGGCGGTTCCTGCCCGCCGCGGTGGCCCTGGCGCTCGTCGCCGGGCTGGGCGTGTGGGCGCACGGGCGGTGGGCGCCGGACTGCCGCCCCTGGCCCACCGACCGGGTCGCCGTCCGGCTCGTCGGCGGGGAGTGCGTCGGCTACAGCGACACCGCCGGACAGGTCTTCAACAGCGAACCCGGGCAGGACCGGCTGCGCGCCGTGCAGCGGCGCATCTTCGCCCAGAATCGGGCCGCCGAGGAGGTGTGGCGGCGCAGCGAGCACCGCCGCCCCTACCTGACGCTTGTCTACCTGGGCAGCCTCACCGGCAACCGGACCCGCGCCGACGAGGAGTCCTACGTCTCCGAGCGGGAGGAACTGGAGGGCATGGCCACCGCCCAGTACGCCCTGCTCCAGGAGTCGGCGGCGGCGGACGACGCGGCGCTGCTGCACATCGTGGTGGCGAACGCCGGCCGGCAGATGCGGCACGCCGACGACGCGGTACGGATGCTGGAAGGGCTGGCCCGCGACGACCCGACGGTGCTGGGCGTGGTCGGGCTGGTGGACAGCCGCACCAGCACGGCGGCGGCGCTGCGCGAACTCAACCGGGTCGGCCTGCCGGTGCTCGCCCCCACGCTGTCCGCCGACCGGATGGACGCCAACTCCAGCCTCTACCTGGCCATGTCGGCGCCGAACCGGGACCAGGCCCGGATGGTCGAGGCGTACGCCCGGCAGGTGCTGCGGGTGGGGGAGGCGCACGTCTACTGGACCACCGGCGAGGGCAGCTCGCTCACCGACGACCTGTACGTCGCCACCCTCGTCGACGGCCTGCGGGAACGCTTCGGCGACCGGATCACCCGGCTCGACGAGTGGCGCAGCGGGCGGCGGCTCACCCAGGAGTGCGGCTACCCGGGGATGCTCTTCTTCGCCGGCCGCTGGTCGGAGTTCGACGGGTTCATGCGCGCGCTCAAGGAGTGCGGCGCGAACCCGCCCCGGCACCTGGTCGCCGACGACTCGGTGAACCGCTACATGGCCAACCCGGGGCTGCGCGCCAGCGCGCCGGGCAACCTGCCGGTCACGTACGTGTCGAAAGCCGCGCTGGCCACCTGCGCGTCGCTGCGGGCCCCGCAGGCCGGGCGCGACGACGCCCGGGGCAGTTTCCTCACCTGGATCGGCGCGGACGGCCTGCTCGACCCGCCCCGATGCCGCGCCGGGACCGGTCCGCCGGTCGGCGAGCGGGTCAGCCTGGCCTACGACGCCACCATGATGACGGTACGCGCGCTGGAGAGCCTCGCCGCCCGCCTGCGCCACGCCGACACCGGCCGCCGCTGGGAGCCCCGCTCGGTCAACCCGGTCGGGGTGCACGCCGAGGTGCTGCGGCAGAACGCCGCCGGCGGCTACCCGGGGGTCAGCGGCCTCATCCGGTACGCCCCGGACTCCGGCGAACCGGTGGCGAAGCGGCTGGCGCTGCTCACCGTGGCGAAGGTGCCCGACGTGGACGCCGCCCCGGTCGAGGTGTTCCACTGCGGCGTGGCCGACACCGGACCCGACCCCGGCTGCCGCGTCGCACCACGCTAGGCGAGATCTTGGTACGCGCACGCCCCGCAAGGGGCGCCCGCGTACCAAGATCTGCGGAACGAGAGGGCTCAGGTCAGCGGGCCGGGACCAGCTCCGCGGCCGGCGCCAGGTCCGGCACCGCCGGCCCGATCCGCCGCCGGGGCCACCGGCGGCGGCCGGAGGGTACGGCGAGCGCGGCCAGCGCCGCCGCCACCGAGATGCCGGTGAGCAGCAGGAAGCCCGCCGTGAAACCGGCCTCCCGGGGCAGCCCGCTCGGCTGCGGATTCGCGGTGATCACGGCACTGGCGAGCGCCGCGCCGATCGCGCCGCCGATGGTACGGATGTTGGCGTTCATGCCGGTCGCCGCGCCGGTCTGCCCGGCCGGCACGTTCGCCACGATCAGGTTCGCCATCGAGGCGAACGCCAGCCCGATGCCGAGGCCGACCAGGCCACCGGCGATCCCGACCTGCCAGCGGGTGTCGTGCGCGACGGTCAGCATGGCGGCGGCCGCCACGTTGAACACCGCGCCGGTGCTCAGCTGCGCCTTGGCGCTGAACCGGGACTGCAGCCGTCCGGCCAGCAGGCCGGCCACGAACATGCCGACGAGCATCGGCAGCATCAGCAGCCCGGCCTGGGTGACGCTGGCGCCGAAGCCGTAGCCGGCGCTGGTCGGGATCTGCGCGAACTGCGGCAGGAACGCGTACACGGCGAACATCGAGGCGCCGTAGAGCAACCCGACGAGGTTCGTGGTCCAGACCGCCGGCAGGCGCATCATCCGCAGGTCGATCAGCGGGTTCGCGGCGCGGGCCTCGGTCGCCAGCCAGGCGGCCGCGAGCACCGCGGCCAGCGTCAGCAGTCCGACCACCCGGCCGGAGCCCCAGCCCCACGCGGCGCCCTTGCTGACCGGCAGCAGCAGCGCCACCAGCCAGCCGGACAGGAGTACGGCGCTGAGCCAGTTGATCCGGCCCGGGGTGCGTACCGGCGAGCGTGGCACGAACCGGTGCGCGGCGAGCGCGGTCAGGCCGACCACCACCAGCGGGATCCAGAACAGCCACCGGTAGCCCAGCGTGGCCACGATCGGCCCGGCCAGCACCACGCCCAGCCCGCCGCCGACGGCCACGACCGCGGAGATCGAGGCCACGGCCGAGCTGACCCGGGCGGCCGGGAACTCGTCGCGGATGATGCCGAACGAGAGCGGGAAGACGGCGCCGCCGATGCCCTGCACCACGCGGGCGGCGATCAGCACGCCGATGCTGGGGGCGACGGCTGCCAGCAGGCAGCCCAGCGCGAGCGCGGCGAGCGAGAAGACGAGCGTCTTCTCCTTGCCGACCATGTCGCCGACGCGGCCGATGATCGGCGTGAAGACGGACGCGGAGAGCAGGTAGGCGGTGAGCACCCAGGTCACCGTGTTGGGCGAGGTGTGCAGGTCGTGCTGGATGGTGGGCAGCACCGGCGTGATCAGCGACTGGAGCATCGCGAAGAATCCGGTGCCGGCGGCCAGCACGAGGAAGGTGAGCCGGCGCGAGCCGCGCCCTGACGAGTGGATCATGTGGGAGAACTCCCCGTTGTCGGTACGAGACTGGGGGCCGCTCGCGCGGTCGTGCGGCGGTGGCGGCCGGGTTGTGCGGGCGCTCAGCGGTCGGCGGGCATGGTGGGACCTCCCGGGTCCGTGTCGTGGCGCGAGGATCGCGTGGCCGGAGGGCGGCCGGAAGTCCGGAGTAAGCTATCCGGAGGGGTGGCTCCGGTCAGTAACCGGAGGCTTGCCTCCATTAACCTAGCGGAGGGGTGCCTCCGGTTGCAAGACGGAAGGGGTGACGCGCGTCATGACCGACGCCGACGTGCCCGGTGAGGTCTTCTCCCGCCGCCCGAAACGGGCCGACGCCCGCCGCAACTACGACGCGCTGATCGCCGCCGCCCGCGAGGTCTTCGGCGAGCACGGCGCGGGCGCGTCGCTGGAGGAGATCGCCCGCCGGGCGGGCGTGGGCATCGGCACGCTCTACCGCAACTTCCCCCAGCGGCGGGACCTGTTCGAGGCGGTCTACGTCGAGGAGGTGCGCGCGCTCAGCGCCTCCGCCGCCGACCTGGCCGACGAGCCGCCGTGGGACGCCCTGGTCGGCTGGCTGCACCGGTTCGTCGCCTATGTGGCCACCAAGCGGGCGCTGGCCGAGGAGCTGGTGCACGACTCCGAGGTGTTCCGCAGCTGCCGCACCGAGATCTACGCGACCGGCGAGCCGCTGCTGCGCCGCGCCCAGGAGGCCGGCGCGGCCCGGCCGGACGCCGGCTTCGACGACGTGATCCGGCTGATCAGCGGGCTGGCCGCATATCAGTTCCCGGACCCGGCCCAGCGCGACCGCGTCCTGGCCATCGCACTCGACGGCCTGCGCCCGCCGGCCCGTGTGAACTGATCCGTCTCGTCGCCCGGCCATCTGTCGACGTGACGCATCAAGGGCTGCTCTGCGCGGGAGGAAGTGGCGGGCACGGCCGTGCCCAGCCGACGAATCGAGCGAACAACACTTGTGGGCTGGGAGCCTCGTACGGGTTGAGGCGATGTAGCTCGTGGGCTGCGTCATAGAGCTGCCCACACAGGTAGATCGACAGGGCGACACGATGCTCCCCGTAGTAGTGGGCGAGCGACTCGACGAACGCCTCGCGCCTCAACCCGAGCAGGAAGCCGTCCTCGGCCAGCCCGGCGAGGACGGTACTCACCTGGTCGTCGATGAACCGCCAGTGGCAGAAACGGGCCCCGGGCTTACTGATGTCGACAGTACGGGTCTGGCCCGCCCACTCGTACACGTCACCGAAGAGATGGCGGTGGAACGCCTGGAGATGGCCCAGACCATAGTTGCCCGGGATGATGGTCCGAGCGGCCTGCACGTCCCGGATCGAGACGAGGCGAAACTCGGCGTAGCGCAGGGCGGCGGCATCCCTCAGGCCCAGCTTGTTGGCCAGGCAGTCCGTACCCGGCCAGCAGTACGGATCGGTCATCCGCGAAGGCGGGCGATCTCTTCGGCGATCAGATCCTCAGCGCTCACCAGACCCGAGGCCACATCGCGGAGGCGTTCCTGCCAGTCCTCGTCGAACTCCTCGCCCTCGATCGCGGCGTTCGCGGTGGCCAGGGCAACCGCTGTCTCCGTGCTCGCCATCTGCCTCGCGTAGTAGGTACGCATCAGGTCGGTGTCGAGATGTTCGGAGGAACTGGCGGACTCGGGCAGCGCCCCCCGAGCGGCTCGCCACGGCAGCTCGTTGTGCGTCATGGTCGACAACTCGGCCGCCGAGAATCTGCCGTACTCGCGGGTGACCCAGCGGACACAGTCGAGCTGGGCGTCCGTGAGCCGGGAGGCATCCCCGAGCGGCCAATCCGACACGTAGAGCTGCTGGCGGTGCTGCCGGTAGAGCAGGGGGACGACAGGGCCTTCCCGCCAGGCCTCGATCGGCTCGGCGAACAGCGGTGCTCCGGTGCGGGCCAGGTGCCACCCCTGGCAGTAGTAGACGAGCTTCTCCAGCTTCATCGCCGTGACGCGACCGACCTCGGCGAGCACTGCCGCAGCGATGTCGTGTGCGTTGGCCATCGGGGGACACCTCCTTCATCGGCCCTGCTCAGAGCGTACCGATGATCGGCACGTACGGGCGACCCACGCTGCTATCGGTGTCGCTGCTTTGCCGCGATCAGCGCCGCGCTCGGCCGAACATGCCCGGTTGGGAGGTTTGGGCCAAGATGATCCCGCGTGGCGCGGCCCGTCGCTGGTGCGATCCGATAGCATCCTGGGTGTGACCGGACCGGTGAGCAAGAAGTCGTTCTCGCTGCCTGCGGATGTCGCGGAGCGTTTGGAACGCGAGCCGAACGCCAGCGCCTACGTCGTCGACGCCGTGCGGGCACGGATGCGCGCCGAGGACCTCGATGCCGAGTTGGCCCGGCGCGGGATGACCGTTTCCGCGCAGGGGCGTGCACGTGCCCGGGCGCAGCGCGCGCAGGTGGAGCAGGAGTGGTCGCCCGGTCGCCGTCAGGCTCTGCGAGAGCGTTCGCGCCGGGCGGCACGGGAGATGGTCGGCGAGACCGACCGTCAGGCACCGGCGGCATGACCACTGAGGAACCGCCGGTCCGCCTGGTGTTGGACCGGTCGGCGTTGGTCGGCTACGTGGCCGGTTCGATGCATGTGGCCGAGCCGCTGCACGAGGTCGCGCACGACGGGGTGCGCTTCGGCGTACCGGCGGTCGTCGTGGCCGAGGCCTTGGCCGTGATCGACGACCCGGGCGACCGAGCGGTGCTGCACCGGCTGTTGGCGCGTCCCGCCTGCGCGGTTCTGCCGACCTGGGGCGAGGACTGGCAGGAGTTGGCCTACTGGCGCAGGATCACCGGCCGGGTCGATCTCGCGGCAGCGGTGATGGCCGTTCTCGACCATCACGCAAGTGTGCTGACCAGCGAGGGCAAAGCCTACGGCGACGGGGGAGACCTTCCCGTCATCGCCTTTCCGGGCTGAGCGGATGTGTCGGCCGGCGGCTCCCACACGGGAACCGCCGGCCGCTCGCAGTCCCGTCAGCGGTGCCCGTTACCCGGCCGCCCCCACGGTCCGGTGATCGCGAACACGTACCCCGGCGACTGGATGTTGGCGAACAGCGTCCTCCCGTCCGCGCTGAACGTCGGCCCGGTGAACTCGCTGTCGTTCAGCTCGTTGCGCGCCAGCGGATACGCAGTGCCCTGCTCGGTGACGCCGACCAGGTGCGACACGCCCTCGCCGTCCTCGGCCAGGATCACCCCGCCGTACGGCGAGACGGTGATGTTGTCCGGCCCGTCGTAGTTGCCGGTGTCGGCCTCCGGGTCGTTGTTCACCCCGAAGATGGTCTTCAGCGTGACCGTCTGCCGGCGCGGGTCGTAGAACCACACCTGCCCGTCGTGCTCGTTGGCGCTGCCGTCGTCGTGCCGGGCGTAGCTGGCCACGAAGTACGCGCCGCCGTCGCCCCACCAGGCGCCCTCCAGCTTGCGGCTGCGGGTCACCTCCGCGTCGGTGAACTGCTTGCGTACCGACACGGTGCGGGCGTCGCGGTCGGGTACCTCGACCCACTGGACCCGGTAGCGGGTGCCGGGTGTGGTGGCCTCGGACAGGTCGGCCACGTGCGTGTCGCCGCGCAGGCAGCGCATCGCGGCGAGGCTGCCGGCGGTGCCGCCGTCGGGCCGCTGGGCGAGCGCCCGCAGCGCGCCCTTGCCGGCCCGGAAGCCGGGCGGCGGCGTCCACCGGAAGTACAGGCCGTTGGGCCCGCTCGCGTCCTCGGTCAGGTAGATCGAGTGGGTGTACGGGTCGACTGCGACGGCCTCGTGGGAGTACCGCCCGAGGAACGTCAGCGGCACCGGGCCGGTGTTGGCGGACCTGTCGTGCGGGTCGACCTCGAAGACGTACCCGTGGTCCTTCAGATACCGCCCACCGGCCCGCTGCTCGGTCTCCTCGCAGGTCAGCCACGTGCCCCACGGGGTGATGCCACCGGCGCAGTTGTTGTGCGTGCCGGCCACGCTCACGTACTCGCGCAGCCGCCGCCCGTGCCGGTCCACCTCGATGGTGGTGGTGCCGCCGCGGGCGCCCGGGTCGTAGGTGAGTCCCGGCAGCGCAGGCACCGGGTACGGCTCGTCGCCGCCGATCTCGTGGTTGTTCACCAGCACCGAGCCGTGCGGGCCGCGGAAGCAGCCGGTGCCGTCCGCGTCGCTCGGGGTGGGCTGCCCGGACTCCAGCAGCGTCGCGCCCGCCTGCGCGACGACCGTGTAGGAGAAGCCCGGCGGCAGCGCCAGCAGGCCGGCCGGGTCCGGCACCAGGTCGCCGTAGCCGACGGCGGGGCGGCACGCGGGCCGGGCCGCCGCCGGTCCGGCGATCGCCTCCAGGCTGCCGGCCACCATGATGCCGAGTCCGCCGGCCACGCCGCCGCGCAGCAGGGACCGCCGGGGGAGAGGTGAGGTGGTCACGTCGTCGCCTTCCTGTGCGCACGATTGCCTGACCGAAGGCAAGCCGGGCCGGGGGAACGGCGGGCGGCGCGCCCGTCGGTAGCCGGGTGAACAGTGGACGAATCCCCGGTGCGGAGCGCCCCGTGCCGGTGCGGCGCGCGTCCGTTAGGGTTCCCTTCGATCGCAAACGTCGGAGGGCGGACGGTGGGCAGACTCGCGGCGGCGTACCGGCAGGCGGTCGATCGGCATCGGCGGGCGGTGCGGCACTGGGAGGCGGCCCGGCGGCTGCTGGGTGCCGCGGGCCCGGCGCCGGTGGGCAGCCCCGAGCTGGTCGCGCGGCTGGCCCGCCTCGGCGGGGAGCTGGCCGCCGCGGTGCCCGGCACCGCCCGCGTCGCGACCCACCCCGTTCCGGTACGCCTCGGCGCCGCGACCACTGTCGACGGCGCGTTCCCGGTGCTCGTGCCGGTGGGTGCGGGCGCGCACCTGGCGGTCGACGCGGACGCCCGTGACCCGCGCGTCGGCGAGCTGCTGCGGGCGGTGGTGGTACGGCTGCTGACCGCCGCTCCGGCCGGTGCGATCCGGGTCGCCGGCATCGACCAGGCCGCCTTCGGCGCGGCGTTCCTTCCGCTGCGCCCACTCCAGGACGCCGGGGTGCTCGCCGCGGCGGCGACCACCGAGGCGGAGACGACGGCCCTGCTCGACCTGGCCGAGCGGCATGCCCGTACCGCCCAGCGGTCCGCGCCGGAGGACCGCGAGCTGCTGGTGGTGGTCGCCGCGTCCGCGCCGCCGCCCCGGGAACTGGCCCGGCTCGCCGCGCTCACCCACGCCGGCCCGGCCGCTGCGGTCTGCGTGCTGCTGGCCGGTCACCCACCGGCCGGGCCGAGCGCCGCGCCGCCGCTGGGCGCCACCACCCAGCTGCGCGTCACCGAGCGGTACACGCTCGTCGGCGACCCGCCCGGGCGCCCGTTCAGCACCGACGGCAGCGGGCTGGCCGCGCCGGTGGTGCTCGACGGCGACCCGTCGCACGCCACTGTCACCGCGCTGGCCCGCCGGTACGCCGAGGCCGCCGGCCAGGACGGCGTCACGTTCACCGACCTGCTGCCCGCGCAGCGCTGGGCCGGGTCCGCCGCCTCCGGGCTGCGTACCGTGCTCGGCCGGGCCGGACGCCGTCCGCTGAGCGTGGCGTTCGACGACGCCACCCCGCACTGGCTGATCGGCGGGCGGACCGGCGCCGGCAAGACGGTGCTGCTGCTCGACGTGCTCTACGGGCTGGCCGCCCGCTACTCCCCGGCCGAGCTGCGGCTGATGCTGCTCGACTTCAAGGAGGGCGTCAGCTTCACCGAGTTCGTGCCCACCGACCGTGACCCGTCCTGGCTGCCGCACGCCGACGCGGTCGGCATCGAGTCCGACCGCGAGTACGGCGTGGCCGTGCTGCGCGAACTGCGCGCCGAACTGGGCCGCCGCGCCGACCTGCTGAAGCGGCACGGCGTCAGCCGCCTGGCGGACCTGCCGCCCAACGCCCGGCCGCCCCGGATCGTCACGGTGGTCGACGAGTTCCACGTGCTGTTCGCCGGCAACGACGCGCTGGCCCGGCAGGCCGTCGACCTGATCGAGGAACTGGCCCGCAAGGGCCGCTCGTACGGCCTGCACCTGGTGCTGGCGAGCCAGAGCACCACCGGCATCGAGGCGCTCTACGGCCGGGCCGAGGCGATCTTCGGGCAGTTCCCGCTGCGGATCGCGCTACCAGGCGGCGACGCCGTGCTGGACCCGCGCAACGACGCCGCGCGCGGGCTCACCGTCGGCACGGCAGTGGTGAACACCGGCGCGGGTGCGCCCGGCTCGGACGCCGAGGTGCGGTTCCCCGACGCGCACGCCGCCTCGGCCGACCTCGCCGCGCTGCGCCACGAACTGCACGCGGCCCGCCCGGCCGGGTCACGCCCGCCTGCCGTCTTCCGGGGACACGAGACGCCCCGGCTCACCGACGACCCCGCCTGGGCGGCGCTGACACCCGGCGCCGACCCGCCGTACGCGCTCGTCGGCCGGGTAGTAGACGTCCCCGGCAGCCCGGCCGGCTTCGCGCTCGACGGCAGCCCGGGCCGGCACCTGGCGGTGGTCGGCACCGCCGCGGCGGGCGCGGACGTGCTCCGGTCGGCCACCCTGTCCCTGGCCCGCCAGCACGCGCCCGGCACCGCCCGGTTCCTGTTCGTGCCGCTGGCGCCGGGCACCACGGACGCCGCCGACGACCTGGCCATGACGCTCGCCGCCGCCGGGCACCCGGTCCGGCGCCTCGACGCCGGCGCGCTGCGCGCCCAGCTCGCCGAGGCCGCGACCGGCGACGCCCCGGCGGCCGGGCGCACCTACCTGGTGGTGTTCGGGATGGACGCCGCCGCCACGACGCTGGCCGCCTCCGACCCGGCGACGTTCCGCTCCGGGTACGACGACCTGCGCGCCGTGCTGCGCCAGGGCCCGCCGCGCGGGGTGCACGTGCTCGGCTGGTGGCGCGGGCTGCGCCGGCTCGCCGACGACCTCGGCGGCAGCGGGCACCGCGACGACGTGACCGGCCTGGTCGCGCTCAACGTCCCCGCCGCCGACCTGGGCCTGCACCTCGGCGTGCACGACCTGGCGTACGTCCCGCGCGAGGGGCGCGCCCTGCTGGTCGACCGGCACGAGCACCGCACCGCGCTGATCGTGCCGTTCGCCGCCGGGGGAGAGCCATCATGAGCGGATTCGACGAGTACGCGGCGCTGCTGCGGGAGCTGTCCACCCGGCAGCGGGGCGGGGAGCGGGAGATCGCCGCCGAGGCGGAGCGCCGCCGTGGCCTCCAGTCCGCAGTCGACACGCTCGGGCAGCGCCTGGCCGCCCAGGGGCAGCACCTCGACCGGCTCGGGCAGGCGATCGGCGTGCCGATGACCTCGGTCCCGGCGGAGGCGCCGGCACCGGCGATGGTGGCCGGTGGGGCAGCGCCAGGTCCCGCGCCCGGACCGGGGGACGGGGTGACCGGCGGCGCAGCCGGCGCGCCGGGGCGGCCGGATGTCGGGGCGTACCCCTCGGGGGGTGCTCCGGCGCCGCGGGCCGGCGACCCGGCGGCGGAGCTGGCGGCGGCGGGGCGGCTCGCCGAGGAGGCCGACGCGTTCGGGCAGCAGGCCGACGCGCTGGCCCGCACGCCGGTGCTGCTGCCCACCTGGTCGGCGCCGGCCCGGGCGGTGGTGGTGTACGCGGGCTGCGCGCTCGCCGGCTCGCTGCTGATGCTGATCGCGATAGTGGGGTCGTCGCTGCCGGTGGCCGGGCTGGACCTGGTGGCGGCGCTGTCCTGCGCGGGCGTGCCGTTGATGTCCTTCGTGGCCGGTCAGGTGGTGCTCGCCCGCTGGGGCCGCCCGGCGGTGGAGGGCGACGCGCCGCCGGCCGGACGGTACGTGCCGCTCGGCTTCGTGATCTGCGCGCTGGTCTCCCCGTCCTTCTTCTGCCTCTACCTCCTCCTCTTCCGCCTCCTGCGCTGACAGTGAGGCGGGGTGGGGAGGTAGGCTGCGCGCGGGTCGGTGAGCTGGGGGAGGGCGTGTGAGCGCGGCGGAGATCATCGCCAGGCTGGCGGCGGCGGCACAGAAGCTGGACGAGGCCAAGGCACGCACCGCCGCCGCCGCGCAGGACGCGGCCGAGGCGCGGGCGCTGGTGGCGGGCGCGCTGGAGGGGGCCACGGCGGGCCCGCTGATCGGCGCCATCGACTCCTACCGGCAGGCGCTGGCGCAGGCCGCGCAGGGCGGGGAGCCGGCCCGTCAGCACGTGCGGGAGACCATCGCGAAGGTCCAGGCGCTGGGCAACTGAGCCCGGCCCGGCATGCCGGTTTGCGCTGAGGGCGCGACAAGGGTTACCGCCGCGTAACTTTTCATTGACGTGTGTGAAATCGGACACGCATCATCGTGTCCACGATCGATCGGATCCCACCCGTCCCCCCGGGTACGCCCGGGTGCCTCCCCCCGGAGGTGCAGCCCATGCTGCTCCGAACGATCCTGGCCGCCACCACCGCCGCCACCGTCCTGCTCGTCCCGGCCGCCGCCCAGGCCGCCACCGCCGAACCCGCCGCTCCGTCGAACACGGCCACCGTCGCCACCGCCGCGCAACGGGCCGCCGCCGCGGCCGCCGACCCGGTGATCGTGGTCGGCGGCCTGAGTGGAATCTCCATCGCGTACGAGCCGATCGCCGCCCGGCTGCGCGCCGACGGCTACCGGGTCTCGATCTTCCAGTTGCCGAACCTCGGCCTCGGCGACATCCGCGAGTCCGCCCGTTCCCTGGCGTCCTACGTGGACCGGGTGCGCGCCACCACCGGCGCCGCGCGCGTCGACCTGGTCGGCCACTCCGAGGGCGGCCTGGTCAGCCGCTGGTACGTCAAGTACCTCGGCGGCACCGCCACCGTCGACCAGTACGTCAGCCTGGGCAGCCCGCAGTACGGCACCTACGTCGCCAACCTGGTCGCCTTCCTCGGGCTGGGCAGCTGCGCCGGGGTGATCGCCTGCCAGCAGATGACCATCGGGTCGAGCTTCCTCGCCGACCTCAACGCCGGGGACGACACCCCCGGCCCGGTGCGCTGGGCGACGGTGCGCACCTGGCAGGACGAACTGGTCCGGCCGGTCGACAACGCCGTGCTCGCCGACGGCGCGACGAACATCCTGGTGCAGGCGTGGTGCCCGCTGCGGGTCGTCGGCCACCTCGGGCTGGTGCTGGACGGCACCACGTACACGGCGGTGCGCCAGGTGCTCTCCGGCGCCGCGGTCCAGCCGAACTGCTTCGCGGTCTGAGCCACGTGCCCGGGCCCGCCGTCGTGCGGTCCCGGGCACGTTCAGTCGTCGGCTCGCCCGCGGATCACGTCGGCGGCCCGCCAGGCCAGCGCGGTCACCGGGGCGCTGGTCCAGCCGGCCACCATCACCGGCAGCACCGACGCGTCGACCACCCGCAGCCCGTCCACGCCGCGTACCCGCAACCGCGGATCGACCACGTGGTCGTCGCCGGTGCCCATCGCGCAGGTGCCGATCGCGTGGTAGCCGCAGTAGCCGCGCGCCACCGCCGCCTCGACGATCTCCGCGTCGGTGGTGGCCGCCGTCCCGGGCACCGTCTCGGCCCGGATGCGCTTCGCGATCGGGCCGGTACCGAAGAACTCCCGCATCCGGCGGAACAGGTCCACCGCCACCCGCCGGTCGTGCTCGGTGGTGAGGTAGTTCGCCACGATGGCCGGCGGCGTACGCGGGTCCGCGCCGGTGATGGTCAGACTGCCCTCGCTGTCCGGCCGCGTCACCGTGCCCAGGCACATCACGCCCGGCTCCCGTTCCAGTTCGAGGGCCTTGCCGGGTCGCGGTGGGGCGGCCGAGAACGGCGCCATCAGCAGGTGCGCGTCCGGGCGGTCCAGGTCGGGGCGGGACTTGAGGTGGGCCGCCACGTCCAGCACCGGCAGGGCGAGCGGGCCGCCCCCGGTGAGCAGCCAGCGCAGCGTGGCCCGGGCCTGCCCGAGCGGGCTGCCGATGGTCATGTTGTGGCCGCCGGGTTCGGCGAGGCGGTACTGGAGCACCATCGACCGGTGCTCGCGCAGCCCCGCGCCGACCCGTGGCCGGTCGAGCAGCACCGGCACCCCTGCCGCGCGCAGCGTGTCCGCCGGACCGATGCCGGAGACCTGCAACAGGTGCGGGGTGGCCAGGGCGCCCGCGGCGAGGATCACCTCACCGGCCGCCCGGTACGTGGTCTCCCCGCCGCCGCGCGCCACCCGTACACCGGTGGCCCGGCCGCCCTCGACGAGCACCCGCAGGACGACGGCGCCGACCTCGACGGTCAGGTTGGGCCGGCGCCGCACCGGGTGCAGGAACGCGTCGGCGGCGCTGACCCGGCGTCCGGCGCGGATCGTGGCGGTGGGGTAGCCGATCCGCTCGTCGTCGTGGGCGTCCAGGTCGTCGGCGTGGCGCCAGCCCAGCTCGGCGCCGGTCGCCACCATCTCCTCGGCGAGCGGGTCGGTGCCGGTGGCGATGGACAGCCGCACCGGGCCGCCCGTGCCCCGATGCGGCGCGGGCCCGAGCGGGTGGTCCTCCAGCTGCGGGAACACCCGGCCCATGACCGACCAGCCCCAGCCCAGCGGTTCGAGGGCGTCCCAGTCCCGGGCCGCGCCGCGGCTCCAGATCATGCCGTTCACCGACGTCGAGCCGCCGATCATCCGTCCGCGCTGCCAGATCTCCCGGCGGTCCGGCCCGGTGGTGGCCGGGTAGTGCCAGGCGGTGCGCTCGTCGTCCATCAGCCGGGAGAACGCCTTGGGCACCCGCACGTACGGGCTCCGGTCCCAGCCGCCCGCCTCCAGCAGCAACACCCGCGTCCCCGGATCCTCGGTGAGCCGGTTGGCCAGCACGCACCCCGCCGCGCCGGCCCCCACGATGACGTAGTCGAATTCCTCCACAGGGGACCCCCACTCATGAGAATCCCTCTGACAGTAGTTGTCCGATCACATTCCGCGAAAGGGGCCGGTCGGCGGAGGTGCGGCGGCCGGCTCAGGCGGCCTTCGCCAGCGCCTCGAACTCGTCGTCGGTGAGCTCCACCCCGGCGGCCGCCACGTTCTCCTCCAGGTGCGCCACCGACGACGTACCCGGGATCGGCAGCATCACCGGCGACCGGCGCAGCAGCCAGGCCAGCGCGAGCTGCGCCGGGCTGGCGCCGTGCGCGGTCGAGATCGCGTCCAGCGGGCCGCCGGGCCGGGCCAGGTTGCCGGTGGCGATCGGGAACCACGGGATGAACGCCAGGTCGTGGCGCTCGCAGTGCTCCAGCACGTCCTCCGCGCTGCGGTCGGCCAGGTTGTAGAGGTTCTGCACGGACACGATCGGCGCGATCGCCCGGGCCGCCTCGATCTCCTCGACGCTGACCTGGGACAGCCCGATGTGCCGGATCTTGCCCTCCTGGCGCAGCAGCGCCAGCTCGCCGAGCTGGTCGGCCAGCGGCACCTTCGCGTCGATGCGGTGCAGCTGGTAGAGCGGGATGCAGTCCAGGCCCAGGTGGCGCAGGCTCAGCTCGCACTGCTGGCGCAGATACTCCGGGCGGCCCACCGGCCGCCAGTCGTCCGGGCCGGAGCGGGTCAGGCCGGCCTTCGTCGCGATGACCAGGTCGTCGGCGTACGGGTGCAGCGCCTCGCGGATCAGCAGCTCGCTGACGAACGGCCCGTACGAGTCGGCGGTGTCGATGAACGTGACGCCCAGCTCGTACGCGCGGCGCAGCACCCGTACCGCCTCGGCCGGATCCTTCGGGTCGCCCCACACGCCGGGGCCGGTGAGCTGCATCGCCCCGTAGCCGAGGCGGTCGACCGGCAGGTCGCCACCGATCCGGTAGCTGCCCGACGCCTTGGCGGGCTGGGTGCTGGTGGCCATTCGCGGTCCTCCTGTGCTCGTTCGTACCTCGCGGGGCGGTGTTGCGCCCCGACCCTGGACATTCCCCGAATCGTGGCGGCGAAGCACTGGCAGTTGCGGCGAGCGGCCCCGGCGCACCGGGCCGCCGTGGGAGGCTGGGCGGGACGGTGCTCAGGAGGTGCGCATGGCCGCGACGCCACGGCTCGACTTCGCGCTGGACACGTACGAGTGCATCGTGCTCTACCCGGGGCCCTCGGGACGGGCCCTGCCGGACGAGACCGTGCAGCGGTTGCAGGCCGAGCACCTCCAGCACATGCGGGCGCTGCAACGGCGCGGCATCGTGCTCGTGGACGGGTCGGTCGACGGCCCGGCCCGGGAACCCGACCCGCCGATCGGTTTCGGCCTGGCCCGGACCGGCTCGGTGGACGACGTCCGCAGCGTCATGGAGGCCGACCCGGCGGTGCAGGCCGGGCTCTACCGGGTCGAGGTGCTCACCTTCCTCTGCCCGGCCGGCTCACTGGAGTTCCCGCTGGTCAAGACGGAGAGCTGAGGCGCGACGCCCGCCCCTCCGACGGCACCGATCGCTGCCGCGTACCCAGTGCCCGCCCACGGCCGGACGGCCGGGCGCGGCGGCCCCACAGTGCCCCCGGCCGGTCCGTGACGGGGAGCGGTACGATTTCTCACCGCGCGGTCGCTGATGCCCGCCACACGACGTTCCGGTGCGGTACGCCTACCGCCCGCCCACGCGGTTGACGCGCGTCGTTGGACAAATGTTCCGCAGTCCGCAAGGGGTCGGCCGGGAGGCCGATCCGGAGGAGAGACTAGCCTGATGGGCGTGACACGCCGCGCGAAGATCGTCTGCACTCTCGGCCCCGCAACCGCGTCCCCGGAGCGTATCCGCGGCCTCGTAGAAGCGGGCATGAACGTGGCGAGGCTCAACTTCAGCCACGGCAGTCACGCCGACCACGAGTCGGTCTACCGGCTGGTCCGGGAAGCGGCCGAGGCGGCCGGCAAGCCGGTCGCCGTGCTCGCCGACCTCCAGGGGCCCAAGATCCGTCTCGGCCGGTTCGCCGACGGCCCGCACGAGTGGCGCACCGGCGACTCCGTCGTGATCACCGGTGACGACGTCGTCGGCACCAAGGAGCGGGTCTCCTGCACCTACCGCAAGCTGCCCCAGGAGGTGAAGCCGGGCGACCGGCTGCTGATCGACGACGGCCGCGTCGCGGTCGAGGTCAGCGACGTCACCGGCAACGACATCCGGTGCCTGGTCACCGAGGGCGGCCCGGTCTCCAACAACAAGGGCGTCTCGCTGCCGAACGTCGCGGTGAGCGTCCCGGCCCTGTCCGACAAGGACGCCGAGGACCTGCGCTTCGCCCTCGGCCTCGGCGTCGACCTGGTCGCGCTCTCCTTCGTCCGCTCGCCGGAGGACATCAAGCTCGTCCACTCGATCATGGACGAGGAGGGCGTGCGCCGCCCGGTCCTGGCCAAGGTCGAGAAGCCGGAGGCGGTCGACCACCTGGAGGCGATCGTGCTCTCCTTCGACGGGGTCATGGTCGCCCGCGGTGACCTCGGCGTCGAGCTGCCGCTGGACCAGGTGCCGCTGGTGCAGAAGCGCGCCGTGCAGCTCTGCCGGGAGAACGCCAAGCCGGTCATCGTGGCCACCCAGATGCTCGACTCGATGATCGAGAACTCCCGCCCGACCCGCGCCGAGGCCTCCGACGTGGCGAACGCGGTGCTCGACGGCGCGGACGCGGTGATGCTCTCCGGCGAGACCAGCGTCGGCAAGTACCCGGTGCTCACCGTCAGCACCATGGCGAAGATCATCACCACCACCGAGGCCGGCTCGATCGCCGTCCCCCGGTTGCAGCACGATCCGCGTACGCACGGCGGCGCGCTCACCGTCGCCGCCTCGTCGATCGCCCGGGCCATCGGCGCCAAGGCCATGGTCGCGTTCTCGCAGACCGGTGACACCGTCAAGCGGCTGGCCCGGCTGCACTGCGACCTGCCGCTGCTGGCGTTCACGCCGGTGCCGGAGGTGCGCAACCAGCTCGCGCTGTCCTGGGGCGTGGAGACGTTCCTGATGCCGTTCGTCCAGCACACCGACGACATGTTCCGCCAGGTCGACCAGGCGCTGCTCGGCCTCAACCGGGCCAACCCGGGCGACTACGTGGTCATCGTGGCGGGCAGTCCGCCCGGCACCCCCGGCTCCACCAACACGCTGCGCGTGCACCAGCTCGGTTCGCTGGTCGACGCCGCCTCGGCGCGAGCCCTTCAATGAGTGGTGTGGCCACCGGGCAGGCCGCGGTCGACCAGCTGCTGGAGGTGCTCGACCTCGCCCGTACCGGAGAGATGACCTTCCGGGGGATGAGCCCGCAGGTGGGCCCGCAGCGGGTCTACGGCGGGCAGGTCGCCGGCCAGGCCCTGGTCGCGGCCGGCCGCACCGTCGACGCGGAGCGGGCCGTGCACTCCCTGCACGGCTACTTCGTGCGCCCCGGCGACCCGGCCGAGCCGATCGAGTACCAGGTGGAGAACGTCCGCGACGGCCGCTCCTTCTCGGTACGCCGCTCGGTGGCGTTGCAGCACGACAAGCCGATCTTCTTCATGTCGGCGTCGTTCCAGCGGCAGGAGGAGGGGCTGGACCACCACGCCCCGCTCCCGCCGGACGTACCCGGCCCGGACGACGTGCCGACCATGACCGACCGGCTCTCCCGCTACCCGGAGCGCCTGGGCATCTGGGGGATGATCCCGCGCCCGATCGACGTGCGCTACGTCGGCGAGCCCGGCTGGGTCCGCCCCGGCGACCGCCCGGCCGAACCGCACCAGCGGGTGTGGATGCGCCTGGACGGCAAGCTGCCGGACGATCCGCTGCTGCACGCGTGCGCCCTCACGTACGCCTCCGACCTGACGCTGCTGGACTCGGTGCTGTCGGTGCACGGCGAGGTGTGGGGCCCGGGCGGTGTGGTCGGCGCGAGCCTCGACCACGCGCTGTGGTTCCACAGGTCGTTCCGCGCCGACGACTGGTTCCTGTACGACTGCTGGAGCCCGTCCGCGTCCGGCGCCCGTGGCCTGGCCACGGGCCGGATGTTCACCACCGACGGCCGGCACATCGCCAGCGCCGTCCAGGAGGGTCTGCTGCGGCGGGTCGGCGGCTGACCGCCCGGCCGGTGATCGTCCGGGCGCGGGTCGGGCGGCAGGTCCGCACCGCAGCGGACTAACCTGGCCGTATGCGTCTTTCCGCCCGGGTCGACTATGCCCTCCGCGCGGCCGCTGAGCTGGCCTCGGTCGCGGACGGGGGAAGCACCGGACGGAGCCGCCCGGTGACCGCCGAGCAGATCGCCCGCGCGCAGGACATCCCGCCGAAGTTCCTCGAGAGCATCCTGCTGCAACTGCGCCGGGGCGGCATCGTGCACGCCCAGCGTGGCCCCGAGGGCGGCTACTGGCTGGCCCGGCCGGCCGGCGAGATCTCCCTGGCCGAGGTGATCCGCGTCATCGACGGTCCACTCGCGCACGTGCGCGGGCAGCGCCCGGAACAGCTCGGCTACCAGGGCGCGGCCCGCGCGTTGCAGGACGTCTGGATCGCGCTGCGGGCCAGCGAGCGGGAGATCCTGGAGCTGGTCACCATCGCCGACGTGGCCGCCGGCGCGCTGCCCGGCCGGGTCAACGAACTGGCCGCCGACCCGCGCGCCTGGAGCTGACCACACCGTCCGGCGTCTCCTACCAACCGGATGGGGGACTTGACCCGGGGTGCCCTCGTGGCGCATTGTCGACCAAGTTGATAGGAGATACCGAAAAGTCAGGGGGCGCTCGTGCGCAAGCTGCTGGTCCTCGCCCTCGTCGGGCTCGCCGCGCAACTCGTCGACGGCGCGCTCGGCATGGCGTACGGGCTGACCTCCTCGACGCTTCTCCTGTTCGCCGGCGTGGCGCCGGCCGCCGCGTCCGCCTCCGTGCACCTGGCCGAGATCGGCACCACGCTCGCCGCAGGCGTCTCGCACTGGCGTTTCGGCAACGTCGACTGGAAGGTGGTCGGCCGCATCGCGCTGCCCGGCGCGATCGGCGCGTTCGCCGGGGCGACGTTCCTCAGCTCCATCTCCACCGAGGCGGCGGCGCCGTGGATGGCAGCCATCCTGTTCACGCTCGGCGCGTACCTGCTGGTGCGGTTCTCCCGGCCGCTGCGCGCCAACCGCGCCGCCGGCCGGCTCCGTAGCCGCTTCCTCGCCCCGCTCGGCCTGGTCGCCGGCTTCGTCGACGCCACCGGCGGCGGTGGCTGGGGCCCGGTCGCCACCCCGGCCCTGCTGGTCTCCGGCCGGATGGAACCCCGCAAGGTCATCGGCTCGGTGGACACCTCCGAGTTCGTGGTGGCCGGCGCGGCCAGCATCGGCTTCCTCATCGGCCTGGGCTCCGAGGGCTTCCTGCTGCCCACAGTGGCCGCCCTCCTGGTCGGTGGCCTGATCGCCGCGCCGATCGCGGCCTGGCTGGTCCGCATCGTCCCCGCTCAGCTGCTCGGCGCCGTGATCGGCGGCGTGATCGTGCTGACGAACGCCCGCACGCTGCTGAGCGCCGGCGGCGTGGGCGGCTCGGTGCCGGTCGTGGTGTACGTGCTGCTCGGCGCCGCCTGGCTGGTCGCCGTCGGGCTGGCGGTGCGCGCCCTGCGCCGTACCCGCAGGGCCCGCGCCACCGTCGAGGCGGCCCTCGCCACCGGCTCTGCGCCGGCGGGAGAGCCTGCCGCGCCTGCGGAGCCGGGTGAGTTCGGCAAGTCTGGTGAGTCCGCCGAGCCGGCGAAGCCCGCGGCGTCGGGAGAGTCCGCCGAGGCCGCGGAGTCGCGGAAGCTCGCCGCCGCCGTCGAAGGCTGAGCCTTCAGCTCTTCTCGGGGCGCGCGCCCCGCACCCGAGAGGGGTGTTCCACGGCGTGTCGGCTGTCTCTTCTCGCCGCCCGCCGCCCGCGACTCTGCCGTGCCGCCGACCCGCCATGCCGCCGTCCGGCCGCGCCCCGCCGGCCGCCACTGCGCCGGGATGGGGTGGAGGGTGCGTGCGACGTGCGCGGTGAGCCGGGCGCTTGTGGGGGTGTCCAGCGGTGACCTAGGCTGACGGAGCGCGGAGCCGAATCACCGACGTCGATGTGTTGACGTCGCTCGTCGCGTCAGGGCACGTTCCGCCGGTCCGGGCAGGCCGGCGCTCGCCCCGTGCCTGACCTCCGCGAAAGGCATCCCCGTGCACCTCATTACCCCCCGCCGCCGGATCGCGCTGCTCGCCGCGGCTTCGGCGGTCACCCTGTCGGCCGGCGCGCTCACCACGATGACCGCTGCGGCGGCGGCCGCCGCCTGCCGGGTCGACTACCGGATCACCAACCAGTGGAGCGGCGGCTTCGGCGCCGACGTGACAGTGACGAACCTCGGCGACCCGGTCAACGGCTGGACCCTCGGCTGGAGCTTCGCCGCCGGCCAGCAGGTCGTCCAGGCGTGGAACGCGACGGTCAGCCAGTCCGGCGCGCAGGTGAGCGCCCGCGACGCCGGCTACAACGCGGCCATCGGCACCGGCGGCACCGCGAACTTCGGCTTCAACGGCTCGTGGAACGACGCGTCGAACCCGGTTCCGGCCGCGTTCACGCTCAACGGCACCGCCTGCACCGGCGCGCCGTCCACCAGCGCGCCGCCGACGACCCCGCCACCGACGACCCCGCCACCGTCCACCACACCTCCGCCCACGACCCCGCCGCCGACCACACCTCCGCCCACCACGCCGCCGGCCGGCGCGAAGCAGATGGAGGACCTCGACCGAGGGCTGATCAGCGTCCGCTCCGGCAGCGGGAACCTGGTCTCCTGGCGGCTGCTCGGCACCGAGACCACCGGGGTTTCGTTCAACCTGTACCGGGGCGGCACCAAGGTCAACGGCAGCCCGATCACCGGCGCCACCACGTACCTGGACAGCGGCGCGGCGGCCGGATCGGCGTACACCGTGCGGGCCGTGGTGAACGGCGCCGAGCAGGCGGCGTCCGCCCCGGCGCTCCAGTTCGCCAACGGTTACCTGGACGTGCCGATCCAGCCCCCGCCCGGCGGCACCACCCCGTCGGGGGAGGGGTACAGCTACGCGGCGAACGACGCGAGCGTCGGTGACCTCGACGGCGACGGCCGCTACGAGTTCGTGCTCAAGTGGGACCCGTCGAACGCCAAGGACAACTCGCAGTCCGGCTACACCGGCAACGTCTACGTCGACGCGTACACGCTCACCGGCACCCGGCTGTGGCGCGTCGACCTGGGCCGCAACATCCGCGCCGGCGCCCACTACACCCAGTTCCAGGTGTACGACTACGACGGCGACGGGGACGGGGAGGTGGCCATGAAGACCGCCGACGGCACCCGCTCCGGCACCGGCCAGGTGATCGGGAACGGCTCGGCCGACCATCGCAACTCCAGCGGCTACGTGCTCGCCGGCCCGGAGTACCTGACCATGTTCGACGGCCGCACCGGCGCCGCGCTGTCCACTGTCGACTACGACCCGCCGCGCGGCACCGTCTCCTCCTGGGGCGACTCGTACGGCAACCGGGTCGACCGGTTCCTCGCCGGCACCGCGTACCTGGACGGGCAGCGCCCGTCGCTGATCATGGCGCGCGGCTACTACACCAGGGCCGTCGTCGCGGCCTGGGACTTCCGCGACGGCACGCTGCGCAAGCGCTGGACGTTCGACTCGAACGCGTCCGGCAACGGCACCGCCGCCGGCCAGGGCAACCACCAGCTCTCCGTGGCCGACGTGGACAACGACGGACGCCAGGAGATCGTGTACGGCGCCGCCACCATCGACGACAACGGCCGGCTGCTGTACTCCACCGGCAACGGCCACGGCGACGCGCTGCACGTCGGCGACCTCGACCCGTCCCGCTCCGGCCTGGAGGTGTTCAAGGTCGACGAGGACGGCAGCAAGCCCAGTTCCTGGATGGCCGACGCGCGCACCGGGCAGATCATCTGGCAGACCGCGCCGAGCGGCGACAACGGCCGCGGCGTCTCCGGCGACGTCTGGGCGGGTAGCCCGGGTGCCGAGTCCTGGTCGTCGGCGGTCGACGGGCTGCTCAACACCCGGGGCCAGAACGTCGGGCGCAAGCCGTCGTCGGCGAACTTCCTGATCTGGTGGGACGGCGACCCGGTCCGGGAACTGCTCGACGCCACGAAGATCGACAAGTACGGCACCGGCGGCGAGACCCGGCTGCTCATCGGCAGCGGCGTCGCCTCGAACAACGGCACCAAGTCCACCCCGGCGCTCTCGGCGGACCTGCTCGGTGACTGGCGGGAGGAGGTCGTGTGGCGCACCTCCGACAGCACCGCGCTCCGGATCTACAGCACGCCGGTGACCACGGGTCTGCGCCTGCCGACGCTGATGCACGACCCGCAGTACCGGGTGGCAGTGGCCTGGCAGAACACCGCCTACAACCAGCCGCCGCACCCGGGCTTCCACCTGGGCGACGGCATGAGCACCCCACCCGCGCCGAACATCTACCTGCGCTGAAACGGCAGGCACCGGGTCGCCGGCCGCGGAATCCGCTCCGCCGGCGACCCGGTGCACCACACCGCAGCATTCCCGACCCGTCCCGACCGGGAATGCCGTACCACCACCGGGGACAAAGTTATGCGTCCCACGCGACGGTGCGGTGACGTGGCTATGAAGAGCGTGTTTCAGCCCTCCCGGCGCAGCCCGCCCGCCACCTTCTCGGCGATCAGCTCGAACGAGCGGACCCGGTCCGCCACGTCATAGACCATCGTGGTGAGCATCAGCTCGTCCGCGCCGGTGCGCTCCAGCAACTCACCGAGCTGCCGGGCCACCGTCTCCGGCGAGCCGGTCGCCTGGCCGTCGCGGCGCTGGGCGACGAACTCCCGCTCGAACTCCGAGTACGGGTACGCCGCCGCCTCCTCCGGCGTGACCAGCGGCTCCGGCCGCCCCGACCGCAGCTTCAGGAACGACAGCCCGGCCGGCCCGGCCAGCCATTCGGCCCGCTCGTCGGTCTCCGCGCAGACCGCGTTCACCGCCACCATCGCGTACGGCCGGTCCAGCCACTGCGACGGCCGGAAGTTCTGCCGGTAGAGCTGCAACGCCGGGATCGTGTTCTGCGAGCTGAAGTGGTGCGCGAACGAGAACGGCAGCCCCAGCAGGCCGGCCAGCTGCGCGCTGAACCCGCTGGACCCGAGCAGCCACACCTGCGGCGACTGGCCGCGGCCCGGTGTCGCGGTGATCGGGCCCGGCTCGGCGCCGGAGAAGTAGTTCATCAGGTCGGCCAGCTCACGCGGGAAGTGCTCCGCGGACAGGCCCTCCATGGTGCGGCGCAACGCCAGGGCGGTCACCTGGTCGGTGCCCGGAGCCCGGCCGATGCCCAGGTCGATCCGGCCCGGGTGCAGCGCCTCCAGGGTGCCGAACTGCTCGGCCACCACCAGCGGCGCGTGGTTGGGCAGCATCACCCCGCCCGAACCGAGCCGGATCGTGCTGGTGTTCGCCGCCAGGTGCGCGAGCAGCACCGCCGGCGCGGAACTCGCGATCGCGGGCATGTTGTGGTGCTCGGCCACCCAGAACCGGCGGTAGCCCAGCTCCTCGGTGCGGCGGGCCAGCTCCGTGGTGTACCGCAGCGCCTCACCGGCACTGCCGGTCGCCGCCACCGGGGCAAGATCAAGAACAGACATGGGTACGTCGATCACAGGGAGGTGCAACAGGCGACGTGCCGGAATTGTTCCGCCGGGTGCGCTACCCCATACCCCGGGCCTGCTCGAAGATCAGGCTGGTCTGCGTGTGCTGCACCGCCGGATCGACTGCGAGATGATCGAGGACGAAGTCCCGCAGCGCGTCCCCGGAGGCGGCCCGCACGTGCAGCACGTAGTCCTCCGCGCCCGCCACGTGGAACACCGACACCACCCCTGGTAGCCGCACCGACCGGGCCCGGAACGCGTCCACGGCGGCCCGCTCGTGCGCCGTCAGCCGCACCGACACCAGCGCCTGCAACGGCAGACCCACCGCCGCCGGGTCCACCTCGGCGTGGAACCCGCGGATCGCCCCGCACTCCCGCAGCGCCCGGGTACGCGTCAGACACGTCGACGGCGCCACCCCCACCCGCTCGGCCAGCGCGTTGTTCGGCAGCCGGCCGTCCGCAGTCAGCTCGGTGAGGATCGCGCGGTCGATGTCGTCCAGGCCGGCGAACGGCCGTACATCATTCGGTGCGGCAGGCATGTGACCATCCTTCACCGAATCACCACCGAGCGAAAGCGCGATTTCCAGAATCTTGTTCGCTGCTATTGCCTCCCACTGTCGTCATGTTCGACGCTTCCGGCATGACTTCCGTGGACACCGCAGCCGTACACGCCGGGCGCGCCGACCTCGCCGGGCTCGGCGTCCACGTCCCGCCGATCGACCTGTCCACCACCAACCCGCTGCCCTCGGTGGCCGGCGGTGGAGACGACTACGAGACGCTCGCCACCGGCGGCACCCTTCCAGCCGGCGGCAGCGCCGTCTACCAGCGCCTCTGGAACCCCACAGTGGCCCGGTTCGAGACCGCGCTCGCCCAGCTCGAAGGCACCGCCGAAGCCGTCGCGTTCGCCAGCGGCATGGCCGCGCTCACCGCCACCCTGCTCGCCGCCACCCGCGACGGCAAGCGGCACGTCGTCGCCGTGCGCCCCCTCTACGGCGGCACCGACCACGTCCTCGCCACGGGCCTGCTCGGCACCGAGGTCACCTGGGCCACCACCGCCGACGTGGCCGCCGCGATCCGCCCCGACACCGCCATCGTGGTGGTCGAGACGCCGGCGAACCCCAGCCTCGACCTGGTCGACATCGCCGCGCTCGCCGAGGCCGCCGGTGACGTCCCGCTGCTCGTCGACAACACCGTCGCCACCCCGGTGCTCCAGCAGCCCGCCCGCCACGGCGCCGCGCTCGTGCTGCACAGCGCCACCAAGAGCATCGGCGGCCACGGCGACGTCCTCGCCGGCGTCGTCGCCTGCGGACCCGAGTGGGCCGCCCGGCTGCGCCAGGTCCGTGCCGTCACCGGCGCCGTCCTGCACCCGCTCGGCGCGTACCTGCTGCACCGCGGCATCCAGACCCTCCCGCTGCGCGTCCGCGCCCAGCAGGCCGGCGCGGCGAAGCTCGCCGCCTGGCTCGCCGGGCACCCCGCCGTCGAGCGCGTCCACCACCCGTCGCTGCACGACCCGGCCGGGCTGGTCGGCCGCCAGATGTCCGGCACCGGCAGCCTGCTCGCCTTCGAGGTACGCGGCGGCGCGCCCGCCGCGGCCGAGGTCGCCGGCGCCTGCGAGCTGATCACCCACGCCGTGTCGCTCGGCGGCGTCGACACGCTGATCCAGCACCCGGCCTCGCTCACCCACCGGCCAGTCGAGGGCGACGCGAAGCCCTGCGGCGGGCTGCTGCGCGTCTCGGTGGGCCTGGAGGACCCGGAGGACCTGCGGGCGGATCTCGCACGGGCGCTGTCGCGGATCTGACGCCGCCCGGCCGCTGTCCCGCGCGCCGTCGCCGGGTCACGACTTCGGGCCCACATGCCGGTCGAGGGCGGCGACCGCCTCCCGGCGGGCGACTGACAGGGACCACGGCAGATTCATCCGCCACGCGATGCCGAGCAGGTCGAGGGACCACTGGCACAGCGCCATGATGTCGGTGGAGCGGTTGGAGAACATGTAGCGGGGATAGACGTATTCCTTCCCGCGAACGACGACCCGGTTGGTGAAGCGGCAGCCGTCGGAGTGGAAGAGGCCCCGCAGGAAGTCGCCCGGGTGGGCCTCGACGATGCTCCGCTGCCAGGCGGCCAGGACGATCGGGCGCTCGTGTTTCTTGCCCGGTCCGTGCTGGGGGAACAGGCACGGCCAGTGGAGTGCTGTGCTCTGTATGGCGACACAGCCGCGCTTCTGGATGCGCTGCACCTTGTTGGCCAACACCGCCCGCATCGCTGCGTCGCACTTCTCGATCAGGCTCGGCCAGGCGTCGGCACAGTAGATGCGGAGCACCGGCGTCCGGTCCGTGGTGACCAGGTGTCCGTCACCAAGATAGAGCCCGAGCAGGTAGGCGTAGGAGGCATGGTCGGGTGGGACGTCCGGATTGGGGCGGCACCGGAAGCAGCGGACGGCGCTTCCGAAGATCGCTGGCTCTGGTCGGTCGACGCACCAGTGCCAGACCGTGGTGTAGGGCAGGGACAGGCTGCGGGCCACCGAACGGATGTTGTGACCCTGGGCGCGAAGGGCGCGGGCTCGTGCCCGCATTTCGGGAGGATGCACAGCAGCATCCTCGAACACATGTATGACAAGAGTGCCGGGAGCGGGATTCGAACCCGCAAGCCCTTTCGGGCAGAAGTGTTTGAGACTTCCGTGTATGCCGTTCCACCATCCCGGCGGGGTGCGGTAACTGTACCCGACTAGGCTCATGCGGGAGCATGTGTGGTGACCGTGCCGGGATCGATGGTGGGAGTGGCTCGTGGGCGAGATGCAGGCGGACGCCGAGCGCAAGCGCGTTCTGATCGCCGAGGACGAGGCGCTCATCCGGCTGGACCTGGCCGAGATGCTTGTCGAAGAGGGCTACGAGGTGGTCGGCGAGGCCGGTGACGGCGAGACCGCCGTCAAGCTCGCCGAGGAGCTCAAGCCGGATCTGGTCATCCTCGACATCAAGATGCCGATCATGGACGGGCTGGCCGCCGCCGAGCGGATCGCCGGCGCGCGCATCGCCCCGGTGATCATCCTGACCGCGTTCAGCCAGCGTGACCTGGTGGAGCGGGCGCGGGCGGCGGGCGCGATGGCGTACCTGGTCAAGCCGTTCCAGAAGAGCGACCTGGTGCCGGCGGTGGAGATCGCGCTGTCCCGCTACTCGGAGATCGCCGCGCTGGAGTCGGAGGTGGCCGGCCTCACCGACCGGCTGGAGATCCGCAAGACCGTGGAGCGCGCCAAGGGCGCGCTGATGACCACGTACGGCATGACCGAGCCGCAGGCGTTCAAGTGGATCCAGCGCACCGCGATGGACCACCGGATGACCATGAAGGAGGTCGCCGAGCGGATTCTCGCCGAGACCGCCGGCGGCGAGGTGGAGCAGCCCACGCCCTGACCTGCCCGGGAGGCGTCCGATCGATAGGATCGGATGCATGTCATCCCCGCGCGTCCGGCCGGCCCTCGTCGCCGCTGCCGCCGCGCTGCTCCTGGCGGCCTGTCACGCCACCCCGCGACCGCTGCCCGAGCCCGCTCCGGTACGCCCGCAGTGGCAGCCCGTCGAGCTGGCCCTTCCCGCCGGCGCCAGTGGACGTCCGGTGCTGCGTGACGCCGCGCGGTGCGCCGGCCGGTGGTACGTGGTGGGCGGGCTGGTCGATCCGGCGGGGGAGACCCGACCGGCGGCGTGGTCCTCATCGGACGGCGTGACCTGGTCGCCGGTTCCGGTGCGCGCGCAGACGTTCTACGGCCGTCAGCACGTGCTCTACGCGGTGGCGTGCCGCGACGACGGGATGGCGGCGCTGGGCGCGAAGACCGGTGGCGTGCACGGCAATCCGCGTACCGGGACGTGGGTGTGGCGTCCGGGCGGGCCGTTGCGGGAGGTGCCGGCGGCGTTCGAGCTGTTCGGCGGCCCGCGCGCGGTGAGCGCGTCGCGGCTGGCGGCCGGGCCGGGCGGCTGGCTGGTGGCCGGGGCGCGCGCGGACGGCGCGGCGGTGTGGTCGTCGCCGGACGCCGAGGGGTTCGTCCTGCGCGAGGGCGTCGCGGAGCTGGCCGGCGACGGCCGGGGCCGGACGGCGGCGTACGACGTGGCGGCGGTGGGGTCGGGCTGGCTGGTGGTGGGGTCGTTGCTGCCGCCCGGCGGGACGGCCCGGGCGCCGCTCGCGTGGTTCTCGGCCGACGGCCGGGTGTGGCGGCGGGTGGTCCTGCCGGTGCCGGCGGGGGCGGCCGGGGCGGCCGAGCGGGTGGTGTCGCCCGACGGCGGGCCGGTGGCGGTCGGCCCGGTGGGTGACCGCTTCGCGGTGTGGCGCGGGTGCGACGACTGCGGTTCGCCGTCCGCCGGTTCGGCGGGTGCGGCGCAGGGGTGGCGGCGGGTCGGCGGGTTCGGCTCGGCGGGCCCCGGGGTGTCGTCGGTGGACGCGCTCGCGGCGTCCGGTGGGCGGCTCGTCGCGGTGACCGGGGACGGGGCTCAGCGACGGCTCTGGATGTCGCGTGACGGCGGCGGGTCGTGGCTTCCGGTGATCACGCCGGTGCCGGTGCCGGACGGGGGCGACGCGGCGCTGGCGGTGGCGGTCCGCGACGACCGTCTGCTCGTGGTCGCCGATGACGGGAAAACGTCCCGTGCCTGGTGGGGGGCGTTGCCAACCGTCGATCGGTAGCGGGTGGGGAGGGTATGGCTCGTTACCGAGGAATAGTCGGCGAAAGCCTTTGCCCGCCTTCGGTTCTTACGCCGATGGGCTTGAATCCGCCACGGCGTGTAACGGTTCGGTCAACCCCGCTTTCCAGGTCTTACGCCACCGCTCACGGTGGGATAACGTCCCGCCCCAGACCGGCGACGACGGTCTTGGTTCGTCCACCCCGCAAGGGCCAATCAGCGGCGGGTGGTTCGGATCATGGACGGAGGAGGGTTCGGGCCTTGAGGCAGAAGCTCGCACGCGTGATCGGCGGGGTCGCCATGCTGGCGCTCGTCGCCGGTGGCACCGCTTGTTCCAGCGGCAGCGACGATGAGGGTTCCGGGGGCAGCGCCTGCGGGAGCAAGATCGCTTTCTTCGGCGCGCTGACCGGAAGCTCGGCCGCGCTGGGCATCAACGAGAAGAACGGCGTCAAGCTGGCCGTCGACAAGTACAACAAGGAGAACGCGGACTGCAAGGTCGAGCTCGCCGAGCTCGACTCGCAGGGCAGCCCGGACCAGGCGCCGGGTCTGGCCCAGAAGGCGATCGACGACACCAAGATCCTGGGTGTCGTGGGTCCGGCCTACTCGGGCGAGTCCGAGGCCGCCGGCCCGCTGTTCAACGAGGCCGGTCTGGTCACCATCACCCCCTCCGCGACCCGTCCCAGCCTCGCCGAGCAGGGCTGGAAGACCTTCTTCCGCGCGGTCGGCAACGACCTGAGCCAGGGCCCCGCCGCCGGTACCTACATCAAGAACGTGATGAAGGCCGACCGGGTCTACGTCATCGACGACCAGTCCGCGTACGGCGCCGGCCTGGCCGACGAGGTCAAGAAGGTCCTCGGCGCCTCGGTCGTGGGCAGCGACAAGGTCCAGGGCGAGGGCAAGCAGGTCGAGTTCTCCGGTGTGGTCACCAAGGTCAAGGCCGCCAACGTCAAGGCGGTCTTCTACGGCGGCTACTACCAGGAGGCCGGCCTGATCCGTAAGCAGCTCACCGCTGCCGGCGTCACCGCCCCGCTGGTCGCCGGTGACGGCGTGAACGACGGTGCGTACATCACCTCCGCCGGTGCCGCCGCTGCCGAGGGCACCATCCTCACCTGCCCCTGCGCTCCGTCCACCGAGGCCCGCGGCACCTTCGCCGCCGACTTCAAGGCGCTCAACGGCACCGAGCCGGGCACCTACAGCGACACCGCCTACGACGCGGCGAACATCCTGCTGGCGGGCATCAAGGCCGGCAAGAGCACCCGTGCCGACCTGCTGGAGTTCGTGAAGGGCTACAGCGGCGAGGGCGTTGCCGCCAGCTACAAGTTCGTCGAGGGCGGCGAGCTCGACCCGGCGCAGGTCAAGGTCTGGGCGTTCAAGGTGCAGGGCGGCAAGGTCGTCCCGGACCAGGAGATCCCCAAGTCCTGATCGTTCGATCGCTGGACTGGCGATTGAGTAGTGATCGCGGGTGCGGCCGGGAGCTGGCTCCCGGCCGCACCCTCTTTTTCTCTTGAGCGACGGAGCGTCCCTCCCTTGGACTTCGACGGATTGTTCTCCAACTTCGGGGAACTCACCACGACCGGCTTGACGCAGGGCGCCATCTACGCCCTGGTCGCGCTCGGCTACACGCTCGTGTACGGCGTGCTAAGGCTCATCAACTTCGCCCACTCCGAGGTCTTCATCGCCGGCGCGTTCGCCGCGATCTGGACCTGGAACGGCTTCGGACTCGACCAGAACTCGCAGGTCAGCGGCATCGGCTCGATCCTGTTCTACCTGCTGGTGGCGATGATCGTGGCGGCCATCGCCTCAGCGGGCACCGCCACGGTGATCGAACGGGTCGCGTACCGGCCGCTGCGCAAGCGCAACGCGCCGCCGCTGGCGTTCCTCATCACCGCCATCGGTGCCTCGATCGCCATCTCGGAGGCGTTCGGCGTCTACACCCGGCGCCGGCCGGAGGGCGCGCCCATCCTGGTCAGCTCCGAGCCGCTGTTCCACATCGCCGGGGTGCCGATCGACGCGGTGCAGCTGCTCACGATCGGCTCCGCGCTGGTGATGATGTTCGCGCTGGACCAGTTCATCAACCGCAGCCGTACCGGCCGCGGCATCCGGGCGGTGGCCCAGGACGCCAACACGGCGGCCCTGATGGGCGTCAACAAGGACCGCATCATCCTGATGGTCTTCATCGCCGGTGGCACCATGGCCGGCGTCGCGGGCCTGCTGTACGACGTGCGGATCCAGACGCTCACCTACAGCGTCGGCTTCCTGCTGGGCCTCAAGGCGTTCACCGCGGCGGTGCTCGGCGGTATCGGCAACCTGCGCGGCGCGCTCGTCGGCGGGTTGCTGCTCGGCGTCGTGGAGAACTACGCCGCGGGCCTGTTCGGCAGTCAGTGGAAGGACTTCGCCGCGTTCGCGGTGCTGGTCGTGCTGCTGATGTTCCGGCCGACCGGTCTGCTCGGCGAATCACTGGGGAGGGCACGCGCATGACGACCACCATCGACCCGCCGGAGCGGCGGGAGACGGCGGCGGACAAGCTGCGGCAGGGCCGGCACGCGATCTCGGAGCGCTGGCACCACGCGCCGCGCTGGGTGCGCTGGGTGCTGCTGGTCGCGGTCATCGCGTTCTTCTACGCGCTGCCGAACAAGGAGTTCTACCAGTACCTCGGGCCGATCCCGACGCCCGGCGCGAACTTCACCCAGGTGATGTTCACGGTCTCGATCTACGTGCTGCTGGCGGTCGGGCTCAACATCGTGGTGGGCTTCGCCGGTCTGCTCGACCTCGGCTACTTCGGCTTCTTCGCCGTCGGCGCGTACACGGTCGCGGTGCTGACCTCGCCGAGCAGCGACATCAAGACGCTGTGGCCGTGGCTGCTGGTGGTGCCGATCGCGATCGCCCTGACCATGGTCTCCGGCGTCATGCTCGGTACGCCGACGCTGCGTCTGCGCGGCGACTACCTGGCGCTGGTGACGCTCGGCTTCGCCGAGATGATCCGGATCGCGGCGGTCAGCTCCGAGTTCCTCAAGGGACAGCGCGGCTTCAACCAGATCCCGCACCCGCCCGGCCAGTACGCCGACGGCCGGCCGTGGTTCGGCGTGCTCGACGCCCGCCCGTACTACTGGCTGGTGCTCACGCTGATCATCCTGGTGGTGATCGGGGTGCGGAACCTGACCCACAGCCGGGTCGGCCGGGCCTGGATCTCGATCCGCGAGGACGAGGACGCCGCCCAGCTCATGGGCGTGCCGACGTTCAAGTTCAAGCTGTGGGCGTTCGCCTCCGGCGCGGCCATCGCCGGCCTGGCCGGCGCACTGTTCGCCGGTAAGCAGAACTTCGTCAACTCGCAGAACTTCGAGCTGCTCAACTCGATCATCATCCTGGCCGCTGTCATCTTCGGGGGCTCGGGCAACATCGTCGGCGCGATCGTCGGCGGTGGCCTGGTGGCGTACATGATCGAGCGGTTCCGTGGCATCGAGCTGTTCGGCGTGGAGCTGTACGAGTACCGGTTCCTCTTCTTCGGTCTGGTGCTCGTGGTGATGATGATCTTCCGGCCGCAGGGCCTGATCCCGAACCGGCGACGAGCGGCGGAGTTCAAGGACCGCCGCAAGGAGGTGATCGTCGGTGAGTGACACCGAGCAGAACCCGAAGGTTCCGGTCCAGGCGGCGGCCCCCGCCGTCGAGGCGGTCGACAAGCGGGAGCCGTTGCTGGAGGTCGACCACGTCACGCTGCGCTTCGGCGGCGTGGTGGCCCTCAACGACGTGGACTTCACCCTCTACAAGGGTGAGATCCTCGGTCTGATCGGCCCGAACGGCGCCGGCAAGACCACCTGCTTCAACGCGATGACCGGCATCTACCAGCCCACCGAGGGGCAGATCCGGTTCCTGGGCCAGAAGATCAGTGGCAAGAAGCGCCACCAGATCACCCGGATGGGCATGGCCCGTACGTTCCAGAACATCCGTCTCTTCCCGGAGATGACCGCGCTGGAGAACGTCCAGGTCGGCGCGGACGCGCACCACAAGACCAGCGTGATCTCCGCCCTGCTGCGGCTGCCGCGGCACTGGAAGGAGGAGCGCGAGGGCCGGGAGAAGGCCGAGCGCCTGCTGGAGTTCGTCGGCATCCGCAACCGGATGCACGAGTTCGCCCGCAACCTGTCCTACGGCGAGCAGCGGCGGTTGGAGATCGCCCGCGCGCTGGCCACCGACCCGAAGCTGCTCTGCCTGGACGAGCCGGCCGCCGGCTTCAACCCGGCGGAGAAGGAGGAGCTGCTCCAGCTCATCCGGCAGATCCGGGACCAGGGCGTGACGGTGCTGCTGATCGAGCACGACATGCGCCTGGTGATGGGCGTGACCGACCGGATCGTGGTCCTGGAGTTCGGAAAGAAGATCGCCGAAGGGCTGCCCGCCGAGGTGCGGGACAACCCGAAGGTGGTCGCGGCGTACCTGGGGGTGCCGGACGATGCTGCTTGAGATCGAGGACGTGAGCCTGCTCTACGGGCGGATCCAGGCGCTGCACGGCATCAGCCTGACCGTGGACGAGGGGGAGATCGTCGCGCTGATCGGCGCGAACGGCGCCGGCAAGTCCACCACCATGCGGGCGATCTCCGGCATCCGGCCGGTCGCCTCCGGCAAGATCAAGTTCGCCGGTGAGGACATCACCAAGCTCCGGGCCGACCTGCGGGTCCGGCGCGGGCTGTGCCAGGCGCCCGAGGGCCGGGGCATCTTCCCCGGCATGTCGGTGCTGGAGAACCTGGACATGGGCGCGTACACCCGGCGGGACAAGGCCGGCATCGCGCAGGATCTCGCCCGGGTGCTGGACCTGTTCCCGCGGCTGGCCGAGCGGCGCAAGCAGGCCGGCGGCACGCTCTCCGGCGGCGAGCAGCAGATGCTCGCTGTCGGCCGGGCGCTGATGAGCCGGCCGAAGCTGCTGCTGCTCGACGAGCCGTCGATGGGTCTCGCGCCGATGCTGATCCAGCAGATCTTCACGATCATCACGGAGATCAACCAGCAGGGCACCACCATCCTGCTGGTGGAGCAGAACGCCCAGCAGGCGCTGGCGCGCGCCCACCGGGCGTACGTGCTGGAGACCGGCCGGATCGTCAAGAGCGGTTCCGGCACGGACCTGCTGCACGACCCCTCGGTCAAAGAGGCCTACCTCGGCGTGGCCTGACCGGCCGACCCCTCGCAATAAGGAGTACAGCCATGTTCCACCCCAACCCCGGACGGCGGGCGGCGCTCGGCGTCGCCGGTGCGGCCGTCCTGCTGCTCTCCCTCGCCGCGTGCGGCGAGGAGGAAAGCACCGACCAGCCCGGTGGCGGCCCCAGCGTCTCGTCGTCGGTCGACGCCGCGCTGGCCGCGAAGGTTCCGGACGCGATCAAGTCGGACGGCAAGATCGTGGTGGGCACCGACTCCACCTACGCCCCGGCGGAGTTCCTGGACACCGACGGTAAGACCGTGATCGGCTTTGACGTCGAGCTGTTCACTGCGGTGGCGGCCAAGCTGGGCCTCAAGGCGGAGTTCGTCTCGGCGCCGTTCGGCGACATCATCAACGGCGTCAACTCGGGCAAGTACGAGGCGGGCGTCTCGTCGTTCACCATCAACGACGACCGCAAGGCCCAGTCGAACATGGTCAGCTACTTCCAGGTCGGCACCCAGTGGGTGACCAAGAAGGGCAACCCGGCCGGGGTCGCGCTGGACAACGCCTGCGGCAAGAACATCGCGGTGCAGAAGGACACGGTCCAGGTCGAGGACATCCAGAAGCGGTCCAAGGCGTGCACCGACGCCGGCAAGCCGGCGATCACCGTCGACCAGTTCCCGGGTCAGGACGCCGCCACCGCCGCCGTCGTGTCCGGCAAGGACGACGCCATGCTCGCCGACTACCCGGTCGGCGTGTACGCGGTGACGAAGTCCAACGACGCCCTGGAGCTGCTGGACAAGCAGTACGAGGCGGCGCCGTACGGCTACGTGCTGGCCAAGGAGCAGACGCAGCTCGCGGAGGCGGTGCGGGACGCCACCAAGGCCGTGATCGCCGACGGCTCGTACAAGCAGGTACTGGACAAGTGGAAGGTGGGAGACGGCGCGATCACGGACCCCGCGATCAACCCGTGACGACATGACCACCGAGGAAGCGACAACCGCACGGGCACGGCCGGAACCGATCAAGGCCGTGCCCGTGCGGCACCCCGGACGATGGGTCGCGGTGGCGGTACTCTCCGTCCTGGCCGCGATGTTCGTCCACCTGCTGGTGACCAACGAGGCCTTCAACTGGTCCTTCATGGTCGGCAGAATGTTCCGGCCGCCGATCATCGAGGGCCTGCTGCGCGGCACCGTGCTGATGACCGTCAGCGCGATGCTCATCGGCGTCACGCTCGGCGTGGTGATCGCCGTGATGCGGCTGTCGGACAATCCGATCCTGCGCGGCGTGGCCTGGCTCTACACCTGGTTCTTCCGGGCCGTGCCCCGGCTGGTGCTGCTGGCCGTTTTCGGCAACATCGGCATCCTGTGGAGCCGGGTCGAGTTCGGGGTGCCGTTCGACACCCAGATCGGTCAGCTGTTCGGCATCGACAACCTGCAACTGCGGCTGTTCGGGTTCTCCTCCCGCGACATCCTCACCGGGTTCATGGCCGGTCTGCTCGGCCTCGCGCTCTCCGAGGCCGCGTACATGGCGGAGATCGTCCGGGCCGGCATCCAGTCGGTCGACCCCGGCCAGACCGAGGCCGCCCAGGCACTCGGCCTGAGCCGTGCCCAGTTGCTGCGCCGGGTGGTGCTGCCGCAGGCGATGCGGGTGATCATCCCGCCGACCGGCAACGAGACGATCGCCATGCTCAAGGACACGTCCCTGCTGCTCTACGTGCCGGTGAGCGTGGAGCTGTTCTTCCAGCTCGACGCCGTCGGCAAACGGACGTTCCAGATCTTTCCGATGTACGTCGCGGCCTGCCTCTGGTACCTGTTCCTGACCAGCATCCTGCTGGTCGGCCAGTACTACCTGGAACGCCACTTCGGCAAGGGCTACGGCGTGACCGGCCGGGCCCGGCTGAGGTTGCGGACGCTGGCCGCCGAAACCGGTGGCGGCGGTAACGCGGGGACGGGGGCACCATGAGCGAGCTGATCGTGCCCGCGCAGGCCACCGCGCCGGCTGCCGAGTCCGGGCTGATGGTGCGGGCCGAGCAGGTGCACAAGTCGTTCGGGCCGCTGGAGGTGCTCAAGGGCATCGACCTGGAGGTCCGCTCCGGCGAGGTGTGCTGCCTGCTCGGGCCCTCCGGCTCCGGCAAGTCGACGTTCCTGCGCTGCATCAACCACCTGGAGAAGATCGACGCCGGCCGGATCTGGGTCGACGGCGACCTGATCGGCTACCGGGAGCGCGGCGGCAAGCTGTACGAGATGCGCGACAAGGACGTCGCCGCGCAGCGCCGCGCCATCGGCATGGTGTTCCAGCGGTTCAACCTGTTCCCGCACATGACGGTGCTGCAGAACGTCATGGAGGCGCCGGTGCTGCTGCGCCAGGCGAAGAAGGCGCAGGCCCGGGAGCACGCCGCGCAACTGCTGGACCGGGTGGGACTGGGCGACAAGCTCGGCGCGTACCCCGGTCAGCTCTCCGGCGGCCAGCAGCAGCGGGTGGCGATCGCCCGGGCGCTGGCCATGCGGCCGAAGCTGATGCTGTTCGACGAGCCGACCAGCGCGCTCGACCCGGAGCTGGTGGGCGAGGTGCTGGACACGATGAAGGACCTGGCCCGCGACGGTATGACGATGATCGTGGTGACCCACGAGATCGGCTTCGCCCGCGAGGTCGGCGACCACCTCGTGTTCATGGACGGCGGCGTCGTGGTCGAGCAGGGCGACCCGCGCGAGGTGATCTCGGCGCCGCAGCACGAGCGGACCAAGGCGTTCCTGGCCAAGGTTCTCTGACCTCGGCCTCCGGTGCGGCGCGCGCCGCACCGGAGGCCGGAGTTGTCGGGCGTACGGACTAGAGTCGCAGCCGTGACAGCTACGACGCCGCGCCTGCTCCTCGTCGACGGACATTCCCTGGCATACCGGGCGTTCTTCGCCCTGCCTGTGGAGAACTTCTCCACCACCACGGGGCAGCCGACGAATGCCGTCTACGGCTTCACCTCGATGCTGATCAACGTGCTGCGCGACGAGCAGCCGACGCACATCGTCGTGGCGTTCGACGTGTCCCGCCGCTCCTTCCGTACCGAGAAGTACTCCGAGTACAAGGCCGGCCGCAGCGAGACCCCCACCGACTTCAAGGGTCAGGTCAGCCTGGTCAAGGAGGTCCTCGCCGCGCTGCGCGTGCCGGTGGTCGAGAAGGAGGGCTACGAGGCCGACGACGTCATCGCCACGCTCGCCTGGCAGGCCCGCGACCAGGGCATGGACGTGCTGATCACCACCGGCGACCGGGACGCGTTCCAGCTCGTCGGCGAGCGGGTGACGGTGCTCTACCCGCGCAAGGGCGTCTCCGACCTGGCCCGGATGGACCCGGCCGCGGTCGAGGCGAAGTACGGCGTCACCCCTGATCGCTACCGCGACCTGGCCGCGCTGGTCGGCGAGACCAGCGACAACCTGCCGGGCGTGCCCGGCGTCGGCCCGAAGACCGCGGCCAAGTGGATCAATCTGTACGGCGGCGTCGAGGGCGTGGTGGCCCGCGCCGACGAGATCAAGGGCAAGGCCGGCGACAGCCTGCGCGAGCGGCTCGCCGACGTGATCCGCAACTACGAGATCAACTGCCTGGTCTCCGACCTGGAGCTGCCGGTCCGCCCCGAGGACGCCCGCTGGCAGGGCTGGGACCGCGAAGCGGTGCACCAGGTCTTCGACACGCTCCAGTTCCGCATCCTGCGTGACCGGCTCTACCAATACCTGGAGGCGGTCGAGCCGGAGGCCGAGGCGGGCTTCGATCTGGCCGGCGAGGTGCTCACCGAGCCGGGCGCGCTCGCGGGCTGGCTCGACACGCACGCCCCGGCGGGCGCACCGGTCGGCCTGGCGGTGACGCTCGACACCGGCCCCAACCGCCGGCACACCGCCACGGTTACCGCGATGGCGCTGGCCACCGCCGCCGGGGCGGGCGCCTGGTTCGACCCGAGCCGGCTGGAGGCCGGCGACGAGGCCGCGCTGGCCGGGTGGCTGGCCGACGCGGAGCGCCCGAAGGTGCTGCACGACAGCAAGCCGGTGGTGCTGGCGTTCGCCGCGCACGGCTGGGAGCTGCACGGCATCGCCCGCGACACCCAGATCGCCGCCTACCTGGCCCGCCCTGACCAGCGTTCGTACGACCTGACCGACCTGGCGCTGCGCTATTTGCACCGGGAGCTGCGCGTCGACGCGCCGGAGACCGGTCAGCTCACCCTGGACGGGCTCGGCGACGAGGGCGTGGCCGAGCAGAACCTCATGCTCCAGGCCCGCGCCACGCTCGACCTGGCCGACGCGATCGACGCCGAGCTGTCCCGCGACGGCGAGCAGTCGGCCCGGCTGATGGCCGGCGTGGAGCTGCCGCTGATGCGGGTGCTCGCCACCATGGAGCGCACAGGCATCGCCGCCGACACCGACTACCTCTCCGAGCTGGAGGCGCACTTCGCCGCCGAGGTGAAGGCCGCCGCCCAGGGCGCCTACGAAGTGGTCGGCCGCGAGTTCAACCTCGGGTCGCCGAAGCAGTTGCAGGAGATCCTCTTCACCGAGCTGGGTCTGCCCAAGACCAAGCGGATCAAGACCGGCTACACCACAGACGCCGACGCGCTCCAGTGGCTGTTCGCGCAGACCGAGCACCCGCTGCTGCACCATCTGCTGCGCCACCGCGACGTGGCGAAGCTCAAGTCGACTGTCGACGGCCTGCTCAAGTCGGTCTCCGACGACGGCCGGATCCACACCACGTTCAACCAGACGGTGGCGGCGACCGGGCGGCTGTCCTCCACCGAGCCGAACCTGCAGAACATCCCGATCCGCACCGAGGAGGGGCGGCGGATCCGTCGCGCGTTCGTCGTCGGTGAGGGCTACGAGTGTCTGCTCACCGCCGACTACAGCCAGATCGAGATGCGGATCATGGCGCACCTGTCGTCGGACGACGCGCTGATCGAGGCGTTCAACTCCGGGCACGACTTCCACGCCGCCACCGCGTCCTCCGTCTTCACCGTCGAGGTCGGCGACGTGACCGCCGACCAGCGCCGCAAGATCAAGGCGATGAACTACGGCCTGGCGTACGGGCTCAGCGCGTTCGGCCTGTCCCAGCAGCTCGGCATCTCCGCCGAGGAGGCGCGCGGGCTGATGGAGAACTACTTCGCCGGGTTCGGCGGGGTGCGTGACTACCTCCAGGAGGTGGTGGCCCGCGCCCGCCAGGACGGCTACACCTCCACCATCCTGAGCCGCCGCCGCTACCTGCCCGACCTGGTAAGCGACAACCGGCAGCGCCGGGAGATGGCCGAGCGGATGGCGCTCAACGCCCCGATCCAGGGTTCGGCGGCCGACATCATCAAGGTCGCGATGCTGCACGTCGACAGCGCGCTGCGCGACGCCGGGCTGCGGTCCCGGATGCTGCTGCAGGTGCACGACGAGCTGGTCTTCGAGGTCGCCCCGGGCGAGCGGGAGGCGCTGGAGGCGTTGGTGCGCAAGCAGATGGGCGAGGCGTACCCGCTGTCGGTGCCGCTGGAGGTGTCGGTGGGCGAGGGCCGCGACTGGAACAGCGCCGACCACTGACCTCCCCGCCCCACCCCGTCCGGCCCGCCGGCCTGTGGGTGATCAAGGAGTTTGTGTCCTCCCGGGGCCCGAATCGGGACACGAACTCCTTGATCACTGAAGGGAAGCGGGTGAGGGCGCGGGCGCGGCCGGAGTGGCCGCGGCCTGGAGGGCGGCGGCCAGGCGGTCGCGGACGGCCACCTGGGCCGCGATCCGGGCGTCCAGCACGGCCAGCCGCTCCCGGCCGACCCGCAGCCCGGCCACTGACGGCGGCGCCGATGCCACGTCCCCGTCCAGGCAGGGCAGGAAGACCCGCACGTCGTCCAGGGTCAGCCCGGCGTCGAGCAGGTGACGGATGTTGCGGACCCGGGTGACCACCGCGTCGTCGTACTCGCGATAACCGTTCGCGGCCCGGGCCGAGGCGATGAGCCCGTGTTCCTCGTAGTGCCGCAGGGCACGCGGTGTGCAGCCCGTCGCCTTCGCCACCGCGCCGATCCGCATCGCCGCCACCGCCCTCTCACGCGACCACCGCGCCCCCGTCCACCGGCAGCACCACACCGGTGACGAACTCCGCCTCCGGCTCGCAGAGCCGCCGGATCGCCCAGGCTACGTCCTCCGGCCGGCCGATCCGGCCCGCCGGGGTGTGCGCGAGCTGCCAGTCCCGTACCGCCGCCCGACGTTCGGGGGAGAGGCCACTGTGCACCCCGATGGGGGTGTCGATCGCGCCGGGCGCCACCGCCACCACCCGGATGCCGCGCGGCGCGAGTTCCACCGCCCAGCTGCGGGTCAGCGAGTCCAGCGCGGACTTGCCGGCCGCGTACACCGAACTGCCCGGCCAGGCGCGCAGGCCGACCGACGTGGTGACGTTGACGATCACGCCGCGCGTCGCGGCGAGCGCCTCGACGGCGGCGTGCGCCAGCCGGATCGGGGCCAGCAGGTTCGTGTCCAGCTGCCGCCGGGCGGCGTCCTCGTCCAGTTCCGCGAGCGGCCCGCCGCCCGCCACCCCGGCGTTGTTGACCAGGACGTCGAGGCGGCCGTACCGGTCGAGCGTGGTGCGGACGATCCGGTCCGGCCCGTCGGGCGCGGTGACGTCGGCGGTCAGCGGGGTGATGTCCGGCCTGCCGGCGGCGGTCTCCGACAGCGGCGCGGCGCGCCGTCCGACGGCGACGACGGCGTACCCGGAGGTGGCGAGGGAGCGTGCGGTGGCCCGGCCGATGCCGGTGCCCGCACCGGTGACAGCGGCGACGGGTGGGGTGCGGCGTTCCATGCCGGCATCGTCCGACCCTGCCGCCTGTGGCAGGGTCAAGCGGGCCGTCAGAGCCCCAGCAGCGTGGGCATCGCGTTGACCGCGCCGTGCACCACGAGCAGCGGCCACATGCGGCGGTACCGCGACCACAGGTAGCCGAGGAACAGCCCTGGTTCACGATCACCGACGCCAGGTCGACGGCCGGTCGGCCGCTGCCCTGGATGGCCACGTGCCAGGCCGCCCACACCAGTGACGCGAGGACGATCGCCGGCCAGCGGCCCAGCAGCGACTCCCACCGGGTCTGCAGCCACCGCCGGTAGAAGACCTCCTCCAGCAACGCGTTCACCGCGAAGGCCACCAGCAACGTGACGGCCAGCTCGACCGGCGCGACGGTCCGCCCCCAGTCGCTCGCGGGCGCGGCCAGCGGCGTCGCGTAACTGAGCACCAGCCACACCGCCACCGGCAGCGCCGGACCCCACCGGTGGGCGGCGTCCGCCGGGGCCGGCCCCGGCCGCCACCGTGGCGGCCGGCGGCGTGCGGCCAGGAACACCACGAGGGGTACGCCGAGCAGCAGCGCCAGCTTCAACATCGTGTACGCGGGTTCGCCGCCGAGCAGCGGCATCACGGCGACGAACGCGATCCCGGCCAGCAGCAGCGGCACCGCCTCGCGGTACGGCGCGACCGGGTCCGGCCACCTCGGGTCGGGCGCGGGCGGGATCAGGCGGATCAGTGCGATCCCGGCCAGCGCCGGGATCCAGCGGCTCCACATCGGTACGGTGCCGTCGTGGTCGGCGCTGTATCGGATGCCGGTGTTCCCGGTCGCCACCAGGAGAAGCGCCGCGACGGCGATCAGGCCGAGGCCCGCCAGGAGGACCACCCGTCCGGCGCGGGGATGACGGCCTGCGGTCGAGACGTCTGTCGTCATCGCCGGCACGGTACCAACGCGACGCGAACGGACCGGGCGGCTCAGCTCTTGAGCGGGTCGTGCCCCCAGTTCATCAGCGACCAGCGCCACCTGGTGTCCCGCACGTCCCCGGACGGCCGCTGGGCGAGGTGGCGGTGGACGTAACCGATCACCTTGCGCATGTGCTTGTAGTCGGCGGCGGTGAGGTCGGCGCGTTTGCGGCGCAGCAGGTCGACGATGCGCCGGCCGGAGTCGTGCCCGACCGACTCGCCGCCCTGGGTGCCCTTCTTGTGCCAGCCGACGTGCTTGGACTCCTCGGTCTCCAGCCAGCGGGTCAGCTCACCGGGCTTCATGTTCACCGCGTCGGTGAACTCCCGGTACGTCTGCTGCGGGTCCTCAGCGCGACTCATGGCGCAGCACCTCCGGGCGGTGGGCGACGTCGCGGCCCGAGTCGTCGTTGGTGATCCGGTACTGCGGCTGCTCCGGAGAGGCGTTCACCGTGTGCCCGCGTACGTGGGTGCGCTCGGTCAGCTTCTCCTTGACGACGCCGTACGCCCGGCCGCTGTGGCTGGCCCAGGAGACGTGGTCGCCGGTGCGGAACTCCTTCTCGGCCATGCCGCGCGGTTACCCGCGGCCGACACCGAGTAACGGTGTGGTCAGGGTCGGATCTCGGCGATCGGCAGCTTGATCGCGAAGGGCTCGGACAGCTCGATCACCTCGCTGCTGTCGTCCACCAGCTCGTACTGCCGCTCGCCGCCCGGACCGATCCGGTCACCGAGGCGGTACGCGTAGAGGTGCACCGGATCCTGCTCGATCCGCCAGTAGAACGGGATCCCGGCGGCGGCGTACTCGCCCGGCTTGGCGAACCGGTCGACCCGCCGGGTGCCGGGGGAGACGATCTCGACGGCCAGGACGACGTCCGCAGGCCGTAGCAGCCAGCAGTCGGACGGCAGTTCGGCGCGGTGGAGCAGGACGTCCGGTCGGCGGCTGGCGTCAACGTCCAGCCCGACGCTCACCGCCTGGGTCGCACGTAGATGCGCAGGCACGCGGGATCGCAGCCACCGGGTAAGCAGGCCGGCGATGTCCTGGTGGTGGAGAGTGGGCAAGGGCGTCACGTGGATGATGCCGTCGACCAGTTCGACGCGGGGTGCGTCGGGCGGCAGCGTCAGCAGATCCTCCACCATGTGGTCGGCACGCTGTTGCCGAAGCGGGTCCGGACGCCATGGAGAGGAGGGTGTCGCGATCGGCTCGGCGCTCACCCGGGCAGTATGGGGGCGCTACCGCCGGCCCGATCGCACCCGACGTGCGACGCGCTCAGCCCGTCGGCTTCTCCGCGACGAAGATCGCGGTGCCGGGGAACAGCCGGCCGCGCAGCGGGCTCCACTGGCCCCAGATCCCCTCGTGCCCGGCCGGCCACTCCGGCTCCACCAGGTCCAGCAGGCGGAACCCGGCGCCGACCAGCTCCCGGATCCGGTCGCCCAGGGTGCGGTGCTGCTCGACGTACGTGGCCACGCCGTGTTCGTCCTGCTCGACGTAGGGGGCGCGGTCGAAGTACGAGTGCACGGCGGTCAGCCCGCCCTCGCCCGGGTCGTCCAGGAAGATCCAGCGCATCGGGTGGGTGACCGAGAAGACCCATCGGCCGCCGGGCCGCAGCACCCGGGCCACCTCGCGCATCGCCGCCGCCGAGTCGTCCACGAACGGGATCGCGCCGAACGCGGTGCAGACGGTGTCGAACGCGGCGTCGGCGAACGGCAGGGCGAGCGCGTCGGCCTGCACCAGCGGCACGCGTACCCCGGTGCGCCGGGCGGCCCCGGCGGCGTGCCGCAACATGCCGGCGGACAGGTCCAGCGCGACCGGCCGGGCGCCCTGGGCGGCGAGCCAGCGGGCGGCGGCGGCCGCCCCGGCGCCGAGTTCGAGGATCCGCCGCCCGGCGACGTCGCCGAGCAGCCGGGCGTCGGCCTCGCGCAGCCCCTCCGGGCACCAGACGAAGTCGGCGTCGCCGAGGAACGCGCCGTGCTCGGCCTGGTACGCGTCGGCGTCGGTGTCCCACCATCCGCGGTTCGCCCGGCGGATCTCCCCGGCGTCGACCCGTCGGCGGGTCACCCTGTCGTCGTCCACCCGTCCACGCTAGGTCCGGCGGCGTCCGGCCGGTCGGTTGGGGTGGCGGTTGGGACGGATGTGACGGACGAGACAGCTGTGGCCCCTTACCGCGCGAAATCTCCGCTTTCGCAGCGGATGAGTTCGCACGGACCCGGGAGGGCTTGCACGCTGTGGTAATGCAGCGGGTAGGCTAGACGATGCGCTCGCGGATCGTGTGCCTCGGCAGGGAGCAGGTGCGCGGTCACCGGAGCCACTAATGATCTTCTCGCGTCGATCGTTCGGTGTGCCCGGCGACGGATCCGTTGGCGCGGCAGAGTCACCGCGACACCCATGCCCGCTGTGACAACCCATCCGACCGGAGCAACCGCCCACATGACGAGCAGCATCGAGGCCACCTCGAGCGCCAACAAGGTCACCCACGACGACCTCGGCTCTGAGGAAGCTTTCCTCGCCGCGATCGACGAGACCATCAAGTACTTCAACGACGGCGACATTGTCGAAGGCACCGTCGTCAAGGTCGATCGGGACGAGGTCCTGCTCGACATCGGCTACAAGACCGAGGGTGTCATCCCCTCTCGGGAGTTGTCGATCAAGCACGACGTGGACCCGGCCGAGGTCGTTTCGGTGGGTGACCACATCGAGGCCCTCGTCCTCCAGAAGGAGGACAAGGAGGGTCGGCTGATCCTCTCCAAGAAGCGGGCGCAGTACGAGCGGGCCTGGGGCACGATCGAGAAGATCAAGGACGAGGACGGCGTCGTCCGCGGCTCGGTCATCGAGGTCGTCAAGGGTGGTCTCATCCTCGACATCGGCCTGCGCGGCTTCCTGCCCGCGTCGCTCGTCGAGATGCGGCGTGTGCGTGACCTGCAGCCGTACGTCGGCCGCGAACTCGAAGCCAAGATCATCGAGCTGGACAAGAACCGCAACAACGTGGTCCTGTCCCGCCGTGCCTGGCTGGAGCAGACGCAGTCCGAGGTGCGCACCGAGTTCCTCAACAAGCTCCAGAAGGGGCAGGTCCGCAAGGGCGTCGTCTCCTCGATCGTCAACTTCGGCGCGTTCGTCGACCTGGGCGGCGTGGACGGCCTCGTGCACGTCTCCGAGCTGTCCTGGAAGCACATCGACCACCCGTCCGAGGTCGTCGAGGTGGGCCAGGAGGTCGAGGTCGAGGTCCTGGACGTCGACCTGGACCGCGAGCGGGTCTCGCTGTCGCTGAAGGCGACGCAGGAGGACCCGTGGCGTCAGTTCGCCCGCACCCACGCGATCCAGCAGATCGTGCCGGGTAAGGTCACCAAGCTGGTGCCGTTCGGTGCGTTCGTCCGCGTGGACGACGGCATCGAGGGCCTGGTCCACATCTCCGAGCTGGCCGAGCGCCACGTGGAGATCCCGGAGCAGGTCGTGCAGGTCGGCTCCGAGGTCATGGTCAAGGTCATCGACATCGACCTGGAGCGCCGCCGGATCTCGCTGTCGCTCAAGCAGGCCAACGAGGGCTTCGTCGAGGGCGAGGAGCACTTCGACCCGACCCTCTACGGCATGGCCGCGACCTACGACGACCAGGGCAACTACATCTACCCGGAGGGCTTCGACCCGGAGACGGGCGAGTGGCTCGAGGGCTACGACAAGCAGCGCGAGACCTGGGAGCAGCAGTACGCCGAGGCGCGTCAGCGCTGGGAGGCCCACACCAAGCAGGTGCAGACCTCCCGCGCCGCCGACGCCGAGGCCGCTGCCAACCCGGCTCCGCCGGTCACCAGCGGCACCACCACCTCGACCTCGGCCCCGAGCCGTCAGGCCGAGGAGCCGGCCGGCACGCTCGCGACCGACGAGGCGCTCGCCGCGCTGCGGGAGAAGCTCGCCGGCGGCAAGTGACCGGACGCTGACGCCTGTTCGTCCCACCGGACTGACCGGCGACTGCCTCTGACGACGGGCCCCGTCCCCGCGTTCCGCACCAGCGGAGCGCCGGGGGCGGGGCCCGCGTCGTACGCCGGGCGGGTTTGGCACGCGGACACCGGATCCGGTTGACTGTCCGGGTGCTGAAGGTGGGGCTGACCGGCGGAATCGGATCGGGCAAGAGCGCGGTGGCGAGCCGCCTCGCCACGCTGGGCGCGGTGATCGTCGACTCGGACCGCATCGCCCGCGAGATCGTCGCGCCCGGCACCGACGGGCTGGCCGAGGTGGTCGCCGCCTTCTCCGAAAAGGTTCTGGACGCCGACGGGGCGCTGGACCGGGCCGCCCTCGGCGCGCTGGTCTTCGGCGACGAGGCGGCCCGCCGCACGCTCGAAGGGATCACCCACCCCCGGGTACGCGCGCGCAGCGCCGAACTGGTCGCCGCCGCCCCCGCCGACGCGATCGTCGTCAACGACGTACCGCTGCTGGTCGAGGTGGGACTCGCGCCGACGTACCACCTGGTGGTCGTGGTGCAGACGGCCGTGCCGACCCGGATGGCCCGGCTGACCCGCGACCGGGGGATGGCCCCGGCGGAGGCGCAGCGGCGCATCGCCGCGCAGGCCGACGACGCGACCCGCCGTGCGGTCGCCGATGTGCTGCTGACGAACGACGGCACGCTCACCGATCTGCACGCCGCCGTGGACACCCTCTGGCGGGACCGTCTGCTGCCCTACGAGCGCAACGTCCGCGAACGCCGTGCCGTCCCACCCGTCCCACCCGACCCGGCCGCGCCCGCCGGGCCGGACCCGACCTGGCCCGAGCAGTACGCCCGGCTGGCCGCCCGGATCCGCCACGCCGCAGGCGGTGACATCCGGGTCGACCACGTCGGCTCCACCGCCGTGCCGGGACTCGCCGCGCCGGACGTGATCGACATCCAGGTGACGGTGCCCTCCCTGGACGAGGCGGACGGGCCGCTCGCGCAGCGGCTGGCCGAGGCGGGTTTCCCGCGGCTGCCGGGCGAGTGGTGGGACGCGCCGCGGCAGCCGGAGCCGGTGCGCTGGCCCAAGCGGCTGCACGGCGGCGCGGACCCGGCGCGTCCGGTGCGCCTGCACCTGCGGGAGGCCGGTTCGCCCGGCTGGCGGTACGCGCTGCTGATGCGCGACCACCTGCGCGCCGACCCGGCACGGCGGGCCGACTACCTCCAGGTGAAGCGGGATCTGGCGGCGGCCGCGCCGGAGCACGCCACGTGGGGCACGGTGACCGATCCCTGGTTCGACGAGGAGCACCTGCGCGCCGAGGAGTGGGCCGCGCAGACCGGCTGGCGGCCCTGACCGGGCGGTAGGGAGCGGGCCGGGCTCAGCGCGCCGTCGAGGCCGACGATCCGCCGCTGCCCGCCGCACGACGGGGCGTGAGGTCGAGCCGGATCCACACGCCGGACCCGGCCCGCAGCTCCATCCGGTGCGGCAGACCACCCCGGTCCAGCCACAGGCGGCGGCCGCCCGGCAGTTCGAACACGTCGACGGCCCGGTCGTCCAGCCGGTCCTCCCGGATCCGGACGGTGGTGCCGCCGGGCGCGTGCCGGGCCGCCCGCAGCGCCGCGTCGAGCAGCCGGTCGAGGTCGTCGCCGGGCGGCCGCGCGGGGGCCGCGAGCAGCGCGGCCGGCACCGGTGCGGGTGGCGTCGCGGGCCCGTCGGGGGAACGCTGCACCTCGGCCACCCGTCCCGGCCGGGCCCATCGCAGGGTGCGTCGGCCGCTGCCCTCCTCGATCACCGCGAGGTACGCCGACGGGCTCGTCCAGTTCACCGTGCCGGTGGCCCGCAGGTTCGCCGACGGGCCGAGCGGAGCGGCCACAGTCACCGTCGCGCCGCCGAGTGCCCGGAGCCGGGCGGGTAGCGCGGCCAGCCGGGCGGCTTCGTCGTCGGTGAGCGCCCGGGGCTGCCCGGGCCGGCCGCCGAGCGCGTCCACCGGGTGCAGCGTGGGCCGGTCGGCGCGGGTCAGGTCCACGGTGACGGGCGTGCCGTCGGCCAGCCGGCCGGTGAGCCGGTGCAGCCGGGCGTCCGCGTCCACCCACAGCGTCGGCAGCGGGTCACCGGGCGGCGCGAGGGGCGCCTGGAGCACGTCCACCGCGACGCCGCCCACCTGGTCGCCGCGTAGCCACCGGCCGTCGGTGGCGGGTGGATCGACCCGGTCGGCGCCGAGCCCGATCAGCAGGTCGCGTACCGCGCCCAGGCCGTGCCCGCCGGCCGGGGAACGCATCCGCCACCGGTCCGCCGGCGGCACCAGCGGCGGCCGGGCCGGGGTGGGGAGCGCGCCCGGGTCGGGCCGTACCAGCAGCGCGGACGCGGTGGCCTGCACCAGGCCCCGGTCGTCGCCCGCACCCGGGCCGCCGACGTCCAGGTAGACCAGGGGGCGGGCCCAGTCGACCCAGCCGACCAACTCGGTACGGGCACCGTCCGCGCCGACTGTGACCCGGACACCGGCGCGTACGTCGCGCAGGTTGGTGACCCGCAGCGCGGCCACCCGGTCCGCCTCGGCGGCGGTCAGGGCACGTGTCGCCGGGGCGTCGCCGGTGCGGCCGGGCACCCAGGACGGCAGGGCGGCGACGAGCGTAGCGGCGGAGAGCGCGGCTGCGGCCACGAGCGCGGCGAGGGCGATCCGGCGCCGGTCCGGCCCGTCCGGCGGGTCGCCGGCGCCGTCCAGTTCCGGGTCGCCGTCCGGCCGGGTGGTGAGCGGGGGGCGGCGGCCGTCGAACAGGCCGGCCCGGCGGCGCCGGCCGGCCACGGTGGCGGGCCGGGTCGGTGTGCTGGTGCGGCCGCGCCGGTGGCCGCGACCCGGTTCCCGGGGTACGGCCTGGTCGCCGTCGCCCCGCGCGGAGAGCCGGTGGGGGCGGCTGGCGCCGCGCTGGCGGCCCGGCTCGTCGGCGGGCGGGGGCGTGCCGGTGTCGGGCTCGCGTCGCGGCCGGCGCTCGGGAGAGGTCCCCACGAGTGGAGAACGCGAGAGCGGGGTTTCGGTGACGAGCAGGGGCGCTCGCGGCGGCCGGTCAGCGCTGCGCGCGACCACCGTCGGCGCGCACGCCGGTCGTCCCGGGTGCTGCGGCCCTGGCGCCGGGGGCGACCGGCCCCGCGAGGGGGCGATCACCGGCCCGGTCGGCCGCCGCGAGCGGCCTACGGTACGAGGGTAGACCGGTGAGATGAGCCACACAATGGGAATATCGAAGCCGATCAGGGACGGTCCGTGGTCGTGGCCGGAAGTGTCGGACCCCGGGCGTACGGTTGGTGTCATGGCGCTCGACATTCCCCGGCTCGACGGCCGCTTCCAGGTCGTCAGTGAGTTCCAGCCGGCCGGTGACCAGCCGGCTGCCATCGACGAGCTTGAGCGTCGCGTGCGGCGCGGCGACCGCAACACGGTGCTGCTCGGCGCGACCGGCACGGGCAAGAGCGCCACCACGGCGTGGCTGGTCGAGCGGCTCCAGCGGCCGACCCTGGTGCTCGCCCCCAACAAGACCCTCGCGGCCCAGCTGGCGAAGGAGTTCGGCGAGCTGCTGCCGCAGAACGCGGTCGAATACTTCGTCTCCTACTACGACTACTACCAGCCCGAGGCGTACATCCCGCAGACCGACACCTACATCGAGAAGGACTCCTCGATCAATGAGGAGGTCGAGCGGCTGCGGCACTCGGCCACCATGTCGCTGCTCACCCGGCGGGACGTCATCGTCGTCGCCACCGTCTCGGCGATCTACGGCCTGGGCACCCCGGAGGAATACCTCGACCGGGCCGTGCGGGTCAAGGTCGGGCAGGAGCTGGACCGCGACCAGCTGCTGCGCCGGCTGGTCGACATCCAGTACACGCGCAACGACATGGCCTTCCAGCGCGGCACCTTCCGGGTCCGCGGCGACACGCTGGAGATCATCCCGGCGTACGAGGAGCTTGCGGTCCGGATCGAGCTGTTCGGTGACGAGATCGAGAAGCTCTACTACCTGAACCCGCTGACCGGTGACGTGGTCCGCGAGGTCGACAGCCTGATGATCTTCCCGGCCACGCACTACGCCGCCGGTCCGGAGCGGATGGAACGGGCGATCCGCGACATCGAGGCCGAGCTGGGCGAACGGCTGGCCGAGCTGGAACGGCAGGGCAAGCTGCTGGAGGCCCAGCGGCTGCGCATGCGCACCACCTACGACATCGAGATGATGCGCCAGGTGGGCTTCTGCTCCGGCATCGAGAACTACTCCATGCACATCGACGGCCGGCTGCCGGGCAGCCCGCCGCACTGCCTGCTCGACTACTTCCCCGACGACTTCCTGACGGTCGTCGACGAGTCGCACGTGACGATCCCGCAGATCGGCGGCATGTACGAGGGCGACGCCTCCCGCAAGCGGATGCTGGTCGACCACGGCTTCCGGCTGCCGAGCGCCGCCGACAACCGGCCGCTGCGCTTCGACGAGTTCCTGGAGCGGGTGGGCCAGATGGTCTACCTCTCCGCCACCCCCGGCCCGTGGGAGCTGGAGCAGGCCCAGGGCGAGTTCGTCGAGCAGGTGATCCGGCCCACCGGCCTGATCGACCCCGAGGTGGTTCTCAAGCCGACGAAGGGCCAGATCGACGACCTCATGCACGAGATCAAGCTGCGCACCGAGCGGGACGAGCGGGTGCTCGTCACCACGCTCACCAAGAAGATGGCCGAGGACCTCTCCGACTACCTGCTGGAGAACGGCATCCGGGTGCGCTACCTGCACTCCGAGGTCGACACGCTGCGCCGGGTCGAGCTGCTGCGCGAGCTGCGCAAGGGCGACTACGACGTGCTCGTCGGCATCAACCTGCTCCGGGAGGGTCTCGACCTGCCCGAGGTGTCGCTGGTGGCGATCCTCGACGCCGACAAGGAGGGCTTCCTGCGCAGCGGCCGGTCGCTGATCCAGACCATCGGCCGCGCGGCCCGTAACGTCTCCGGCCAGGTCCACATGTACGCCGACAAGATCACCCCGTCGATGGCGAGCGCGATCGACGAGACCAACCGGCGCCGGGCCAAGCAGATCGCGCACAACGAGGCGAACGGCATCAAGCCGGAGCCGCTGCGCAAGAAGATCCACGACATCCTCGACGACATCTACCGCGAGGCGGAGGACACCGAGAACAGCAACGTCGGCGGTGCCGTGCGGCAGCTGTCCCGGGGCAAGGCGCCGGTCAAGGAGACCCGCAGCCGCCGGGGCGCCGCGGCCACCCCGTCGCGGGAGGGGATGGCCCGGGCCGACCTGGCCAACCTCATCCAGGAGCTCAACGACCAGATGCTCGCCGCCGCGCGGGAGTTGCAGTTCGAGCTGGCCGCGCGGATCCGTGACGAGGTCGCCGACCTCAAGAAGGAGCTGCGCGGGATGGACGCCGCAGGGGTCCGGTGACCGGCGCGACGGCCGGGGCGGCGCGATGCTGACCGAGGCCGTCGTCGGGCGCCCCGACCCGCGGCTGCGCCGGTGGGTGGACAGCTACCTCGGCTACCGCGAGGACGCGCCCGTTCCGCTGGTACGCCGGGAGGTGGCGGGCGCGTTCGTGGTGCTGATCCTCGGCTGGGGCGACCCTCTCGACGTGACCGACCCGCGTGCCCCCGGCCGGGGAGGGGCCGCCGCGAACGCCTTCCTGGCCGGCCCGTTCGACGGCTGGTGTGCCACCCGGACGGCCGGGACCGGCACCGGGGTGCAGGTGCTGCTCACCGCCCCGGCGGCCCGCCGCCTGCTCGGGCTGCCGCTGGCCGAGCTGACCAACCGGGTGGTGCCGCTCGACGCGGTGGCGGGCTGGCTGGCCCGGCTGCGCGACGAGCTGGCCGAGACGCCGGGCTGGCCGGAACGCTTCGCCCGGCTCGACGCGGCAGTGGCCGCGCGGCTGGCGGCGACAGTGCCGCCGGACCCGCACCTGCTGGCGGCCTGGCGGCGTCTGGACGGCAGCGGGGGAGCGGTCGGCGTGGGTGCGCTCGCCGACGAGCTGGGCTGGTCCCGCCGTCACCTGTCGGTCCGGTTCCGGCGGGAGTTCGGCCTGCCGCCGAAGACGGTCGCCCGCCTGCTGCGCTTCGAGCGGGCGTACGCGAGCCTGGGCCGGACGCTGCTCACCGCGGACGCCGCCGTGCCGGACGCCGCCGGGTGGGCGGAGCGGGCCGCCCGGTGGGGCTACTACGACCAGTCGCACCTGATCCGGGAGTTCCGCGAGTTCGCCGGCGCCACCCCGGCCGCGCTGACCGGGCCCGGATCGCATTCGTCCAATCCGGCCTGACCGCTCCGGCGGCAGACTGACCGGCATGCGAAGCATCTATCCGGTCCTGCGGTATCCCGACGTGCGAGCCGCGGCCGACTTCCTCTGTTCCGCGTTCGGCTTCACCGTGCGCGAGGCCCACGAACTCCCCGACGGCACGGTCGGTCACGCCGAGCTGGCGTACGGCGACGACCTGCTGATGCTCGGCCCGGGGCCGGCGCCGCGGTCCCGGCCGGCCGACGACGACTACCGCGTCTACGTGGCGCTCGACGACGTCGACGCGCACCACGAGCGGGCCCGGGTGGCCGGGGCGGAGATCGTCCGGGCGCCGTTCGACACCGACTACGGCTCCCGCGACTACGCGGCCCGCGACCTGGCCGGGCTGGTCTGGTCGTTCGGCACGTACCGCCCCTGAGTGCGCCGCCCGCACGGTAGCGCTGTGTGGGCGAGGTATTGCCGAGCGTGACGGTGATGCGTACGCTCCCTCCCGGGAGGCGTGCATGCCGTTGTCAGCAAGTCCTGTGGTCCGGAGGGCGAGGCTCGGTGTGGAGCTGCGCCGGCTGCGTCGTCGCGAGTCGCTCACGCTCGAACAGGTCTGCACCCGGCTGGGCTGGGCGTCCACGTCGAAGCTGTCCCGCATCGAGCTGGGGCAGAGCCGGCCCGACCTGGCCGACGTGCTCGACCTGCTCGACGTCTACGCGGTGCCGCCGCCGCAGCGCGACGAGCTGATCGTCATCGCCCGCGACGCGGCCACCGGCCGGGGCTGGTCCAAGGCGCTCGGCGAGATGGGGGAGCGCCAGCGGGCGTACGCCGAGCTGGAGGCGGGCGCGGAGCGCATCGTGGAGTACCAGTGCGTGCTCGTGCCCGGCCTGCTCCAGACCCCGGCGTACGCCCGATTGCGGGTGTCGGCCGGCGCGGCGCTGACCGGCGAGGTGGACGTGGAGGCCGACGTGCGCGCCCGAGCCGCACGCCAGGAACTGCTGATCCGGCCGGACCCGCCGCACTACACCGCGCTGGTCGACGAGCGCGTCTGCGACCCGGACGGCCTGCCCGCCGACGTGTGGCGCGACCAGATGCGGCACCTGCTCGCGCTCGCCGAACGGCCCCGCGTCACCGTCCGGGTGCTGCGGTCCGCGGCGTCGAGCGGCGACGGACCGCACCCGCTGGCACCGTTCTCGTACTACGCCTACCCCGACCCGGACGACCCGCGCACCGTGCTGGTGGAGACGCTCACCACCGACCTGCGGCTGGTCGCCGAGGCGGACGTGGCCCACTACGAGCGGGTCATCGAGCGGCTGCTGGCCGCGGCGCTGCCGGCGGACGCCTCCGCCGAGCTGGTCGCCCGGCGGCTCGGCGCGGCGCCGGTGCCCCGGCCGCGCGATCCGCACGAGCTGGAGTGAGCCCGTACGGCCCGCTGTCGGTGCGGCGCGACCACCGGGCCCGGCGCCCCCGATGCCCGTCGGGACCGGTGGCCGCGCAGCGCGCAGGCTACGGCAGGGGTACGACAGTTCAGGCCGGCACGTCGATGAAGTGCTCGACCAGCGGCGGACCGGCGAAGTGCGGGCCGATCAGCCCGCGCCACTGCGCGAACCGTTCGGTCTGGCGGAAGTTCACGTCGTGCGCCTCGACCGAGTCCCACTCGACGAGCAGCACGAACCGGGTGGGCGACTCCACGCCCCTGGTCATCCGCACGGAGCGGCAGCCTTCGGCACCGGCGAGGATCGGCCGCGCCTGCGCGTAGGCGGCGGCGAACTCGTCCTCGTGTCCGGGCGTGACATCGATCAGCGCGACCTCAAGAACCATGCAGGCAGCCTGCCATGCCGGCCCGCCGCCGGTGCGTCCCGGGTGACGTCCCGGCGTGCCTCGCCGGAGGATGACTAGCCTCCTAGGACGCCCTGCGGGACGTGAGCCACAGCACGTCGAGAGATCGACGGACGCCCCGGAGATGCGCCACCTGGGTGCGATGGTGAACAATGGCGGCCGAGGAGGGGAGTATTCCCCCGCGACGGAGTCGTCAGCACGGAAGAGCGCCGGCACCCCCGGTGGCCCGACCCGGCTCCGCCGGTCGGAACCCGGCACCCGGGCTCCGGCGGAAGAGACCTCCGACAGTCACCCCTGTCAGCGTCGACGCACCCCGGCACCGCACCCGGCGTACGGTGTGCCCGACGCAGCGTGTCTGCCGGAGGATGGATTTGAACGTGTCCGCATTGGTGTGGGCGGTAACGCTGATCGCGATGATCGCGGTCCTGCTCGCCGACCTGTTCATCATCGGCCGGCGGCCGCACGAGCCGAGCGTCCGGGAGTCCAGCCTGTGGGTGGGCTTCTACGTCGGCCTGGCGCTGATCTTCGGCGTGGTGCTCTGGCTGACCGCGGGTGGCCGCGTCGCAGGCGAGTTCTACACCGGCTGGCTCACCGAGTACAGCCTCTCGGTGGACAACCTCTTCGTCTTCGTGATCATCATGGCCCGGTTCGGGGTGCCCCGGCAGTACCAGCAGAAGGTGCTGCTCGTCGGCATCATCCTGGCGCTGATCATGCGGGGTGGCTTCATCGCGGCCGGCGCGGCGCTGATCTCCCAGTTCTCCTGGGTGTTCTACATCTTCGGCGCGTTCCTCATCTACACCGCGGTGAACCTGGCCCGGCAGGGCGAGCCGGACGAGGACGAGTTCAGCGAGAACCTGCTGATCCGGTGGAGCCGCAAGGCGCTCCCGCTGTCCCGTGACTACGACGGGGCGCGGATGACCACCCACGAGCACGGGCGACGCCTTTTCACCCCGATGCTCATCGTGATGATCGCGATCGGCACCACCGACCTGATCTTCGCGCTGGACTCGATCCCGGCGATCTTCGGCATCACCCAGGAGCCGTACCTGGTCTTCACCGCGAACGTGTTCGCGCTGATGGGACTGCGGCAGCTCTACTTCCTGCTCGGCGGCCTGCTGGACCGGCTCATCTACCTCAGCTACGGCCTCGCCGTGGTGCTCGGCTTCATCGGCGTGAAGCTGATGCTGGAGGCGCTGGCCGAGAACAACCTGCCGTTCATCAACGGCGGCGAGCACGTGGCGTGGGCCCCGCACATCCCGATCTGGCTGTCGCTGACGGTCATCCTCGGCACCCTGGGTGTGGCCACCGCCGCCAGCCTGGCGAAGTCGTCGCGGGACCGGCGCCGGGAACTGGCCCAGGCCCGCCGCTGACCCACCCGTCCCGTCCGGGGCGCTCCCGTGCCGGGGGCGCCCCGCGGCGTGTCGGCGGTCAGACGCGGTGGGCGCCGACGAGGGTGGCGGTCCGGTCGGCCGGTAGCTCCTCCTCGACCACCCGGCGGGTCAGGTAGCAGGCGTGCAGCATCCGGCGCCGGCCGCCGCGCGGCTCGGCCGACACGATCCCGACGTGGTGGATGCGCCGGCCGGGCCGGGCGAAGAAGTAGAGGTCGCCGGGGCGTTCGGCGTCCAGCGGCACCCGCGAGGTCGCCGCCGCCTGGTCGTCGGCGTCGCGGGGGAGCGTGATCCCGTACCGCCGCCAGGCCAGGTGCACCAGCCCGGAGCAGTCGATGCCGTCGGTGGACATGCCGCCCCAGACGTAGACCAGGTCGCGCAGCCGTTCGGCGACCGCGAGCACCTCCTCGGCCTCGGGGCGCTCGGCGGGCAGCGGCACCAGGTCGTCCTCCGGGGCCCAGAGCGGGTCGGCCCGCCCGGGTACGCGGACCGGGCGCCTGCCGTCCACCGCCGGCCCGGCCGGGGTGAGCCGGGTGCCGAGGACCACGCCGGTGAGCGCCGCGTCGCCGCCGGGTGCGGCACGCAACGCGGTGCGGGCCACGTCGACCGTCAGCGGACCGTCGGCCGCCGGGCCGGAACCGGCCGGAGCGGGACCGGGACCGGCCGGACCGGTGCCGACCGCTGCCGGTCCGGCCGAGGCGGGGTCCGATCGCGCCGCGCCGGACGCGGCGAGGCCGGCCGGAGCGGGGCCGGCGGGGACGCTGTCGGACGGGACGGTGTCGGCCGGGTCGGCGTCGGCCAGGTGGGCGGCCCGCAGCCAGCCCGGGTAGCCGTCGGCGCCGAGCTTCGCCGCTGGCTGGCCCAGCGCCACCACCCGCACCCAGCCGTCCGGCCGGGACTCGGTGACGCGCACCGGCTCGCCGAGCAGCAGCTGGGTCAGGACGCAGTCACCGACGAGCTGGTCGCGGTCCATGCCGGCGATCCAGGCGGCGACGTCGGGCGAGCCGGCGAGGGCGGGGCAGTCGATCGGGCGTACCGCCTCGGGAGCGGTCCACAGGGTCGCCACCGGTACCCGTACGACGGCCCGGCGGCCGGGCTGAGGTGCCACGCGTACCCCTCTCTCCGGTGGTCGTCCGGGCGACCATATGAAAAATTCTGACGTTGCTCAACCACTTGTCTGAATTTTAGCTTCACGTAGGCCGGTGACCCCCAGGCCCGGAGCGTCCGGCAGCAGCACGCTCGCGCCCTCGTACCGGATGCCCCCGGTGACCGGCGACCAGGCCAGCCACCAGGCGGCGTCGAGGTCCGACACGGCGGTGGTGCCGGACGCGGCGACCAGGCTGGCCGCGGCGCCGACCCCCACCGGGCCCTCCATCATCGAACCGACGATGGTGCCCATGCCGTGCGCGGCGGCCAGGTCGAGCAGCGTGCGGGCCGGTTGCAGGCCGCCGCACTTGGCCAGCTTCACGTTGACCATGTCGGCGGCGCGCCGCCGGATCACCTCGACCAGGTCGCGCACGTCGAAGACGGACTCGTCGGCCAGGATCGGCAGGTCCACCCGGTCGCTGACCCAGGCCAGCCCGTCCAGGTCGCGGCGGTGCACCGGCTGCTCGACCAGTTCCACGTCGAGCCCCGCGTCCTCGATCGCCCGGATCACCCGCACCGCCTCCCGGGGCGTCCAGCCCTGGTTGGCGTCCAGCCGGATCCGCACGTCCGGGCCGACCGCGGCCCGCACCGCGCGGACCCGGTCCAGGTCGCCGCGGGCGTCGGTGCCGACCTTGAGCTTGAGCACGCTGAACCCCTCGGCGCCGCGCCGCGCCGCCGTCGCGGCCAGGTCGACCGCGTCACCGGCGGCCAGCGTGACGTCGGTCGGCACGCGCAGCGCCGTGCCACCGAGCAGGCGCACCAGGGGTACGCCGAGCCGCCGCGCGGCCAGGTCGTGCAGCGCCACGTCGAGCGCCGCCTTCGCCGACTCGTTGCCCACCACGGCGCGGCGCACCAGCGCGCCTGCTGCCTGGAGGTCGTCGGCGTCGCGGCCGATCAGCAGTGGCGCGAGCAGTTCGCGTACGCACGCCTCGGCACCCGCCACCGACGCGCCGGTGACCTGCCAGACCTGCGGCGCCTCCCCGAAACCGGACCGGCCGTCGCCGTCGACCACCTCCACGACCAGCGTGTCCACGGTGGTGGTACGGCGCAGCGCGGTGACGAACGGGGTGTGTAAGGGGGCCGACAGACGGTGGGTGCGTACCGCGGCGATCGTCATGTGGGGCACCCTATAGCCAACTGGCGGCGAGCAGGGGAGGGCCGATGGCCGGGCGGGAATGGGAGCTGGTGGGCGCGCCGAACGCGCGTGACCTGGGTGGACTGCCGACGAGCGACGGGCGGCGGGTACGGGCGGGGCGGCTCATCCGCACACCCGCGCTGGGCCGGCTCACCGACGAGGACCTGCCGGTGCTGAGCAAACTCGGCCCGGCGTGCGTGGTGGACCTGCGCGACGTCCACGAGCAGGCGGTGGCCCCGCCGGACCGGCTGGTGGGCGAGCCCCGCACCGTGCACCTGCCGGTCTACGACGCGGCGCACCCGGTGTTCACCTACGTCTCGGCGGTGCTGCAGGGCCACGACCTGGACGCGTACGTGGCGCTGGCCCGCGAGGGCATGCCGGGGGCGATGACGGCGATCTACCGCTGGTTCGTCACCGGGGAGTCGGCGCGGACCGGTTTCGGCGCGGCGGTGCGGCTGGCCGCCGAGGGCGCGAACCTGCCGCTGCTGTTCCACTGCTCGGCCGGGAAGGACCGCACCGGCTGGCTGTCGGTGGTGCTGCTGACCGCGCTGGGCGTGGAGGAGGAGGCGATCCGCGCCGACTACCTGGTGCACAACGAGCTGACCGAGAGCCTGCGCGAGGTGCTGCTGTCCGCGATGATCCAGCGCCGGCCGGACCTGGACCCGGCGGTGGCCCGGCCGCTGCTGGAGGTGCGCCCGGAATACCTGGACGCCGCCTACGACGAGGTGCGCCGCGCGCACGGCTCGTTCGACGCGTACCTGCGCGACGGTCTGGGGGTGACCGACGCGCACCGCGCCGCGCTGCGCGAGCGGCTGCTGGAGTAGCCGGGTCAGCCGGCCAGGTCGTGCCGCGCGGCCCAGACCCGCTCGGAGACGTGCGCGATCAGCCGGCAGGCGTCGTCGGAGACCTCGTCACCGTCCGCGCCGCCGTCGGCCAGCTCGGTGGTGGTGCAGACGACGATCGTGTACGGCGGCGCGTCGTCCGGGAACACCACGCCCGCGCCGTGGCGAACGCCGCGTACCCAGCCGCCCTTGTGCGCGATCCGGGTGCCGTCGGGCAGCCCGGCGGCCAGGTCCTCGCGGTGTTCCTGGGCGACGAGCACGTCGAGCATGGCGGCGCAGCCGGCCGGTGAGGCGAGCGGGCCGGGCCGGGTCGCGCCGAGCGCCAGCTCACCGAGCAGGCCCGCCAGGTCGGCGGCGGTGACCAGGTTGTCGATGCCGGAGTCGCGGGCGGCGAAGTCCTCGATGCCGCGGCCGGTGACGCTGTGCCGGGCACCGGCGAGCGCCCACGCCTGCGCCACGGCGGGCAGCCCCACCTCGCCGATGCAGATGTTCGTGGCGAGGTTGCTGGACCGGACGATCATCCGTTCGGCGAGCCAGCGCAGCGGCGCCTCGCCGCCGACGCGATCCCAGACCGCGTCGTCGTTGTCGTAGTCGCGGTCGTTTGCGAACCGGGGCGCGCCCGGCAGCGCGGAGTCGAACGAGTTGCGCACCGGCACCGGCGCGTCCAGGTCGAGCCGGCCCGCCTCGGCGGCGCGGAACAGCGCCACCAGCACGGCCAGCTTCATGGTGCTCGCCGCGTAGTGGGTGGCGTCGGCCCGCCGCGTCCACGTCGGCCGCGCGCCGGGGCGGCCCACGTACGCGGAGACGGTGCCGGGCACCCGGTCCAGGTGTGCGTCGAGTTCCTCCCAGGTCATGAGCGCACCGTAGCGGATCTTCGTGGCGTGCGCGGGGCAGCGGCGGGCGCGGGTGCGGGCTAGCGTGCGGAGATGACGACCCCGTTGTACGACGACATCGCCGACTGGTACGAGGAGTACGCCAGCGAGACCTCGTCGGTCTACATGGACCGGGTCCGGTCGGTGCTGGCCGACCTGCTGGGGGACGGCCCCGGCCGCTGCGTGGACCTGTGCTGCGGTACCGGGGCGCACGCCGCCGAGCTGAAGCGTCTCGGATGGACACCGGTGGGGGTGGACCTGTCCGGCGGGCAGCTACGCCACGCCCGTGCCCGGCTGCCGGTGGCCCGTGCCGACGCGACGGCGTTGCCGCTGTCCGCCGGCGCCGTACCGGCGGTGGTCTGCGTGCTCGCGCACACCGACATGCCGGACTATCCGGCGGCCGTCGCCGAGGCGGCGCGGGTGCTGGCACCCGGCGGCCGCCTGGTGCACGTCGGCGTGCACCCGTGTTTCGTGGGTGCGTTCGCCGACCGGTCCGAGCCGGAGCGGATCGTGATCGACGGCGGGTACGCCTCGCGGGACCGCACGGTCCGCTCGTGGAACGCGACCGGGGTGCGGGCGCGGGTCGGCGCGTGGCACCTGCCGCTGGCCGGCCTGCTGGACGCCGTGGCGGGCGCCGGCCTGCGGCTGACCCGGGTGGTCGAGTCCGGCTCCGGCCCGATCCCCGACGTCCTGGCCCTGGAGGCCACCAAGCCCCACTGACCCCACCCTGCCGGCCCCGCCCTCGTTGCCGCCCGCCGCCCGCCGCCCTGCACCCCGTGGCCGCCCGTCGCGCCCTCTCGCACCCGACCCGTCGATCATGAAGTTGGCGGCGGATTTGATCTCCAGGACTGCCGCCAACCTCATGATCGTCCAGCGATGGGCGGCAGCGGTGGGGAGGGGAAGGGGGGAGCCCGGTCCGCCGAGGGGCGGGCCGGGCTCCGGGTGGGGCTGGTGAGCTGGTGGGTCAGCCGGCGTGCTTGCGGCGGGCGGCGGCCCGGCCACGCTGCTGCTGGTCGAGCACCACCTTGCGGATGCGCACCGCGGCCGGGGTGACCTCGACGCACTCGTCCTCGCGGCAGAACTCCAGGGCCTGCTCCAGGGACAGCTTGCGCGGCGGGATCAGCTTCTCGGTCTCGTCGGCGGTCGACGAGCGCATGTTGGTGAGCTTCTTCTCCTTGGTGATGTTGACGTCCATGTCGTCGGAGCGGGAGTTCTCACCGACGATCATGCCCTCGTACACCTCGGTGGTGGGCTCGACGAAGAGCTGGCCGCGCTCCTGGAGGTTGGTCATCGCGAACGCGGTGACCGAACCGGCGCGGTCGGCGACGAGCGACCCGTTGTTGCGGGTGCGCAGCTCGCCGAACCACGGCTCGTACGACTCGAAGACGTGGTGCAGGATGCCGGTGCCGCGGGTCTCGGTGAGGAACTCGGTGCGGAAGCCGATCAGGCCGCGCGCCGGGACCAGCCACTCCATCCGGATCCAGCCGGTGCCGTGGTTGACCAGCTGCTCCATCCGGCCCTTGCGGGTGGCCAGGAGCTGGGTGATGGCGCCGAGGTATTCCTCCGGGGAGTCGATGGTCAGCCGCTCGACCGGCTCGCAGGTCTTGCCGTCGATCTCCTTGGTGACGACCTGCGGCTTGCCGACGGTCAGCTCGAAGGACTCGCGGCGCATCTGCTCGACCAGGATCGCCAGGGCCAGCTCACCGCGGCCCTGCACCTCCCAGGCGTCCGGCCGCTCGGTGGGCAGCACCCGCAGCGAGACGTTGCCGATCAGCTCCTTGTCGAGCCGGTCCTTGACCATCCGGGCGGTGACCTTGGCGCCCTTGACCCGGCCGACGAGCGGCGAGGTGTTGGTGCCGATGGTCATCGAGATGGCCGGCTCGTCCACGGTGATCAGCGGCAGCGGGACCGGGTTCTCGGCGTCGGCGAGCGTCTCACCGATCATGATCTCCGGGATGCCGGCGACGGCGATGATGTCGCCCGGCCCGGCGGACTCGGCCGGCTTGCGCTCCAGGCCCTCGGTCATCAGCAGCTCGGAGATGCGCACCCGCTGGGTGCTGCCGTCGGTGCGGCACCAGGCCACGGTCTGGCCCTTGCTGATGGTGCCCTGGCGGACCCGGCACAGCGCGAGCCGGCCCAGGAACGGCGAGGCGTCGAGGTTGGTGACGTGCGCCTGCAGCGGCGCGCCCTCGTCGTACGCGGGCGCGGGGATGGTGTCCAGCAGCGTGCGGAACAGCGGCTCCAGGTTGCTGCTGTCGTCCGGGACGGCGCCGTCGGCGGGCTGGGTCAGCGAGGCGATGCCGTCGCGGGCGCAGGCGTAGACGATCGGGAAGTCGATCTGCTCTTCGTCGGCGTCCAGGTCGAGGAACAGCTCGTAGGTGTCGTCCACGACCTCCTTGATCCGGGCGTCCGGACGGTCCACCTTGTTGATCACCAGGATGATCGGCAGCCGGGCGCGCAGCGCCTTACGGAGCACGAACCGGGTCTGCGGCAGGGGGCCCTCGCTGGCGTCGACGAGCAGCACCACACCGTCGACCATGGTCAGGCCGCGCTCGACCTCGCCGCCGAAGTCGGCGTGACCGGGGGTGTCGATGATGTTGATGGTGACCGGTTCCGAGCCGTCCGCCGGCAGGTACCGCACGCCGGTGTTCTTGGCGAGGATGGTGATGCCCTTCTCGCGCTCGAGGTCCATCGAGTCCATGACCCGCTCGGTGTTCTCACCACGGGCGCCGTAGGCGCCGGCCTGCCGCAACATGGCGTCGACCAGGGTCGTCTTGCCGTGGTCGACGTGGGCGATGATGGCGACGTTGCGGAGGTCGGTGCGTAGCTGCATACCCTCCATACTCCTGTCTGCGGTTGCCGGGGCACGTCTCGGGGTCACCCCGAGACAACCCGGATCTGCGTCGAAAGTGCTGTGCCGACCGTTCCAGCGACTGGCATGCTGACACCCGTGCGGGGTGTCCGATGCCTGACCTGCTGAGCTGGCTGCAGGAGCTGCCGCCCCTGCTGATCTACGTGGCCGCCGCGGCGATCGTCGCGGCGGAGACCGCGGTGATCGTCGGGCTGCTGATGCCCGGCGAGGCGACCCTGCTTCTGGTCGGCTTCCTAGCGTACGCGGGGACGCTGCGCCTCGCGCCCGTGCTGGTGGCGATGACCGCCGCCGCCGTGATCGGAGACACACTCGCGTGGCGGGCCGGCCGCCGCTACGGCCCCCGTCTGCGTGCCTCCGGGGTGGGTGCCCGGATCGGCGCGCACCGGTGGCGGCGGGCCGACTCGCTGCTGGAGCGCCTCGGCGGCCGGGGTGTGCTCGCGGCCCGCTGGATCGCGTTCGCCCGCACGCTGGCGCCCCGGCTGGCCGGGTCGGCCGGGATGCCGTACCGGCGGTTCGCGCCGTGGAACCTGGCCGGGGTGGCGAGCTGGGTCGGCGCCTCGGTGCTCGCCGGCTACCTGGCCGGTGAGTCGTACGAGCGGGTGTCGAAGCTGCTCGGCCGGGCCACCGGCGCGGTGCTGGCCCTGCTGCTGTGCCTGCTCGCCGTCGTGCTCGCCGGCCGCTGGCTGGGCCGCAACCCGGACCCGGTACGCGCGCTGGCCGCACGGGCCGCCGCGTTGCCGCCGCTGCGCTGGCTGCGGGCCCGGTACGGGGTGCTGTTCTTCCTGGTCGCCATGCGGGTCGGCCCGGCCTGGACGCTGCTGATCAACCTGGCGCTGGGTCTGGCGCTGCTGTTCGTCGCCGGGCTGGCCGTGGCGGTCCTGCTGGAGGCGGTGGTCGCGCAGAGCGGGCTGTACGTCCTCGACGGGCTGGTCGCCGACTGGTTCGCCGCCCGGCGTACCCCCGGGGTGGTCGACACGGCGCTGCCGGCGGTGTCGGTGCTGCGCGGCTGGGTGCTGATCGCCGCGGTGGCGGTGGTGGCCGCCGTGGTGGCCCGGCGCGGCCGGGCGTGGCGGGCGGACCCGCTCGGGGTGCTGGGCACCGTCGGCGCCGCCGTGCCGCTGGTGTTGCTCGTCGTCGTCGCGGACCTGACCGGCCCGGGCGGCCCGGACCGCCCCGGTGACCTGTTCCCGACGCAGAACGCGGTGGTGACCGCGAGCTTCGGCACGCTCGCCTGGCTGCTGTCGCACGGCGCCCGCTGGCCGGTGGGCGCGGCGGTCTGGACGGTCGCGTCGGCGGGCGTTGTCACCGTCACCGGCGCACGGCTCTACCTGGGCTTCAGTACGGCGAGCGGCACCGTCACGGCGGTCCTGCTGGGCGTCGCCTGGACCACCGTGTTCGTGGTGGCGTGGGCGACCCGGGACCGCCTGACCGACCGGGACGGGCGACCGGGCGGCGCGGACCGGGAGGAACGGTCCGCCGGCGCGGAGCCGGACGAGGGGCCGGCCGACGCGGTGGCGGGGGAGTCGCCGCCCCGGCCCCGGGGCCGCCGGTCCGCGTTCCGGGTACCCCCCGGACCTGTCGATCCTTGCTAGGGTGCGCCGACGGGGGACTACGGGGAGGTCCGATGCGGCGAGGACTCGGCCGGTGGGCCGTGACGGTGGTGGCACTGGTCGCGGCGGCCACGCTGACGGCGTGCGGCGAGGAGGAACGGCCGGTCCGGGAGGTCGCTGCGGACCTGCCCACGGCGGCACCGGCGGAGCAACCGCAGGAGGCGCCGGCCGACGCGCCGAGCGAGGAGCCGCCGGCGGTCGCGGCGATGGGCGGCCGGCCCAGCCCGAGCGCGTCGGCGAAACCGAAGCCGCGGGCCAAGCCGACCCGCACGACCACGGCGCCGCTGGCCCGGCCGAAGCCGCCGACCGAGACCCAGGTGCCACCGGCGCCGCCGAAGCCGGTGGACGACGGCTGCAAGCCGAGCTACCGGGGCACCAAGGCCAGTCAGAGCCAGGTGAAGGCGGCGCTCGCCGACGCGGCGGCGCGGACCTACTGGCCTACCTCGGCGCCGGACATCCGCATCCCGTCGGCGTTGATGAAGGCCACCGCCTGGCAGGAGAGCGGGTGGCAGTCCAACATCGTCGCCTGTGACGGCGGGGTCGGGCTGATGCAGGTCATGCCGGCCACGGCGGAGTGGATGAACCAGCGCTTCGGCCAGTCGTACGACATCGACGCCTACCGGGACAACGCCTACCTGGGCGGCACCTACCTGGCCTGGCTGACCAAGTACATCGGCGACATGTACTTCGAGTCCGACTACCGGCTCGACGCCTCACTGTGCACGAGTGAGCTGAACTCCTGCCTGCTCAACGCCGTGATCGCGGCCTACAACTACGGGCACGGCGCGGTGGCGCGGGAGGATCAGCCGCTCACCATCCCGAACCCGCAGTACGTGCGCAACGTGCGGGCGCTGATGACCGAGTGCGAGTGCCTGAGTTTCTGATCGACCGGACGAACGGGCGGGGGCCGGCGTACGCGCCGGCCCCCGCCCGTCCGGTCAGTTCCGCGCGGCGACCGGCTCGGCCGGCGTCGTGGCGGGCGCGTCGGCGGACCGGGTGATCCGGCCGGGCCACCAGAAGCGGTCGCCGAGCAGGAACGCCAGCGCCGGTACCAGCACCGTCCGGACCAGCAGCGTGTCCAGCAGCACGCCGACGCAGACGATGATGCCGATCTGGGTGAGGGTGATCAGCGGCAGCACGCCGAGCACCGCGAACACCGCCGCGAGCAGCACGCCCGCGCTGGTGATCACGCCGCCGGTGACCCGCAGCGCCGACAGCATGCCGTCGCGGGTGCCGGTGCGGCGCGCGTCCTCCCGAGCCCGGGTGACCAGGAAGATGTTGTAGTCGACGCCGAGCGCCACCAGGAACACGAACGCGAGCAGCAGCACTCCGCTGTCCAGCGCCGGGAAGTCCAGCACGTGGTCGAAGAGCAGCCAGGCCGCGCCGAGGCTGGCGAAGAACGAGGCGATGACTGTGAGCACCAGCAGCAGCGGCGCCAGGAGCCCGCGCAGCAGCAGCACCAGCACCGCGCCGACCAGCAGCAGGATGAGCGGCAGGATCAGCTTGAGGTCCTTGGTGTTCGCCTCGTTCGAGTCGTAGGTCGCCGCGACCGAGCCACCGACCAGCGCGCCGTCGGGGGCGTCCGCGCCGTCCACGGCGGGCGGGGCGGAGTCCGGTACGGCGGCCACGGCGTCGCGCAGCGCCACCACGGCCCGGTCGGAGGCGGCGCTGCCCGGCTCGGCGGTGAGCACCACGTCGATCTGGGCGACCCGGTCCCCGGCGGCGCCGGGGCGGGCCGAGGCGACCCCGTCGACGCCGCCGGCCGCGGCGAGGACCGCCTGGGCGGCCTGCGGGGTGGTGAGCACCGCGACCGGCTGGGTGCTGCCGGCCGGGAACGCCCGGGCGAGCGTCTCGGCTCCGGCGACCGCCTCGGGCTTCTCGCTGAACTGCTCGGTCTCGGACAGCCCGGTGCGGATGCCGAGGCCGCCGAGGGCGAGGCCGGCGAGCAGCAGGACGGCGAGCGCGGCGACCGGCAGCGGCCGGCGGACCACCAGCTCGCCGAGGCGGCCCCAGATCCGGCCCTCGCGGGCGGCGCTGCCGACGCGGGGGATGAACGGCCAGAACAGGCCCCGGCCGAACAGCAGCAGGGCGGCGGGGAGCACGAACAGGGCGCAGAGCATGGCGAGGATCACACCGGTGGCGCAGGCGATGGCGAGCGCCCGGTTGGTCTCCTGCTCGGACAGCAGCAGCGTGAGCACGCCGAGGACGACGGTGCTGCCGCTGGCCAGGATCGGCTCGGCGGTACGGCGCAGCGCCGAGCGCATGGCGGCGAACCTGTCCTCCTCGCGGCGCAGCTCCTCCCGGTAGCGGGCGATGAGCAGCAGCGCGTAGTTGGTGGCGGCGCCGAACACCAGCACGCTGGCGATGCCGGTGACCTGACCGCTGGGCAGGTAGATGCCGAAGGCGGGGACGAGGGACTCCACCACGCGCAGCGTGATCTGCTCGGTGGCGCCCACCACCAGCAGCGGTACGAGCCACAGGAACGGGCTGCGGTAGGTGACGAGCAGCAGCACCGCCACCACGGCGGCGGTGACCAGCAGCAGCGTGGTGTCCGCACCCTGGAACACCTTGCCCAGGTCGGCGGTGAACGCCGGGCCGCCGGTGACCTCGACGGTCAGCTCGCCGGGCAGGTCACCGACCGCCTCGCGGAGCTTCTCCACCTCGTCGACCACCGCCGACGGGCCGCCCTCGGTGGACAGCGGCACCGCGACCAGCGCCACAGTGCCGTCCGGGGAGACCTGGGCGGGGGAGACCCGCCCGCCGGCGGCGAGCGAGTTCAACTCGCCGCCCAGGCCGTCGAGCACGCTGCGGTCGGCCCCGCTCAGCGGGGCCTGGTCGGCGCGGCTGACCACCACCAGGGCGGTCTGGGCGTCCTTGGAGGGCAACTGTTCCTGGAGCCGCTCAACCTGCGTCGACTGCCACTCCACGGACAGGCCGGTGTCGGAGACGGGCGCCGGATTGTCCGGCTTCGGTAGCCCGAAGGCGACCACGCCGACGACGAGTGCGGCGGCCAGCGTGAGCCAGGCGGCCAGCCGGCCCCGGACGACGCGGGTGAACAGAGACATCTGATGCCCTCACAGTATTGATCGCGGGGAATTCTTTTTTAACGAGTATCTTGATAAGCGAGATTATCCGGGGTGGTTCTATGCTGCAACCGGAGCTGTTCGACAGGGGGTGGCGGCAAGCGGTGACGGCGCACAGGATGTACCGGCGGCGCGACGACCCACGCGGTCGCATGGTCGCCGACATCACAAACGACCTGCGCCGCTACTCGGTCGATGCGCAGCACATCGGGCACGCGTTCGCCGGGCTGCACGGGCTCAACGCCACCGACCTGTACGCCCTGATCGCGGTGATGGAGGCCGAGCTGGTGGGCGACCCGATCACCCCCGGCCGGCTCGGCGAGGCGCTCAACATCTCCTCCGGCTCGGTGACCGCGCTCGTCGACCGCCTGGAGCGCGGCGGCCACATCCGGCGCGACCGGGACACCGCCGACCGCCGCAAGATCCTCCTGCACTACGCCGACCGGGGCGCCACGCTGGCGCAGAGCTTCTTCGGGCCGCTGGGCCGCCGTACCGACGACGTGATGGACCGCTTCAGCGACGACGAGCTGGCCGTGGTGCACCGGTTCATGGCCGAGATGGTGCACTCCATGCGCACCCACCGGGACGAGATCCGCGCCGCGCCCCGCCGTGGCGCCGCGTCCGGAGACGCCTGATCGTGCGGCTGGTCACCCGGGCGGCCACCGCGGCGCTGCGACTGCCCGCCGCCCGCACCGGGCGGGTCACCGTCACCCGGGACATCCCGGTCCGGGTACGCGACGGAGTGACGCTGCGCACCGACCACTACGCGCCCGGCCTGCCCGCCGCGCCGTGCGTGCTGATCCGCACCCCGTACGGGCGGGGCGGGCCGATCCGGCTGCTCGGCCGCCTGATCGCCGAGCGGGGCTTCCACGTGGTGATCCAGTCGTGCCGCGGCACGTTCGGCTCCGGCGGCGAGTTCGCGCCGCTGGTGCACGAGCGCGACGACGGTCTCGACACACTCGACTGGCTGCGCCGCCAGCGGTGGTGGACCGGCGCGTTCGGCATGTTCGGCGCCAGCTACCAGGGCTTCGTGCAGTGGGCGCTCGCCGCCGAGGCGGGCGACGAGCTGCGCGCGATGGTCGCCGTGGTGACCGCGTCGGGCACCCGCGACTCGACGTACGCGGGAGAGTCGTTCGCCCTCGACACGGTGCTCACCTGGGCCGAGCTGCTCCAGGCGCAGACCGTGCCCTGGCTGGCCCGGCAGTGGGAACTCAAGCGCGGTCAGCCCCGCCTCGCCCGGGCCCTGGCGCATCTGCCGCTGGCCGAGGCCGACCGGGTCGCCACCGGCGTGACGGTGCCGTTCTTCCAGGAGTGGCTGCGCCACCACACGCCCGGCGCCGACTACTGGCGTACCCGGGTCTTCGGCGACCGGATCACCGAGGTCCGGGCCCCGGTGGCGATGGTCAGCGGCTGGCAGGACATCTTCCTGCCGGCCCAGCTCGACGACTACGCCCGCCTGCGGGCCGCCGGGACGCGGACCCGCCTGGTAGTCGGGCCGTGGACGCACGGCAGCCCGGGGCTGCTCCTGGCGTCGCTGCGGGAGGGCCTGGACTGGCTCGACACCCACCTGGCCGGGCGGCCCGGGCCGGACCGCGCGCCGGTACGGGTGCACGTCGGCGGCGACGGCGGCGGCTGGCGCGACCTGCCGGACTGGCCGCCACCGGCCACCCCCGCCCGATGGCATCTGCGATCCGCCGGCGGGCTGGCCCCGGAGCCGCAGGAGCACGGCGCACCGGACCGGATCTGGTACGACCCGGCCGACCCCACCCCGTCGCTCGGCGGCCCGCTGCTGGTGGCCCAGCGGGCCGGTGCGGTGGACAACCGGCCGGTCGAGGCGCGCCCGGACGTGCTCACCTACACCAGCGAGCCGCTGCGTGAGCCGGTCGAGGTGGCCGGGCCGGTACGCGCCGAGATCCACCTGCGCAGCGAACTGTCGTACCTGGACGTGTTCGTGCGTCTGTGCGACGTGGACCGGCGCGGGCGCTCGTGGAACGTCTGCGACGGGCTGGTCCGCGTCGAGCCCGGCCGGTTCCCGCGAGATCCGTCCGGAGTGGTCACCGTGCCGGTGACGCTCTGGCCCACGGCGTACCGCTTCGCGCCCGGGCACCGGCTGCGGGTGCAGGTCTCCGGCGGCGCCCATCCGCGCTACGCGCGCAATCCCGGCACCGGTGAGCCGCTCGGCACCGCTGTGACCCTCCGTGCTGGATGGCGGGAGATCCTCCACGATCGCGAGCATCCCTCGGCACTGGTGCTGCCGCTCGTGCCGGCACCGTCCACAGCGGGCTGATAGTTCAAAAAACCGCCCCTGAGCTGGGCACTTCTGCCGAACCGTGGTTAAGCTCGGAGCAAGTGCCCGGTGCCGTGCAGTTATCCGGCGGGGCGCGTCCGCGGATCGCATGTCATCACGCGGTGTGGTTGTCGTGCCCTCGCCGGTCATCGATCGGAAGGGGATCTGTCATGACGTCGGCCCCGGCGAACCTGCTGGCCGTCCGGAACCTGTTACTCACGTACCTCAACGTCGACAAGAAGGCCGTACGCGCCGACGACCTGGAGCCGGCGGAGGTCGGCATCGTCGGCGACGTCAACCACCGCGGCGGTTACCACTGCGGCTCCGACCGGGTCGTCACGAACGACTACTCGGTGGTGGAGTCCAACCGGGACCGGTCCGGGCTCACGCTGTACGCGTCGGCGCTGGACGTCGGCACGTTCTCCGTCCGCTCCGGTGGCGGCACGCACAACCTGCGGACGTTCTCCACCTGGATGGTGGCGCAGTGCGTGGCGAACGCGGCGGACACCCGGGACATCCGGGAGATCATCTACTCCCCGGACGGGCGGACCGTACGCCGCTGGGACCGGCTGGGACGGCGCACCGGCGGCGACAGCAGCCACCTGTTCCACACCCACTTCAGCTTCTTCCGCGACTCCACGAAGGCGGGCCGGGACCAGACCCCGCTGTTCCGCCGCTACCTGACCGCGATCGGGATGATCGCCATCGCGAAACCGGAGGACGACATGGAACAGACCGACAAGCTCATCCGCGACACCGGCGCCAAGAACCGTACCGTCGGCGACGTCCTGGCCGACCTGCAGAACCTGCGCAACTGGCTCATCTCGCCGGTCAACACCACGGGGCTCGTGAACCCGCCGATGGCGAACTCGCCGTTGCAGCAGATGCTGGCGATGCTGCGCGCCTGGCCGGCGCTGGTGGCGCAGGTGAACGAGCTGTCCGGCAAGGACTTCACCGACGAGGAACAGATCGTCTCCGGGGTGCTGGCCGGGCTGCCGCCGGAGAAGATCGCCGAGGCCATCCCGCCGCAGATCGCCCGGGACGTCGCCGACGAACTGTCCCGGCGGCTGACCGCCTGACCGTCCGGCGCCGCGACCGTCGCGTCGCGGCGCCCCGGCCTCTCCTAATCCGCAAGAGGTATTGCGCAACAGCTCTTGCTAATGTCATGCTCGCCGCATGGAACAGCCTTCCGTCCGGCAGGTCACCGACTCGCGGGTGCTCGCCGCGCTCGCCCACCCCCTGCGCCGCCGGCTCATGGACGTCCTCAAGGTGTACGGCCCGTGCACCGTCGGCATGCTTGCCGAGCACACCGGCCAGGCGCCCGCGAACGTGAGCCACCACCTCAAGGTGCTCGCCGCCGCCGATCTGCTGGCCGCGGCGCCCGAGCTGGCCCGCGACCGCCGGGAACGCTGGTGGCGGCTGCGCGACCGCGGGGTGCGCTGGTCCAACAGCGACTTCGACGACGACCCGGCGGCCCGGGTGGTGGCCGACGCGGCCAGCTCGCTCAACCTGGAGCGGCACGCCGAGCTGGTCCGCGCCTGGCAGGCCGCCCCCGACGAGGCGCACGCCGCGTGGGGCGAGGGGCCGTTCAGCACCGACAAGTGGCTGCACCTGACCCCGGACGAGCTGGCCGAACTCAGTCGCGAGGTGATCGCGCTGTTCGCCAGGTGGGCCGACCGGCCGGTGCCCGAGGACGGGCAGCGCCGCGAGCCGGTCTTCGTGTTCGCCCACGGCGTGCCGGGCCGGCCGTGACCGCCCCCGCGCGCACGTCCGGGCCGGTCGAGGCGCCGCCCGGCCCGCTGTTCCGGGACCGCGACTTCCGGCTGCTCTGGACCGGTCACACGGTCAGCGCGGTGGGCAGCAACATGACCGCTGTGGCGCTGCCGCTGGTCGCCGTCGCGGTGCTCGACGCGACCACGTTCCAGGTGGCGGTGCTCACCGCCGCGGCCTGGATGCCGTGGCTGCTCGCCGGCCTGCCGGTCGGGGCGTGGGTCGACCGGGTCCGCCGCCGGCCCGTGATGATCGCCGCCGACCTCGCCGCCGCGGCGCTGTTCGCGAGCGTGCCGGTGGCCGCCCTGGCCGGGCTGCTCACCGTCGGGCACCTGCTGATCGTGGCGCTCGGCGCCGGCCTGGCCCGGGTCTTCTTCGAGACCGCCGACCAGGTCTACCTGCCCACGCTGCTGCGTCCCGAGCAGGTGCCCGAGGCCAACGCGCGGCTGCACGCCACCCAGACGGCGAGCTACCTGGTCGGGCCGGGTCTGGCCGGTCTGGTCGCCCAGCTTGTCGGCGCGGTGACCGCGGTGGCGCTGGACGCGTTCAGCTTCCTGCTGTCCGCGCTGTGCCTGCGCCGCATCCGCGCGGACGAACCCCGCCCGCACCGTCCGGCCGGGTCGACGTCGCTGCGCCGTGAGGTCGCCGCCGGGCTGCGGTTCGTCGTCCGCGACCCGTACCTGCGGGTCCTGACGGTCTTCGGGGCGGCGAGCAACATCGGCCTCACCGGCTACCAGGCGGTGCTCGTGGTGTTCCTGGTTCGCTCGGCCGACCTTCCGGCGGGCCTCGTCGGCCTCCTGATCGGACTCGCCAGCCTCGGTGGCGTGATCGGCGCCGCGCTCGCCGCACGCCTGGCCCGCCGGCTCGGCAGCGCCCGTACGCTGCTGGTCGCCGGCGCCCTGACCGGCCCGCCCGCGCTGCTCATCCCGCTCGCCGGACCCGGCGCGCGCACCGGCTGGCTGGTGCTCGGCGGGGTGCTGGTGAGCCTCGGCGTCGCCGTCGGCAACGTGGTGAAGGGCAGCTTCCGGCAGACGTACACGCCGCACCGGCTGCTCGGCCGGGTGACGGTGAGCATGCACCTGCTCAACTACGGCACCATTCCGCTGGCCGCCCTGCTCGCCGGCGCGTTGGGCGCGGTCTGGGGGCCGGGCGGCGCGATCCGGGCGATGACCGCCTGGCTGGCGCTGACCCCGCTGATCCTGATGGCCGGGCCACTACGGAAACGGCGCGACCTGCCGGCCGCGCCGTCCTGAGGATGCACTGCGGCGGCGGTCGGACCCCGACCGCCGCCACCGGCACGCGTTACATCGGACGGACGTTGTCCGCCTGCGGGCCCTTCTGGCCCTGGGTCACCTCGAACTCGACCTTCTGGCCCTCGTTCAGCTCGCGGTAGCCACTGCTCTGGATGGCCGAGTAGTGGACGAACACGTCCGGGCCTCCGCCGTCCTGCTCGATGAAGCCGAAGCCCTTTTCCGAGTTGAACCACTTGACCGTGCCGGTTGCCATGCGTCTCTCCCTGTTCCAATGCGGGCGAGCATCGGCTCCACGGCCGGTGATCGCCCTGTACCACCCCGACAGTAACCGTCCGGACCGGAATCCGCTGCCGGAAGCGCGCGGCGCGCCCGTGAATACGTGCGCGACCGGAAAAAGACCCCGCCGTCGGGCCGGGCACGGCATGCTTGCCCCGATGAGCAGGCAGACGGCTCTGGCCGACCTGGAGCAGGAGATCGCGGCGCCCGGCGCGGGCCCGGACCGCCTGCGCCTGGTCGGTACGCCGTTCGTGCCGGAGGTGCGTCTGCACCTGGCCGAGGACGCCATCCTGTGGTGGGCCCGGATGGAGGCCGCCGCCGGGCGGTCGCTGCCGCCGCCGTACTGGGCGTCGGTGTGGGCCGGTGGGCAGGCGCTCGCCCGGCACCTGCTGGACCACCCGGAGCTGGCCGCCGGGCGGCGGGTGCTCGACCTGGGCGCCGGATCGGGGCTGGTCGCCATCGCCGCCGCGCTCGCGGGCGCCGACGAGGTGGTCGCCAACGACATCGACCCGTACGCGGTGGCCGCGGTCACTGTCAACGCGCGGGCCAACCGGGTCCGGGTGACGGCCGACGGTGCCGACCTGCTCGACGGGGTGGCGGGCGCCGACCTGCTGGTGGCAGGGGACGCGCTCTACGACGCGGGGCTGGCCGCCCGGGTTCTGCCCTACCTGCGGCGCTGCGCCGCACACGGCGTGCAGGTGCTGGTCGGCGACCCGGACCGGGGCCACCTGCCGCCGGACGGGCTGGAACTGGTGGCCAGCTATCCGGTGCCGACCACCGAACCCTCCGTCGACTCCCCGGTCCGCCGGGTGCAGGTGCTCCGCCCCCGCTGACCCTAGGGGTCTCCCCGGCCGGGTGTCGGGGACCACTGGGGGATCATGCCCGATGTGCCGGGGTGCAGCCGGGACATAGCGTGCAGCCCATGAACGAACTCGTGGCCGCCGCCGGTGAGCTGCCCACCACCCTGCTGATGGGGCTGCTCGGCGTGGTCATGCTCGCCGACGCCGTACCCCTGATCGGGGTGCTGGTGCCCGGCGACGCCGCGGTCCTCGCGGCGGTCGGCGCGGGTCGTCCGGCCGGTGGGGCGCTCACCGTCGCGGCGGTGGTCACGGGCTGCCTGGCCGGCTGGTCGCTGAGCTTCTTCGCCGGCCGGCGCTGGGGCGGGCGGCTTCGGGACAGCCGGGTGGGCGGCTGGATCGGCGAGTCCCGCTGGTCCGCCGCCGAGACGCTGCTGCACCGTGGCGGCGGACGGATCGTGCTGGTGGCGCCGTTCCTGCCGGTGTTCAACGCGTTGCTGCCGCTGGCCGCGGGCGGGCTGCGGATGTCGTACCGGCGGTTCCTGGTCTGCGCGGCGGCCGGGGCCACCGCGTGGGCGGGGCTCTACGTGGCGCTGGGGCTGGCCGCGCGGGCGCTGACCGGCCTGCTGCCGGCGGCGCTGAACCCGACGGTGCTGACCATGGCGGTCGGGCTGCTGCTGGCCGGCCCGGTGCTGCTCGCCACCCGGCGGCGGCTGCGGGCGGTCACCGGCTGACCGCGCCCGGCCCGGCCGTCACGGGGGAGGCCGGACCGGGCGTGCTCACCAGCCGCGGGCGCGCCACTGCGGCACCGCGGGCCGCTCGGCGCCGATGGTGCTGTCCTTGCCGTGGCCCGGGTAGAACCAGGTGTCGTCCGGCAGCCGGTCGAAGAGCTTGGCCTCGACGTCGTCGATGAGCCGGCCGAAGCGCTCCGGGTCCTGATCGGTGTTTCCCACGCCACCCGGGAAGAGCGAGTCCCCGGTGAAGAGGTGCGGGGTGCCGGCCGGGTCGCGGTAGAGCAGCGCGATCGAGCCCGGGGTGTGCCCGCGCAGGTGGATGACCTCCAGCGCGCAGTCACCGACCGGCACCGTGTCGCCGTCGGCGAGCCGCTCGGCCTCGATGGGCAGACCCTCGGCGTCGTCGGCGTGCACCAGCGCGCGCGCCCCCGTCTTGGCCACCACCTCCTCCAGCGCGACCCAGTGGTCCATGTGCTGGTGCGTGGTCACCACGGCGGCCAGGCCGCCGTCGCCGACCAGCTCCAGCAGGCGCGGCGCCTCGTTCGCGGCGTCGATCAGCACCTGCTCGCCGGTGGCGTTGCAGCGCAGCAGATAGGCGTTGTTGTCCATCGGGCCCACCGACAGCTTGGTGACGGTGAGCCGGTCGAGCTCGCGCACGGCCGGCGGACCGCCGGGCGTGACGTCTCCGGTGTAGGTCATGACGATGTTCAGATCCATTCCGGTGGGTTCGGCAGAGGACCGTCGGGTTCGACGGTGAGCAGCTCGCCCGCGCCCCGGCCGGTGAGCCAGGCGGCGAGTTCCGGCGCGGGGCCGGTGACCGTGGGCGCCCCCTCGGGGTCACCCACGACGAGTTCGGACGCCGCGCCGTCGAAACGCAGCACCATGGCCGGCGCGGCCGGATTGCCGGCCAGCCCGGTCACCACCTCGTGCAGCAGCCGCTGGGCGAACGCGTCCGGCCAGTCCGCGGGCCGGTAACCGGCCGCCAGGTCGACGTGGTGCACCTCGACCTCGCGCAGCCGGCCCCAGACCAGCATCGCCGCCGGCCACGGGCCGCGCCGGGTCTGCACCGTGGCGCCCCACGCGTCGGCGGGCATCGCCGCGACCGCCGCGTCGAAGCGCTGGCCGCTGCGGCGCAGGTCGTCCAGCAGGTCGGCCGGGCCGCGCCCGGCGCCGGCCTCGATGTCGTCGGCGCGGGCGTGCGCCGAGGCGTACATCGGGATCTCCTCGCCGGTGCGCGCCGAGGTGAGCAGGTTGACGAACCCGTCGGCGTTGCGGGCCAGGTGGGTGAGCACGTGCGCGCGGGACCAGCCCGGCAGCAGGGAGGGCGCCGCGACGTCCGCGGCGGTCAGGCCGGACACGGTACGCAGCAGCCGGTCGTTCGCCTCGGCCAGCGGGCCGGTCAGCAGCAGGGGGTCGGCGGTCATCGCGTTCTCACCCGTCCGACCCTAGCGGGCCGGACCGGGCCGTGCCCGGGGGGAAATCGCTTTCGGCGCGTCGGCGGGACACCTACCGTCGGGGCCGACGACATCGGACCGGCGCCGCACGCGCCGGCGTCCACGTCGTCGCGAACGCGGCACCGGGAGTCGGAGGGGAGGTGGTGTGCATGCCGGTCGCAGCGCGTGTGTTCCGCCGTATCTCCCCTCGACACCGATGAGGACACCATGACTCTCGATCTGACCGCCCTCGGCTGGGACGCCGGTTGGGCGGCCCACCTCGACCGGCGCGCCGGCCACCGTCACGGGCGGGTCGCCCGGGTGGACCGGGGCGTCTGCACCGTGCTGTGCCCGCAAGGGCCGGTGCGGGCCAGCCTCGGCGGCGGCGTGCTGTCCGCCGCCGCCCGCGACCTGACCGCGCTGCCCTGCGCTGGTGACTGGGTGCTGCTGTCCACCTGGCCGGACGGCCCGGTCACGGTGGAGGTGGTGCTGCCGCGGCGTAGCGCGCTGGTGCGGCGCACCGCGGGCAAGGACTCCAGCGGCCAGGTGCTGGCCGCCAACCTCGACGCCGCCGCGGTGGTCGAGCCGGTGCACCCGGAACCGGACGCCGCGCGGATCGAACGGCTGCTCTCCCTGGCGCACGAATCCGGGGCGGAGCCGCTCGTCGTGCTCACCAAGGCCGACCTGGCCGCCGACCCGGCGGCGGTGGCCCGGCAACTGGCCGACCTCGCGCCGGGGGTGCCGGTGCTGCCGGTCAGCGCCGAGCGGGGCACCGGCCTGGCGCCGCTGCGCCGCCACGTCGCCCCGGGCCGCACGCTCGGCCTGCTCGGCCCCTCCGGGGCCGGCAAGTCGAGCCTGGTCAACGCGCTGGCCGGGGCGGACGTGATGCGCACCCAGGCGATCCGCCGGGTCGACGGCAAGGGCCGGCACACCACCACCTGGCGGTCGCTGGTGCCGCTGCCGGGTGGGGGAGCGGTGCTGGACACCCCCGGTGTACGGGCCGTCGGCCTGCTCGACGGCGCGGCCGGGCTGGACCGGGCGTTCGCCGACATCACCGAGCTGGCCGCCGGCTGCCGGTACGCCGACTGCGCCCACGACGCCGAGCCGGGCTGCGCGGTGCGGGCCGCGCTGGACGACGGCGAGCTGCCGGTGCGTCGCTGGGAGAGCTGGCGGCGGCTGCAGCGGGAGATCGAGCACGAGGGCGGCCGCCGCGCGGCCCGGCTGGCGGCCGAACGGCGGGGCGGACGGCGGGCCGGGCGGCGACGTACCGGACGTCCGGCGACCCCGCCCGCACCAGGGGCATTCTGAGCCCGGCCCGGGCCGGTCGGGTGGACCTGCGTGGTTCGCGCCCGACCGGCCTGAGCTGGGGGAATGTTCGCGCGACGGAAGTTGTCATACGTCGGGGCTAGAGTTGCCGGGGCGTCTTCTCTGCGCCCCCGACAACCTGTGAAAACCACCCAGACCCGGCGTCTGGTGCACAGATCCGCCTCATATTCTTCTTCCGGGAGCACACGCACCGTGGCCGACCGACTGATCATCCGTGGCGCGCGCGAGCACAACCTCCGTGACGTCAGTCTCGACCTGCCCCGGGACGCCCTGATCGTCTTCACCGGGCTCTCCGGTTCGGGCAAGTCGAGCCTGGCGTTCGACACCATCTTCGCCGAGGGGCAGCGCCGCTACGTCGAGTCGCTGTCGTCGTACGCCCGGCAGTTCCTCGGCCAGATGGACAAGCCCGACGTCGACTTCATCGAGGGCCTCAGTCCCGCCGTCTCCATCGACCAGAAGTCCACCTCGCGCAACCCGCGCTCCACCGTGGGCACCATCACCGAGGTCTACGACTACCTCCGCCTGCTGTTCGCCCGCATCGGCGAGCCGCACTGCCCGATCTGCGGCGAGCGGATCTCCAAGCAGAGCCCGCAGCAGATCGTCGACCGCGTCCTGGCCATGGCGGAGGGCACCCGGTTCATGGTGCTCGCGCCGGTGGTGCGCGGCCGCAAGGGCGAGTACGTCGACCTGTTCGCCGAACTCCAGGCCAAGGGCTACGCCCGGGCCCGGGTCGACGGCGTGGTGCACCCGCTGACCGAGCCGCCGAAGCTCAAGAAGCAGGAGAAGCACACCATCGAGGTGGTGATCGACCGGCTCAGCGTCAAGCCGAGCGCCAAGCAGCGGCTGACCGACTCGGTCGAGGCCGCGCTCGGTCTGTCCGGCGGCCTGGTGCTGCTCGACTTCGTCGACCTGCCGGAGGACGACCCGGCCCGGGAGCGCCGCTACTCCGAGCACCTGGCCTGCCCGAACGACCACCCGCTCGCCATCGAGGACCTGGAACCCCGGGTCTTCTCGTTCAACGCCCCGTACGGCGCCTGCCCGGAGTGCACCGGCCTCGGCACCAAGAAGGAGGTGGACCCGGAGCTGGTCATCCCCGACCCGGAGCGCACGCTGCGCGAGGGCGCGATCCAGCCCTGGGCCACCGGGCACAACCTCGAATACTTCCTGCGGCTGCTGGAGGCGCTCGGCGAGGCCGAGCACTTCGACATCGACACCCCGTGGCGGGCGCTGCCGTCGCGGGCGCAGAAGACGATCCTGCACGGCTCCGACGACCAGGTGCACGTGCGCTACCGCAACAAGTACGGCCGCGAGCGCTCCTACTACACCGGCTTCGAGGGCGTGGTGCAGTGGATCGAGCGCCGGCACACCGACACCGAGTCGGAGTGGTCCCGGGACAAGTACGAGGGCTACATGCGGGACGTGCCCTGCGCGGCCTGCGGCGGCACCCGGCTCAAGCCGGAGGTGCTCGCGGTCACCCTGGCCGGCAAGAGCATCGCCGAGGTCTGCAACCTCTCCGTCGGCGAGGCGGCCGACCTGCTCGCCGGCATCGAGCTGACCGACCGGCAGAAGATGATCGCCGAGCGCGTGCTCAAGGAGATCAACGCCCGGCTCAAGTTCCTGCTCGACGTCGGTCTTGACTACCTCTCGCTGGACCGCCCGGCCGGCACGCTCTCCGGCGGTGAGGCCCAGCGCATCCGGCTGGCCACCCAGATCGGCTCCGGTCTGGTCGGCGTGCTCTACGTGCTCGACGAGCCGTCGATCGGCCTGCACCAGCGCGACAACCACCGGCTCATCGAGACGCTGCTGCGGCTGCGCGGCCTGGGCAACACGCTGATCGTGGTCGAGCACGACGAGGACACCATCCGGGTCGCGGACTGGATCGTCGACATCGGCCCCGGCGCGGGCGAGCACGGCGGCAAGATCGTGCACAGCGGGTCGGTGCCGGCGCTGCTGGACAACACCGAGTCGGTCACCGGGGCGTACCTGGCCGGCCGCAAGGCCATCCCGACGCCGGCCAGCCGTCGGCCACAGACCTCGGGGCGCGAACTGGTGGTGCACGGCGCGCGCGAGCACAACCTGCGCAACCTCACCGTGAGCTTCCCGCTCGGCCAGCTCATCGCGGTCACCGGCGTCAGCGGCTCGGGCAAGTCGACGCTGGTGAACGACATCCTCTACACCGTGCTCGCCAACCAGATCAACGGCGCCCGGCTGGTGCCCGGCCGGCACACCCGGATCACCGGCCTGGAGAACGTGGACAAGGTCGTCGGCGTGGACCAGTCGCCGATCGGGCGGACGCCGCGCTCCAACCCCGCCACGTACACCGGCGTCTGGGACCACGTCCGCAAGCTGTTCGCCGAGACCACCGAGGCCAAGGTCCGGGGGTACGGCCCGGGCCGGTTCTCGTTCAACGTCAAGGGCGGGCGCTGCGAGGCGTGCTCCGGCGACGGCACCATCAAGATCGAGATGAACTTCCTGCCGGACGTCTACGTCCCCTGCGAGGTGTGCAAGGGCGCGCGCTACAACCGCGAGACGCTCGAGGTGCACTACAAGGGCAAGACGGTCGCCGAGGTGCTGGACATGCCGATCGAGGAGGCGGCCGAGTTCTTCTCCGCCATCCCGGCCATCCACCGGCACCTCCGGACGCTCGTCGACGTCGGCCTCGGCTACGTCCGCCTCGGCCAGCCCGCGCCGACGCTGTCCGGCGGCGAGGCGCAGCGCGTCAAGCTCGCCTCCGAACTCCAGAAGCGCTCCACCGGCCGCACCGTCTACGTGCTCGACGAGCCCACCACCGGCCTGCACTTCGAGGACATCCGCAAGCTGCTGATGGTGCTGGAGGGCCTGGTCGACAAGGGCAACACGGTCATCACCATCGAGCACAACCTCGACGTGATCAAGACGGCCGACTGGCTCATCGACATGGGCCCCGAGGGCGGCCACCGGGGCGGCACGGTGCTCGCCACCGGCACGCCGGAGGAGGTTGCCGAGGTGCCGGAGAGCCACACCGGGCAGTTCCTGCGGCCGATCCTCAAGCTCGACGGCGAGGCCAAGGGCGCCAAGGCGGCCACCACCCGGGCGGCGAAGGCCAACGGCAGCGCCAAGTCCCGGACCCGGAAGGTCCCCGCCGGGGCGCGCTGACCGGCGTCCTTCAACGCGGCTCCCGGTTCGTTGACGCGTCAATATGAACCGTGCCGCAAGCTTGTGCGTGTTCCGCAGTAAGCCGAGAGAAAGGCCGGACATGAGTGATGATCAGGCGCTGACCCGACCGTTCACCCAGAGCCGCCGCAGTCTGCTCGCCGGAGCCGGCGCGGTGGGCGCAGCCGTGGTGCTCGCGGGCTGCGGCAGTGACGACGACGCGTCCCCCGGGCAGGCCCCGACCAGCGGCGGCCCGCCCGGCGCCACCGCGACCGGCGACGCCGGCGGCGGCGACCGGGACGGCGGCAGCGCGCTGGCGCGCACCTCGGACATCCCGGTCGGCGGCGGTGCCGTCTTCGCCAGCCAGGGCGTGGTGATCACCCAGCCCGAGGCCGGCCAGTTCAAGGCGTTCGACCCGATCTGCACGCACCAGCGCTGCCCGGTGTCGAACGTCGACGGCGGCACGATCAACTGCACCTGCCACAACAGCCGGTTCTCGATCGTCGACGGCTCGGTGAAGGGCGGCCCGGCCACCAAGCCGCTCGCGGCGAAGGAGATCAAGGTCGACGGCGACCAGATCAAGCTGGCCTGACCCGTTCCGCGTCCCCGTCGGCCGGCGGGGACGCGGCTACGGTCGCCTGTCAGGGGTGCGGACTAGGCTTGACACCGTGGCTGACCCCTCGACCTACCGTCCCGCGCCCGGCACCATCCCGGAGTCGCCAGGGGTCTACCGCTTCCGCGACGGCACCGGCCGGGTGATCTACGTCGGCAAGGCGCGCAACCTGCGCAGCCGGCTCAACTCCTACTTCGCCGACCCGGTCGGCCTGCACCAGCGCACCCGGCAGATGGTGTTCACCGCCGAGTCGGTCGACTGGATCACCGTGGCCACCGAGGTCGAGGCGCTCCAGCAGGAATACACCTGGATCAAGCAGTACGACCCCCGGTTCAACGTCCGCTACCGCGACGACAAGTCGTACCCCTATCTCGCGGTCACGCTCGACGAGGAATACCCCCGGTTGCAGGTGATGCGCGGGGTGAAGCGCAAGGGCGTGCGCTACTTCGGGCCGTACTCGCACGCCTGGGCGATCCGCGAGACGCTCGACCTGCTGCTGCGGGTCTTCCCGGCGCGGACCTGCTCGTCCGGGGTGTTCAAGCGGGCCGGCCAGGTCGGCCGGCCCTGCCTGCTCGGCTACATCGGCAAGTGCTCGGCGCCGTGCGTCGGCAGCGTCACCGCCGAACAGCACCGGGAGATCGTCGACGGCTTCTGCGACTTCATGGCCGGCCGCACCGACAGCATGGTCCGGCGGCTGGAGAAGGAGATGCTCGACGCCAGCGAGCAGCTGGAGTTCGAGCGGGCCGCCCGGCTGCGCGACGACGTCGCGGCGCTGCGCCGGGCGATGGAGAAGCAGACCGTGGTGCTCGGCGACGGCACCGACGCCGACGTGGTCGCGTTCGCCGACGACCCGCTCGAAGCCGCCGTGCAGGTCTTCCACGTCCGCGGCGGCCGGGTGCGTGGCCAGCGCGGCTGGGTGGTGGAGAAGACCGAGGAACTGACCACCGGCGACCTCGTGCACCACTTCTGCACCCAGGTGTACGGCGGCGAGCAGGGTGAGGCCGACGTGCCCCGCGAACTGCTCGTCCCCGAGTTGCCGGGCGACGCCGACGCGCTCGCCGACTGGCTCACCGCCCGCCGGGGCAGCCGGGTGTCGCTGCGGGTGCCGCAGCGCGGCGACAAGCGGTCGCTGCTGGAGACCGTCGAGCGCAACGCCAAGGACGCGCTGGCCCGGCACAAGCTCAAGCGGGCCGGTGACCTGACCACCCGCAGCCAGGCGCTCGACGAGATCGCCGACGCGCTCGCCATGAACACCTCGCCGCTGCGCATCGAGTGCTTCGACGTGTCCCAGATCCAGGGCACCGACGTGGTCGCCAGCATGGTCGTGTTCGAGGACGGGCTGCCCCGCAAGAGCGAATACCGCCGGTTCATCGTGCGCGGCGCCACCGACGACCTGTCGGCCATGTCCGAGGTGCTGCGGCGGCGCTTCGCCCGCTACCTCGACGCCCGCGCCGAGACCGGCGAGCTGGGCGAGGAGACCGCCTCCGACCCCGACCGGCCCGGCATCGACCCGACCACCGGGCGGCCACGCAAGTTCGCGTACCCTCCGCAGCTCGTCGTGGTCGACGGCGGCCCGCCCCAGGTCGCCGCCGCCGCGAAGGCGCTCGCCGAGCTGGGCATCGACGACGTGGCGCTGTGCGGGCTGGCGAAGCGGCTGGAGGAGGTCTGGCTGCCCGACGACGAGTTCCCGGTGATCCTGCCGCGCACCTCCGAGGCGCTCTACCTGCTGCAGCGCGTCCGTGACGAGGCGCACCGCTTCGCCATCACGTTCCACAGGCAGCGGCGCTCCAAGCGGATGACCGAATCGGCGCTGGACAACGTGCCCGGCCTCGGTGACGTACGCCGCAAGGCGCTGCTGCGGCACTTCGGCTCGCTGAAGCGGCTGTCGTCCGCCACGGTGGAGGAGATCACCGAGGTGCCCGGGGTCGGCAGGCGTACGGCCGAGGCGATCCTGGCCGCGCTGGACGGCTCCACCCCCACCGAAGCCGCCCCCCGTCCCTGACCCTTCGCGCTCACGCCCGCCCTCGGGCTTGCTCGCTGTCCGGCTTGGCCGGCACGTCACCCGTCACGCCCGACTGGAACCCCATGGGTGTCTCCGCCCCCGTTTGACACCCATGGCGTTCCACTGATGGCCGGCTTCCCGCCTGGTGCGACCTCTGTCCCACATTCTGAAAGCGGTGGCAGATCTTGGTACGGAAGAGCCCCCATAGGGGTCATTCGGTACCAAGATCTCGCACACCGCGCGGGGCTTGTACCGGCGGGCCGCCCACGCTCCGGCCCCACGCGATCTTGCACTTAGCGCCCCAGGGATGCCAGCTTTGCGAGGTTTGCCGGGTACCAAACTGCAAGATCGCGCATGTGGTCGAGTGGATCTGTGACGGCTGGCGTTCGATGTCGGCATCTCGCGGACTCCATCCCGCACCAGGCCGGGGCCATCGCACCGAGGGCGGGTGGTTTGGTGAGCCGTGTCCGGTTCGGGGCGGGGGCGTGGCTGTGGTCGGTGCCATCGTCAGCGTGGAATCGGTGGCGGGCGCGGGGCGTTGTACATGGCTGACCGCCCAGGCACCAGGTCGAGCGCCGAACATCGGCCCGCCCGGCACCCACGGCCGGTCAGGGAATCGGCCCGGCCCCGGCGTCGTTACATCCCCGAGCGACGGGCACCCCGCCGTCCCCGGGAATGACCCCGGCCCGCACGTCGTTACACCCCCGAGCCGCGGAGCAGGCCCCCCGGGCCGCCCGCGCCCCAGCCCGTTCGACGGGCACCCCCTCAAGACTTTCCCCTTCTCGCGGCATCCCCTATCGCCGCGGTTTTCCCCCAACCAGGGAGGCAACCATCATGGCTACCACTCTGCTGCGTAAGACCGTTCTGACCGCTGCCGGTATCGCCGCCACCGCCGGAGGCATCGCCGGCCCCGCGATCGCCGCCCACGCCGCCCCCACCACCAGCACCAGCGTG
>NZ_JAXCFU010000005.1:0-381742 GCF_055362685.1 Micromonospora sp. SYSU B005 | reverse complement strand
GGGTAGCCACGGCGTGCAGACACCGCGCCACCCTGCCCGTCTCGCCGGTGGAAGTCATGCCACCACGCCGTCCACAACAGACCTTCTCAAACACGCTCTCATGCCCCAGCTTCCGAGAAACGGGGCTTTGGTGAACTCGAGGCCGGCCCCGAGGCCCAGCGGGCTCGCCGAGATCGCGGCCGAGGAGGCGTCGTGAGCGTGTAAACGGGTTCTCGTCGTACCCAACGCCTACTTCCCTCACCGGCGCGGACCGGAGGGGAGGGCCTTCGTGCGTGCCGCGACAAGGGGTCGCGCGGGGGTCAGGTGACGACCGTACGCGGCCCTACGGGGTCCCATGCCGCCTCGGTGCAGGCTGTGCCGCCTGGACCCGTCCGGGACACTCGCGTCCCCTTTGGAGCAGCAGGGCTCGAAGCGCTGTAAGACTTTAGCTACGCAGCACGCGAAGGCGTTGTTGGACCGCGTGCCCGATTTCCGCGCGGCGAGGGGCGCACTACAGTTCCAGGCATGCCGGAGATGGTTCAGCCCGAGGTCAAGTTGATTGCGTGGACCCACTTCCAGGCGCCTGAAGAGGTGCCGTGGTCCACCGACGCAGACGGCGGGCACTAAGCCGGCTGAAACGATGACGGCACCCGCGCCAACGGGTGCCGTCATCAGAAGCGCTCGCGCCAACGAGCGCTGATCGTCAAGCAGCCCCAGCTTTATGTGTGTAGGGAGGAACTAGCTCGACATGACCACCATACGTGGCGGAAAGAGCCGACGTAAGAAGCCCCCTGGAAACCGTGACGTGTCGCCTCGCGGGCTTGCGCTCCTGGTCGCGGCAGTATTCGCCGCCTACCTGGCCCTTCAGCACCCCCACGCCGCAACCCCGGCGCTCGTCGGGGTGGGCGTGCTCACGGTGTTGAACCAGTTTGTGAGCCGAGACCGGGACCAAGACCGCGAGTAGGAGCACAAGAAGCCCTCGGCCACCGGATCAACTCCGGCGGCCGAGGGCTTCTTGCGTGTGCGCAACCCCCACGTCGTGCCGATGTGGTCTTCACCGACATAACCATGGTCCTGCACAAGAAGTTCATCAAGAAGAGCGTCTCCATCCACAACCAGTTGATAGACGGCCCCACCTTTCCTGATCGAGTTCATGCCCAGCGGCATCAGCCGGGTTGCTGGGCCAGGCCGCGTAGTCAACGCCGCGTTGCCGGGCCTCCGGCGGGTTGGGCTCACCGGTCGTATTCATTCGCGCATCGGTCAGTGATAATCACGCTGTGGCACGTCGAGGACGCCAGGCAAAGACGCCCGACGAACAGGCTCGGGCAACGGTTGAAGCTGCTTAAGTTGTCAGGGTCGGGGCTGTACGGGCGGCCACCATCAACCGGGACGGGGCGCTACGCGCCGGCAAGATGAACGTGCTCGCTGTGCTGGGGGCTGCATTGATAGCCGGCACCTGCGCCGTCGTGAACACAGGCGTCGATGGGTACTTCTCTCTTCAGGCGGCCCGTGTGTCGCAGAAACCAATACCCGCCGTTACACCGAGCGCGACGTTGGACGACATGGTTTGGATCCGAGTGTGCCCCGAGGCCGGGTGGAAGATCAGGCCCAGTTCGCAAGCCTGCCCATAGACGAGCCTCACGACCTCTATGCCCGTACAGACAGGGAGGAGCTATGTCGGGCCGGTCGGCGAGGGGGTCCTCCCCCCACACCCCGGTCGGCTGTAACTCACCGTGAACCAGACGCGATCAGTGATGCGCTTGGCCGTTACGTCCTCGGCGGTGGCTGGCGTGGTCGTGGCCGTCGGGCGCCGCCTGGCCGACGTCGTCCTCGCGGGCCTGGCCGTGGCCGATGGCACCGGGACGAGGACCGGGATGGCCTCCTCGGCCGGCGGCAGCGCGGCCTCCTCGGCCGCAGCGGGGCCTGCCTTTATGGGGGCCGGGCAAGGGGGTCAGTCGACCGGCGGGGGCGCGGGTTCGTCGGCCCACGTGAAGCGGAGGCGGGCGGCGGGATCGAACCTGTAGCCCCGGCGGCCGTTCGCAGGAAGGACCGTTACGGCGTTCAACGCCAGACCGAGGAAGCCCCGGCGGTCGGCGACCGAGGCGACGTCCCACGCCTCGCGGGCGAGGACCGGGTCGAGTAGCTGGGAGAGATCCGCCTCGGGCAGGGGGAACTCGGCGAGGTTGCGGCGTAGTCCGGCAACGCGGGCGGTCAGCCGTTCGTGTAGACGCGTCCAGCGCTGGACCGCCTCGGCACCGATGAACTCGCCGCGCAGGTAGCGGGCGTCTTCGAGGTCGACCAGGGCGGCGTTAGCGTCGTCGAGGGCGGCCGTGATGGTGGCGCGCTCCCGGATAACGTCCGGGTCATGGCGGGCTACCCATCGCTCGGCGACGGCGTCGAGCAGCGGGTCGCCGGGTTCGGTCGCGGCGAGGCGGGTGATGAACGCGTCGACCACGGCGCGGTCTACGGCGGTGATAAACGCGGTTGTGTGCGCCGGGCAGGGATGGCCGAGACGGCCCGCCTGACAGACGTAGGACTTGCCGAGGGCCGACATGCGGCGGGTGCATCCCCCGCAGCGGAGGAAGCCGGTCAGGAGGTGGGATATCTGCGCGCGGACGCCTCGGGCGCGGCCGAGCGGGCCGGCGGCGGTCCGGGCTTCCAGGATACGGGCGACCTGCAGTTGCTCGGCGGGGGTGATGATCCCTCGGCCAATCTCGACCGTCTCGCCGGTTTCGGGGTCGCGCCACGGGACGACCTTTCCCGTGTATTTCCCGTCGCGCTTGACGGTCTCGGGCAGCAGCCCGGCGAAAGCGGGAGCCTTCAGCAGTTGCGACATGGTCCCGACGCCCCAGTTTCCGCCGCGCGGCGAGGGGATCGCGCGGGCGTTCAGGTCGCGGGCGATCCTGACTAGCGGCTCGGCGGCGAGGGCACGCTCGGCGATCTCGCGAGCGGTAGGCGCAGTGCGGGGGTCATGATCTAGGCGGCCGTCCTCGGTGATGGCGAGCCCGTAGGGCGGCTGTCCGCCAATCCACCGGCCGAGGCTGCGTAGGTGGGCCTTCGCCGAGGCGACGCGAAGGCCGATGTTCGCGGATTCGCTGCGGGCGACCTCAGAGAGCAGGGCCAGGACTAGCCGGGACTGCTGGTGCGACGTGTCTAGGCCGTCCTGTACGAAGACGATTCGGCCTCCGGCCTTCTCGACGTCGTCGAGGACCTGCCCGACCTGTCCCATGCCCCGCCGGGACAGACGGTCGACCTTCCAGACGACCAGCGTCCCGACGGTGCCGGTCGTGAGGGCGGATATGGCGGCGTCAAACCCGGCGCGGTCTACGGCCTTGTAGCCGGACCGACCCCGGTCGATATGGACCGTGCGGACTTCCAGCCCGTTGCGCTCGCACCAGGCCCGGCAGTCGGCTTCCTGGCGTTCGATAGCGGTCTTTCCCTCACGGTCGAGGGACAGGCGTAGGTACAGGTCGGCGAGGTGTTCGTGGTGGGACATGCCGAGGACGCTAGGGCCCTGGCGGGACTAGATGCAAGCTCCTTTCAGGACTTACAGGAGTCGAGCAGGACGATCTTGCCGCGCAGGTCGGCCAGCGTGACGGCCTTGCCGCCGGTGTTCAGCACACCGATACGGCGCGGAGCGCCCACCCCGGCGAGGGGTGGGCGCTCCGCGTACGTGTGGTTACTGGCCGGCGGGCTTCAGGCAGAGCACCCGGGTGGTCCCGCCGCCCTCGACCGAGACCGAGGGCTGCGACAGATCGGCGCACTTGTCCTTGTTGTCCACCTTCGACACCACGCTGAACGCGCCCGGCTCGCCGCAGTCGGCGGCCACGGCGCTCGTGCCGGACTGCTTCACGCAGGAGCCGACGGCCGGGTCGAAGCCCGTCGACTTGTCGCCGCCGACCTTGCCGAGCAGCGTGAGCAGACCCAGCGGTACGGCGAGGATGAGCACCGCCGCGATCAGCACGGCGGCGAGCACCCGGCCGTTGCGCACCTTCGGCGGGGGCGCCTCGGTCTGCGACTCGGTGGCATCCGGCTTGAACGCGTCGAAGCGGCCCTGCTCCGGCTCGGTGCCGGGCCCGTCCTGCGCCCACGCCGGCGGGGCCTGCTGGGGCGGCGGGAAGGCGTTCGGGCCCGCCGGGCCCTGGCCGGGCACCGCGACCGAGGCGCGTCCCCCGGCGGACGGGCCGAACCGGTCCGGCTCGCCGAACGGCTCCGGCCGGCCGGCCGGGCTGCCGAACGCCGCCTGCTGCCCACCCGGACCGCCGAACGGGTCGGGCTGACCGCCCTGGTTGCCGTACGGATCCTGGTGACCGCCCGGACCGCCGAACGACTCCTGCTGACCGCCGGGACCGTACGGGTCCGGCCGGCCACCCGGGCCGCCGAACGCGTCCTGGCCGCCGGGAGCGCCGTACGGGCTCTGCGGGCCGCCGAACGGGTCACGGGCGGCGTCGGGCTGCTCGCCGCCCGGGTGCACGCCGTTTGCGGGGCGGGTGTTGCCGGGCGGGTCCACGAAGGACGGCACACCGACCGGGAACGACGGCGGCGCGGCGGGCGAGGAGGGTGCTCCGGCGTACCCGTGCGGTCCGTCGGCGTCCTCGGACCGCGACTGCGGGCCGGGGAAGCCGTTGCCGTGCGGCCCGTCCTGGCCGGGGAACCCGGACTCGTCCTGCTCGGGGGCGTCCTCGGGCTCCGGGCGGGCGGGTCGCCCGTACACGCGGGGCTGTGGCGTGGGGCCGCCGGTCGGCAGCGGCTGGTCGGACGGCGGGGTGACCCGGCTGGCCACCGGCACCGACGCGCTCGCCGTGACCGGGCCGCCCTCCGGGGAGGTACGCGGGCCGGGAACGGCGGGCGACTGCGGCTCCTCCGGGCGGGACGCGTTCCAGCCGCCGTCGCCACGCTCCGGCTCGTACCCCTGGGGTTCGGGGCCCGGGTGGTCGGCGGGCGACGACGCGGCCAGCGCGGCGCCCGGCACCCGCTGCTGCTGTGCCGGCAGCGGCACCGCGTTGCCGGGGGAGATGCCCGGCGCGGGCGCGGGCTGGTAGGCCGGGGCGGAGTCCTCGGACCGGCCCCACGCCTCGGCCTGCGGCCACGGCTCGGGCGACGGTGCGGCCGGACGCTCGTCCTGGTTGCCGCCCCAGCCGGCGGGCGCGTCTGACGACGGCGCGGACACGCTCGCGCGGGCCTCGACCGGCGCGGCGGCACCCCAGGCGGGCTGCGCCTGCTCGTCCGACGGCCGCGCGGGTTCGCGCTGCTGCGGTACGGCGGCGCCGTCGCCCCAGCCGCCGGACTGCCGGCCCTGGTTCGGCTCCCAGCCGCCCGGCTGTGCCGCCTCGGCCGGGTTCGCGGCGCGCCCGGCGGCCCAGCCGCCCGAGCGGTCCGGGTCCTCGGTGCGGGCCGGCTCGTCCCAGCCGCCGGACCGGTTCTCGGCCTGCGGGGCGGGCCAGCCGCCGGAACGCTGTCCCTCGTCGTGCTGCGGCCCGCCGGTCGCGCGCCAGCCGCCGCTGTCCTCGGCCGAGCGGTTGTCCTGATCGGACTGCTCCGGAGTGGACCAGGCGTTGTCCGGCCGGGTGGCGCCGGGCACCGAGACGGCTGCGGCGGCCCGGGCGGGCGGGTCGGCCGGCGGCCAGGTGGCGCCGGTCTGCTGACCCGGCGCCCAGGCCGGCTGGCTCTCCCGCGGGGTCCAGCCGCCCGAGCGGTTCGGGTCGTCGGACGCGGCGGGCTGCTCGTCGCGCGGGGTCCAGCCGCCCGAGCGGTTCGGGTCGTCCTGCTGCTGCTGCGCGGCGGCCCAGCCACCGGCGCGACCGGAGGCGTCCTCGTGCTGCCCGCCGGTGGGCGCGAAGCCGCCGGAGCGGTGCGGGTCGTCCGCGGGGGCGGGCGTGACCCAGGTCTCGTTCGGCACGGTGGCCGGTGCGGGCACGTAACCGGTGTCGCGGGCGGCCGGGTCACCGGACGGCGGCCAGCCCTGCTGCTGCTCGCCTGCGTTCCACCCCTGGCGGTTCTGCTCGGCGGCGGCCCAGGGGGCCTGCGACGGCTCGGCCGGGCTGCCTGGCGGCGTGGCGGACCAGGCGGGCGGCGCCTGCTCGGCGCCGCGATCAGGGCCGGGCTGCTCCTGGTTGCCCCAGGCGGGGCCACCGGAACCGGACCAGGCGGGGTTGCCCTGGTCGTTGCCGCCCCAGGCGGGCTGCGGGACCTGGGCGGTCGCCCGCCCGGTCACCGGCTGCCCGGCGGGCGGAGCCCATGCGGGTGGCTGGTCGTCGTTCGCGGCCCAGGCCGGGGCCGGCTGCGCGGGCCGACCGGCCGGCGGGGGCGGTGCCCAGCCGAGGTCGGGTGCGCCGTTGTACCCGTTGTCCTGCTGCGCCGGCTGATCGCCGTACGGCACCGGTCCGCCGGTGCCCGGCGACACCTCGCCCGGCTCCTGGCCGGGGCGGTGCGGAGCCTCGGACGTCATGGGTGCGCCTCCTCCATCACAGGTCGGCCGCCGATGCCGGTCGGGAAAACCGTCGGCACGACTACCGGCGTCGCCGGCGGGTACCGGCCGTGCGGGCTCCCCGCACCGTATCCGGTGGTCGCCCGAGGCCGCTCGGGGGAGCATCAGCGGTCACCGAAAGTCACCGGACGACGTCGATGGGTTTCGCTGTCTCGTATCCGTCCGGAGTCAGCCGGTTGGCGACCGTGCCAACCGTACCGGGCGGTGAAGCGAGGTGGAATCCCGGTGCCGACCGATACCGGTACGCCGAAGACCCGCCCGGAGTCGGGCGGGTCTTCGGACTGGAGGAGGTGAGAAAGGTCTGTGGCGTCAGCTCATGTGACGCTGGGCGATGGCGAGAAGCTCCTCGCGGACCGCGGGCGAGTTGGCGGAACGCAGCGCGTGCTCGATGGCGCGGGCGCGGCGGTTGGCGTCGCGGCGGGTGCGGATTCGCTCGATCATGCTCATCTTGGGTCTCTCCTCCTGGCTATTCGGTTGTCAGCCCCTTGATGTCTCTATTTAAGCGCACCGGGCCCGTCATCGCCATCGATTATTAGGTGAGCTGAACCACGTACCTACGGATCGTAGGTCCACCCACCCCTCGGTCCTATGATTCCGTTCCCAAAACGGTTACGGCCGGTGTGCCGGGCGTTCACCCTCGGCACACCGGCCGTAACCGGAGCGGTAGTTCGTCAGGTCCAGGCGAGCAGCGCCGCCTCCGGGTCGGCCAGGAAGTCCCCGATGTCGCGGAGGAACTTCGAGCCCAGCTCACCGTCGATGATCCGGTGGTCGAAGGACAGGCCCAGCGTGGTCACCAGGCGCGGCTTCACCTTGCCCTTGTGCACCCAGGGCTGCTCCCGTACCGCGCCGAAGGCGAGGATCGCCGACTCACCCGGGGGCAGGATCGGCGTACCGGTGTCGACGCCGAAGACGCCGACGTTGGTGATGGTGAGCGTGCCGCCGGACATGTCCGCCGGGGACGTCTTGCCCGACTTTGCGGTCTGCACGAGTTCCGTCATCGCGTCCGCCAGCTCGCGCAGCGAGAGCCGCCCGGCGTCCTTGATGTTCGGCACGATCAGGCCGCGCTCGGTGGCCGCCGCGATGCCGAGGTTGACGTACTCCTTCACCACGATCTCGTCGCCGGCCCAGGTCGAGTTGACCATCGGGTGCCGCTTGACCGCCAGGAGCACCGCCTTGGCGACCAGCAGCAGCGGCGAGACGCGTACGTCCCGCCACTCGCGCCGGTCGCGCAGCCGGTCCAGCGCCTTCATCGCCCGGGTCACGTCTACGGTCAGGAACTCCGTCACGTGCGGGGCGGTGAACGCCGAGCGGGCCATGTTCTCCGCGGTGAGCTTGCGTACCCCCTTGACCGGGATGCGCTGCTCGCGGTCCGCGCCGAAGCTCGCGGCCGACGCGGCCGGTGCCGCGACCGTCAGCGGCTCGGCCGCCGCCGGAGTCGCGCTCGCCGCCCGCTGTACGTCCTCGCGGGTGATCGAGCCGAGCGGACCCGAGCCGGTGAGCGTGGCCAGGTCGATGCCGAGATCCTTCGCCAGCTTGCGGACCGGCGGCTTGGCGAGCACCGGACCGGAGACCCGGCCGTTGCCGTTGACCGCCGGAGCGGGCGGCGCGGGCGCGACCGGCGCGGGGACGACAGGCGCGGGTGCCACCGGGGCGGCGGCCTGAGCCGGTGCCGCGGCCGGCGCGTCGCCCCCCTTGCGGGGGCGGCGCTTGGCTGGGGCGTTTCGCGGGCCGTAGCCGACCAGCACGGCGGTACGCCCACCCGGGGCCACACCACCGATCAGGCCCGGCTCGACCATGCCCTCGGCGGGCGCGACCTGGACCGCGGCGAGCGACGCCGCAGACGGTGCGGGCAGGTCCGACGCGGGGGTCGCGGTCGTCGACTCCTCGATCGGCCCGGCGTTCGGGTCGGTGTCGATCGCGATGATCGGCACGCCGACCTCGACCGTCGACCCCTCCGGGTGGAAGATCGCCTGCACCCGGCCGGCCCACTTCGCCGGGATCTCGACCGCCGCCTTGGCGGTCTCCACCTCGACGATCGGCTGGTTCAGCTCGATGTCGTCGCCGACCTTGACCAGCCAGGCGAGGATCTCGCCCTCGGTCAGGCCCTCGCCCAGGTCGGGAAGGTTGAACTCCTTGATCCGGGACATGCCGCTCACCAGCCGAACGTGCGGTCGACGGCGTCGAGCACCCGGTCCAGGTCGGGCAGGTACTCCTCCTCCACCCGGGCGGCCGGGTAGGGGGTGTCGAAGCCGGTCACCCGCAGCACCGGGGACTCCAGGGAGTAGAAGCACTCCTCGGTGATCCGGGCCGCGATCTCCGACCCGAGACCCAGGTTGCCCGGGGCCTCGTGCACGACCACGCAGCGGCCGGTGCGCCGCACCGACTCGTACGCGGCGGTCAGGTCCAGCGGCGAGATCGTGCGCAGGTCGATGACCTCCAGCTCGCGACCGTCCTCGGCGGCGGCGGTGGCCGCGTCGAGCGCGGTGCGGACCATCGGGCCGTACGCCAGCACCGTCGCGTCGGCGCCGGGCCGCGCGACCCGGGCCGAGTGCAGCGGGTACGCGTCGGCGATCGGCGCGTCCAGGTCCACCGGACCCTTCTCCCAGTAGCGCCGCTTCGGCTCCAGGAACACGATCGGGTCGTCCGAGGCGATGGCCTGCTGGATCATCACGTACGCGTCCTGCGGGTTCGCGCAGCTCACCACCTTGAGACCGGCGGTGTGTGCGAAGTACGCCTCGGGCGACTCGGAGTGGTGCTCGACCGCCCCGATGCCGCCGCCGAACGGGATGCGGATGACCATCGGGATCCGCACCTTGCCCTGCGAGCGGTAGTGCATCTTCGCCACCTGCGACACGATCTGGTCGTACGCGGGGTAGACGAAGCCGTCGAACTGGATCTCGCAGACCGGCCGGAAGCCGCGGATGGCCAGGCCGACGGCGGTGCCGATGATGCCGGACTCGGCCAGCGGGGTGTCGATCACGCGCTGGTCGCCGAAGTCCTTCTGGAGACCGTCGGTGATCCGGAACACGCCGCCGAGCTTGCCGACGTCCTCGCCCATGATGACGACCTTGGGGTCGTTCTCCAGGGCCCGCCGCAGGCCGGTGTTCAGTGCCTTGCCGAGGGTGAGCGTCTCCGTGGCCATCAGTGCGCGCTCCCCTCGAAGGACTCCATGTACTGCGTGAACCGGGCCCGCTGCTCGTCCAGTTCGGGAGAGCCGTTGGGGTAGACGTGGTCGAACATGGTCACCGGCTGCGGGTCGGGCATGGCGAGCACGCGCTCGCGCAGGTGCACCGACTCGGTGCGGGCCTGCTCGTCGACAGCGGTGAAGAACGACTCGTCGGCGATCTTCTGCTTGGTCAGGAACGCCTTCATCCGGGCGATCGGGTCCTTCGCCTGCCACGCCTCGACCTCGCTGGCGATGCGGTAGCGGGTCGGGTCGTCGGAGGTGGTGTGCGCGCCCATCCGGTAGGTGTACGCCTCGATCAGGCTCGGGCCCTGGCCGTTGCGCGCGTTGTCCAGCGCGTGCCGGGTCACCGCGTACGACGCGAGCACGTCGTTGCCGTCCACCCGGACACCCGGGAAGCCGAACCCGCCGGCCCGCCGGTACAGCGGCACGCGGGTCTGCCGCTCCAGCGGCTCGGAGATGGCGTACTGGTTGTTCTGGCAGAAGAACACCAGCGGGGCGTTGAAGACGCTGGCCCAGACGAACGACTCGTTGACGTCGCCCTGGCTGGTGGCGCCGTCGCCGAAGTAGGCGATGACCGCCTCGCCGTCCTCGCCGCCGGTCTTGCCGTCCATGGCGACACCCATGGCGTACCCGGTCGCGTGCAGGGTCTGCGCCCCGATCACGATCGTGTACATGTTGAACTTGAACTCGTTCGGGTCCCAGCCGCCCTGGTCGACGCCGCGGAACAGGCCCAGCGGCATGATCGGGTCGATGCCGCGGCAGTAGAGCACGCCGTGCTCGCGGTAGGTCGGGAAGGCCATGTCCTGCGTACGCAGCGCCCGGCCGGAGCCGACCTGCGCGGCCTCCTGGCCCAGCAGACTTGCCCACAGTCCCAGCTCGCCCTGGCGCTGCAGAGCGGTGGCCTCGGCGTCCAGCTTGCGGACCAGCACGAGGTCGCGGTACAGCCCGCGGTACTCCTCGTCGGTGAAGTCGACGCGGTACTCGGTCCCGTCCGGGCCGAGCGCGCTCTCGATCCGCTCACCCTCGGGGGTCAGCAGTTGTACGAGTTCCGGTTCACCGGTCGCGGCGGCGCGTCTGGTTCGGGGTGCGGCCCGCTTGCTGCGGGTGGCGGCCCCGGGGTCGCCCTTTGCCATCCGTCTCTCCCTGTCTGTCTGCGCCGGCGCCGGGGATTACCCGAGCCGAGCACCTCGTGCGCCCGCCCGGCTGGTGCCGGGTCGGTCCCTGGCGACCGCGCCTGACCCCGGTAGGGGTTGCCGCGCGGCGTGAGCCGGAGTCGGTCGGGGACAGACCCAGGCCCGGGAGCGCCGGCGCCGTTCCGCACCAGCCGCGGGGTACGCGGAGGTGGCGGCTGCGTTGCCGTCGTGTCTGAATGATTGCAGAGGAGGTGAGCGGGCCCACAGTATGGCCTCCCTCGCCGGTGAGGTTCGATCGGGTTCACGACGGATAAGCGCTTTTGTCCGCAGTGGTGGGTACGGCCGACGCACAAAATGTGTGTCGACACGCGGTTGCGGCTGGTGAACTGAGCGTCACTGGGTCAAGCTTGCGGTGAGCTGTTGCGCGGCATTTGTCCGAATATCCGCGCGTGCTCTTCGTCCATCCGTGCGTGAGGAGTGTGCCGGTGTCCGAACCAGAGGGTCCACCAGGTACGCCCTTCCTCGGCCGGCACCGGGCACTGCCCGCCTCCCCGTACCGCCGGGTCGTGGGCGCCCACCGCGCCACCGGGACCGGCGGTCCCAGCCGCGGCTACCTGCTCACCGTGGCGTTGCTCGCCGGCACCGCGTCGATGCCGATCCTCGCCGCGATCAGCACCGGATCCGCCACCGTCGGCAACAGTGCCCTGCCCGACACCAGCACCCCGTTCCTGCCGACCCCCTCGGTCGGCCCGGTGGTCATCCCGATGCCCCAGGGCACCCAGGCCCCGGCGCCGTCCACGGCCACGCCCGCCGTCGACGTGACCTCGGTGCCCCCGGCGCGACCGGTGCTCCCGGCGGCGCCGGCCCTGCCCGACGACAGCGACCTCGGCTCCCGGCACCGGTCCCGCCCGGTCGCCGCGCCCCCGCCGCCGGCCGCGCCGGTCCGGCCCACCCCGGTCCGCCCGCCGCGCCCGTCGCCGGTGCCCTCACCGTCGCCGTCGCACTCGCCGTCGGACCCGGCCACGCCGACGCCCGAGCCGAGCCCGAGCCCCGAGCCGTCGGTCACGACCGCCGAGCCGACGCCCTCGGCAGGTTCGTCCGAGCCGTCCAGCCCATCGGATCCGTCCGGCCCCGCCGACCCGTCGAGTCCCGCCGATCCGTCGAGTCCTGCTGATCCGTCGGGTCCTGCTGATCCGTCGGGTCCTGCCGGGCCGTCCGCCACCTCTGTTCCGTCCGGCCCGTCGGTGTCCCACACCTCATGATCGACACCACTCCGGCGTAGTGGTGTGGTCCCGCCCGGCCCGATGCAGCCACTTCGCCGAGGTGGTGTGGATCAACGAGGGCAGGGCCGAGGCCATCGGGTCGGTCACCCCGCATGATCGACACCAGTACGGCGTGGTGGTGTGGTCACGAGCGGCTTGATACGGCCACCTCGCCGACGTGGTGCCGATCATGCGAACGGGAATGCCTAGGCCGGGTCGTCGGTGAGGCGGTGGCGGTTCGCCTCGATCCAGGCGTTCAGCGCCTCCGGGTCGTCCGGGTCCACCCCGTCCGCCATGAGCTGCGCCACCGCCGCGGTGGCCGGGCTGCGCCGCTCACCGGTGCTGTAGAGCCGCGCGAACTCCGGGACCATCTCGGTGATCGCCTCGTCCGTCCGGGCGGCCGCCGACTGCGACAGCCCGCGCTGCCGGGCCGCGTACGCCGCCCAGGCGCGCAGCACCCGGGGCAGCATCGCCGCGTCGTCCATGTCCAGCACGGCCCGGCGGTGCACCCAGTCGAGCAGGAACAGCTCGGCCACCATCGGGCTCCACCGCATCGGGTCGGCATCCGGGAAGCTGGCCGCGTGGTCGAGCAGCAGGCCGAGGCAGAAGTGCAGCGAGGCCAGCTCGCCGTCGGCCACCTCGGGCAGCCCGAACCGGGTCGCCTCGGGTGAGTCGAGGAAGGCACGCACCAGGCGGGTGCGCTCCTCGTCGGTGGGCGCCGGCATCACGGCCGGACCGGCCGGCGGCGTCGGCCCCGGGAGTGCGGCCAGCCGGGCGCCCACGAGCGCCCGGTCGGTGGCCAGCGAGCCCTGTGCGGGCAGCTCGGTGAGGTCGTCGGTGACCGCCAGGTGGCGGCTCACCTCGGCGTGCATCCGGGCCGGGTCCTCGGTGCGGAACCAGGTGAACTCGTCCTCGGTGCAGATCTCCCGGGCCTGCTCGACGATCCGTCCGGCCGGGCCGCCGACGAAGACGTCCTTGGTGATGCCGATGTTGTGGTCGACGAGGGCTACCAGGGCGTGCTCCGGGCCGCCCTCCTCCTCGTCGTCGTACGCGAACGTGGCGAGGTAGGAGGTCTGGTCGCCGTACACGTCGCCGTACGCCCAGGCGCCGGTGACGCGCACCCGGCCGAGCTGGCCGGCCCACGACGGGGCGTACGCCCCGGGCCGGACCCGGGCGGCGCCCTCGGCGTCGGGCACCAGCGCGGCGAAGACGGCCCGCAGTGTGGTCGCGGCGGCGCTGCGGCGCCGGGACGTGGCGGCGAGGAAGCCGCTGACGAACTCGCGGACGGCCTGCTCCCGGTCGTGCTCCGCGGCGGCGTAGACGCTGCCCAGCAACGCGGCGCCGAGCATCTCCGCGTCCAGGGCCGAGTCGAGCCTCGTCACGTCGCGCGCGGCGTGCAGCACCGCGTCGTAGGGGGTCTGTGGCGTGGCCATGCATCGACCCTACGCCGCACCGGCCGCCCCCACACCGGTCAGCACGCCGGGTTCAGTGCCGTCCCGCCTCGCGCAGCGCGTCCCGGGCCGTGCCGTAGCGCGCCAGCACCGCCCAGACCGGGTCCAGCACGTACTTCTCGGAAACGCTGCCCACCGACGTGAGCAGGCGTTGCTCCGCCCGCGCCCGGGCCCGCCGGGCCGCCCACCCGATGACCGGCCGGGTCAGCGCCGCGATCAGCAGCCCGGCCAGCAGGCCGCCGAGCAGCAGGACCGTGGGCCAGGGCACCACGCCGAGCGTCGGATGCTCCAGCGGCGGCAGACCGAGCAGGCGCACCGCGTACCCGACGAGCAGCCAGACCAGGCCGGCCAGCGCGGCGAGGGTGACCACCCACTGGAGCGCGCCGACCACCCGCCACCAGGCGGGCCGCCGGTCCATGCCCAGGTCGGTCGCGGCGACCGCGTGGTCGAGCGCGCCCGGCAGGTCGGCCTGCCGGGCCCGGGCCGCGGCGGTCACCGCGGCGGGCCACGGCGCCGGCAGGCCGCTCGCGGACCGCTCGGCCACCGCGCGGATCGCCAGCGTGACGGCGGAGCGCTGCGCGGCTGTCGGATCGGGTACGGAGGTGGCAGCGACCAGGCTCTCCGCCGGCGCGTCCGGGTCCCGCCCGGACAGGTGCAGCCGGCGCAGCGGGTCCGGCCGCAGCTTGCGCCAGCTCCGCAGCAGCGGCCAGCCGGTGTTGCCGACCGCCCGGTGCCGGTACGCGCCCTCGACCGCCGCCGCCACGGTCGGCACCCCGGCCGCCCCGGCGAGTGCCCGGGTCAGCTCCTGAGCCGAGGCGTCACCGGGCCGGGTGCGCGGCGGTTCCGGCCCCACGAGCGGTTCGAGATCGGCCACCACGCCGTCCACGTCGCCGGAGAGCCGGCGCAGCGCGGCCTGCCGTTCGGCGACCGTACGCTCCAGCTCGGTCCGCAGCCCCTCCAGCCCGTTCGGGTCCACCGCGACGGTCGGCAGCAGCGGTACCCCGCCCAGCCCGTCGGCGTCGAGCAGCCGGCGCAGGTCGTCGAGGACCTTCGGCAGCTCGGTGGGGTGCAGCCGGTCGGCCTGGTTGAGCACCACGACCGTGACGTCCTTGTGCCTGTGGAACTCGCGCAGGTAGCTGGTGTGGATCACGCGGTCGGCGTACTTCTGCGGGTCGACCACCCAGACCACCAGGTCGACCAGGCCGAGCAGGCGGTCCACCTCCAGCCGGTGGCCGTGCTGCACCGAGTCGAAGTCGGGCAGGTCGAGCAGGACGAGGCCGTGCAGCCCGGACTCGTCGTCGGCGTCCAGCGGGCTCTCCCGGACGAACCGGTGCCGGGGCAGCACGCCGATCCAGTCGAGCAGGCGGACCGCGCCGTCGAGCGGGCCCCACACGCAGGCGTGCGCGACACCCGTCGTGGGCCGGCGTACGCCCACCGGCGAGAGGTCCAGCCGGGCCAGCGAGTTGAACAGGCTCGACTTGCCGCTGCCGGTCGCACCGGCGAGCGCGACCACCGTGTGGCGGCCGGAGAGCGCGAGCCGGTCACCGGCGCGCTCGACCACCGTGTGCGCGGCGACGAGCTGGGCGTCGGGCACGTGGCCGTCCACCGCGCCGAGGAACCGCTGGATCGCGGTGAGCCGTTCGATCAGGGTGTCCGGGTCGACCCGCTGCTCGCCCCGCATCGCCTCGCGCATCCGTCCCACGATGTTGCTCACGGTGCCTTCCTTGCTCGCGACTGCGGGGCTCGCAGACCCGGCTCACTCCTCGCGCTCACGGTGCCTTCCTTGCTCGCGACTGCGGGGCTCGCAGACCCGGCTCACTCCTCGCGCTCACGGTGCCTTCCTTGCTCGCGACTGCGGGGCTCGCAGGACCGGCTCACTCCTCGCGCTCACGGGCGAACTTCCTGCTCGGGGGCCGGCGGGAACAGGCCGCTGCGGTGCCGGGCCCGCTCGACCTCGACGGCGGCCCAGCGCAGCGCCGCGCCGGCGTTGGCGGCGGGGCGCTCGGCCTCGGTGCGGCTCAGGTAGCGCTCGGCCTCCTCGGCCAGCAGCTTGCCGACCCGGTCGAGCAGGTCGACGCGGGCCTTGCGGGCCAGGTTGCGGACCGCCTGGTCGCCGAAGATCGCCTGGAGCACCGTCTGCCCGGCCACCGCCGTACCGGTGCCCGCGGCCACCTCCAGGCCGGTCGGGATGAACGCGGTGGAGGCGAACACGCCGATCATGACGGCGAGACCGGTGGCGTTCACCGCGTACGCGGCCGTGCGGGCCACGAACCGCCGGTCGCCGCCCTCGACCCGGACCAGCTCCAGCACGCCGCGCTGCCAGTCGCGGACCAGCTGCTCGGCCCGCTCCGGCAGGTCGGCCGAGGGATGGGCCAGGTCCGGCTCCAGCAGCGCCGCACCCGCCGGGTGCGCCTTCCAACCGGTGTACGCGTTCTCCGCCGCCTCGGCCGCCACCCCGCGCAGCAGCGTGACGAGCTGGGACTCGATCGCGGTACGCAGTTCCGCGGCCGGCGCGGGCCGCCCGGTGACCGCCGCGACCACCCGGTCGCGCAGCCGCCCGATGCGGGCCTCCAGCCCGCGGAAGAAGTCGCCGGTGCCGATGAACTCCTGCCAGCGGGCAAGCACCTCACCGCGCAGCAGCCGGCCGTCCCTGAGCCCCTGGTCGACGCTGCGCTCCGCGCTCCGGTACGCGGCCTGGACCCGCTCGTCCAGCGCGTCGGCGGCGCTCACCTGCTCGTCGGCGGCCTCGGCCAGCGCCTCCACCACCGGGTGCAGCGCGGCCAGCGCACCGTCGAGCGTCTGCCGGACCACCGCGGCGCGGGCCTCGGCGTCGGCGGCGAGCCGGGCGAACCAGTCGCTCAGCGGCGCGGTGATCCGGTCCGGCAGCAGGCCCTGCCCGTCCACCCAGGTCTCCGGCAGCACGAACAGCGGGGAGGCGCCCAGCTCCTGCTCGGCGAGCATCTCGGACAGGTGGGCGGCGACCTCGTCGGCTGCCTCCGGGGGGACCCGGTCCAGCACCATCGCCACTGCGGTGCCCCGGGCCCGGGCGCTGCGCAGCAGTTCCCAGGGGACGGCGTCGGCGTACCGGGCGGCGGTGGTGACGAACAGCCAGAGGTCGGCGGCGGCGAGCAGCTGACCGGCGAGCGCCCGGTTGGCGTCGACCACCGAGTCGATGTCGGGCGCGTCGAGGAAGGCCAGGCCGGGCGGCAGCGCCGGCGCGGTGACCAGGTGCAGGGTGCCCGGCTGCTCGCTGGGCTCGGTGGTCCGGGTCAGGCCGGGCAGCAGCTCGCCCTGCCGGAACCAGGCCGCGTCGGTCGGGCTGCACACCAGCACCGGGGAGCGGGTGGTGGGGCGGAGCACGCCCGCCGCGCTGACCCGAGCCTGGACCAGGCTGTTGACGAGCGTCGACTTGCCGGCGCCGGTGGAGCCGCCGACGACCACCAGGAGCGGGGCGTCGAGCCGGGCCAGCCGGGGCAGCAGGTAGTCGTCGAGCTGGTCGGTGAGGCTGGTGGCGGCGTGCCGGGCCGGCTCGGCCGAGGGAAGGGTGAGCGGGAAGCGGGCCGCGTCGATCGCCGCGCGCAGGCCGGTGAGCGCGGCGGGCAGGCCGTCGGCGGCGTGAGCAGGCTGATCGTCGCCCGTGGTGGGCCCGGTGCGGGCTGCGACGGCGGGCGCGCCGGCACGGGTGGCGGAATCGCCATGCGTCGTCACCGCTAAAGCGTGCCCGACCGACGCAAGGTAAGACAACCGGACAGTAGTAACGGTCGGGTTGCGCCGGGTCGGCTCAACCCCGACTTGCGGATTGGCGATCGCGTGGCACTATTGAGTCAAGTTCACTCAACTTGTGGTGCGGTCGCTTCCCGGCGACCCGCCGGGCAGGCCGTCTGACCTGCTCACCCGTTACGAAGCGAGGAAGCGAACATGGCACGTGCGGTCGGCATCGACCTCGGCACGACGAACTCCTGCGTCAGCGTTCTCGAGGGCGGTGAGCCCACCGTCATCGCCAACGCCGAGGGCTCGCGTACGACTCCCTCGATCGTCGCGTTCGCCCGCAACGGCGAGGTGCTCGTCGGTGAGGTCGCCAAGCGCCAGGCGGTGACCAACCCCGACCGGACCATCCGGTCGGTCAAGCGTGAGATCGGCACCAACTGGACCGTCGACATCGACGGCAAGAAGTACACCCCGCAGGAGATCTCGGCGCGCACGCTGATGAAGCTCAAGCGGGACGCCGAGGCGTACCTGGGCGAGCAGATCACCGACGCGGTGATCACCGTCCCGGCCTACTTCAACGACGGGCAGCGCCAGGCCACCAAGGAGGCCGGTGAGATCGCCGGCTTCAACGTGCTGCGGATCGTGAACGAGCCGACCGCGGCGGCCCTGGCGTACGGCCTGGACAAGGGCTCCAAGGAGCAGACCGTCCTGGTCTTCGACCTCGGTGGCGGCACCTTCGACGTGTCGCTGCTGGAGCTGGCCGAGGGCGTGGTGGAGGTCAAGTCCACCAGCGGTGACAACCAGCTCGGTGGTGACGACTGGGACCAGCGGATCATCGACCACCTGGTGAAGACGTTCCGCGGTGAGCACGGCATCGACCTCTCGCAGGACAAGATGGCCATGCAGCGGCTCAAGGAGGCCGCCGAGAAGGCCAAGATCGAGCTGTCCGCCGCCACCACCAGCAACATCAACCTGCCGTACATCACCGCCGGTTCGGCCGGCCCGCTGCACCTGGACGTGACGCTCAGCCGCGCCGAGTTCCAGCGCATGACGCAGGACCTGCTGGACCGCTGCAAGGGCCCGTTCGAGCAGGCCGTCAAGGACGCCGGCATCAAGATCTCCGACGTCGACCACGTCATCCTGGTCGGCGGCTCGACCCGGATGCCGGCCGTGACCGACCTGGTCAAGCAGCTCACCGGCCGCGACCCGAACAAGGGCGTCAACCCGGACGAGGTCGTCGCCGTCGGCGCCGCCCTCCAGGCGGGCGTGCTCAAGGGCGAGGTCAAGGACGTCCTGCTGCTCGACGTGACCCCGCTGAGCCTGGGCATCGAGACCAAGGGCGGCATCTTCACCAAGCTGATCGAGCGCAACACCACCATCCCGACCAAGCGCTCCGAGGTGTTCACCACCGCCGACGACAACCAGCCGTCGGTGCTGATCCAGGTGTTCCAGGGCGAGCGGGACATCGCCGCCTACAACAAGAAGCTCGGCACCTTCGAGCTGACCGGTCTCCCGCCGGCCCCGCGCGGCGTGCCCCAGATCGAGGTCACGTTCGACATCGACGCCAACGGCATCGTGAACGTGCACGCCAAGGACCTGGGCACCGGCAAGGAGCAGAAGATGACGATCACCGGCGGCTCCTCGCTGCCGAAGGACGACATCGAGCGGATGCGCCGGGACGCCGAGGAGCACGCCGACGAGGACAAGCGCCGCCGCGAGGAGGCCGAGACCCGCAACGTCGCCGAGGCGCTCCAGTGGCAGACCGAGAAGTTCCTCGCCGAGAGCGGCGACAAGCTGCCCGGCGAGAACCGCGACCAGCTCAACGAGGCGCTCGGCGAGCTGCGCAGCGCCCTCGGCGGGCAGGACATCGAGAAGATCAAGTCCGCGCACGAGAAGCTGGCGCAGGTCTCCCAGCAGGCGGGCTCGCTGCTCTACGCCCAGCAGCAGGAGGGCGAGCAGACCGCACCGGGTGCGGCCGGGCCGGGTGCCGGCGCGGGTGCGGCCGGTGGCCCGAAGGCCGGTGGCGACGACGACGTGGTCGACGCGGAGATCGTGGACGAGGACAAGAAGTGACATCCGGTCCCGGACACGATTCGCACCGCAGAGGGATGAGGTAACCGCATGACGGACAAGCCACGAGCGGCCGACCCGGGTGCCACCGGGTCGGCGCCGGGCGCCGGCAAGGACACCGGCGACGAACCCCGGGTCGTCATCCGCGACAAGCGCAAGCTCGGCAAGGTGACCGAGCAGCCGGCGAACGACGCCTCGGCGGCCGACGCGGCCGCCGACGCGCCCGCCGAAGGGCTGGTCGAGGAGGCCGAGGTCGTGGTCGACGAGATCGGCGGCGAGGCCGAGGTCAGCGGTCCGACCGTGGTCGACTCGCCCGCCGAGCCGAACGGCGGGCCCGGCACGGACACGCCGCTCGGCGCCGAGCTGGAGTCGCTCCGCACCGACCTGGAGGAGCTCACCCGGGACCTCCAGCGGGTGACTGCGGAGTACGCCAACTACCGCAAGCGGGTCGACCGGGACCGCAACCTGGTCCAGGAGCAGGCCACCGGGGCGGTGCTCACCGCGCTGCTGCCGATCCTCGACGACCTGGACCGGGCCCGCGAGCACGGCGACCTGGTGGGCCCGTTCGGCAGCGTGGCCGAGCAGCTCACCGGCGCGCTCGCGAAGTTCGGCCTGACCGCGTTCGGTGAGCAGGGTGACCCGTTCGACCCGACCCGGCACGAGGCGGTGGCGCACCAGACCTCCGCCGACGTGACGGAGCCGACCTGCGTACAGGTCATGCGCCGTGGTTACCAGCTCGGCGAGCGGCTGCTGCGGCCCGCCATGGTCGCGGTCGCGGACCCGGAGTAGTGCCGACCCGTGACGTCCCGCCCGCCCGCACCGGGCGGGCGGGGCGACCGGGGTTCGACCCGTGGAAGGGGGTGGACCGGTGAGTTCCAAGGACTGGATCGAGAAGGACTACTACGCCGCGTTGGGCGTGGACAAGTCCGCCTCCTCGGACGAGATCAAGAAGGCGTACCGCAAGTTGGCCCGGGAGTCGCACCCGGACCACAACCCCGGCGACACCGGTGCCGAGGAGCGGTTCAAGACCGTCTCCGAGGCGTACGCGGTGCTCGGCGACGAGAAGAAGCGCCGCGAGTACGACGAGATGCGCTCGCTGTTCGGCTCCGGCGCCTTCCGGCGCAGCGCCCGCGGCGCGGGCCAGCCGGGCGGCATGCCGTTCGACGTCTCCGACCTGTTCGGCGGTGGCGCCGGCGGTGGCGACAACCGGTTCAGCGGCGGCGGCTTCACCGACCTGTTCAGCTCGATCTTCTCCGGTGGCGGGGGCGGCGGAGGCCCGGCGCGTCCGCGCGGCCCGGCCCGCGGCCGGGACGTCGAGACCGAGGTGGCGCTCGACTTCGACGACGCGGTACGCGGCGTCACGCTGCCGCTGACGCTGCGCGCACCCGGCGTCTGCGACACCTGCCACGGCAACGGCGCGAAGCCCGGCACCCAGCCGGTGGCCTGCCCGGTCTGCCACGGCGCCGGGGTGACCACCCGCAACCAGGGGTCGTTCAGCTTCTCCGAGCCGTGCCGCAACTGCCAGGGCGTCGGCACGATCGTCGAGGAGAAGTGCCCGGAGTGCCACGGCACCGGCGGTGTCACCAAGACCCGCACGCTGAACGTGCGCTTCCCCGCCGGGGTGGCCGACGGGCAGCGGATCCGCCTGGCCGGCCGGGGCGAGCCCGGCGAGCGGGGCGGTCCGGCAGGCGACCTGTTCGTGCAGGTGAAGGTCCGCCCGGACGAGCTGTTCGGGCGCACCGGGGACGACCTGACCCTGACCGTCCCGATCACGTACGCCGAGGCGGTTCTCGGCACGGACCTGCGCGTGCCGACCCTGGACGGGACGGTGACCCTGCGGGTGCCACCGGGTACGCCCAGCGGGCGGGTGCTGCGCGCCCGCGGCAAGGGCGTCGTACGCAAGGACGGCCGCGCCGGTGACCTGCTGGTCACGCTTGACGTGGTGGTCCCGGCGAAGGTCTCGGACGAGGCGCGGGCGGCGCTGGAGACCTTCGCGGCGCAGACTCCGCCCGCCGCGCGGGAACATCTCGAAGCGCGGGTACGTCGATTCAGTTGACGGCGGCACCGGAGGTGAGCGGGCATGTCGGAGGAGTACGTCGGCTCGGGTGACCCGGCCTACGAGGCCAAGGTCTTGATGATCTCGGTGGCCGCGCGGATGGCGGGGATGCACCCCCAGACGCTGCGCCAGTACGACCGGCTGGGCCTGGTGCAGGCCGGCCGGGCGTCCGGCGGCGGTCGCCGGTACAGCGTCCGGGACGTGGTGCTGCTCCGCGAGGTGCAGCGGCTCAGCCAGGACGACGGGATCAACCTGGCCGGGGTCAAGCGGATCATCGGGCTGGAGCGGCTGCTCGAAGAGGCGCAGCAGCGGGTGGCCCGGCTGGAGGCGGAACTGGACGCCGCGTACCGGCGGATCGCCGAGCTGGAGTCACTCGGCGGCTTCCCCCGCGGCGACCTCGTGCCCACCAACCGGACGTCCACCGCGCTCGTCGTCTGGCGTCCGCGCCGCGCTCCCGACCGCTGACCTCGTACCGGAAGGCCGGTGCGCCCCGCTCCCCCGGGGCTGCGCCGGCCTTCGTCGTTCCCCGGGCGGTCCGCCGCCCGGCTCGGGAAAAGCCGGGGTACGGCAGAGCAGGGTCGACTAGGCTTTCCGCAGGGCAAAAAAGCCTCAAATCGGACTCCGGGCTGGCGGGGGGAGCCATGACGGAACCGGCGAAGAAGGTGGCCGAGCGCGCGGAGGAACGGCTGGAGAAAGTGGCCGAGAACGTCCGCGAGCGGTTCGACAGGGTCACCGAGGGACGCTTCAGCGACAAGGTCAAGGAAGGGCGCTTCGCCGACCAGACGGACCACGGCGTGGACCGGGCGCGGGACGACGAGCGGCGCAAGAAGCAGGGCGGGTCGACCTAGACGGCCTGCCGACGTGCGGGCCGGGATCCACGGGGGATCCCGGCCCGTTCGTGTCCCGCCCCTCGCGGTCGATCATGAAGTTGGCGGAGACAAACCGGACACCAAACACCGCCAAGTTCATGATCGACCAGGCGGGTCGGGTCGAGGTGGCTGGGCGACGCTGATCCGGGGGGTCAGAGGCGGCGGTTCTCGCGGACCAGGCCGCCCTCGCACCAGTCCCGGTAGACGAAGACATCCGGCCGGGCGAGCAGCACCCGGCTGTTGTGCGCCCAGTTGCGCATCAGGTCGTCGCCGGACTTCTCGGCCTGCTCGACCAGCTTGCGGAACCGGCGCTTGGGGTGGGCGCGGAAGTTCGTCCGGATGCCGTCGGCGGCGTAGATGTAGAGGCAGTGCAGCGCGAACCGCCGCGCCGGGCAGCCCTGGTCCATCGCCAGATCGAACAGCGTCTGCACCAGGTGGTCACCGGCGACCAGCAGATCCCAGTCCGGCGGCATCGAGGTCAGCGGCACCGAATCCGGCTGATACGCCCACGACCGAAGCTCGGCGGGCGAGGGATCGACCGGGTTGGCGAAGCCGCGGAACGTCTCTTCCTGCACGCTCACCGGCCGACCTTCCGCTTGCGCTGGCGGGGGCGCAGGCCACCCGCGGACCCTGGCTGCTGGGCCGAAACGTTAACGCGGTTGGACAGAGCAGGGGTAGACCTTCCCGGGATCAATTTGACAACGCCGGGCCGGATCTGCCCTCGGCTGATCCGGCCCGGCCCGGTCAGTCGCCGGAGCCCAGGGGCAGCGGCGCGGGCGGACGAGCGGCGGCGGCGCGGGTGCGCAGCCACTGCTTGAACCACGGGCTGTCCGGCAGGCGGGCGAGCAGCGGCCCGGTCACCACCGTGATCAACACGTACGCGGTGGCGAGCGCGGCGAGCTTCGGCTCCACCGGGTAGACGGCCGCGACGGCCAGCCCGGCGATGACGATGGAGAACTCGCCGCGTGGAGTAAGCGCCAGGCCGGCCCGCCAGCGTCCGGGCTCGGCGATCCCGGCCCGGCGGGCGGCCAGGTAGCCGGTCGCCACCTTCGTCGCCATGGTCACCACTGCGAGCAGCAGCGCGGGCAGCAGCACCGGCGGCATGTCCAGCGGGTTGGTGACCAGCCCGAAGAAGACGAAGAAGACCGCGGCGAACAGGTCACGCAGCGGGGAGAGCAGCTCGGTGGCGTGGTGCGCCACCGGCCCGGACAACGCGATGCCCACCAGGAACGCGCCGACCGCCGCCGACACCTGGAGCTTGGCCGCGACGCCCGCCACCAGCAGGGTCAGGCCGAGCACCCCGAGCAGCAGCGCCTCCGGATCCTTGGCGGAGAGCGCGGCGGAGATCAGGTGGCCGTACCGGATCGCCACGGCCAGCACCACGACGACGGTGAACACCGCGATGGCGAGCGCGATGCCGCCCTTCATCAGGCCGACCCCGGCGAGCAGCGCGGTGACCAGCGGCAGATAGAGGGCCATCGCCAGGTCCTCGATCACCAGGACGGACAGGATCACCGGGGTCTCCCGGTTACCGACCCGGCCCAGGTCACCGAGCACCTTGGCGATCACGCCGGACGACGACACCCACGTGACGCCCGCGAGCACCACCGCCGCCACCCAGCCCCAGCCGAGCAGGAGCGCGAAGGCGAACCCGGGCAGCGCGTTGAACACCGCGTCGATCACGCCGGCCGGCGCGGCGGACCGGAGGTTGCCCACCAGTTCGTTGGCGCTGTACTCCAGGCCGAGCATGACCAGCAGCAGGATCACGCCGATCTCGGCGCCGACCGCGAAGAACTCCTCGCTGGCGTTGAGCGGCAGCAGCCCACCGTGCCCGAACGCCAGGCCGGCGAGCAGGTACAGGGGGATGGGCGACACGCCGAAGCGACGGCTCAGCCGGCCGAGCAGGCCGAGCAGGAGCAGCAGCGCACCGACCTCGATGAGCAGGATTGTGGTTTCGTGCATACGCGTCAGCCGTCCGGATCGGTCTCGGCGAGGATCGCGGTCACGCCGTCGAGCCCCTGACGGGTACCGACCACGACGACCACATCGCCGGCTTCGAACCGGAAGGTGGGATCGGGCGAGACGTTCACGGCGCCCTGACGCAGCACGGCCACGATCGACGCGCTGGTCCGGGTGCGTGCCTTGGTGTCCGCGAGCCGCCTGCCGACGTACTTCGACCCCGCCGGGATGGCGATCTGCTCGGTCAGCAACCCGGCGGCCTGCTCACGCAGACCGGAGAGCTGACCCAGCATCAGCGACGCGCCGAGGATGTCGGCGAGCGCCTCCGCCTCGTCGTCGGTCAGGGGTATGTCGTGTTGGCAGGAGTCGGGATCGTCCGGGTCGTAGAGGACCAGGTCGCGACGGCCATTGCGGTGGGAGACCACGCCGAGCCGGCGGCCGGACTCCGTCATCAGATCATGACGTACGCCGATCCCGGGCAGGGCGGTCTGTTCGACACGTACTCGCACGCCGGTGAGGCTACTCCGGGCACGCACCTGCCGCGTCCGGGGTGGATCGGGTGCCCGGTGGTGCGGGATCAGGGGGCGTCGTCGCGAGCGGTGACATAGGTGCCCTTGCCCTGATGCCCCTCGACCAGACCTTCGGCTTGAAGGATCAACAGCGCCGAGCGGACCGGCTCCGCAGACACCTGGTAGTGCGCGATCAGCTCACGCAGGGAGGGGAGTTTGTCGCCGGGGCCGTACTCGCCCGAAGCGATCTTGTCTCTGATGTCCTGCGCGATTCTCTGACGGTCCGAAACTCGGGGCATGGCGGCAACTCCTGGTAGGCCCCAAGATCTTCCCACGAGTCAGACCGGTCAGCCAACACTTCGCGTGCTAAGCATGCTCACTCCTTGTCATGCAATGCTTTGCATTGTATGTTCCTCGTGCGGATGCCTTCGGCGGAACGCCTGGTAGGCAAACCGGCCCTCCGGTTGGCACCCGTGGTCGGCGCGACTGGTCGTGCGCGGCCAGTCGTGTCGCCTCACCCGTCTCCTTTGGTCTCCAAGAAGGGACAGTGTCGTGCGCAATCTCCTGCGAATACGTCCGAAGCGGCGGAGCCTGACCCCGCCCAACTCCGCGCCGGTCGGCGCCTACCGCTCCGCGTCGTACCTTCCGCTGCGGCCCTGGCAGGTGCGGGGCCGCCGCTTCACGACGTGCCGTCGAGGGCTGGACCCGGCCGAGGTCGCGGCGTTCCTGGATCGCGCCGCCGGGGATCTCGCCGCCGCGTACGCCGAAGTCGCCCGGAGTCGTGAGGAGACGGCCCGGATCAAGGGTGCGTTGCGCGAGTGGCAGTCCCGGCAGGCCCCGTCGATGCGTGACCTGGCCGGGCGGCCGTGACCGGGCGGTACGTGATCCATCTGCCGGTGCGCGCGGCCGATCTGGCCCGGGCGAAGATGCTCGGCCGCACGGCCGGGCGGTCGTTGGCGTTCCTCGCGGTGGTGGAGTTGGGCGGGATCACCGTCTCGGCCGAGGACGACCAGGCCGTACGCCATTGGGTGTTCTGCGACCGCAAGCTGGACGGCGGCCGGCGTTGCGTGCTGCGCGCCGACCACGAGACCCCCTGCCTGGCGCGCCTGCCACGTCGCTGAGATCTTGGTACGAAACGGCCCCTCCAAGGGCCTTTTCGTACCAAGATCTCTCCGGCCGGACCGGATGAGGGTGACTCAGGTCACAGGGGTGGAGTTGAGCGGAATAGACTCAACTCTGGTTGTGTCATGTCCAGTGGACACGCCGATCCGGGGGAGCCCATGAACACGGAACGTCTCACCACCAAGAGCCGCGAGGCCATCACCGGTGCCGTCGCGCTGGCGAACCAGCGCGGTCACGCCACCGTGGAGCCCTGGCACCTGCTGCTGTCACTGCTGGACACCGAGGGCTCGACCGCCGCGGGCCTGCTGCGCGCCGTCGGGGCCGACCCCGCCGAGCTGCGCCGCGTCGCCCAGCGGTCGGTCGACGCGCTGCCTGCCGCACGCGGGTCGAGCATCGCCGAGCCGACCCTGGCCCGCGAGTTCGTCAACGCCATCGGCGCCGCCGAGCAGATCGCGCGGCCGCTGGGCGACGAGTACACCTCCACCGAGCACCTGCTGGCCGGGCTGGCCCGGGTCGGCGGCGCGGTCTCGGTCGCGCTGAAGAACTCCGGCGCCACCGAGGAGAACCTGGTCGCCGCGTTCCCGACCGTCCGGGGCGGCGACCGCCGGGTGACCACCGCCGACCCGGAGCAGACCTACCAGGCCCTCGCCAAGTACGGCGTGGACCTCACCGCCAGCGCCCGCGACGGCAAGATCGACCCGGTGATCGGCCGGGACTCGGAGATCCGCCGGGTGATCCAGGTGCTGTCCCGGCGTACGAAGAACAACCCGGTGTTGATCGGCGAGCCGGGCGTCGGCAAGACCGCGATCGTGGAGGGCCTGGCCCAGCGCATCGTGGCCGGCGACGTGCCGGAGTCGCTGCGGGACAAGAAGCTCGTCTCGCTCGACCTCGGCGCGATGGTCGCCGGCGCGTCGTACCGCGGTCAGTTCGAGGAGCGGCTGAAGTCCGTGCTGGAGGAGATCAAGAACTCCGACGGCAAGGTCATCACGTTCCTGGACGAGCTGCACACCGTGGTCGGCGCCGGCAAGGGCGAGGGCTCGATGGACGCCGGCAACATGCTCAAGCCGATGCTGGCGCGCGGCGAGCTGCGGATGGTCGGCGCGACCACGCTCGACGAGTACCGCGAGCACATCGAGAAGGACCCGGCCCTGGAGCGCCGCTTCCAGCCGGTGCTGGTCGGCGAGCCGACCATCGAGGACACCATCGGCATCCTGCGCGGGCTCAAGGAGCGCTACGAGGTGCACCACGGCGTACGGATCACCGACGCCGCGCTCGTCGCCGCCGCCGCGCTCTCCGACCGGTACATCACCGACCGGTTCCTGCCGGACAAGGCGATCGACTTGGTGGACGAGTCCGCGTCCCGGCTGCGCATGGAGATCGACTCGCGCCCGGTCGAGGTGGACGAGATCGAGCGGGCGGTACGCCGGCTGGAGATCGAGGAGATGGCGCTGGCGAAGGAGCCGGACGCCGCGTCCGCCGAGCGCCTGGAACGGCTGCGCAAGGAGCTGGCCGACAAGCGCGAGCAGCTCACCGCGCTCTCCGAGCGCTGGCAGACCGAGAAGAGCCACATCACCAAGCTCTCCACCGCCAAGGAGGAGCTGGAGCGCCTCGGCGGCGAGGCCGAGCGGGCCGAGCGCGACGGCGAGCTGGAACGCGCCGCCGAGCTGCGGTACGGCCGGATCCCCGCGCTGCGGACCGAGCTGAAGCAGGCCGAGGAGGAGCTGGCCCGGCTCCAGGCCGACGGCGCGATGCTCAAGGAGGAGGTCGGCGCGGACGACATCGCCGCAGTGGTCGCCTCCTGGACCGGCATCCCCGCCGGTCGGCTGCTCGAAGGCGAGACCGCCAAGCTGCTGCGGATGGAGGAGTCGCTGCGCGGCCGCGTGGTCGGCCAGGCCGAGGCGGTCGGCGCGGTCTCCGACGCGGTCCGCCGCGCCCGGGCCGGCGTCGCCGACCCGGACCGCCCCACCGGCAGCTTCCTGTTCCTCGGCCCGACCGGCGTCGGCAAGACCGAGCTCGCAAAGGCGCTCGCCGAGTTCCTCTTCGACGACGAGCGGGCCATGGTCCGCATCGACATGAGCGAGTACGGCGAGAAGCACTCGGTGGCCCGCCTGGTCGGTGCCCCGCCCGGGTACGTCGGGTACGAGGAGGGCGGCCAGCTCACCGAGGCGGTGCGCCGCCGGCCGTACTCGGTGATCCTGCTGGACGAGGTGGAGAAGGCGCACCCGGACGTCTTCGACGTGCTGCTCCAGGTGCTGGACGACGGCCGGCTCACCGACGGTCAGGGCCGTACCGTGGACTTCCGCAACGCGATCCTGATCCTCACCTCGAACCTGGGCTCGTCGGTGATCAGCGACCTGACGCTGACCGAGAACGAGCGCCGGGAGGGCGTGCTCGCGGTGGTCCGGTCGCACTTCAAGCCGGAGTTCCTCAACCGGCTCGACGACATCGTGGTGTTCGCCGCGCTCCAGGGCGAGGACCTGCGGTCGATCGTGGACATCCAGCTCGACCGGATGCGCCGCCGACTGGCGGACCGCCGGCTGGGCCTGGAGATCACCGAAGCGGCCCGCACGTGGCTGGCCGAGCACGGGTACGACCCGATCTACGGTGCCCGCCCGCTGCGCCGGCTGGTGCAGTCGGCGATCGGCGACCAGCTCGCCAAGGCGCTGCTGGCCGGTGAGATCCGCGACGGCGACACGGTCCGCGTCGACCTGTCCGACTCCAAGGAGTCCCTGGCGGTCACCGCCGCCTGACCCGTCCCATCCGCGAAGGCCCGGCCGTCCCCGGCCGGGCCTTCGCCGTCCCCGGCCGCGCCGGCCCGCGTGCCGCTGGTGCTGCGTGCTGCGGGTGTTAACAAGGGGCCCTTCCTCTACCGGAGGCGTTAATAGGGGGCCCTTCCTTGTGGTTGGAGGGGGTGGTGGGGTGGGCACATAGTGGGGCATGAGCGGGAGCTGGGAACGGGAACTGGACGCGGCCGTGCGGGAACTCGACCGCGCGGACACCCTCGCCTTCGGCGGGGTGGGGCTGGCGGGGCAGATCCTGCCCGCGACCGAGGCGTACCGGACGCTGGAACAGGGGCTGCGGGAGCACCCGGAGGCGGCCCGTAAGCGGGTCGACAGGTTGCTCCGCAAGGGCTCGCCGGCCGGCCGGGCGTACGCGGCCACGTTGCTGGAGGGGGTCGACCCGGCCGCCGGGCGGGACGCCTGGGCGCGGCTGCGCGGCGACGACGGCGAGTTCACCACGTTCTCCGGCTGCCTCATGGGCCGCGCCAAGCTGGGCGAATACGCCACCGACCGGCTCGCCGGTGCCGAAGGTAGCTGAGCGCACACTCAGCGAACGGGACTTCAGAAGGCGTGCGTGCGGTTGTTACCGTTCCCGCCGAGCGCGTTGGGGGAGGCGGCAGTGAACGGTTCGTTGGCGTACGTGGTGACCACGCTGGGGTGCCTCGTCGGGGTGGCCGGTGTGGTGATCGCCGTGATCGCGGTACGGAAGTCCCGGTCGGCGTCCCGCCCGAAGACGAAGGCGGCGCCGGGTGACCCGTTCCGGGACCGGGACGCCGACGCGCTGCGGGGTGACCCGCGTGCCCTCAAGCCCGGCGACATCGTCGAGATCCGCACGGTGCCGTACACCGTGCGCGGCTCGGTGCACCTGGTCGAGGGCGGCTGGAGCTGGGCGGAGCATCTGCTCGACGACGCGGGCGGCGTGAAGCGCTGGCTCTCCGTCGAGAGCGACCCGGACCTGGAGATGGTGCTCTGGACCAGCGAGCCGGGGGCCACCGTGACGCCTGGCGCCCCGACGCTGGAGATCGCCGGCCGCCGCTACAACTGGGACGAGTCGGGTCAGGCCCGCTACACCGCGACCGAGGGCACCGGCCTCGACCCGCACGGCACCATGCGCTACTACGACTACCAGGCGCCCGGCGGCGCACGGCTGTCGTTCGAGGCGTACGGGGAGGCCGGCTGGGAGGTCAACCTCGGCGAGGAGCTGCGCCGCGCCGAGGTGATGATCTACCCGCAGGGTGGCCCGGAGACGGTGCGCTGACGTGCTCGTCTGTCTGGACGCGCCGTACGTCGACACCAGCGCCGCCGATCTGAGCCTGGCCCTGGGCGGCCCGGAGCTGCCGGCGCTGGCCGTACGCGACATCGACCTGCCCGGCCTGCCCCGGCTGCGGCTGCGCCTGCTCGGCGCCTCCCACCAGGTGGTGCTCGGCACGCTCACCGAGACGGTCGCCTGCCTGCCCGGCCGCCCGCCGCACCTGCCGGGCACGCTGCACGACGAGACGGCCGGCTACCGGTTCCTCGCCACTGTGCTCCGGCCGGAGGGCGACGGCCTGCGTACCCGGGTCGCGGCGCTGCGCGCCGAGCTGGCCGAGGACCCGTACGCGCTGATCGGGGTCTTTCCCGGCGACGAGGACGCGGTCACCGCGCTCTCCGTGCGGCCCGGCCCGCCGGACGGCGCGCTCGCCTGGCGCACCTGGCACGCCTACCCGCAGACCAACGAGCTGGTCCTGACCGAGACGGTGGTGGAGGAGCTGTGACGTACCGACGGTGGTTCGTGGTGGGCGTGGCGGTCGCCGTCATCGGCGCGCTCATCGCCGCCTTCACGATCTTCTACGGCAACTTCTCGCCCCGCGGCTACGTGGAGGACAACTTCTCCCGCGCCACCGGGCGGGACATCGGCTCGAACGCGATCGCGTACACCTCGAACAAGGCGCCGAGCGAGGTGTCCAAGCAGATCACCGACGCCTGGAAGCCGGCCGACCAGTACGTCGACGGCAGCGGCGTCTACCTGCGCTACGACGACGACTCGGTGGTGATCCTCCCGCTCGCCGTCGGCTCGGTGATCCTGCTGGAGAGGATGACCACCGCCTACCCGCGGTACCACAGCGTCGTCGGCAACAGCTGGGGCTGGGGCCGAGGCAGCACGGTCCGGGGCGGCGGCCCCGGCTCCGGCAAGTAGCCCTGTCGATCCCCTCACCCTGGAGTCCTCTGTGCAGCATCTCGTCACCGACCTGCTGGTCACCCTCGCGTACGGCGCGGTCGGCGTCGTCCTGATGGCGATCGGCTACGTCCTGGTCGATCTGGCCACCCCCGGCAAGCTCCACGAGCTGATCTGGGCCGAGCGCAACCGCAACGCGGCGCTGCTGCTCTCGTCGAACCTGCTCGGGGTGGGCACGATCGTGGTCGCCGCGATCGTCGCCAGCGACGACGACTTCACGCTGGGGCTGGTCGGCGCCGCCGCGTACGGCATCCTCGGTCTGGTGATCATGGCGGCGGCGTTCGTGCTGCTCGACGTGGCCACCCCGGGCAAGCTCGGTGAGCTGCTCGTGGACCCGGAGCCGCACCCGGCGGTCTGGGTCTCCGCCACCGTGCACCTCGCCACCGGTGCGATCATCGCGGCCGCGATCATCTGATGAGCGGCAAGCCCGCCAAGCACCAGGTGGGGAAGGACAAGCGCACCCAGACGGTGATCTGGTCCGTGGTCGTGGGGGTCGTAGTCCTCGTCTGCGCCATCGGCGCGTTCGGCGGCGACTCGGACACCTCAGTCCCCGCGCCGGCCGCCGACGAGCGCTCCGGCACCGTGCCGATCCTCCGGGCCGCCGCCGACAGCCAGGGCATCTGCTACGGCTGGGAACTGCTCGACGTGTACGACGAGGTGAGCGTCGGCTCCAACCTCGGCGACGGCACCACAGTCGTCGACGCTCCCGGCTGCACCCGCTGGATCGCGGTCTCCGCGAACGTCAGGTACACCTCGTCCAGCAGCGAGTCGGAGGACTCCGCCACGATCCGGATCAAGGGCTCGGAGGACATCGAGTTCGCCGACCTCGCCGCGATCGAGACCCGGCTGGGCCGCTTCGGGCTGGACGAGGACGCGTTCGTCGACGACCCGGGCTGGGCCGTCACCCGGGCCGCCACGATCCTGCCGCTGCTCGCCGCCGAGCGCGGGCTCGCCGAGCCGGCCGCGACGCCCACCGCCGCGCCGTCGACAGCCGCCGCCCCGCTGCCGGACGCCGGAAACGACTTCTGGCGGGACCGCTGGATCTACGTGCTCAGCTCGGTCGGCCTGTTCCTGCTCGCCGCGCTGTTCCTCGCCGTGGGCGTGCGACAGCGCCGCAACCACCGGGTACGGGTGCCCGCGCAGCGCGCCGGGGCGGGAGCCGCCGGACGTACCCGGAGCAGACGGTGACCGCCGACGTGGCCGCACGGCCGCGGTGGCGCCTGGCCCGCTCGGCGGTCCTGCTCGCGGTCTTCGTGTGCGCGGCCTGCGGCCTGGTGTACGAGCTGGCGCTGGTCGCGCTCGGCAGCTACCTGATCGGCGACACGGTCGGCCAAGCGTCGATCGTCCTCGGCGTGATGGTCTTCGCGATGGGCGTCGGCGCGCTGGTGGCGAAGCCGTTGCAGTCCCGGGCGGTGGTCTCGTTCGCGGTGATCGAGCTGACGCTGGCGCTGCTCGGCGGCCTGTCCGTGCTCGGCCTCTACGCCGCGTTCGCCTGGCTCGACCTGTACGGCCCGGCGCTCGTCGGCACCGCGTTCGTGCTCGGCCTGCTGATCGGCGCGGAGATCCCGCTGCTGATGGTGATGCTGCAACGCATCCGGGAGCAGTCGGCGGGCAGCGCGGTGGCCGACCTGTTCGCCGCCGACTACGTGGGCGCGCTGCTCGGCGGGCTGGCGTTCCCGTTCCTCCTGATCCCGGTCTTCGGCCAGCTCAAGGGCGCGCTCGTGGTGGGCGCGGTGAACGCGGTCGCCGGCGTGGTGCTCGTCTTCACCGTGTTCCGCGCCGAACTAAGCCGCCGGGCGCGGGCCGCGCTGGGCGCGGCCACCGTCGTGGTCGGCCTGCTCCTCGGGTACGCGTGGGTGACCGCCCACGACTTCGAGGTGACCGCGCGTCAACAGCTCTACCGCGATCCGGTGGTGCACGCCGAGCGCAGCCGCTACCAGGAGATCGTGCTGACCCGCTCGGTGCGCGAGCCCGGCCACTCCGACACCGACCTGCGGCTGTTCCTCAACGGCGACCTGCAGTTCAGCTCGATCGACGAGTACCGCTACCACGAGGCGCTCGTGCACCCGGCGATGCGCGGGGCGCACGGCGACGTGCTGGTGCTCGGCGCCGGCGACGGGCTGGCCGCGCGGGAACTCCTCAAGTACCCGGACGTGCGCTCGGTGACGCTCGTCGACCTCGACCCCGCAGTGGTCGAGCTGGCCCGCCGCGAGCCGCAGCTGCGCGAGCTGAACCGGGAGTCGCTCACCGACCCCCGGGTACGGGTGCTCAACCTGGACGCGTTCGCGTGGCTGCGTACCGCCACGGACCGCTTCGACGTGGTGATCGCCGACCTGCCCGACCCGGACGAGACGGCCACCGCGAAGCTCTACACGATCGAGTTCTACACGTTGATCCGGCCGGTGCTGGCCCCCGGCGGGCGGCTCGTCGTGCAGTCCGGGTCGCCCTACTTCGCGCCCCGGTCGTACTGGTCGATCGAGCGGTCGATCCGCGAGGCGGGCTTCGCCACCGTGCCGTACCACGTCGACGTGCCGAGCTTCGGCGACTGGGGGTTCGTGCTCGCCGCGCCGGGTGACGTCGCGCCCGAACTGGCGTTGCCGGACGATCCCCCGCCGCTGCGTTTCCTCACCCCCGCGGTGCTGGCCGCCGCCGGCACGTTCCCCGCCGACCGGGCCCGGATCGACGTGCCCGCCTCCACGCTGTTGCGCCCGAAGGTGCTGGACTACGCCCGCGAGGAGTGGCGCGGCTACTAGGTTGCAAGGCATGCCAGGACCGTCACGCCACCGGCCGGGGATCGGCTGGCTGGTCCGGCTGCTACCGACCCGGGCGCTGGGCGCGGCCTCCTACCTTCAGGCGTTCGTGCTCTCCGGCGTGGTCACCGTGCTGGTCGTGCGGGCGTATCTCCAAGCCACCGGCTATCCGCAGATCGGCGGTGGCGGGCTGCACATCGCGCACGTGCTCTGGGGCGGCCTGCTGCTCGCCGTCGGCCTGGGCGTCACGCTGGTCTACCTCGGCGACGGCGCCCGGACGGCCGGAGCGGTGGTCGGCGGCATCGGGTTCGGCCTGTTCATCGACGAGGTGGGCAAGTTCGTCACCACCGGCACGGACTACTTCTACGCGCCAGCCGCCGCCATCATCTACGTCGCGTTCGCGCTGCTGGTCCTGCTCACCCAGGCGGTACGCGGACGCACCGGCCGGTCCCGGCTGACCCCGGCCGAACGCACCGCCAACGCGCTGGACGTGGTGCTCAGCGGCCTGCCCGGCGGGCTCACCGACCGGCGGCGGGTCGCCGTGCTGCGTCTGGTGCAGGGCACCGGACCGGCCACCGAGGCGGCGGTGGCGCAACTGCTGGACGCGGTGCCCCGCCGGGAGCCGCCGCCGGTGCGGATCTGGCAGCGCGCCGCGGACGGCGTCCGGCGTCTCGCCGCCTGGGCTGCCGGACGCCGCTGGCTGGTCTGGCCGGTGGTGGTCTACCTGGTGCTGGAACCGATGGCCGTGGTGCTGGCGGTGGTTCTCGACGGGGTGACCGGCGAGCTGGACCAGGAACACGAGTGGGGCGCGGTACTCGGCGTCACCGTCGCCGCGCTGGTCACCGCCGTCCTGAGTCTGCGGGCGGCGTGGCTGATGCGGCGCGACCGGACCGAGGCGTTCCGGTTCTTCAAGCTGGCGCTCCTGGTCGACCTGCTGTTCGGCCAGGTCTTCAACTTCACCGTGAACCAGTTCGGCGCGGTCTCCGCCGTCGCGCTCGATCTCGCGCTGCTCGGCGTGGTCACCGCCGAGCACCGCCGGTTGCGGCGCGCCGCCGAGAGGTGAGCCATTCCGGCGTGCTGACCTGGTGGAAGATCGCTACGGTGGGCATCTGATCCAGGAAGGGAGAATCATGGTCGATGCTCCGGGCACCCCGCCCCGCACGCGTCCCGGCGTGGTGACGCTCTCCAGTTGGCTGCTCATCCTCGTCGCCGCGATCCAGGTGCTGAACCTGATCGTGGCACTCGCAGTCGTCGGCAAGATCCGCGATGTTCTCGCCGACGCCTACGCGGGCACCTCGGCCGAGTCGGCCGCCGACATCGCGTACGCGTTCAGCATCATCACGGCGGTCGTGTCGCTGCTGATCGCGGCCGGCCTCGTCGTCCTCGCGCTGTTGAACAACCGGGGCAAGAACGGCTCCCGGATCACCACCTGGGTGCTGGGCGGCATCCTGTTCTGCTGCACCGGCGGCGGGCTGCTGACCGGTCTCACCGGCGGCATGACGGGCGGCGGCAACACCACCGGTGACGTGCCCAGCTCGGAGGAGATCCAGCGCCGGCTGGAGGACGCGCTGCCGTCCTGGTACACGCCGGTCAACCTGTTGCTGGGCCTGGTCGCGCTGCTCGCCCTGCTGGTCGCGCTGATCCTGCTGGCGCTGCCGCAGGCGAACGAGTTCTTCCGCAAGCCCAAGGCCGGCTGGGAGTCGCCGGTGCCCGGTGGCGCCTACCCGGCGTACCCGTCGCACCCGGGCCAGCCGGGCGACCCGGCGTACCCGGCGTACCCGCCGACTCCCGGCGCGCCGCCGTCGGCGCCCGGTGGTCAGCCGCCGTCCGCCGGTGGTCAGCCGCCGTCCGCGCCGGGCGGTCAGCCGGGTGAGCGCCGCGATCCGGAGCCGCCATCCGGAAGTTGACGTCCGGATTGCAGCGACGCCGACGATCCCTCCGAGTAGGTTGCAAGCCGACGCCTACCGGAGGGATCAGTCGTGTCGTACCCCGAACGGGCCGCACCCCGCCGGCCCGGCACGGTCGTCGCCGCGGCGGCGCTGCTGCTGGCGATGGCGGTCGGCGCCGTGGCGTACGCGGTGGTCAACCTGGCCGTCGGCGGCGGCACGGTGGACCGGTTCCGCGACGCGGCGGCGGAACGGACCGGCGCGAGCGGTGGCGACATCGACCAGGTGGCCGGCCTGCTACGCGGCTCCACAGTGCTGGCCGCCGTGCTCGGCGTGCTCGCCGGGCTGCTGCTCGTCGGGCTCGCACTCGGCCTGCTCGCCGGCCGCTCCGGCGCCCGCACGGCGACCTGGGTGGTGGCCGGGACCGGCCTGCTCTGCGGTTGCTGCGGGCTGGCGGTGCTGGTCGGCCAGCGCGCCGCCCCGCTGCGGCTCGGCGCGGACGACCGGATCACCGCCGAGCTGCTGGGCCTCGTCGGCGACGCCTACCCGTCCTGGTGGATCCCGGTGAACGCGGCGGTGTCGGTGGCGCAGATCCTCGGCTATCTGGTGGTCGCCGCGCTGCTCACGTTGCCGCCGTCCGGTGCGTTCCTGCGCCGCCGCACCGCGCCGCTGCGGCTGTCCGGCTACGGCGCGACGGTGTCCGGCGCGACCGCCCCCGGGCCGACGCCCTGGGGACCACCACCCGGCCTGAACCCGCCCGCCTCCGCGCCGCCCGCCTCCGGCCCGTCGCCGTACGAGCGGCCCGTGCCGCCCCCGTCCGCACCGCCCGCGCCGCCGCCGGGTGGGTTCCCGCCACCTCCGGAGGACCGCCGATGACAGGTGACACCGACCCCTCCCGGCGCCGTGCCCTGGTCACCGGCGCCAGCCTCGGCATCGGCGAGGCGTTCGCCCGCCGGCTGGCCGCGGACGGCTGGGACCTCGTCCTGGTGGCCCGGGACGCCGCCCGGCTCGACGCGCTGGCGGCCGAGCTGACCGGCCGGCACGGCGGCGACGCCGAGACGATCGCCGCCGATCTGTCCACCGAGGACGGCTGCGCGGCGGTCGAGCAGCGGCTGACCGCCGGTACGCCGATCGAGTTGCTCGTCAACAACGCCGGCATCAGTCTGAACACGTCGTTCGTCCGGTCGTCGGTGGCGGACGAGGCGCGGCTGGTGCGGCTCAACGTGCTCGCGGTGCTGCGTCTGACCCACGCCGCTCTGGGCCCGATGACCGAACGAGGGCACGGGGCAGTGATAAATGTCTCTTCCGTTGCGGGCTTCGGTGTCCCCATGCCGGGATCCACGTACTCGGCCAGCAAGGCGTGGGTGACGAATTTCAGTGAATCGATCGGCCAGTCCGTCGCGCCGCTGGGTGTGCGCGTGATGGCGCTCTGTCCCGGCTACACACGAACCGGAAATCACGAACGCGCGGGCATCGACATGTCGCGCCTGCCCGCCTGGGCCTGGCTGCGCGCCGACGATGTGGTCGCCGAAGGGCTGCTTGACCTGCATAAAGGTAAGTTCGTGAGTGTCCCGGACTGGAAGTACAAGGTGGCGGTGGCCGGGCTGCGGTACGCGCCGAAGCGCCTGTTGCGCGGCTTCCGGCGGGACACCCGGGGTGCGGTCGGCCGGCAGCGCGGTTGACCGGCGGTGGCCCGTGGGCGGGCCGCTTCGGCGGCCGACCGGGATGGACGGTCGCACAGCGTAGCCGCTCATCGCCACCCGTCGGTCGCCCGCAGGGTTGACCAGGGCGGACCCGAAACACGGCGCTCAGACTTGCGAAGTACGCTCTGGGGCCATGGGCGACCACGACGACCTGCGCAAATTCATCACTGACCTCGCTGTGGTGCACGGCCGGGTGGTGCTCTCGTCGGGCCGCGAGGCGGACTGGTACGTGGATCTGCGCCGCGTCACGCTCCATCACGAAGCGGCTCCGTTGATCGGTCGGGTCATGCGTGACCTCACCGCCGACTGGTCGTACGACGCGGTCGGCGGCCTGACCCTGGGCGCCGATCCGGTGGCCGCCGCCATGCTGCACGCCTCGGCGGGCACCGGCCGCGCGGTCGACGCCTTCGTCGTCCGCAAGGAGGGCAAGGCCCACGGTCTCCAGCGCCGGATCGAGGGGCCGGACGTCTCCGGGCGACGGGTGCTCGCGGTCGAGGACACCTCCACCACCGGTGGAAGTGTGTTGACGGCCGTCGAGGCATTGCGTGAGGCAGGGGCCGAGGTGGTGGGTGTGGCGGTTATTGTTGATCGAGGTGCCGGCGACACGGTGCGAGCCGCCGGATTGCCCTATCGGGCGGCCTATACGTTGGCTGACCTCGGCCTTGTGGCGTAAAAGTTTGCCGATTCGGATCTGCTGATATGCAGGCGGATCGATGCTGCTGGTGGAAGGATGGAATACGTGGGAACTGCGTTGGCTGAAATGACCATGCCTCAGATCTCGCCGCTTGCCGGCGAGCCGATCGAACGCGCCGACGCCGAGCGGCTTGCGGGGGTCCTCAAGGCCCTTGCTGACCCCGCCCGGCTGCGGCTGCTCAGCCTGATCCAGTCGGCTCCCGAGGGGGAGGCGTGCGTGTGTGACCTCACCGCGCCGCTCGGCCTCTCGCAGCCGACGGTCAGCCACCACCTGCGAATCCTCACCGAGGCCGGCTTGCTGGAGCGGGAGAAGCGCGGGGTCTGGGCGTACTACCGGCTGGTGCCGTCCGCGATCGCCACGATCGCGGATCTGCTCACCCCGCCGCGGAAGCGGGCCACCAAGAAGGCTCGCTGAAACCTCCGGGCCGGCCCGACCGAGGGTCGTCCCGACCGGGTGACCGGTGGCGTGCGAGGGGTGGCGCCATCAGCGCACGGTGACGGCTGTCGTCGTCCGTGTGACCCGGCTGGAGCAGTGATGTCGAAGGCCGGTCCTCGTCCGAGGGCCGGCCTTCGGTGTCCGTACGACGTGCTCAGCGCCGGTGCTGACCGCCGTGCCCGTCACCGTGCCCGGGCCGGTGCTCCTCAATGCCCTCCCGGGCCGCCTCCACAGTGCCGGCCACCGTCGCCGCGGTGATGACGGCGACCGCCTCGCCGCGCTTGCGCGCCCGCCGGTCGCGGAGGAACTCGAAGAAGATCGGCAGCACCGAGATCACGATGATCAGCGCGACCACCGGCAGGATGTACCTGTCGATCTTGTCGCCGATGGCGTCGTAGATCTGCCGGGCCAGCAGGTAGCCGACCAGCAGGATGCCGTCCACCCAGAGGATCGCGCCCACCACGTTCCACACGAAGAACTGGCGGGCCGGCATGCCGAGCACCCCGGCCACCGGGTTGAGGAACGTCCGCACGATCGGGATGAACCGGGCCAGCACCACGGCCTTCGCCGGGCCGAACTTCTGGAAGTAGTACTCCGCCTTCTCCACGTACTCCCGCTTGAACAGCCGGGAGTTGGGCTTCTCGAACATGCGGCGGCCGTACCGGGCGCCGAGCCAGTGCCCGAGCTGGGCTCCGACGATGGCGCAGATCGGACCGCCGATCAGCAGACCGGCCAGGGACAGGCGGGTGCCGTCGCCGAAGATGGCGTCGGCCACCGGTGAGGCGGCCACCCCGGCCAGGAACAGCAGCGAGTCACCGGGGAAGAAGAAGCCGACCAGCAGCCCCGTCTCGGCGAAGAGGATCACCCAGACGCCGATCATGCCGAAGGTGTGGATGAGGTCCTTCGGGTCGAGCGGGTTCAGTGCCACGCTCTCGGAGAACATCCGGGTCTTCTCTGCTGTGTCCACGGCCACACAGGGTACCCCGGCCCGGTCCGGCATATCGGCCGGACCGGGCGTCGTCGTCAGAGGCGGGGGTCCACCGGCTCGGACTCGCAGGCGAGGATCGCGAACACCAGCTCGTGGCGGCGCCAGAGCGGAGCGTCCTCGGCCAGCGCGTCCAGGGCGGCCAGGCCCAGACCGTGCTCCCGCAGGGCGAGCCCGCGCTTGCGCCCCAGCGACCGGCGGCGCAACGCGGCGAGCTGCGCCGCCTCGGTGTACCCGGGACCGTAGATGATCCGCAGGTACTCCCGCCCCCGGCACTTGATCCCCGGCTGGAGCAGCGAGCCCTTCGGCGAACGAGCGTTCAGGCCCGCGTAAGGCTTGACCACCATGCCCTCGCCGCCGGCCGCGGTGAGCGCCAGCCACCACTCGGTGGCGTCGGCCACCGCCGACTCGTCGGCCAGGTCCACCACCCGCCGCCGGGTCGGGGTGAAGAACTCCGGGTCGGCGGCGCAGAGCCGGTCGGCCAGCGCCAGGTGCCAGCCGTGGTCGCGGTCGGCGTAACTCACCCCGGCCCCGGCGAGCACCGCGAACGGCGCCAGCGTCACCCCGCGCAGCCCGTCCGTCGGCCGGACGTACGCCCGGTAGGCAGCCGAGTAGGCGGTGATTTCGGCGGCCCGCCCGGCCATCCGGTCGCGCAGCCCGGCCACCGGCAGCCCGCGCCCGGCGGCGGTGTCCAGCGCGGCGAGCACCGCCGGCAGCGCGGCCCGCCCGGCCGCGCCGACCCCGGCGTACTGCTCGCGGATCAGCCCGCCCGCCTTCGCCGACCAGGGCAGCAGCTCGGCGTCGAGCAGCAGCCAGTCGGTGCCCAGCTCGGCCCAGAGGCCGACGCTGGTGACCGCGGCGCGCACCCGGGCCAGCAGCTCGCCGTCGAGCGGCGGGTCGAAGAACGGCCTGCCGGTACGGGTGTGCACCACCCCGCCGCCGAAGCGGCCCGGCTCCCGTTCCACGAGCACCACCGCCCGTGACCCCATGTGCTTCTCCTCGCAGACCACCCGGTCGACGCCCGCCGCGCGGTAGTCGGCGAACGCCTCGGCCGGGTGCTCCAGGAAACCGTCCACGCTCGACGTGGAGCAGGGCGCCATGGTCGGCGGCAGCCACACCAGCCGGCCCGGGTCGACCGCGAACCGGCTCATCACCTCCAGCGCGGCGGCGGCGTTCTCGGCCGGCACTGTGAGCGACCCGTACGCGTGGCTGAGGTGCCGCCGTCCGGTCACGTCGGCCAGGTCCAGCACGGTGTCCGGCCGCGACGGCGTGACCGGGACCAGCGGGCGGGCCGGGGCGTACCACTCCTTCACCGCCGGGACCGCGACCAGCTCCTTCTCCGGGTAGCGCAGCGCGGTGAGCTGCCCGCCGAACACGCAACCGGTGTCCAGGCAGATGGTGTTGTTCACCCACTCCGGCTCGGGCGTCGGCGTGTGCCCGTACACGACCATCGCCGAACCGCGGTAGTCCCGCGCCCACGGGTAGCGCACCGGCAGGCCGTACTCGTCGGTCTCGCCGGTGGTCTCGCCGTAGAGCGCGAACGACCGCACCCGGCCGGACGCCCGTCCCTGGTACGCCTCCTTCAGCCCGGCGTGCGCCACCACGAGCCGGCCGCCGTCGAGCACGTAGTGGCTGACCAGCCCGTCGATGAACGTCTCCACCCCGGTGACGAACTCCGGCGGCTCGGCGGCGAGCTGCTCCATCGTCTCGGCCAGGCCGTGGGTCAGCTTGACGTCCCGGCCGCGCAGCTTGCGCAGCAGCTTCTGCTCGTGGTTGCCCGGCACGCAGATCGCGTGGCCGGCCGCCACCATGCCCATCACCAGGCGGAGCACGCCGGGCGAGTCCGGGCCGCGGTCCACCAGGTCACCGACGAACACCGCGGTACGCCCCGACGGGTGCGCCGCGTCCACCGGGCGGCCCGCGTCGTCGCGCCGCAGCACGTAGCCGAGCCGGGACAGCAGCGCCTCCAGTTCGGTACGGCAGCCGTGCACGTCCCCGACCACGTCGAACGGACCGGTCAGCTCGCGCCGGTCGTTGAACAGCTTCTCGTAGCGGATCTCCGCGGCGTCGATCTCCTCCACCCCGCGCAGCACGTGCACCTTGCGGAAGCCCTCGCGGGCCAGTCGCCCGTACGACTGCCGCAGGTCACGGCGCATCCGGTTCAGTACCTGCCGGCCGTGCGTGCGGTCGGCGCGCGCCTCCGTACGCTCCCAGGCCACCGCCTCCGGCACGTCCAGCACGATCGCCACCGGCAGCACGTCGTGCTCCCGGGCCACCCGGATCAGCCCGGCGCGGGCGTGCGGCTGGAGGTTCGTCGCGTCGACCACGGTGAGCAGGCCGCGCCGCAGCCGGATGGCGGCGACGTGGTGCAGCGCGTCGAACGCGTCGGCGGACGCGGACTGGTCGTTCTCGTCGTCGGCCACCAGGCCGCGGAACGTGTCCGAGGAGAGCACCTGGCTGGGCGCGAAGTGCCGCCGGGCGAATGTGGACTTGCCGGAGCCGGAGACGCCGACGAGCGCCACCAGTGCCAGCTCGGGGATGTCCAGGACGGTCATCGGTTCGTCGCCTCCTTCCGGTCGTTGTTGTCGTTCCGGTTGTTCCGGTCGGCCCGGTCGCGCCGGCCGGTGCTTTCGTCGCGGTCGGCGCGGGTGAGCACCGCCATCTGGGTCGGCGTGCCGACCTCCGGGTCGTCCTCGCCGACGCCCCCGAGCACCGCCGTGTAGCCGTGCGCCGCCGCCACCCGGTCCACCCAGGCGGCGAACTCGGCCCGGGTCCACTCGAACCGGTGGTCCGCGTGCCGGAGCCGGCCCGGCTCGAGCCCCTCGTAGCGCACGTTGTACTCCACGTTCGGGGTGGTCACCACCACCGTGCCCGGCCGGGCGTGACCGAACACCGCGTCCTCCAGCGCCGGCAGGCGCGGCGGGTCGAGGTGCTCGACGACCTCCATCAGCACCGCCGCGTCGTACCCCCGGAGCCGGTCGTCCCGGTAGGTGAGCGCGGACTGCCACAGCCGGATCCGGTCCCGCTGCCGCTCCGGAAGACGGTCCAGGCGCAGCCGCCGGGCCGCCAGGCCGAGCGACCGGTCCGACACGTCGACGCCCACCACCTCGGTGAACCGCCGGTCGGCGACCAGCGCGGTGAGCAGCGCGCCCCCACCGCAGCCCAGGTCCAGCACCCGGCTCGCACCGCTGTCCCGCAGCGCGGCGAGCACCGCCTCCCGACGCCGTACCGCAAGGGAGGCCCGGCGGACGTCCTCCGCCGTTCCGGCCCCGCCGCCCGACGACTCGGCCGGCTCTCCGGTCGACGGCTCGATGCTGTCGTCGGCGGGCGGCTCGTCGGCCAGCCGCAGCTCGGTCAGCCGGGCCATCGCCTCGCCCGCGAGCGCACGGCGGTGCGCCAGGTAGCGACGCGTGATCAGGCCCCGCTCCGGATGACCGGCCAGCCAGCCGGCGCCGGCGCGCAGCAGCTTGTCCACCTCGTCCGGCGCCACCCAGTAGTGCTTTGCGTCGTCCAGCACCGGCAGCAGCACGTACAGGTGGTTGAGGGCGTCCGCGAGCCGCAGCGTGCCGGTCAGCGTCAGGTCGACGTAGCGGCTGTCGCCCCATTCCGGGTACGTCTCGTCGAGTGGGATCGGAGTGGCAGTCACGGTCCAGCCCAGCGGGGCGAAGATCCGTACCGCCAGCTCGGCGCCACCCCGGCAGCGCAGCACCGGCACCCCTACGGTCAGCGGGATCGCGCTCGCGGCCAGCTCGGGACGGTCACGCGACTCGCCGCGCAGGGCGGAGCGGAACACCTTCGACAGCGCCGACGAGAGGAGGCTGGACGCCGCGTACGGCCGGTCGTTGACGTACTGCCCGAGCGCGAAGCCCTCCGGCGCGCGGTTCTTCCGGCCGCCGCCCAGCTTGAGCGGATCGACCTCGACCAGCAACGCCGCCGTGCAGCGCGCCTCGTCCGCCTCCGGGTAGAACACATGCGCGGAACCGGCGGGCAGGTCGAAGGTCTGCACGCGGTCCGGATGCTTCACCAGGAGGTGGCCGAGGTCGGTCGCCGGGCGGTGGGTCGTGGTGAGGGTCAGTAGCACTTGTCGATGATCTCGTTCTTCTGTGTTTTTTGTCGTGGGGGTTTCCGGGGGAGCCCGACCCGCTCCGGGCGGTCAGGCTTGATCCCTGCGCGGGTCGGGCTCCCCCGGAAACCTGACGTGGTCCCCGTCGCGTCGACCTGTGCTGCCTGGTGGTTCGGCCTAGATGTGGAGGTGCCCCGCCGACCGGGTGGTCGGCGGGGCACCGTTTGTGCTTCGGGTCAGGCGACGAAGCGGGTCTTGCGGCGGCGGGTCAGCACGTAGCCGACCGCACCGGCGGCGAGCAGCAGCGCGCCGATGCCGGCGATCAGGCCGGTGGAGGAACCGGTGATCGGCAGCGTGCCGCCGTCACCGCCGCCCTGGCCACCGTCGCCCGGGTTACCGGGCGTGCCGGGGGTGCCGCCGGCCGGGTTGATGACGATCGCGGCGGTGTCGTTCTTGCCGTTCGGGTCGCCGGAGAGCTTCGTGGTGAAGCTGCCCGCCGCGTTCGCGGTCACCGTGTCGATGCGCAGGCGGAACTCGTACGGGTTCTTCATGCCCTTGGGGCTCTCGGTGACCTGGCAGGCGTACTCCTTGGCCCCCGGCTCACCCCAGTTCGCGGTCCACGGGTCCCACTCCTTCGTGGGCAGGAACGGCACGCAGTCGTACGGCGCCTCGACGACGGTCGTGCCGGCCGGGACGGTGACGCGGACCGGCAGGTCCTCCAGGCGGATGCCCGGGGTGCCCTGGCCCAGGTACTCCAGCGTGGCCGGACCCAGGTTGGTGAAGCTCGGCGCGACAGTGACGACGTCGCCCTTCTTCCCGGTGGCGGTGGCGCCCTCGGCGGCGAGGTCGGCCGGGTTGTCACCGGTGACCTTCACGGTCGCGACGGTGAAGTTGTTCATCTGGTCCAGGTCGGTCTGCGGCACCCGCGCGGCCTGCACCGACTTCTCGACCAGGCGCAGCTCGGGGCCCGTGCCGGGCTTGACCTCGTCCAGCCAGTCCTCGAACGCCTGGTCGAAGTCGTCGGTGGTCCACCAGTCGAGGTAGACCGGGAACCGGGCGCCGGTACGCGTCTCCGGGCGCAGCGTGATCGGCAGGTCCTCGGAGAGCTTGTACGACCGGCCCGGCTCGATCTTCGTGTCGAAGGCGCAGAAGGCGTAGAACCCGTCCTCCTGGGCCCGGCAGTTGGAGAAGTTCCCGCCGTACGACGCGAGCCAGTCGGCCTGCACGACGAGCACCGCTCCGTCGACGGTGGTGTCGCCGCCGTTGCGGACGACGCCGGGCACGGCGGCGCGGCCACCCGGGGCACCGCTCGCCTCGACGGTCGGGTCGCTCACCAGGTCGACGCCCTCGGCGATGGTGACGCCGGCCGTACCGGTGGCCGTCTTGCCGCCCGACGTGACGCTGATCTTCAGTGCGCCCTTCTGGCCCGGCTCGGCGGTGTCCTTGCCGTTGACCAGGTAGTCGAACCAGGGCTCGTCGCCGTCGGCAAGGTCCGCCTCGCAGTGCATCTTGGTGGAGGAGACGTCGCAGGTCCAGTCCCACGCCGGCTCGACAGTGGCGAAGGCCGAGACCGCGGAGAAGTCGATGTCGATCGTGGTGCGGCCGAACTTGGGCTCCGACTCGCCGTCGGACATGTGCGCGAAGAGCGAGCCGTAACCCAGGTGGCCCGGGGCGACGAGCAGGTCGTGCGTGACGACCTCGAACGGCGCGTCCGCCGCGAGGGCGGGGGTGGCGGAGGCGGCGACGAACGCGCCTGCGACGCCCAACCCGGCGAACCAGCGCCGGGTGGAGTTGCTGAGCATGTGGGGGGTCCTCCCGTGGGGTGATCAGGTGGAGCCCACGGAGCTTAAAGATTCCTTAAAGGATCGCGTTGTCCCACATCATGAATATTGACCGAACGGATGATCGGCGCCACCGCAATGTTCCACCTGCCCGGAACCGTCCATCAATCGGACACCGGGAGGTGCAGTGACGTACGAGGAGTTCGCCGACGCGCGGTTGGGCGCCCTGCTGCGGTACGCGGTCATGCTGACCGGGGATCCGCACCAGGCCCAGGATCTGGTGCAGGAGACCCTGGTCCGGGTCCAGCTCAACTGGCGGCGGGTGGCCCGCACCGACGCCCCGGAGCGGTACGTGCGCCGGATGCTCACCAACCAGTTCATCGACTGGCGGCGCGGATCGTGGGCGCGGCGGGTGCTGCTGCGCGGCGCGGCGGACGAATCGGTGCCCGCGCCGGCCGACCACGCCCAGTCCGCGGCGGACCGGGACCAGATCCGGGACTGGCTGTCCCGGTTGCCCCGGCGTCAGCGCGCCGCGCTGGTGCTGCGCTACTACGAGGACCTGCCGGACGGGGAGATCGCCGAGATCCTCGGCTGCGCCGTCGGCACCGTCCGGTCCAGCATCTCGCGTGCGCTGGCCACCCTCCGAGCCGAACTCGTGGAGGTCTCCTGATGATCGAGGACGAGCTGCGGGCCGCGTTCGCCCGCCTCGAGGAGTCGACCCCGCCCGTCGGCCCGATCCGGGCCGCCGTCGACCGGGCGGTGATCAGTCGCCGTCGGCGTCGTCGGCGCGTACGCCTGGCCGGCACGGCGCTGGCGGTCGCCGCCGTCGCACTCGTCGGTTTCACAGCGATGGCGCCCCGGCCGCCGGCGCCCACGGCGGCGCCCGCCACCTCCACGCCGGTGCCGGAGCCCGGCGGCGCGCTGAACCTGCTGCTGCTCGGCGTCGACCAGGCCGCCGGCAGCCGGCGCGCCGATTCGGTCCTGCTGGTGCACCTGCCGGCCGACCGGAGCCGGCTCTACCTCGTGTCGTTCCCGCGTGACCTGCTGGTGCCGGTGCCGCCGAACGGCGGGACGGAGAAGCTCAACGCGACGTTCTCCCGCGCCGCCGGGTCGGGCACCGACCTGGCCGCCGGCTACCGGGCGACCCGCGAGGCGGTCGCCCGGCTGACCGGGGTACGCGTCGACGCCGGCGCGGTGCTCACGTACCCGGGGGCGCGTGAGCTGACCGACGCGGTCGGCGGCGTGCCGGTCTGCCTGCCGGCGCCGGTGCGTTCGGTGCACACCGAGCGGCGTTTCCCGGCCGGATGTCAGCGGCTCGACGGCGCGGCGGCGGTCGACCTGCTGCGGCAGCGGTACGGCCTGCGCGACGGTGGGCTGGACCGGGACCGCAACGCGGCCCGCTACGCCGCCGGCCTGCTGCGCCAACTGCGGGAGCAGGGCACGGCGACCGATCCGGCGCAGCTCGGCCGGCTGCTTTTGCGGGTCGGATCGGCCGTCACGGTCGATACCGGCGACCTGTCGCTGCCGGCGTTGGTGGGCGCGACCAGCCGGGCCGGTGGCGCCGAGCCGGTCGCGCTGAGTCTTCCGGTGCGCATCGCAGAGGAGAAGGGGCACGGATTCGAGCCGGACCCGGCGCTCAGCCCCGGGTTCCTGGACGCGCTGCGGGCCGACCGGCTGGCGGAGTGGGCCGCCGCCCACCCGGCCCAGGCCACCGCTCTGCGGTGACCCGGCGCCGGGTCAGCGGTAGTCGTCCTCGTCGGCGGTGACGACGCGGGCCTGCTCCATGGCGTCCCAGTCGTCGACCTCCATGCCCCGGTGCGGCTCGCCGTCCGTCTCGTCGGTCACCGTGGTGGCCTGCTCGACCGCGTCGGCCGGCTCGGCCTCCAGATCCCGCTCCTCCGGGGCGAGGTGGTCACTGGGGGCGAAGTCCTCGTCGGGCTGACCCATCGTCCCTCCCTGTTCTCCGTGCGGGCATCGTCCCCACCACCGTACGGGCTGCTCCGGGCCCTCGCTGGGTGGCGGGCGGAACGGCGGAGTCGGCGATTGTCCCGCTCCCGGCGCACGGCCGGTGCCAGGATGGGAGGCATGGGCTTCCTGATCCGACTGGCGATCACCGCGGTCGCGTTGTGGATCGCGACCCTGATCGTGCCCGGAGTGGAGGTGAGCGGCCGCAACACCGGCAGCAACGTGCTCACCCTGATCGTGGTGGCACTGGTCTTCGGTGTCGTGAACGCGGTGCTCAAGCCGCTCATCAAGGTGTTCGGCTGCGTGTTCTACCTGCTCACGCTCGGCCTGTTCGCGCTCGTGGTGAACGCGCTGCTGTTCCTGCTGACCGACTGGATCGCCGGGGTGCTGAAGCTCCCGTTCCACGTGGACGGCTTCTGGGCCGCCTTCTGGGGCGCCATCGTGGTCGCGGTGGTGAGCTGGCTGATCAGCGTCGTCGTACCGGACCGGCTGGAGAATCGGTGAGCGGCGTCCGGGCCGGTTGTGCCCCCCTCACGCTCCTGCGGGATACTGCCCGCGGTGGACAGCGCGGTCCGGCGCAACCGTGGACGTGAGCGACCGGAACGGTCGCGCCCATGGAAGACAGCGGCCTGCACGGCCGAGAGCGGTAAGTAAGGAGCGTTCGACATGCCCATCGCTTCCCCCGAGGCTTACGCGGAGATGCTGGACCGGGCCAAGGCCGGCCGGTACGCGTACCCCGCGATCAACGTGACCTCCTCGCAGACGCTGAACGCGGCGCTCAAGGGCTTCGCCGATGCGGAGAGCGACGGCATCATTCAGGTCTCCACCGGTGGCGCGGAGTACCTGTCCGGCCCGTCCGTGAAGGACATGGTGACCGGCGCGGTGGCGTTCGCCGCGTACGCGCACGAGGTCGCCAAGAAGTACCCGGTGAACATCGCGCTGCACACCGACCACTGCCCGAAGGACAAGCTGGACAAGTTCGTCCGGCCGCTCATGGCCATCTCGCAGGAGCGCGTCAAGAACGGCCAGGAGCCGCTGTTCCAGTCGCACATGTGGGACGGCTCGGCCGTGCCGGTGGCGGAGAACCTGGAGATCGCCGAGCAGCTCCTCGCCGAGGCCGCCAAGGGCAAGATCGTCCTCGAGATCGAGGTCGGCGTCGTCGGCGGCGAGGAGGACGGCGTCGAGAACGCCATCAACGACAAGCTCTACACCACCGTCGAGGACGGCCTGGCCATGGTCGACGCGCTCGGCCTGGGCGAGAAGGGCCGCTACATGGCGGCGCTGACCTTCGGCAACGTGCACGGCGTCTACAAGCCGGGCAACGTCAAGCTGCGCCCCTCGGTGCTGCACGACATCCAGGTGGCGGTGGGCGCCAAGTACGGCAAGGACAAGCCGCTGAGCCTGGTCTTCCACGGCGGCTCCGGCTCGCTGCTGTCGGAGATCCGGGAGGCGCTGGACTACGGCGTGGTGAAGATGAACATCGACACCGACACCCAGTACACCTTCACCCGTCCGGTCGCGGACCACATGTTCCGCAACTACGACGGCGTGCTGAAGGTCGACGGCGAGGTCGGCAACAAGAAGATGTACGACCCGCGCGTCTGGGGCAAGGCCGCCGAGGCCGGCATGGCCGCCCGCGTGGTCGAGGCCTGCGAGCACCTGCGCTCCACCGGCACCACCATGAAGTGACCCTATGCGTGTAAGGAAGGGCCCCTTATCAACCGCTGTGGTTGATAAGGGGCCCTTCCTCTACCGGAGGCGTTAAAAAGGGGCCCTTCCTTTCACTGCGTCAGCACCCGGACGGCGTCGCGGACGTCGTCGGTCAGGTGGATCGTGTGCGACAGGTCGCCGAACGGGGACGCGGCGAACAGCGGCCGCAGCAGCGACTCCACCGGCAGCTCGGTGGTCCAGTACGTGCGGTCCAGGAAGACGTACGCCCCGCTCGCCCCGTCGGTGCCGTAGAACGTCTTGGTGGCCGCCTGGAACACCTCCTGCACGGTGCCGGCCTTGCCGGGTGCGAACACGATCCCGCCCCGGGCCAGCCGCAGGATGGTGTCCTCCCGGATGGCGTTGGAGAAGTACTTCGCGATCCGGCCCGCGAACAGGTTCGCCGGCTCGTGGCCGTACAGCCAGGTGGGGATGGCCAGCCCGCCGGACCGGGCCCACTCGGTGCCGGGCGCCGACGGGCGGGGCGAGGGCAGCGACGTGCCGTCCGCGTACCGCTTGCGTACCGCCAGCGCCGCCGCCGTGTACCGGTCGTGGTCGGTGAAGTCCGGCGCGACGGCGAGCACGTCGATCGCGGCGGACAGCTCCTCGGCCGGCCAGGCCGCGAGGAACGCGCCGAGGTTCGCCGCCTCCATCACGCCCGGACCACCGCCGGTGACCACCAGGCGGTCGGCCCGCGCCAGCTCCCAGCCCAGCACCGCGGCCATCCGGTACGCGACGCTGCCGCGCGGCACCGCATGCCCGCCCATCACCCCCACCACCGACTGCGGCCCGTGCGCGGCCAGCCACGACCGGGTGGCGTCGGCCAGTGCGTTGTCCACACCGTGGTCGTGCAGTCGCTGCCCGAGCGCCTCGCGTACGTCGGGCAGCGCGCCGCCGTGCGCCCGGAAGTGCGCGTACACCCGGGTGTCGTACATCTCGGCGAACCCGCCCTCGGCGAACCCGGCGGCCAGCTCGTCGGCGGTGTAGAGGTGCGACGGCTGGGTCGGGTAGGGCAGCCCGGAGAACGGCGGGACCACGTTGGCGCCCCGGCGGACCAGGTCCGCGCCCACCTCGCGGCCGGCGAACCGGCAGCCCACGAAGAGCGTGCCGGTGACGTCGACGTCGCGCAGGTCGGGGATCGGATCGAGGTCGAGGCGCAGGCCCTGCACGGTCAGGCCGGCCAGGGTTCCCCCGGCCAGCCGCTGCTCGAACGCGGTGCGGGTCTCGATCTCGTTGACGTGGGGTGCGTGCGGCTCGATGACGTCCGCGGGTGGTGGGGTCGGCACCAGGCCATCCTGCCCCCGCACGGCAAGTGCCGAAACCGGGGCGGGGAACGACAGGAGCCCGGCGGGCACGCCGCCGGGCTCCTGCGTAACCGGGTCCTGGGGAGGCTCCGGATCTGTATTTGTAGTGCAAGAACCACGGCGGCGGCATGGGCCGCGGGTACGTGTGCTCCCGCCGCAGGCGTGACGAAACCCTCAGCCGTTCAGCCAACCGTCCGGGCGGGGCCCCTCGCGTACCCGAGGGCGAAGCGGGTTGAATGGGGCGATGCAGAACCTGTTGCCTGAGCCACCGGCCACCCTGCTCCCGGTCCACGAGGAGGCCGACGCCGCATTGGCGGCGGCGGCCGAGCAGGGCACCGACGAGGCGTACGCCGAGGTCGCGGCCCGTTTCCCGACCTACAGTGCGGCCTGGGCCGCGCTGGCCGGCCGCGCGCTCGCCGCGGGTCAGGTCGTCACGGCGTACGCGTACGCCCGCACCGGCTACCACCGGGGCCTGGACCAGCTGCGCCGCAGCGGCTGGAAGGGCCACGGCCCGGTGCCCTGGTCGCACAAGCCCAACCGGGGCTTCCTCCGCTGCCTCTACGTGCTGTCCCGCGCCGCGGGGGAGATCGGCGAGGCGGACGAGGCGGCCCGGTGCGCCCAGTTCCTCCGCGACTGCGACCCGGCCGCCGGAGACGCGCTCTCCGGCGACTGACCACTGCCGCGACGGCCGGTCCCGACCCGGGCACCGGCCGTCGCGCCCGTCCTACAGCCCTTCCGCCACCGACGCGGCGATCTTCAGCCAGGCGTCCCGGGTGGCGGAGGAGAGCTGCCCGTACCGCAGCGGCTCGCCGGTGTCGATGAGCCGCTCGTACGGCGCCAGCAGCACCGCCCGGGTCCGCGCCGCGAAGTGGGCCTGGATCGCGGGCAGGTCGATCTCCTTGCGCGACGGCGGCATCGAGACCACTGTGACCGCCTGCCGGACCAGCCGCTGCCGGCCGCTCTGCTCCAGGTGGTCGAGCATCCGCGCGGCGGTCTCGGCCGAGTCGTTACGAGCCGACATGGTGACCACGAGCTGGTCGGTGGCGTCCATCGCGGCCTGCCAGTTCTGCGCCCGGACGTTGTTCCCGGTGTCCACGAAGATCAGCTTGTAGAAGCGGCTGACCACCTCGCGGATCTCCGCGAACGCGGCGGCGGTGAGCATCTCGCCGCCGGTCGCCGACTCGTCCGAGGCGAGCACGTCGAACATGCCCTCGCCCTGCGAGCGGACGTACTGCGACAGGTCGCCCACCCGGCCGTGCGGCCCCTGGAACTGGGCCAGGTCGCGCAGCATGTCCCGCACCGTACGGGCGTGGAAGTCCTGCTGGGCCCGCATGCCGAGAGTGCCCTGGGTCTCGTTGTTGTCCCAGGCCAGCACGTATCCGCCGCGCTTCTGCCCGAACGTCATGGCGAGCAGCAGGATCGCCACCGTCTTGCCGGCGCCGCCCTTCGGGTTGACGACTGTCACCTGGCGCAGCCCGCCGAAGTTGCGGCGGACCATCTCGATGTCGCGCTTCATCTCCTGCTCGTGCCGCCCGGGCGCGAGCCGGACCAGCCCGATCTTGTTCACCACCGCGCGTACGCCCATGGTGGCCACCGGGTCGACCGGCCGGGCCTGGCGGCGGCGGGCGAAGTCCTCGGCGGTCGGGGGCACCGCCTGCTGCGGCGTCCAGCCCTGCTCCGGGTGGGGCGCGCCCGGCTGAGGCGGCGGTGGCGGCACCACCGGGCCGGACACCGGCGCCTGCGGCGGCATCGGGCCGCCCGGCTGCGGCGCGCCGGCCTGGGGCGTCCAGCCGGGCGGCGGGTACCAGCCGGGCTGACCAGGTTGCGGCTGGTACGCGGACGGCGGATAGCCGTTGCCGTACGGGGACGGCTGCGCCGGCACGCCCGGCGACGGCGGGAACGGCCCGAGGCGGGGCGTCTGCTCGGGCGCGCCCGGCCCTGCCGGTCCCGTACCGGAGTCCGGCGACGGCTGCGTCCCGGCGACAGTGGCGCGGCCGGACGCGATGCCGTCCTCGGGGAGGGCGTCAGGCGGCGGGGGCGGTGCCACGGTGGCCCGGCCGGAGGCGGCGCCGCCGGCGGAGAGTGCCTCGGGCGGGGGCGGCGCCACGATGGCGCGGCCGGACGCGTTGCCGTCGGCCTCCGCTGACTCGGACGGCGGAGCCGCTGCCTCGGTGGGGAGCGGGTCCGGCGTGGTGGCGGAGTCCGACCCGGCCCGCTGTGGCGGCTGTGCCCACGGCGAGGTGGCCCGTCCGTTCCCGGTGCCCTCGCCGGCGGTAGCCGTTCCGGCAGTGCCGGAGGTGGGCGTGGTCGCCGGGGCGGGCGCCGCCTGCGTACCGGGCACCGCCGGTGAGCTGGATGCCGCCGGTTCCGGCTGGGCCGGTGACGGGGCGGAGGTCGCCCGGTCGAGCGTGAACGGCAGGTCCATGTCGACCGCGGGCGCCTGGGGCGCCGGGACGTCCGCGGCCGGCGGCGTGGGAGCGTCGGCGGGCGGGAGCGGCCAGGGCACCGACGCCCACGGCGGGATCGTGGCCGCCGCCGCGTCGGTCTCCTCCGGCGGCCAGAGCGGCTCGACGTCCCGCTGCGGCACCTGCGGCCGGCCCGGTACGTGGGCCCGGTCGTCGTTCTCGTGCACCACGGTTCCTCCCCATTCCTTCCGCCGAGGATAGGCGGTCCGGCCAGCGCCGCGAGCCGGGTGGGGATCGACCGAGGTCAGCCCGTCCAGACCGCCCAGGCGCCCGGCTCGGTCCACCAGGAGCGCTTACGGCTCAGTTCGCCCTCGACGCCGTCGTCGAGGAACGGCACCTTCTCGTCGCGGGGCACCACCGCCACCGCGCGTCCCCGCGCCCGGCGTACCTCCAGCCGGACCTTCTTCCGGCCCAACGCCGACCGGGTCACCACCGGTACGGCGACGCCCACCGTCACCCGCCCGTCGGCCGGATCCGGGCCGCCCAGCAGGTCCACCTCACCGAGGCGCGCGTACCCGCCCGCGTTGCCGATCGCGCACGCGGTGATCGGCTCCGAACCGTCGCTGAGCACCGTGCCGTCGACCTCGACCCGGGCCCGCCAGTGCAGCGGACGGCCCGCGTCGTCGGCGGCGCCGAGCAGCGCGCCGTCCAGCGTCACCGAGCCGCCGTCGTTGCGCAGCAGGTCGAGCCGCCGGGCGGTGCCGTCCAGCACCGCGGCGGCCACACCCGCCGGATCCCGGGGCAGCCCGAGCTGCGCGGCCAGGTCCCGCGCCGTCCCGGACCGGGCCGGATCGAGCGGGAGTACGCCGACAGGGGGCAGGTCGGGCACCGTACGGTCGTCGGCGAGGTCCGCGGGACGGCGGCTCGGCGGCGGAGCGTACCGGCGCACCAGCCGGCGCAGGACGGCGCGCAACTGACCGTCACTCGCCGTGGCGACGATCAGCCGGGTCTTGCCGTCGGAGTCCGGCCAGGTCAGGCCGTCGGCGCGCGGCGGGCCGTCGAGGCGGGCCAGCACCTCGTCGATCTCGGCGTCCGACCGGGCGGTCACGGTGGTCACCCGGGCACCCCGGGCGGTCAGCTCGTCCGCGCAGGCCAGCACCGGTACGCGCGGCGTCTCGCAGCGCTCCTCGCCGGTCTCGGCGGCGGTGTCGTCCGCGCCGCCGCAGCAGGCGCCGCCGCTGCCGCAGCCACCACCGGGAGCGTCCCGCTCCGAGCCGAGGGTGAGCAGCACCACGTCGTACACGAAGGAGCCTCCTGCTTCTCGACCAACCCCTGCTGGTCCCGCCGTCACTACTTGTTAGCCTGACACCCCGGGCTCGCTGACCGGTCGCCACCTGGCACCCGAGCCTTCTGGAGGCGAGAAGATGCCAGCGATCGTGCTGCTCGGCGCCCAGTGGGGCGACGAGGGCAAGGGCAAGGTTACCGACCTGCTGGGTGAGCGGGTCGACTACGTCGTGCGCTACTCCGGCGGCAACAACGCAGGCCACACGGTGATCACGCCGGACGGCCAGAAGTACGCGCTGCACCTCATGCCGTCCGGGGCGCTGTCACCGAGCGCGATGATCGTGATCGGCAACGGCGTGGTGGTCGACCCGAAGGTGCTGCTGCAGGAGATCGACGGGCTCGCCGAGCGCGGCGTGGACGTGTCCCGCCTGCGCATCTCCGGCGACGCGCACCTGATCATGCCGCACCACCGGGCGCTGGACCGGGTGGTCGAGCGCTACCTGGGCAGCTCCCGCATCGGCACCACCGGCCGGGGCATCGGCCCCGCGTACGGCGACAAGGTCGCCCGGATGGGCATCCGGCTCCAGGACCTGCTCGACCCGGGCATCCTGCGCAAGAAGCTTGAGCTGGCGCTCCGCGAGAAGAACCAACTCCTGTTCAAGGTCTACAACCGCAAGGCGATCGACGTCGAGGAGACCGTCGAGGAGTACCTCCAGTACGCCGAGCGGCTGCGCCCGTACATCGCCGAGACCCGGGTGATGCTCTGGGACGCGCTCGACCGCGGCGAGACCGTGCTGCTGGAGGGCGCCCAGGCCACCATGCTCGACATGGACCACGGCACCTACCCGTTCGTCACCTCGTCGAACCCGACGGCCGGTGGGGCGTGCGTGGGCGCGGGCATCCCGCCGACCGCGATCACCAAGGTCATCGCGGTGAGCAAGGCGTACACGACGCGGGTGGGTTCCGGCCCGTTCCCGACCGAGCTGTTCGACGACAACGGGCAGCACCTGCGCAAGGTCGGCCACGAGTACGGCACCACCACCGGCCGGGAGCGCCGCTGCGGCTGGTTCGACGCCGTGGTGGCCCGGTACGCGTGCCGCCTCAACGGCGTCACCGACCTGGTGGTCACGAAGCTGGACGTGCTGACCGGCCTCGCCAAGGTGCCGATCTGCGTCGGGTACGAGATCAACGGTGAGCGTTTCGACGACATGCCGATGACGCAGACCGACTTCCACCACGCCACGCCGATCTACGAAGAGCTCGACGGCTGGTGGGAGGACATCACCAAGGCGCGGACCGAGGACGAGCTCCCGGAGAACGCCCGCCGCTACATCGCCCGCATCGAGGAACTGACCGGCACCCGGGTGAGCGTGGTCGGAGTAGGCCCAGGCCGAGAGGAAAACGTCCTCCGCCACCCCCTCCTCCCTTAACCCCCTCCCACCCCACCCACCCACCCTCCGCCCGCCACCCACCCCGGACCACCCCGTTGATCATGAAGTTAGCGGCCGTTTTGTAGATCCACATCGCCGCTAACTTCATGATCGACGGGGCGAGGGCGAGGGTTGTCCACAGGGCGGGGTGGGTTGTCCACAGGGGCTTCGCGTGGGTGGGGTGCGCGGGGACGCTCGGTGGGTGGAACGGGCTTGGGTGATCCGGCAGATCGCGAGTGACCAGGGTGGCGTCGTCACCCGTGCGCAGGCGCTCCGGGCCGGCTACAGCCGGCACGAGATCGACAACCTCCTCACCTCGCGTCGGTGGCGGCGGCTAGCCCGCGCGACGTACGCCGTCGAGCGCACCGGGCCCGACGGCGTGGAACGGCGGCGGCAGATCCGGGCGGCGGTCCTGTCGCTGGGCCCGGAGGCGCACGCCGTCCTCGGCACCGCTGCCGAGCTGCACGGGATCGCGGGGCTGCCGAGGACGGGCGCGATTCACGTCGCGGTCCCGGGTCGCGCGGCCCGGCCGTCCCGCGTCAGGGATCCTGCCGTGACGCTGCACCAGTTCGAGCATCCCGAGCAGGCGCTGACGACCGTCGACGGCATTCCGGTGACGGCTCCCACGCACACGCTTGCGGAACTCGTCCTCCGGGTGCGTCGCTACGTCGCGGTGGCCCTGCTCGACTCGGCGCTCAATCAGGGGCGGATCACCGAGGAGGAGTTCGGTGCCATCCCCGTCCTGATCGCGGGGCGGCGGGGCGTGGTGCATGCGCGTCGTCACCTGGCTGAGGCGAACGGCGCCGCCCAGTCGCCGCTGGAGACGCGTACCCGGCTGCGGTGCGTCGACGGAGGCATCCCGCCGGACGCCCTTCAGATCGAGGTACGCGACGCCGACGGTTATCTGCTCGGCGTCGGCGACATGGGCTGGCGGGCTGCCCGGGTGATCGCGGAGGCGGACGGAAGTGGTCCGCACTCCACGCCCGATGCGCTCTTCGACGACCGGCAGCGGCAGAACCGCCTGACCAACGCCGGCTGGACCGTCCTCAGGTTCACCTGGCCCGACACCCTCCGCCCCGACTACATCCCCCAGGTCGTCCGCGCGGCGCTGGCCGCAAGGACCCGGCGTTGACCATGAAGTTGACGGCGATGTCGATCTCACATCCTGCCGTCAACTTCATGATCGACGGGGTGGGGTGGGGTGGTCAGTAGGATGCCGGTCGTGCGCGTACTTCTTGTGGGTGGTGGTGGGCGGGAGCACGCTCTCGCGCTCGGACTCGCCGGTGACCCGGCTGTCGAGGCGCTCGTCGCGGCTCCGGGGAATCCGGGGATCGCCGCGGTGGCCGAGCTTCGGGAGGTGACACCCACCGACCCGGCGGCAGTGGCGGCCCTCGCCGTCGAGGTCGCGGCCGACCTGGTGGTCATCGGGCCGGAGGCGCCGCTGGTAGCGGGCGTCGCCGACGCGGTACGCGCCAAGGGCATCGCGGTGTTCGGCCCGAGCGCGGAGGCGGCCCGGCTGGAGGGCTCGAAGACGTTCGCCAAGGACGTGATGACCGCCGCCGGTGTGCCGACCGCCCGCGCGTACACCTGCGAGGACGCGGCTGCGGTGGCGCACGCGCTGGACGAGTTCGGCGCGCCGTACGTGGTGAAGGACGACGGGCTCGCCGCCGGCAAGGGCGTGGTGGTCACCGACGACCGGGCTGCCGCCGAGCGGCACGCGGCGGAGTGCGGCCGGGTGGTGATCGAGGAGTACCTGTCCGGTCCCGAGGTCTCCCTGTTCGTGGTGACCGACGGCGAGGCGGCGGTGCCGCTGCTGCCGGCGCAGGACTTCAAGCGGGTCGGCGACGGCGACACCGGGCCGAACACGGGCGGGATGGGCGCGTACGCGCCGCTGCCGTGGGCCCCGCCGAACCTGGTCGACGACGTGATGCGCGACGTGGTGCACCCGACGCTGGCGGAGCTGCGCCGCCGGGGCACCCCGTTCGCCGGGCTGCTCTACGTGGGCCTGGCGATCACCCCGTCCGGCCCGCGTGTCATCGAGTTCAACGCGCGTTTCGGCGACCCGGAGACGCAGGTCGTGCTCGCCCTGCTGGAGACGCCGCTGGGCGGGCTGCTGCACGCCGCCGCCACCGGCACGCTCGGCGCGCACCCGCCGCTGCGGTGGCGCGACGGCGCGGCGGTCACCGTCGTGGTGGCGGCCGACGGCTATCCGGCGGGCCCGCGTACCGGTGATGTGATCACCGGCGCGGACCGCGCCGGGATCATCCACGCCGGCACCCGCCGGGACGCCGACGGCACGTTGCGGTCCGCCGGCGGCCGGGTCCTCTGCGGTACGGCGACCGGGCCGGACCTGGCTGCCGCTCGCGACGCCGCCTACGCCCTGGTACGCGACGTGGAGCTGGCCGGTTCCCACCACCGCACCGACATCGCGGCGGCGGCGGTGGACGGCCGGATCACGATCCCGGGCTGACCGTCCCGCGCCGGCGGCCGGCCATCCGGTTGAGCACGTTCGCCGTGGCCCGCTCGATGCGTGGGTCGCGGTGTCCCTGCCGGTCCAGGGCCAGCGTCCAGCCGAGCGTGCCGCTGGCGAACACCACGGCGCCGCGTGCCGTCTCGTAGACGTGGCTGCTCTGGAGTCGCCGGCCGCCCTGCTGCGCCGGGTACGGCGACGAGCTGAGCGTGGTCCCGGCGGGCCGGGCGAGGGCGGCGTGCAGCCCGTCCGCCTCGCCCGCGACCACGCCCGGGATGCGGTCGCCGTCGGCGACGCCGGTGCCGGACCACACCCAGTTGTCGGCACCGCGCACCACGAGCGGCTGCGGGGTCAGCACGATGCCGTTGTACTGCACGCCGAGCAGCGCCTGTTCCGGCCGGTCGAGGTCGCGCCACGTCACAGTCGGGTCGCCGGTGCCGGCGCCCGGGTCGGGGAGCGTCTTGGCGCACTCGACGACGCGTTCGGGGCGGCCGTCGGCGGCGGGCCGGACGCGGGCGTGCCAGTAGACGCTGTTCGCGCCGAGGAACGCGAGGCTGGTGCCCCCGTCCAGGCCGACCTCGGTGGCGCGGCGCATCTCGGCCGACCAGTACTCGTCGTGCCCGCAGAACACCAGGCCCCGGTACCGGGCCGGGTCGAGTCGCCCGGAGTGCAGGTCGAAGCTGGTGGCGTAGCTGACGTCGTAGAGGTTGCGTTCCAGCCACCGGACCGCTGCCTCGTCGCGGTCGAAGTGGGTGGGCCGGCCCGCGTCGGCGTACGGGCGGTCGAACGAGACAGCGCGTGCCCGCAGCGCCGGGTCGCGCCGCCCGTCGGTCCGGTAGCCGTTGTAGAGGCTCTTGCCGACCCGCCGGTCGCGCGGCCACTGGTTGTACGCCTGCCAGGTGGTCACCGGCAGCACCACGCAGAGCGCGGCCGGGCGCCTGTCGTCGCGCACCACGAACGGCGTGCACGCCCGCCAGCCGCCGGCCGAGGTGAAGACCGCCTGGTAGAGGCCGGAGGTCCAGCCGTGCGGGACGGGCAGGCGCCAGGACACCGGCCACCGGCAGTCGAGCGCACCGGTGTCCGGGTCGGCGACCGGTACCGGTTGCGGCTCGCCGCGCAGCTCGGGGCTGGTCAGCATCGTGCGGGCGCCCGCGCCGTCGTACCAGCCGATGCGGTGCACGCTGATCCGGAACCGGCCGCCCGGGTTGACGGCGACGTGGAAATCGATCACCCCGCCGGGGGCGACGCTCGTCGTCGAGGCGTACCCCTGGATCTGACGCCGCCGGTCGTCGGCGGCCCGGCCGCCGTGCTCGGGCCACCACGGCTCACCGGCGGCGCGGTTCTCCCGCTCGACGGGCGGAACCGGCCAGCGGGTGGGTGGGTCGTCGGGCCGGCCGTGGACCGGGTCGAACGAGCCGAGCGCGGCGGCGGACGCGCCGCCGACGAGGAGGCCGAGCGCGGTACGCCGCCGAAACCGGTCCATTGTGGTGCTCCCCGTTCCCCGTCCGGTCGGGAGACAAGGTAGCACCGGCGGCCGGCGCTGTCTGTCCGTTGTTGATCAATCGAAGTAGCGGCGCAGCTCCCGGGTGAGCACCTTGCCGGTGGCGTTGCGCGGCAGGTACTTGACGAACACCACGTCACGGGGCACGGAGAAGCGGGCCAGGTAGCGCCGGACGTACTCGCGGACCGCCTCCGGGTCGAGCGTCTCGCCGGCCCGCAGCGCCAGGAACGCGGCCAGCCGCTGACCGTAGTCGGGATCCGGTACGCCGATCACCGCGACCTCGCGGACCTGCGGCAACCGGGCGATCAGGTCCTCCACCTCGGACGGGAAGACGTTCTCGCCACCCGAGACGATCATGTCGTCGGCGCGGCCGTCGACGAAGAGCAGTCCGTCGGCGTTGAGCCGGCCCAGGTCGCCGGTGTCGAGCAGACCGTCGCGGCTCTCCCGGCCGGCGCCCGAGGTGTAGCCCTCGAACAGCATCTCGTTGCCGACGAAGATCCGCCCGACCTCGCCGTCGCGGACCGGCCGGCCGGTCTCGTCCAGGATGGCCAGCCGGGTGCCGTGCGGCGGCCGGCCCGCGGTGGTGGGCGCGGCGCGCAGTTCGGGCGGGCCGGCGATGGAGGCCCAGGAGACCTCGGTCGAGCCGTAGAGGTTGTAGAGCACGTCGCCGTACCGGTCCATGAAGGCGGTGGCCAGGTTGCCGGGCAGCGCGGATCCGCTGACCGCCACCACCTTGAGCGGCGGCCGGGGCTGCGGCGGCGCGACCTCCATCAGCCGTTGCAGCATCACCGGTACGGCGAACATCGCGTCGCACCGCTGGTCGACGAGCGCGGCGAGCGTGGCGGCCGGGTCGAAGCGCCGGTGCAGTACGACCGTGGCGCGCAGCGCGAACGAGACCTGGAGTGCGGCGTACCCCCAGGTGTGGAAGATCGGCGCGGCGATCATCACGGTGTTCTTCGCGTGCAGCGGGATCCTGTCGATGATGGACACCAGCGGGCCGAAGCCGTGCGGGGTGGGCCGGCGGGCGCCCTTGGGTGCGCCGGTGGTGCCGGAGGTCAGCACTATGGTGCGGCCGTCGCGCTCCGGCGGCTGGAGCTTCTCCCCGGGTACGGCGGCGGCGATCAGCTCCTCCTGCCCCCGCTCGTCGACCCGGTGCAGCTCGGCCGGGAGGCCGAGGACGCGCTCGGTGAACTCGCCGTCGTGCACCAGGACGCGCAGGCCCTGTTCCTCGGCCACAGTCACCAGTTGCGCGGCGGACAGGCCGGTGTTGACCAGGACGGCGTCCGCGCCGAGCAGCATCGCTGCGACTATCGCCTCGATCAGGCCGTGGTGGTTGCGGCAGAGCACGCCCACCCGGTCGCCGGTCTGCACGCCGAGGTGGGAGCGCAGCGACCGGGCCAGCCGCTCGGAGCGGTCGAGCAGTTCCTGGTACGTCATGGTGGCGCCCTGCTCGTCGACCACAGCGACGCGGCCGGGGTCGCGGGCGGCGGCCTGGCGCAGCTCCCCGGCGAGGCTCCAGCCCCACCGGCGCAGCGCGTTGAGCTGGGAGACCACGCGGATCGGTCCGCCCGGGGCGAGCAGTCCACGTCGGGTCAGCGTGGCGGCGATGAACGGCAGGTCCAAGGCGCAACTCCTTCGCGTTCGTGGTTCGTCGACCAGGCTCCGGACGGTCGGGCGTCCGGTTCGGCATGATCTTGTGCCCGATCGCGGTTCGGGTCGGCCCGGGAGCGGCGGCCCGGCCCGCGACGGCACGAGGCGTCACGGGTCGGGCCGCGGCCCGCCGGCGGTCAGCGGATCTGCATCCCGGAGATGGCCCGGGAGATGACCAGCCGCTGGATCTCGGAGGTGCCCTCGAAGATGGTGTAGATCTTGGCGTCCCGGTACCACCGCTCCACCGGGTGGTCGCGCAGGAAGCCGGCGCCGCCGAGGAGCTGGACCGCCTTGTCGGTCACCGAGACGGCCACCTCGCCGGCCTTGAGCTTGGACATCGAGCCCTCACCGGCGGTGAACGGCCGGTTGTTGCGGCCCATCCAGGAGGCGCGCCAGACCAGCAGCCGGGCCGCGTCGATCTCCATCTTCATGTCGGCGAGCGCGAACGCGACCGCCTGGTTGGCGATGATGGGGCGTCCGAACTGGACCCGCTCCTTGGCGTAGTCCAAGGCGTACTCGTAGGCGGCGCGGGCCACGCCGAGCGCCTGCGCGCCGACTGTCGGGCGGGACAGCTCGAACGTCCGCATCGCCGCCTGACCGGAGGCGCGCTGCCCGGACCGGGCACGGGCCAGACGCTCGTCGAGCGCGTCCTTGCCGCCGAGCAGGCAGCGGCCGGGCACCCGGACGTCGTCGAGGAAGACGTCCGCGGTGTGCGAGGCGCGCAGCCCCAGCTTGCGCAGCTTGCGGGTGGCGGTCAGACCGGGAGTGCCAGGGGGTACGACGAACGCGGCCTGGCCGCGCGAGCCCAGCTCGGGCTCGATCGAGGCGGTCACGACGTGCACCCCGGCGATGCCGCCGTTCGTGGCGTACGCCTTCTGGCCGTTGAGCACCCACTCGTCGGTGGCCTCGTCGTAGACGGCGCGGGTACGCATCGAGCCGACGTCGGACCCGGCCTCCGGCTCGCTCGTGCAGAACGCGGCCACGGCCGGGGAGTCGACGTCGCCGAAGCACTGCGGCACCCACTCGACGAGCTGCTCGGGGGTGCCGGCGCCGTAGATCGCGGCGACCGCGAGGGAGGTGCCGAAGATGCTCAGGCCGATGCCGGCGTCACCCCAGAAGAGTTCCTCGCTGGCGATCGGCAGGGAGAGGCCGGTGGGGTCGGCCCAGCAGGTGGCGAGGAACTCGAACCCGTACAGGCCGACCTTCGCGGCCTCCTGGATGATCGGCCAGGGGGTCTCCTCCCGGGCGTCCCACTCGGCCGCGGCCGGGCGCACGACCTCGGCGGCGAAGCCGTGCACCCAGTCGCGAAGGTCCCGCTGTTCCTCGTTCAGGTCGAGCGAGAACTCGGCCATGTCAGGCCTTGGGGATGTCGAACAGGTTGGCGATGTTGGCGGCCAGGCCCAGGTCGCCCTTGGCCTTCAGCTTGCCGGTCATGAACATCATCACCGGGTTGGCGCCACCGGAGACGATCTTCAGGAACTCGACCGGGCCCATGGTGAGGCTCAGCTTCGGGTCGCGGGTCGCGGTCTCCGAGACGGTGCAGGTGCCGTTCTCGATGACGATCTCGTAGGTGTCGGTGCCACCGTCCGGACGGCCGGTGATGTTCCAGTGGATGACCGCGTTCGTGGCACCGGCGCGGTCGGCGCGGAACAGCGTGGGCATCCGGTTGAAGACCTCGCTGAGGATCTTGCCGCGCGAGTCGCCGGACATGATCTCGTTGATCTTGGCGTCCGGCGTGGACTTGACCAGCTGCGCGAATTCCTTCGGGCCGACGTTCGCGAAGTTGGCCGGGTCGAAGTCAGTCATGGGGGATTGCACCTCTCGGGCGGGGCCACTTTGGTTACTCTGGCGTAACCTTACGCACGGGTAGGTATGCTCGCAAGGGTGTCCAGCACGCCGACCTTCAAGCGCCTCCCACGCGCCGTACGCGAGCAGCAGATGCTCGACGCGGCGGTGAAGGTGTTCTCCCGCCGCGGCTTCCACGCCGCCAGCATGGACGAGATCGCCGACGACGCCGGCATCTCCAAGCCGATGGTGTACGCCTACCTCGGCACCAAGGAGGAACTCTTCATCGCCTGCCTGCACCGGGAGAGCACCCGGATGATGGAGGCGATCGCCGGCGCCGCCGCCCCCGACCTGCCCGCCGACGAGCGGCTCTGGCGCGGGCTGCGCGCGTTCTTCGGCTTCGTCGGCGCACACCGCGACGGCTGGGCGGTGCTCTACCGGCAGGCCCGCGGCTCCCAGCCGTTCGCCGCCGAACTCGCCGCCATGCGTGACCGGCTGGTCGAGGTGGTCGCCGGGATGCTCGACCACGCGCTGCGCGCCTCCGGCCGCGAGGTCGGCGCCACCGACCTGGAGGTGGTCGCGTACGGGCTGGTCGGTGCCAGCGAGTCGCTCGCCGACTGGCTGGCCGACCACCCCGAGGCGGACGCGGGGAAGACCGCGACGCGGATGATGAACGTGGCCTGGCTCGGCGCCGACCAGCTCCTGCGCGGCGTCACCTGGCACCCGCCTACGGCGTAAGGAAGGGCCCCTTCTTAACGCCTCCGGTAGTACAAGGGCCCCCTTTTAACAGTCGCGCCGGGCGGCAGCCCGCTGGCGCGCCCGCCGCCGGCCCCAGCGGACGGCCTCGAACAGGCCGGTGACCGCCAGCGAGATGGCGACGCCGGCGAGCAGCCCGGACAGCGGGTTGTGCTCGAACGCCAGGCCACCGAAGTAGCCGAGCAGCCCGCAGTAGACCCCCCAGGTGGTGCACGCCAGGCCGTCGTACAGCAGGAACGTGCGCGCCGGGTAGCGGACCGCGCCCATGGTCAGCGTGACCGCGGTGCGGCCGCCGGGGACGTACCGGGCGGTGGTCAGGATCATCCCGCCGCGCCTGTCGACCGCCCGGCGGGCCCACTCCGAACTGGCCCGCCGCCTGCTGTCCGCCGGGAAGCGGGCCAGCCGGTGCGCGCCGCCGCCGCGCCCGATCGCGTACGAGACGTGGTCGCCGACGAGCGCGCCGAACGCGGCGGTCAGGATCACCAGCACCAGGTTCGGTTCGCCGCCGGCCGCGAAGACCCCGGCGGTGATCACCACCGTCTCGCCGGGGACCGCCGGGAAGAACGCGTCGACGGCGGTGACCGCGATGATCACCAGATACACCCACGGCGACGTCACCGTGTGGTGCAGCAGGTCGAGCACGTCCCCCATGCACCCATGCTCGGTGGTGCGGTGTTAAGCAGGGGCCCTTCCCATACAAAAGGCGTCAACAAGGGGCCCTTCCTTCTCCTCGGCCGTCGGCCCGCGCGACGTGAGCACCACCGGCGCCCCCAGCGCCTCCGAGACCGCAGCCGGCCAGTCGGCGGGCGACTCGTCCAGCACCGGCCGGGCCCGCATCAGCCGCTCGGTGAGCGCCGCCTGCCGGTCCAGGTCACCGGCCGGCCCCGGGACGAGCCGGTCCAGGCCCTCGTACCGGCGGCAGATCCGCAGCTCCGGACCGGCCAGGTCGAGGTGGGTGAGCGCCAGCCCGTCGACGCCACCGGCGACCTCCAGCGCGTACCGGTGGGCGACCGCGTCGAAGTGCCCGAACCGGAACCGGCCCTGCCAGGGGTTCGTCCCGTTGTGGCGGTCGGCGAACGGCAGCGCCGCGTCCTCGGTGACCAGCGGCCCGGGACCGTGCCGGGTGGTGGTGGTCCGCAGCACACCGAGCCGCTGCGCGGTACCGGCCATCCCCGCCTCGGCGAGCAGCGTCTCGGCGTTGGCGAACGTCGTGGTGCTCCACGTCGTGTACGGGTGGAAGCCGTGCCACTCGTCCAGCAGCACCCCCTGGGCGCCCTCGAACACGCAGGTGCCCTCGCGCAGCGCGGATGCCAGCCAGGTCCGGTCGACGATCGCGACCCGGCGTGCGAAGGCCGCGTACGCGGGCAGGCAGTCCTCCACCGGCGGCGCGTCGAGCGGTCCCAGCTCGGCGGTGAGCCGGTCCCGTAGCGCGGTCAGCCGCCGGCGCAGCACCGCCGGGCGGCGGCAGTCCGCCACCCGGGGTGCCTCGTCGGGGTGGGCGAGGCCGTACGCGACCGCCTCGCCCACCCCGAGCCCGCAGGAGCCGTGCCGGTCGGCTCCCCGGGCGATCTCCCGGGCGCGATTCGCGGCCCGGTGGTACGGGGTGGCGAGCAGCGCCTCCCCGTCCACTGTCAGACGGTCGAGCGCGTCGGGCACGCCGACCGACGCGAGGTGGTCGGCCTCGGCGGCCAGCGCCAGCGGGTCCACCACCACGTGCCGCGCCAGGTGTGTCCGTACGCCCGGACGGAACGTCCCGGCGCCGAGCTGCGCGAACGTGTGGTGCCTTCCGTCGCGCAGGACGACGTTGTGCGCCGCCTGCGCGCCCCCGTTGAACCGGATCACCGTGTGGACCTGCCGGGTGGCGCAGAGCAGGTCCACCACTGTGCCCTTGCCGGCGTCGCCGTAGCCGAGGTCGACCACCATCACGTGGTTCACAGCCGGGTGACCCCGCTTGCGCCGTCGGCCGGGCTGAACGGCAGCGTCGCCACCGCGCGCCGGTCGGAGCCGAGCCGGGCGAGCGCCTTCGAGACGGTACGGGTGGCGGTGGAGCCGGCCCGGTCCAGGTCGCGCAGCCCGGCGTCCAGGTCGATGGCCTGCTCGCCGAGGCCGACGGTGAGCGCGATCGTCTCGCAGACCGCGTCCAGGTCGTCCAGCTCGACCGCGTTCTGCCCGAGCAGGCCGCGCCAGAAGTCCAGCACCTTGCGGTTGCCCGCGTAGTGGCTGCCGGCGGGCAGCAGGTAGTAGGTGTCCCAGCGCGCGGTCACCTCGTCCACCATCTGCCGGACCGGCACGTCCTCGCGCAGGTCGTCGCCGATCAGCCGGCTCACCTCAGCGGTCTTCACCGCCGGGTACGCCAGTTCGTCGCCGATGATGAACAGGTAGCCGCGCCGGCCGCGCTTGTCCCAGCTGTCGGTGGCCGTGTGCCGGGCCATGAAGTACAGCGCCAGCTCGTACGACTCCATCATCTGGCCGCCACCGCCGCCCTCCAGCACGATCCGGCCGAGGTCGTCGTCCATCCGGTTGTCGGACTCGAACTGCCCGATCTGCAACGGCACCCGGTCGCAGGTGGCGTCGCCGATCGCGCCGAACATGACCTGCGGGTCCTTCGCGTACCCCTGGCGCAGCAGCAGGCCGAGCAGCTGCGGCAGCTTGCTCTGCAGCACCCGGGGCACGTGCCCCATCGAGCCGGTGACGTCGAACAGCACGGCGATCGGCGTCGACTGCGGGTGCTCGGCGGAGTCGCGGCTCTCCCGCAGCGCGTCGCGCGGGTCGAGCGCCGGGTGCACCTTCCGTGCGCCGCTGTCGCTGTAGGAGAACGCGCTCTTGCCGGTGCGGCGCCGGTAACGGTCGGCGGCGTCGTACACGTCGGTGGACCAGATTCCACTGCCCATGGCAGCCTCCCTACGGGTTGAGGGTGAAGGGTCGGAAGGTGCGCGGCCCGTACAGCCGGTGCAGCACCTCGTCCAGTTCGCGCAGCAGCCGCCAGGCGTCGTCCGGCCGGGTGGCGAGCGCGGTGCCCTGGCAGCCGTCGGCGAAGGCGCGCAGCTCGCGGGGCGCGCGGTCACCCATCAGCCAGGTCATGCAGCGGGCGGCCATCGCGATGTCGGTGCCCGGCCCGCACTGCCGCTTCGCGGCGACCTCCGGCGGATACCAGTCCTCGTGGCCGGGCACCAGCGCCGGCACGAGCCCGCCCGGCTCGGCCGAGAAGCACCAGTCGACGAGCACCAGGCCGTGCGCGTCCGGCTCGATCAGCACGTGCCGGGGCAGCACCGCGCCGTGCACCACGCCGGCCCGGTGGGCCAGGCCGAGCGCCACGAGCAGCCGCCGCCACATCCAGGCCGCGTCGCGCGGGTCCAGCCCGTCCGGGTACGCGCGGCGCACGTCGTCGAGGCTGCGCAGTCCGGGTACGGTCACCAGCTCGTTGACCTGCCGTTGCACTCCGGTCGACGGGTCGCGCGCCGGGTAGGAGTCGACGAGCCGGGGCACGTACGCGAGGTGCTTGGCGTCGCCGCGCTCGGCGATGCGGCGCAACGCGCGTGCCTCGCGGGCCATCAGGTCGTTGTCGCCGGGGTGCCGGGCCACTTTGAGCAGGCGTCCGTCGCCGTGGTCGTGCAGGTCGGCGACGTCGCCGACGTACATCGGGGCGGGGGTGCGCCACCGGGTGGTGACGGTGACCAGCGCTTCGGCGGCGGCGGCGCGTACCCCGGGGTCGGCCGCGCCCAGCCGGTCGGGGTGCAGCGCGCCGACCAGCTCGCGGTAGCGGCGGGCCGGCTCCTGCGTACCGAACAGGTCGGCGTCGGTACGCGCGGCGGTGACCAGCCGGATCGCCTCCTCGGTCCTCACCGCACCGTCTCCTCCCGGGCGGGGCGCAGCAGCGCCGGGTGCAGCAGCCGGGCGTCTCCGGCGCGGTAGAGCTTGGCCCGGGGGCCGCCGCGCGTGCCGCCGCGTTCGGTGCTGGCGCCGGTGCTCTCCACGAAGCCGGGCACCGAGAGCACCTTGCGGTGGAAGTTGCCGGCGTGCAGCGGGTGGCCCCAGACCGTCTCGTAGACCTCCCGCAGTTCGGTGATCGTGAACTCGGGGGCGAGGAACCGGGTGGCCAGCGGCGTGTACTCCAGCTTGGAGCGGGCGCGCTCCAGGCCGTCGGAGATGATCCGGCCGTGGTCGAAGGCGAGCTGCCGGCTGGTGAGCGCGGTGACCGGCAGCCAGATCGCCTCGTCGGCGTCGGTGTCGGCGACCGGGTCGGGCAGGTCGGGGGCGAACGCCAGGTGGGCGACCGAGACCACGCGCATGCGGGGGTCGCGGTCGGGGGCGCCGTAGCTGCCGAGCTGTTCCAGGTGCACCCGGCGTAGCCGCTCGCCGCCGAGGCCGGTCTCCTCGGCCAGCTCGCGCCGGGCGCCCGCGGCGAGGTCCTCGTCCGGCTGGACGAAGCCGCCGGGCAGCGCCCAGTGCCCCTCGTAGGGTGGCGCGCCGCGGCGGATCAGCAGCAGGTGCAGCGCGCCCTCGCGGATGGTCAGGGCGACCACGTCGACGGTGACCGCGACCGCCGGGTAGTCCCGGGGGTCGTACCCGGCGAGGAACTCCTGCTCGTTCACGGTCACTCACTCTCTCAGGTTGAGAACAACTCAATCTGAGAACAACTTAGCGCCGAAAAGAGGGGACGGCAAGTCCCCTCTTTCGCTCAGCGCACCGAACCGGTCAGATGTGGCCTTCCGTCCCGGGCGCTGTGCAGTGCGAAGTCCCAGCCCGCGCCGGTCGCCGAGGCGCTGAACGCCACAGTCGACGGCAACGGCACCGGCAGCTTGAACGACACGTCCACCGTGTACGCCTCGGGCAGCCGGGGCTCCAGCGCGGCCAGGCAGCGGGCCTTGCTCCACATGCCGTGCGCGATCGGGCGCGGGAAGCCGAACAGCCGCGCGCCCAGCTTCGAGGTGTGGATCGGGTTGTGGTCGCCGGAGACGCGCGCGTAGTCCGTACCGACCCGTGGGGCCACCCGCCACCGGGCCGAGGCGGCGGGCGGTGCCGGGCGGTCACCCCGGTCGCGCCGCGGGCCGCCGCCGGACGCGCGCTCCTTCCCGAGGTACGTGGACACGCCGCGCCACACCTCCTCGCCGCCGATCGAGCCGACCAGCACCACGTCGAGCTGGCGGCCCCGCTCGTGCGGGCGCAGGTTCTCCGCGTACGTGTGGAAGTCGACGCTCTCGCCGGCCTCGACCGGACGGTGCACGGTGATCCGGTTGGCCACGTGCACCACGCCGGTGAGCGGGATCGGGAAGCCGGGGCTCGTCATCAGCCGCAGCGACAGCGGGAACCCGAGCACGTGCAGGTACGTCGCCGGCAGCCGGTCGGTCAGCCGGAACCCGCACACCCGGTCGTAGTCCGCCAGATGCCGCTGATCCACAGCGACCCCACCGACGGCGAGTTCCAGCCCCGGCACGTCCGCCCCGCGCCGCCCCCCGACCCCCGGCACCACTCCCAGCAGCGCCCGCCGATAGAGCGCCCCACTGGCAGGCAGCCGCTCCAGCGCGACCCGCCGCCGCCCCTCCGGCCCCACCGCTTCACCCCGTCGATCATGAGGTTGGCTGCCTTGTGGATCTCCAGAAGTGCCGTCAACTTCATGATCGTCGGAGGAGGGGCGGGCCTGCGTGCGGGCTAGGGCGGCGGCTCGGGCTGCGGTCAGGTCTCGGGTGGGGCCCTCGATCAGGTCGTGCAGGGTCAGGTCGTCGTCCTCGTGGTCACGGGGTGCCATCACGCCCCCAGCAGGCTCTGGCCGCAGACCCGGACCACGTTGCCGCTCACCGCGCCGCTCGCCGGCCAGGAGAGCCACCCGATCGTCTCGGCCACGTCCACCGGCAGGCCGCCCTGGGCCATGCTGTTCATCCGCCGTCCCGCCTCCCTGATGGTCAGCGGGATACGTGCGGTCAGCCGGGTCTCGATGAAGCCCGGCGCCACGGCGTTCAGGCTGATCCCGCGCTCGCGCAGCACCGGGGAGAGCGAGTCCACCAGACCGATCACGCCGGCCTTGCTCGTCGCGTAGTTGGTCTGCCCCCGGTTGCCGGCGATCCCGGCGATCGACGAGACCGACACGATCCGGCCGCCGGCCGGGATCAGGTCGCGTTCCAGCAGCACGTCGTTGATGCGCTCCTGGCTGGACAGGTTCACGTCGATCACCGAGTCCCACCGGTCGGCGTCCATCCGGCCCAGCGTCTTGTCCCGGGTGATGCCCGCGTTGTGCACCACCACGTCGACCCGGCCGTGCCGGGACGCCAGGTGCTCCGCCAGCCGGGTCGGCGCATCCGGAGCGGTCAGGTCGAGCTGCACCGCGCTGCCGCCGATCTCGTTCGCGACGGCGGCCAGCTCGTCCCCGGCCGCCGGGATGTCCAGCGCCACCACCTGCGCGCCGTCGCGGGCCAGCACCTTCGCCAGCGCCGCGCCGATGCCCCGGGCCGCGCCGGTCACCAGCACCACCTGCCCGTCGAGCGGCCGGTCCCAGTCGGCCGGCGCGACGGCGGTGCCGGTGCCGACCCGGATCACCTGGCCCGAGACGTACGCGGACCGGCCGGAGAGCAGGAACCGGAGCGTGGACTCCAGGCTCACCGGGGTACCGGCGTCACCCTCGCGTGTCACGTAGACCAGCTGGGCGGTCACGCCCCGGCCGAACTCCTTGCCGATGCTGCGGGTCAGGCCCTCCAGCGCACGCTGGGCGGTAGCCTCCCGAGGGGAGCCGCACTCGGCCGGCGGGGTGCCAAGCACGATCACCCGGCCGCTCGGCACCAGCGAACGGGCCTGCGGGTGGAAGAAGTCGTAGAGCTGGCGCAGCCCGGTGGAGTCGGTGATGCCGCTGGCGTCGTACACCAGGGCCGCGAAGCGGCGGTCGGCGTCGTGGGCGGCGACCGGATCGGCCAGCTCGACCCCGGCGGCGGTCAGGATCTTGCCGGCCGGCTCGGCGATCCGGCCGCCGGCCGAGGAGCCGAGCAGGACCGGCCCGGGAACGAGCGGGTCGCCCGGCGTGTGCCGGCGCAGTCGGGGCGGGTCGGGCAGCCCGAGGCGCTTGACCAGCGCGCGACCGGCCCCCGTCTGGACGAAGCTCGCGTACCTGTCGGTCATAGGCGTAGCCTACTGGCGAGTAGGGTTCGGGCAACAGTTTCGAGGGAGGCCGATCGTGCAGAGTGTCCGGCGGGTCGCGGTCATCGGGGGCAACCGCATCCCCTTCGCCCGGTCCAACTCGCGCTACGCGCACGCGTCGAACGCGGACATGCTCGGTGCGGCGCTCGACGGGCTGGTCGCCCGGTTCGGGCTGGCCGGCGAGCGGGTCGGCGAGGTGGTGGCTGGCGCGGTGCTCAAGCACTCCCGCGACTTCAACCTCACCCGTGAGGTGGTGCTCGGCTCCCGGCTCGACCCGCACACCCCCGCGTACGACATCCAGCAGGCCTGCGGCACCGGGCTGGAGGCGGCCATCCTGGTCGCCAACAAGATCGCCCTCGGGCAGATCGAGGTCGGCATCGCCGGTGGCGTCGACACCACCTCGGACGCGCCGCTCGCCGTCAACGAGGACATGCGGCGCACGCTGATCCAGCTCAACTCGGCCCGTACGCTCGGCGAACGGCTCAAGATCGCGGCGAAGCTGCGCCCGCACCAGCCGTTCAAGCCGGAGATCCCGCGCAACGCCGAGCCGCGTACCGGACTGTCGATGGGTGAGCACGCGGCCCGCACGGCGCTGCGCTGGAACGTCGACCGGACCGCGCAGGACGAACTCGCGCTGCGCTCGCACCAGCGGCTCGCCGCCGCGTACGACAAGGGGTTCTTCGACGACCTGATGACCCCCTACCTGGGGCTGACCCGCGACCAGAACCTGCGCCCGGACACGAGCCTGGAGAAGCTCGGCTCGCTCAAGCCGGTCTTCGGCGCCTCCGGTGCGGACGCCGAGCGGGCCACCATGACCGCCGGCAACTCCTCGCCGCTCACCGACGGCGCATCGACGGTGCTGCTCGCGTCCGAGGAGTGGGCCAAGGCGCACAACCTGCCGGTGCTGGCCTGGTTCTCCTGGTCCGAGACCGCCGCCGTCGACTTCGTGCACGGCGACGAGGGCCTGTTGATGGCCCCCGCGTACGCGGTGCCCCGGATGCTGGCCCGCGCCGGGCTGAGCCTCCAGGACTTCGACTTCTACGAGATCCACGAGGCGTTCGCCTCGCAGGTGCTGGCGACGCTGGCGGCCTGGGAGTCGCCGGAGTTCTGCAAGGAGCGCCTGGGCCTGGACGCCCCGCTCGGCTCGATCGACAGGGACAAGCTGAACGTCAACGGCTCGTCGCTGGCGGCCGGGCACCCGTTCGCCGCCACCGGCGGCCGGATCGTCGCCACGCTCGCCAAGCTGCTGGATCAGAAGGGGAGCGGGCGCGGCCTGATCTCCATCTGTGCGGCAGGCGGGCAGGGCGTGACAGCGATCCTGGAGCGCTGACGACGGCGTCCCGCCCGGTTCTCTACCGGGCGGGCAACCCGCCTGCCGGCCCGTTCCGTCCCCTGGGCATGAGGCGAACGAGGAGCGGCGCCCCGTGACCGGGCGTGACGAGGAGTTCCGCGACTACGTGACCGCCCGGCTGGAGCCGCTGCGCCGCACGGCGTACCTGCTCTGCCGGGACTGGCACACGGCGGACGACCTGGTGTCGATCACGCTGGGCAAGCTCTACCGCAACTGGCGGCGGGCGCTCGGCGCGAACAACATCGACGCGTACGTCCGGGGGATGCTCACCAACGCTTGGCTGGACGAGCGGCGCCGCCCGTGGCGGCGGGAACACAGCACCGACGAGGTGCCGGACCGGGCGGACCTGGCGGCCGGGGAGCCGTCGGTCGGTGAGCGGGAGATGCTGCTGGACCTGCTGGGCCGGCTCGCGCCGCGGCGACGGGCGGTGGTGGTGCTCCGGTTCTACTGCGACCTGTCCGTCGAGGAGACCGCGCAGATCCTGGGCGTCAGCACCGGAACCGTGAAGAGTCAGGCCGCCCGTGCGCTGGAGACGCTGCGGCTGCTCGCCTCGCACCATTCGGCAGTGGAGAGCGGGAGGCAGAGATGACGTACCGGCAGATCTTCGACGAGGCGATCGGCGACGCGCCGCCGACGGCGGTGGACGTGGACGCCCTGGTGGCGCGGGAAGGGCGGCGTCGGCGGCGACGCCTGGGCGCGTACGCCTCGGCGACAGCGGTGCTGGCACTGGCGCTCGGCGCCGGCGTGGTCGTGCAGCCGGGTGCGTCAGGTGGTCCGGCGCCCGCCTACTCGGCCGCGTCGGCCACCGCCCGGACCCAGCCGGAGCGCCTGCGGTCGGCGATGCTGGCAGCGCTCGACCGGGAGGCCCCGGGCCTGCGGTGGGTGCGGGGCGCCGATCCGGTCACCGACCACAAGACCTGGAACGGCCCGCTCACCGACGACCCTCAGTGGTCGGTGAAACCGTTCCGGTGGGAGTCCATGACCGGCTGGTTCGGGGTGGGTGTCGCTGCCCGGGGCACCGTTCGGTCGTACCTGGCGGTCAACGTCGGGCGGCCGCTTCCGGGTCAGGCGATCGGCCCGGACGAGTGCAGGGAGAGCATGATCGATTGCCGGTCCTTCACCGGGCCCAACGGCGAGCGGGTGCTGACGTACGACGTGGAGGGCTACCGTGCGCCACCCGCGTCGCCACGGCAGCGGGTCGCCGTCCGGTACGCGCACGTCGAACGGACCGACGGCACCCAGGTGACAGTGCAGGCGCACTCGTCGAGCGACCGGCACCTGCTGACGGCCGAGGAGATGGCGGCGGTCGGGCTGGACCCGGAGATCCGGCTGGGCTGACGGCGTGTCCCGGTCCGGCCCGCCCACAGGCCGGACCGGGTACCGGCGTCGCCGGGGCCGGCCCGGGCGTCGTGAAAGACTGAGGTACGTGACGACGATCCCGAACGTGCTCGCCAACCGGTACGCCTCGCCCGAACTGGTCGCCCTCTGGTCGCCGGAGGAGAAGGTCCGGATGGAGCGCCGGCTCTGGCTGGCGGTGCTCAAGGCCCAGCGTGACCTCGGCGTGCCGGTGCCGGACGGGGTCGTCGAGGCGTACGAGCGGGTGGTCGACGACGTCGACCTGGCCTCGATCGCGGCGCGCGAGCGGGTCACCCGGCACGACGTGAAGGCCCGGATCGAGGAGTTCAGCGCGCTCGCCGGGCACGAGCACGTGCACAAGGGGATGACCTCCCGCGACCTCACCGAGAACGTCGAGCAGCTCCAGATCCGTGCCTCGCTGGAGCTGATCCGGGACCGGGTGGTCGCCACGCTGGCCCGGCTGGGCCGGCACGCGGGCGAGTACTCGGCCCTGGTCATGACCGGCCGGTCGCACAACGTCGCCGCGCAGGCCACCACGCTGGGCAAGCGCTTCGCGTCGGCGGCGGAGGAACTGCTGATCGCGTACGAGCGGCTGGAGGACCTGATCGGCTGGTTCCCGCTGCGGGGGATCAAGGGGCCGGTGGGCACCGCCGCCGACCAGCTCGACCTGTTCGACGGCGACGCCGGCAAGGTGGCCGAGCTGGAGCGCCGGGTGGCCGAGCATCTGGGGTTCAGCCGAGTGCTGGACAGCGTCGGCCAGGTCTACCCGCGTTCGATCGACATGGCGGTCGTCGCCGCGCTGGCCCAGGTGGCCGCCGCGCCGTCGTCGCTGGCCACCACGATCCGGCTCATGGTCGGCCAGGAACTGGTCACCGAGGGCTTCAAGCCGGGCCAGGTCGGGTCCAGCGCGATGCCGCACAAGATGAACACGCGCTCGTCGGAGCGGGTGAACGGCTTCGCGGTGATCATCCGGGGTTACCTGTCGATGGTCGGCGAGCTGGCCGGTGACCAGTGGAACGAGGGTGACGTCTCCTGCTCGGTGGTGCGCCGGGTCGCGCTGCCCGACGCCTTCTTCGCCGCCGACGGGCTGTTCCAGACGTTCCTCACCGTGCTGGACGAGTTCGGCCCGTACCCGGCGGTGATCAACCGGGAGCTGGAGCGCTTCCTGCCGTTCCTCGCCACCACGAAGATCCTGGTGGCAGCAGTGCGCCGGGGTGTCGGCCGGGAGGTCGCGCACGAGGTGATCAAGGAGCACGCGGTCGCCGTGGCGCTGGCGATGCGGGAGAAGGGCGCGGCCGAGAACGACCTGTTCGACCGCCTGGCCGCGGACGGCCGGCTGGGCCTGACCCGGGCCGAGATCGACACCCTGGTCGCCGACCGCAACGCCTTCGTAGGCGCCGCCACCGACCAGGTCACTCGGGTGACCGCAAGAATCACCAAGGTGGTGGAATCCCACCCCGAGGCGGCGGCCTACTCCCCGCCCCCCATCCTCTGACCTCTTCTTCCGGTCGATCATGAAGTTGGCGGCACTCAAGGAGATCATTCCTGCCGTCAACTTCATGATCGACGCGGCAGAGGCGGCCGGCAGAGAGGCGGGCAGAGAGGGCGGGCAGAGGGGGTCAGGGGCCGGTGGGGGTTTCGGCGGCGGAGCTCAGGTTAGGGGCGGACGCCGGTTCGGCGATGCCGCCGGGGGCGGAGGCGATCTCCGGGTCGTGGGCGGTCTCGGCCGCGATCGCCGGCTGGTCCGGCGGCATGACGTCCGGCATCTTCGGCGCGACGATCACCGCAGTGCCGTACGCACAGATCTCCATCCACATCTCGCCGCAGTCCCGGCTGTCGAAGCGCATGCCGATCACCGCGTTCGCGCCCAGGCGGCGCGCCTCCTCGCCGAGGCGGGCCACCGAGTCGGTACGCCACCGGGTCAGGTTGTCCGGCGCCATCGGGTCGTAGGCGCCACCGCGCAGGTTCTTGACCCCCTCGCGGTACGGGTTGCGGGTCCTCGCCATCGAGGAGACCACTTCGCCGAGGATCTGGCGGATCTCGTAGCCGGGCAGTTGATCCGTCGTCACGACCAGCACACTTCCGATGCTGTCAGTCCTCGGCCGGATGGTTCGCGAGCCGTGTTCAGCTGATCGGATGCTGAAAAACGGCGCGGCGCGGACGGTCGGGCCGCACCCGACCGATCCGCGCCGCATCGGCATCAACCGTCAGACACCGGCCGTCGAGGTGATCCAGGCCCGGTTGTACGCAACACTGCCGTAGTTCTGGATGCTCTGGCCGTCGGCGGTGGAGGCGACGCCGACCTGCCGGCCGTTGTAGAACTGCGGGCCGCCCGAGTCGCCCCGCCACGCGTTGCCGTTGATCCGGGTGCTCCGGATCGCCTGGCCGCCGTACGCGTCGGTGGCGCTGTTGCTGGTCACCTGGACGCTGGCGGTCTTGAGCTGCGACGACGCGCTGCAGCCGCTGTAGCAGGTCATGCCCCAGCCGTAGATGGTGTTCGTCGAGCCGACCGGCGGGTTGCTGCTCGCCAGCGACACGGCGGAGGTGCTGACCGTGCTGGACAGGCGCAGCAGGGCCAGGTCGTAGCGGGTGTAGGAGGCGCTCACGGTGCGGGTGACGCCGCCGGAGGCGCGGTAGACGCTGCCGACCCGGACCGACATGGTGCCGCTGACGCAGTGCCGGGCGGTGAGCACCCACTGGGGCGCGATCACGCTGCCGGAGCAGGTGAACGAGCCGTTGCTGAACACGGCGGCGGCCCACGGGGCGGACGAGACGGTGCCGCCACCGATGATCGGCTGCGGGCCGGCCGGCGCGGCGGTGGCGCCGGAGGCGGTGGCCAGGACGCCGGCCAGCGCGGTGGTCAGCACGGCGAGCAGGGGACGGAGGCGCATGTCGGGGCTCCTTCTGCGCGGACGCCCGGGGGTGCCGGGCGGGGGGTGACACCCGCCGGATGGGGTGGGCCGGCGAGGGACGTCGATCTAACTCATCGACGTCTGACGATGCATGCTACGGCCGCGCTGCCCTCTGTCACAAGATGCGGATCGAATCAGGCCGATGGCGTGACGCGCGCCGCGTGCCCCGCGCGCCCGCTGTCGGATACCGGTCCAAGGTGGGGTGTTTCGCGGCAGAATGCCTGCTGGGAGGTGTTGCTGAGGGGTGGCCACGAGCACGGAGCGCAACGAATTCGCATCGACGCCGCAACGAACGGGCAACGGTGCCCGTCCGGTGCCGCCGGCGGGGCCGATCAGTGCCGGAACTGCCCCCGGCCGGTGCGGGCCGGGCGGTATCTGCCAGGTAGGCTGGCTGCGCTCGCCCGATTGTTGGGCCGGCACCCAACTGCGTACACAGTCAGGAGTGCCCAGTGCCTCGCGTCGTAGTCGACGTCATGCTCAAGCCCGAGATCCTCGATCCGCAGGGCCAGGCCGTCGCAAACGCGCTGCCCCGCCTCGGCGTCAGTGACGTCGCCTCGGTTCGGATCGGCAGGCGGATCGAGATCGAGTTCACCGGCGAACCGGACCTGGACCGGGCCCGGGAGATCGCCGACAAGCTGCTGGCCAACCCGGTCATCGAGGACTTCACCGTCCGCGTGGTCACCGCCGACGAGACCGCGGGCGCGCAGTCGTGACCGCCCGGGTCGGTGTGGTCACCTTCCCCGGCTCGCTCGACGACGGGGACGCGGCCCGGGCCGTACGGATCGCCGGCGCCGAGGCGGTCCGGCTCTGGCACGGCGACCCGGACCTGCACGGGGTGGACGCTGTCGTCCTGCCCGGCGGCTTCTCCTACGGCGACTACCTGCGCTGCGGCGCCATCGCCCGGTTCGCCCCGGTGATGGAGACGATCGTCCAGGCCGCGCGCGGTGGCCTGCCGGTGCTCGGCATCTGCAACGGCTTCCAGATCCTCTGCGAGGCCCATCTGTTGCCCGGTGCGCTCACCCGCAACCAGCACCTGCACTTCCGCAACCGGGACCAGGTCCTGCGGATCGAGAGCACCGGCACCGCCTGGACGAACGCGTTCCAGCCGGGCCAGGAGGTGCTCATCCCGGTCAAGAACGGCGAGGGCTGCTACGTCGCCGACCCCGCGACGCTCGACCGGCTGGAGGGCGAGGGCCGCGTCGTCGCCCGCTACGTCGGCGGCAACCCCAACGGATCGCAGCGCGACATCGCGGCGATCACCAACGAGGCCGGCAACGTCGTCGGCATCATGCCGCACCCCGAGCACGCGGTGGAGGCGCTCACCGGCCCCTCCCTGGACGGCCTCGGCTTCTTCACCTCGGTGCTCAAGCATCTGGTGGGAGCGCCGGCGTGATGGTGGCCGGGAACATCGGGCGGCTCACCCGCCGCACCGGCGGCGAGCGCAGCAAGGAGACGTCATGACCACCCATCCGGACCCGGCCCTGCGCGAGGCGCAGGGCGTGGTGCCGCAGGCCGGCCCGAACGACGACTGGGCGCTGGGCGTGGACACCGTTCCCCGGGCCGCCGACTCGCCGGAGGAGCTTCAGCCGTACGCCGAGCTGGGCCTCCGCGACGACGAGTACGACCGGATCCGGCACATCCTCGGCCGCCGTCCGACCCAGGCCGAGCTGGCCATGTACTCGATCATGTGGAGCGAGCACTGCTCCTACAAGTCGAGCAAGGTGCACCTGCGCCAGTTCGGCGAGAAGGCGCCGCCGAGTGACCGGCTGCTCGCCGGCATCGGCGAGAACGCCGGCGTGGTCCGGGTCTCCGACGAGCTGGCGGTGACCTTCAAGGTCGAGTCGCACAACCACCCGAGCTTCGTCGAGCCGTACCAGGGCGCGGCGACCGGCGTCGGCGGCATCGTCCGCGACATCCTCGCCATGGGCGCCCGCCCGGTGGCCGTGATGGACCCGCTGCGCTTCGGCGCGGCCGACCACCCGGACACCGCCCGGGTGCTGCCCGGCGTGGTCGCCGGCGTCGGCGGCTACGGCAACTGCCTGGGCCTGCCCAACATCGGCGGCGAGGTCGTCTTCGACCCCTGCTACCAGGGCAACCCGCTCGTAAACGCGCTCTGCCTGGGCGTGCTGCCGGTCGACCGGCTGCAGAAGAAGGACGCCACCGGCCCCGGCAACATCGTGGTGCTGATGGGCGCCAAGACCGGCCGCGACGGCATCGGCGGCGTGTCGGTGCTCGCCAGCGCCACCTTCGACGAGGGCAGCGAGCAGCGCCGCCCGTCCGTGCAGGTGGGCGACCCCTTCATGGAGAAGCTGCTCATCGAGGCGTGCCTGGAGCTGTACGACGCCGAACTGGTCGTCGGCATCCAGGACCTCGGCGGCGCCGGCCTGACCTGCGCCCTCACCGAGACCGCCGCCTCCGCCGGCACCGGCATGCGGGTCTGGCTGGAGCGCGTGCCGCTGCGCGAGCCGTCGATGGAGCCGCACGAGATCCTGGCCAGCGAGTCCCAGGAGCGGATGCTGCTCGTCGTCTCGCCGGACAAGCTCGACGCGGTGCTGAAGACCGCCGAGAAGTGGGGCGTCTGGGCCACCGCCATCGGCGAGGTCACCGCGCCGTCCGCGGACGGCCAGCCGGGCCGCCTGGTCATCACCTGGCGCGACCAGCTCGTGGTGGACGTGCCGCCGGGCTCGCTCGTCGACGACGGTCCGGTGTACGCCCGGCCGATGCGCGAGCCGGCCGACCTGATCCTGCTCCAGGCCGACCGCGCCGAGACGCTGCCCCGGCCGAGCACCCCGGAGGCGCTCCGGGAGACCGTGCTGCGCATGATCGCGTCGCCGAACCTGGCCGACAAGACCTGGGTGACCGAGCAGTACGACAGGTACGTGCTCGGCAACACCGTGCTCGCCCAGCCGGAGGACTCCGGCGTGATCCGGATCGACGAGCGCAGCGGCCTCGGTGTCGCGCTCTCCGTCGACGGCAACGGCCGGTACGCCCGCCTCGACCCGTACCACGGGACGAAGCTGGCGCTCGCCGAGGCGTACCGGAACGTGGCGGTGACCGGCGCGAAGCCGATCGCGGTGACCAACTGCCTGAACTTCGGCTCGCCGGAGGACCCGGGCGTGATGTGGCAGTTCGCCGAGGCCGTGCGCGGCCTGGCGGACGGCTGCCTGGAGCTGGGCATCCCGGTGACCGGCGGCAACGTCAGCTTCTACAACCAGACCGGCGCCGCCGCCATCCACCCGACCCCTGTGGTCGGTGTGCTGGGCGTGCTCGACGACGTCGCCGACCGGGTGCCGATGGGTTTCGTGCCGCGTCCGGCCGGCGACCACGACCAGCTGTTCCTGCTGGGCGAGACGCACGTCGAGCTGTCCGGCTCGGAGTGGGCCTGGGTGACGCACGAGCACCTGGGCGGCATCCCGCCGCAGGTCGACCTGGCCCGTGAGCGGCAGCTCGCCGAGCTGATGGCCGAGGCGGCCCGGGTCGGGCACCTCAGCTCCGCGCACGACCTGTCCGACGGCGGTCTGGCGCAGAGCCTCGTCGAGTCGGCCCTGCGCCGTGGCGTGGGCGCCCGGGTCGTGGTGCCGGAGCACTTCGCCGGTGGCTCGATGCCGTTCGTCTTCCTGTTCAGCGAGTCCGCCGGCCGCGTGCTGGTGTCGGTGCCGCGCGGCCACGAGAAGGCGTTCACCGCCCTGTGCGCCGAGCGCGGCGTGCCGTGGGAGTTCATCGGCGTCACCGACCCGGCCTCCGGCGCGCTGGAGGTGCACGGCCAGTTCCGGATCGGCCTGGACGAGCTGCGCGAGGCGCACACCGGTACGCTCCCGCGCCTGTTCGGCGCCGCCGAGGCGGCCCGGGTGGAGGTGGAGGCGACCCGTACCGGGACCACCACTGTGCTTCCGGCCACCGCCGAGCAGCCGGTCGGCGTGGACCCGGCCGCTGTCGACGCCGAGCCGATCGCCGAGGCCGGCCGGGACATCCCGGCGGCCGACGCCGAGGCGTCCGCACCCGCCGCCGCGACGGAGCCCGAGGCGCCCGCTGCGGCGTCCGACGAGGCCGAGCCGGCCGACGGTACGGCGACGCCGGCAGTCGACGGAACCCCGGACCGGGACGAGTCGGCGCCCGCCGACGGGTCCGACGGTCCGGCTCCCGGTGAGCCGGCGCCGGGTCAGCGCTGAGGCGCTGGCCTTGGCCGTCTTCGCCCAACCCGGCTCCGGTGCCCGGTTCGACTGGGGACTGACCGGGGCGGCGGAACTCGGCCGGGTCTGTGCCGCCCTGGTGGTGGTGGACGTGTTGTCGTTCACCACCGCCGTGGAGGTGGCGGTGAGCCGCGGCATGCGGGTGCACCCGTTCCCGTGGGGTGAGCAGGCCGCCGACTACGCGCGCCGGGTGGGGGCCGTGGCCGCCGTGGGCCGCCGGAAGACGACTGCGGAGCACCAGTGGTCGCTGTCCCCGGCGGCGCTGCGGGCCGCGCCGGTCGTCGCCGACCTGGTGCTGCCGTCACCGAACGGCTCGGCGATCAGCGCCGCCGCCAGCGCCACCGGAGTGCCGGTGGTCGCGGCGTGCCTGCGTAACGCACCCGCCGTCGGGCGCTGGCTCCTGGCCGAGGGGTACGGCTCGAAGGACGCACCCGTGGGCGTGGTGGCGGCCGGGGAGCGCTGGCCCGACGGGTCGCTCCGGCCGTGCGTGGAGGACCAGCTGGGTGCGGCCTGCGTGCTCGACGCGCTCGCCGGGGTGCCGGGCGGGCTCTCGGTGGAGGCCGCGATGGCGCTCGCCGCGCTGGCGAGCACGCCGGACGTGCCGGCGGCGGTCCGGGGCTGCGTCTCCGGGCGGGAACTCGCCGAGGGCGGCTTCGCCGAGGACGTCACGGTAGCGACCGAGGTGGGCGTCTCCGACGTGGTGCCGGTGCTCCGCCAGGGCTACTTCGCCCCCGCCTGAGCACCGCTTCCGCTCCCGTCCTGCGGGGCCCGCTGACGACTGTGGCCGCCCGCTGTTCGCGGGCGGCCACAGTTCTCACATCTGCTGTCTGTCAGTCGTCCAGCCAGTCGAGGCGTCGTCCGCTCCGGTCCGCCTGACCGTCCGGGCGGGCGCGACCCGCCTGCGCCGGGTCGTTGGGGTAGCCGTTGTCGTAGCCGCCCCCGCGCTGCTGCGGCGGCTCCTGGCCGTAACCGCCCTGCTGGCCGTAACCACCCTGCGGGGCCTGACCGTAGCCGTCGCCGTACCCGCCGGCCTGCTGGCCGTAGCCGCCGGGCTGGTGACCGCCGTCGTAACCGCCACCGGTGTTGCCGTACCCGCCGGCCGGCGCGTCGCCGTATCCGCCCTGTTGACGGGTGCTGTCGTAGCCGCCTGTCGCGCCGCTGTCGTAACCCCCGGCGCCCTTGTCGTAGCCGCCCTGCGACCGGCTGTCGTAGCCACCGGCGGGGTTGTCGTAGCCGCCTGCGGGCGCGTCGCCGTATCCGCCCTGCTGGCGGGTGCTGTCGTAGCCGCCGGTCGGCGCGTCGCCGTAGCCGCCGGCCGGGCGACCGCCGCCGTAGGCCGGGGCGTCGCCGTACCCGCCGGCCGGGTTGTCGCCGTAGCCACCGCCCGCGGCGTTGCCGTAGGCGCCGGTCGGCTCGCCGTATCCGCCCTGCGGGCGGGTGCTGTCGTAACCGCCGGTCGCGCCGTTGTCGTAGCCACCCGACGCGCCGCCGTAGCCACCGGCCGCGCCGTAACCGTCGCCCTGCTCCGGGCCACGGCCGTACGGGGCCGCGCCGGCCTGGTCGTAGCCGCGGTCCTGCTCCGGCTGGTAGGTGCTGGTCGGGTACGGGTCGGCCGCCGGCGCGTACTGCGTGCTGTCACCGGTGTAGCGGCCGGTGGGCTCGTCGAAGCGCTCGTTGCCGTAGCCGCCGCCCTGGGCCGCGTATCCGGCCGCGCCCGCCGCCGCACCTGCCGCGTAGTCCGGGCTGCCGTAGCCGGCACCGGAGGACGGGCCGTTACCGTAGCCGCCGCCCGAGGAGGGCGCGTTGCCGTAGCCGCCCGCGCCGCCGTAACCGGCCTGGCCCGCTGCGTCGTCGCCGTAGCCGTAGCCACCCTGGCCGCCGCCTGCGCCGTACGCCGGGCCGGGCGGCGCACCGTACGGGTCCGGCGGGACGTCGTCCACGACCGGCCGCTGGAGCATGGTGGGGGCGTCGCTGATCGAGGGGCCGCCGACCATCGTCGCGGCCGGCCCGGCGCCCATCCCGTTCACCACCCGGGTCTGGTCGTCGGTGCCGTGGTAGGCGCCCCGGGCTGCCGGGATCGCACCGGCCCCGCCGGGTCCACCCGGACCGGCCGGCCCACCAGGACCGTCGCCGTCACCGTCGTCGCCCTCGTTCTTGCGACGCATGTAGAGCAGCACGATGGTGCCCACGCCGACGGCGACGAACAGGCCGCCGAGCAGGATGAGCAGCCAGGAGCCGAAGCCGCCGGAGTCCTCGTTCGCGGCCGGCTGCTGCGCGGCGGGCGCCTCGGCCGACGGGGTGTCGGTGGCCTCCTCGTCGAGCGGCTCCTCGGACGGCGGGGCGGACTCACTCGCCGACGGGGTGGCGCTCGGGCTCGCCGACGCCTTCAGCTGGATGCTGAGCCGGACGCCGGTCACCGACTGGCCGGCGTTCGCGTTTATCGACCGGGCGACCGGCGAGGCGCCGTCGGTGGAGGCGCCGAGGTCGATCCGGCCGGGTGCGATCGGGTTGGACTCGGAGCCGCTGAAGCTGAAGTTGCCGTTGCCGCTGGTGTTGGTGCGGCGTTCCTTGCCCGCGCTGTCGCGGAGCATGACGAGGGCGCCCTCGATCGGATCGCCGTCGGCGTTGACCACCTTGCCGGACACCGTCTTGACCGTCTGCGGCTGCTGCGGCGCTTCCGGACCCTTCACCGTCATGTTGCGGGAGTCGCCACCCTGGTCGCCGCCGGCTCGTGCGGAAACCCGGACCTGCCCGGCCTTGTTGGTACCCGGTGCAAGGTTGTCGGCGGTCAGCGTGACGTTGAACTCTGCACTTCCCTGTGCGGGAATGGCCTGCGCTGGCACCCGGCACTGACCCTGACACCGCAGCCCGTCGAATACATCGACGCTGACGCTGAAGACGCTCGGCGTGTCGTTGTTGTTCGTGACGGTGAACTTCATGGGCGTCGATTGACCGCTGGACAGGGCGTCTGTCGACAGGCTGGTGATCTGCACGCCCGGGTTCTCCGCGAAGGCGGGAGCTGCGGGGACGGTGAGCAGGGCGCCGAAGACCAGCGCTACGACCACACCGGCCCGCTGCTTCCAGGCACGTCGGTGTGTTGACACGTCCACCGCCTTCCGGGTCTGATCGCCCCGCCGGCCGTTCGGCCGAGGTTGATCACTCACGGTACGAATAACGCCGTCGGCAACTATGCCTTGTCTGACCGGATCATCTCTACCCAGGGCCGCCGTCGGGCGGCCTTCTGCCGGGTCGTATCGTCCCGTCGTGTCCTCTCCGCACGCTTATTCCGAAGCGGTACTCGCCGCCCTGGCGGCGCTGGACGAGGGGCGTACGCCCGAACGGCCGGTACTCCGGGAGGCGGTCCGGACCCTCTTGGCTGCCCTCGCGGATCGCGCCCCCGGCCGATCGGTGGAGGTGCGCGTCCCACCCTACGGTGCGGTGCAGTGCGTGAGTGGTCCACGACACACCCGCGGTACGCCGCCGAACGTGGTGGAGATGGATCCGGCGACCTGGCTGGCAGTCGCCACCGGACGCCGGGGGTGGGCGGAAACGGTCACTGAGGGTCGCATCCGGGTTTCCGGAAACCGGGCTGACCTCTCCCCGTACCTCCCGATTTGAACGCCGGCCAGCGGAAACCCTGCTCACGCTGAGCGTAGACTCCGTGACTGTCGGTGTCGACTGCTGGTCGCGTACACTGAGATCCGACGACGGTCCCGGCCCATGCGTGCGGAGCTGCCCCCTGACTCCGCCAGGCCAGTCCAGACCCCACTGCGAGGGAGCGGCAGGTGCCCCGAGGCGATGGCCGGCTGAGCCACGACCTTGACCCCCAGCGACCCGGCCCACAGGACGCGTGTGGCGTCTTCGGCGTCTGGGCGCCGGGTGAAGAGGTCGCCAACCTCACCTACTTCGGGCTCTACGCCCTCCAGCACCGCGGTCAGGAGGCCGCGGGCATCGCGGTGAGTGACGGCTCCGGCGTCGTGGTCTACAAGGACCTCGGCCTGGTCGCCCAGGTGTTCGACGAGCCGACGCTGGCGAGCCTGCGCGGGCACGTCGCGATCGGGCACGCGCGCTACTCCACCACCGGCGGCTCGACCTGGGAGAACGCCCAGCCGACCATCCGCGCCACGACCGCCGGCACCACCATCGCGCTGGCGCACAACGGCAACCTGGTCAACACCGCCGAGTTGCAGCGCGAGGCCGCCGTGCGGGGGCTCGACTCGGACGGCTCGACGAACGACACCTCGCTGGTCACCATGCTGCTGGCGAGCCGGCCCGACCTGTCGGTCGAGGCGGCCGCGCTGGAGGTGCTGCCGCAGCTGCGCGGCGCGTTCAGCTTCGTCTTCATGGACGAGTCGACGCTCTACGCGGCGCGTGACGCGCACGGCGTACGCCCGCTGGTGCTCGGCCGGCTCGAACGCGGCTGGGTGGTGGCGAGCGAGACCGCCGCGCTGGACATCGTCGGCGCGAGCGTGGTCCGCGAGGTCGAGCCGGGCGAGCTGATCGCCATCGACGAGAACGGGCTGCGGTCCAGCCGGTTCGCCTCGCCCGAGCCCAAGGGCTGCCTCTTCGAGTACGTGTACATCGCCCGGCCGGACGCCACCATCGCCGGCCGCAACGTGCACGCCGCGCGGGTGCAGATCGGCCGCCAGCTCGCCAAGGAGCACCCGGTCGAGGCCGACCTGGTGATCCCGGTGCCGGAGTCCGGCACGCCGGCCGCGATCGGCTACGCCGAGGAATCCGGCATCACCTACGGCCAGGGCCTGATGAAGAACCCGTACGTCGGGCGCACGTTCATCCAGCCCTCGCAGACGCTGCGCGCGCTCGGAGTCCGGCTGAAGCTGAACCCGCTGCGGCAGAACGTCCGCGGCAAGCGCCTGGTCGTGGTGGACGACTCGATCGTGCGGGGCACCACCCAGCGGGCGATCGTCCGGCTGCTGCGCGAGGCGGGCGCGCTGGAGGTCCACGTCCGGATCTCCTCGCCGCCGGTGAGCTGGCCCTGCTTCTACGGCATCGACTTCGCCACCCGCGCCGAGCTGCTCGCGAACGGGCTCGACAACGACGGCATCCGGCGGTCCATCGGCGCCGACTCGCTCGGTTACGTATCGCTGCCCGGTCTCATCGCCGCGACCGAGCAGCCGAAGAGCCGGCTCTGCCGGGCGTGCTTCGATGGGGAGTACCCGATCGAACTGCCGGCCGGGAACCTGATCGGCAAGCACGTGCTCGAAGGAGTGGGACGCCGGGTCGCCGCCGAGGCGGCCGGGCCGACCGGTCCGCTCGTCGCCACACCGACCCATCACCCGTAGCACCACCGACGCGGGTCCGGCCGCTCCGGGCTCGCGGGAACCACAAAGGGGAGAACCGTGACGCACGTGTCCGAGCGCAGCGGCGCAGGATCCAGCCCGACGGGCGCCGGCGGCGACCGCCAGCCCTGGTCGGCGGGGTCCAGCCGGACGCAGCGCAAACGCTCGGTCTCGTACGCCGACGCCGGGGTGTCGATCGAGGCGGGCGACCGCGCTGTCGAGCTGCTCAAGTCCAAGGTCAAGGAGACCCGGCGTCCCGAGGTCATGGGTGACTTGGGCGGCTTCGCCGGCCTGTTCCGGCTGGACACGAAGAAGTACAAGAACCCGATCCTGGCGTCCTCGACCGACGGCGTGGGCACCAAGCTGGTGATCGCCCAGCAGCTCGACATCCACGACACGGTCGGCATCGACCTGGTCGCGATGGTCGTCGACGACCTGGTGGCCTGCGGCGCCGAGCCGCTGTTCCTGCTCGACTACATCGCCACCGGTGAGGTCGTGCCGGACAAGGTCGCCGAGATCGGCGCCGGCATCGCGGACGGCTGCCGGTACGCCGGCTGCGCGCTGCTTGGTGGCGAGACCGCCGAGCACCCGGGCGTGCTGCGCCCCGACGAGTACGACATCTCGGCCACCGGCGTCGGCGTGGTGGAGGAGAGCGAGATCCTCAGCCCGGACCGGGTCGAGGTGGGCGACGTGGTGATCGCCATGCGCTCGTCCGGCCTGCACTCCAACGGCTACTCCCTGGTCCGGCACGTGCTGCTCGGCGCCGGCCGGATGCGGCTGGACGTGGTGATCGACGACTTCGGCCGTCAGCGGACGCTGGGCGAGGAACTGCTCACCCCGACCAAGATCTACGCCCAGGACTGCCTCAAGCTGATCGCCGAGGCCGAGGTGCGGGCGCTGGCCCACGTCACCGGCGGCGGCATCCCCGGCAACCTGGTCCGGGTGCTGCCCGAGCACGTCGACGCCGTGGTGAACCGCTCCACCTGGAAGCCGCAGCCGATCTTCGACCTGATCCAGTCCAAGGGCCGGATCGAGGACCCGGAGATGGAGGCCACGTTCAACATGGGCGTCGGCATGTTCGCGATCGTCTCCGCCGAGGACGCCGACCGCGCGCTGGCCACCCTGACCGGCCGGGGCGTGGACGCCTGGCAGGCCGGCGAGATCATCGAGGGGTCCGGCAACGTGCAGATGGTCGGACAGCACACCCGAGGCTGATCACCCTGCGCCGATCGGCCGGGCACTTTATCGGGGGTTCACCCGAGCGGTCGCCGCGGCCTAGCCTGGAGGTTCGGTTTTCAGGCAGGCGGGGGAGGTGCTGATGGCTGCGCGCACACCCGAAGGGATGCGGGGCATCGCCGCCGTCCCGTCGTACGTGGTGATGCAGCCGACGACACTGTGCAACCTCGACTGCGCCTACTGCTACCTGCCCTTCCGGGCGGTCGACAGGCGGATGCCGGTGGCTGTCGCCGAGGCGGTGGCGGCGTCGGTGAACCCGTGGGCGGCGGGCGGTCGCTTCTCCGTGGTCTGGCACGGGGGCGAGCCGCTCGCGGCCGGCCGGGAGCACCTGGCCGCGCTGCTGGCGCCGTTCGGGCCGGACGTCGAGCACCACGTGCAGACGAACGCCACGCTGATCGACGACGCGTGGTGCGCGTTCTTCGCCGAGCACCGGGTGCGGGTCAGCGTCAGCGTGGACGGGCCGCGGGCGCGCAACGGCGAGCGGGTCACCCGGGGCGGGCGGCCCGCGTACGACCGGATCGTGGCGGGTGTGGCGGCGCTGCGCCGCCACGGCCTGCCGTTCTCGGCGCTCGCGGTGGTGTCGCGGCCGGAGCCGGGCCTGGCGACCGAGCTGTACGACTACTTCCTCGACCTGGGCTGCGACGTGCTCGGCGTCAACATCGAGGAGACCGAGGGCGTCAACACCCGGACGAACGCGCGCGACGAGGGCGCGGTCACCGGGTTCTGGGCCGAGCTGGTGGCGGCCTGGCGCCGGGATCCCCGGATCCACCTGCGTGAGGTGGAGTGGTCGCTGCGGTACGCGGGCGCGGTCCTGGCCGGCACCGCCGACGACCTGCTGCCCCGCAGCCTCGACCCGATCCCGACGGTCGGGCACGACGGCTCGGTGGTGGTGCTCTCGCCGGAGCTGGCCGGCTTCACCGACCCCCGGTACGGCGACTTCGCCAGCGGGAACGTGCTCACCACGCCGCTGGGGGACATCCTCGCCGGCGCGGCCGGTACGCCGTGGGTGGGCGAGTTCCTCGCCGGCGTTGAGGCGTGCCGGGCGTCCTGCCCGTACTTCGGGTTCTGCGGCGGTGGGCACGCCGCCAACCGTTACTTCGAGCTGGGGCGTTTCGACGGTACGGAGACCGAGCACTGCCGTAACAGCAAGATCCGCCTACTGGAGGGAGTGTTGGAGCATGCCCGAGACCATCAGTGACACCGACCGGGAGGCGGTCGCCGACCGGGTGCGGGACGCCGCTGCGGGGCTTACCGCTCTGCTCCACGAGGCGGAGGCGGCGCGGCTGCTGCGGGCGGAGGTGTCGGGTGGTGACGGCGCCGACGCGGTCTGCGCGTGGAACCACTTCGAGAACATCCCGACGTTCTACAACTGGAACAACCGGCCGCGCTGAGGGGACGGTTCCGCGATCAAGGACCTGCCGGCGCGTCGGAGCGGGGCGCCCCGGAGCGCCGGCAGGTCCCTGATCGTCGGTCGTACGCCGGCTCAGCAGAGCACATGCGTGAGCACGCGGGGGTTACCGCGTGCTCAGATGTGACCGGAGGTCAGCGGGTCGGACGAGCCCAGGTGTCCGGGTCGTCGTCCGCGTGGTCCTCGTCATCGTCGTCGACATACTCTTTGTAGTCGTCGTCGAAGTTGTGCTCAGACTTTCCACTACCCGCCAGTTCGCGCTGCAAGGCGGTTAGGTCGGTGTTCGGGGAGTGGTACTTCAACTCCCGGGCCACCTTCGTCTGCTTGGCCTTAGCACGGCCGCGCCCCATGGCTCGACCCCCTCGCACAGAATGCGGGGCAGCCCGAAGGCGGGCCCCGATGACGTCAGGCATCTCTCGTGGCTCTTACGGTACATGGGGATGCCATCGTTCGGCACCTCGGGTCACCGTCGACCGGACCTGCGCGTCGCGGTGGTCCAGCTGTCACAAAGTGTACCGGGTAAGGGGTAAGCCCCGGGGCTGGCCGTGACACCGGACATACCGGTACGAACAAGCCCGAGGATCAGCTTAACGCGCACCGCCTCCGGGGGAGGAGCGTCGCCCCGCCCCCGGAGGTGAGCTTCACCGCAGATGGATCGTCCGCAGCCGGCCGACGTCGGCCATCCGCCGCTCGGCGAGCCGGTCCGCGGCGACCGCCGGCGGCACGCCCTCGTCGTCGGCGAGCTGGAGGATCTGCCGGGTCGTGTCGAAGATCCGGGTCGCGCGCAGCTTGGCGCGGTCGAAGTTGAAGCCCTCGATCTCGTCGGCCACCTGGATCACGCCGCCGGCGTTGACCACGTAGTCCGGCGTGTAGAGGATGCCCCGGTCGGCGAGCACCTTCTCGATGCCCGGGTGGGCGAGCTGGTTGTTCGCCGCCCCGGTGACCACCTTCGCCCGCAGCACCGGCACGGTGTCGTCGTTCAGCGCGCCGCCGAGCGCGCACGGGGCGTACACGTCGATGTCGGAGGCGACGAGCGCCGCGGTGTCGTCGACCAGGGTGACCTGCGGGTGGGTGGTGCGCGCCCACTCCAGGGCGCGCGGGCTGACGTCGGTCGCCACGACCTCGGCGCCGTCGTCGAGCAGGTGGGCGGTCAGGTACTTGCCGACCTTGCCCAGCCCGGCCACGCCGACCCGGCGGCCCGCGAGCGTCGGGCTGCCCCAGACGTGCTCGGCAGCGGCCCGCATGCCCTGGAACACGCCCCAGGCGGTGAGGATCGAGGAGTCGCCCGCGCCGCCGTGCTCCACGCTGCGGCCGGTCACGTAGCGGGTCTCCCGGGCGATCACGTCCATGTCCGCCACGTAGGTGCCCACGTCGCAGGCGGTGTAGTAGCGGCCGTTGAGCGACTCGACGAAGCGGCCGTACGCGCGCAGCAGCGCCTCGCTCTTGATCTGGTCGGGGTCACCCCAGATGACCGCCTTGCCGCCACCGAGGTCGAGGTTCGCCAGGGCGTTCTTGTAGGCCATGCCGCGCGAGAGGTCGAGCACGTCGGCGAGGGCCTCGTCCTCGCTGGCGTACGGGTAGAACCGGGTGCCGCCGAGCGCGGGGCCCAGCGCGGTCGAGTAGATCCCGATGATCGCCTTCAGGCCGGACTGCTTGTCCTGGCAGAACACGACCTGCTCATGCCCCGTGGAGACGGGGTCGTCGGTACTGGCGAATACGCCCATGGCTGACTCCTGTGTCGGTGTGCGCCCTTGTGGGGCGCGGAACCCGGGTGGCACGCCGGCGGGATGCTGCCGGTGTCGTTGAGCCTAATATCGGCCCGAACCGTACTGTCGCGCATGTCACGCCACGGGCCCGAGGGCGGCGGCGGGCGGTCCCGTCTCGTGGGAGGATCGCGCCGTGCCGTCGCTCTTCGCTTCATACCTGCGCGTGTACGAGCCGCTCACCGCCTTCGACCGGGATCGGCAGTCGTACTGGCGCCGGTACGTCAGCGAGGGCCGTGCGATAGCTCCGCTGGAGGGGCCGGTACGGCAGCGGACCGCGGTGATCGAGGCGCTCGGCGCCGGCTGGACCCGGTTGCCCGACCTGCCCGACGAGGCGTACGTCCTGGAGTCCGACGACGCGCTGCTGGTCTGCCCGTGGAACCTGCGTATCCGGGTCGCCGAGGCGGCGCTGAGCGCCCGCGACGGCGTGCCCTCGGTGCTCGCCGACGCGTTCGTGCCGCCGGTGCTCGCCGGGCAGGCCAAGGCCGTGGTGGAGGACTGGCGCAGCGGCGCCCGGGTGCTGGAGCACGGGGTGCCCCGGGTGCACGAGCAGATCGCCACCTGGGGCGTGCCGCTGCGCTGGTTCGTGCTGTTCGAGGCCGGCGAGCGGCACCTGGTCACCGATCCGGGGCGGCGGGCGCTGCGCTACCGCACCGAGATCTCGAAGGCGCGCCGCCGGGCGTCCCGCGCGCTGTCGGTGCTGCGCAAGTCGATCGGCGAGGCGCCGATCACCGAGGCGGTCGAGGAGGCGGCCCGGTGGCTGGAGGAGTTCCACCCGCGCTCGGTGGTCGAGCTGGACTACGGCGGACTGGTGCAACTGCTGCCGGACGAGACGCTCGAAGCCGACGACTCGACCGATCTGGTGGCCGCCGGACTGTCCGGACTGGGCCGGGGCGAGGCCGAGGAGGCGTCCGCCGCGTACGACAAACTGGTCGCCCGCTGGCGCGCGGTGCAGCTGCTCGAACGGTGCAACTGACGCCCGGTTTGCCCTGCTAAGTGGCCTTGGACACGAGAGTGTCTCGTAACTGATGCGTCACGAACCGTGATCATGAGTCCGAATAAGGTACTTTCTGCGGCATAAAAGTCGTAAAAATCGGGCATGGTTCATCCGTCCGTCTAGGGACCTTCAGCCGTTCGGCCCATGTCGGACATCGGGGACTAGCCGGACCATGGGAGACGCGTCGGCCGGCGGGACCCCGGCCGATGTCTATACATGTGGAGGAGTGACCCCGATGGCATCGCGAACGCACGAACCTGAGCCGCTACTCACACCGGCCGAGGTGGCGTCGATGTTCCGTGTCGACCCGAAAACGGTGACCCGGTGGGCCAAGGCTGGCAAGCTCAGCGCCATCCGGACCCTCGGCGGTCACCGCCGCTACCGCGAGTCGGAGGTTCGGGCCCTGCTGCAGGGACAGATCCCCCAGCAGCGCCAGGGAGACTGACGAACCGGCGTTCTCCGGCGTTCCGATCAAGGGCGGTGCCGTCGCGGCGCCGCCCTTTGTCGCGTCCGGGGGCCGCTCAGTCCAGCACGATCCGCAGCCCCACCGTGCCACGCTCACCCCGGCGCAGCCGGCTACCGAGCAGGCTCAGCCGCCCGATCAGCCGGTACTTCTGCTTGAGCAGCCCTCGCACCCGGTTCGTGCTCTCCGGGTCGGCGATCGTCGCGTGGCCCGGCACCGCCTCACCGTGCGGCCGGCCGCGCACGTCGCACGGCGCCACGGTGACCCGGCCGTCGCGCCGGATGCGCTTCACCTTGCCGGAGTCGGCCACCGTCCACACCGCGAGCCCGTCGCCGTCGCGTACCGCCCACACCGGCGTCGGCACCGCCCGGCCGTCCTTGCGGAACGTGGTGAGCAGGACGTACTTCTCCGCAGCCAGGCGGTCCAGGTCGGTCACGCCGCCAAGGATACGGCGGTCAGGGTGCCGCCGACCGCCGGATAGCGTGCTCTCATGACCGGGGAACCCGAGATCGGCGACGTGTTCGGCGAGATGATCCGCGACGCGTACGCGGTCGCCACCGGGATCGGCCCGCGCCCGATGGCCGGCGGCCGCCTCCCGCGCCCGGTCATCGAGATCATCGAGCGCGACGACGGGCTGATCAACGGCGCGCCCGCCGGGCACTACCTGGACCCGCCGCAGCGGTGGCAGCCGCACGACCACCGGGCCGTGGACCGGGTACGCGGACGCGTGCTCGACGTCGGCGTCGGCGCCGGCCGGATCGCGCTGCACCTCCAGGAGCGCGGCGTGCCGGTCACCGGGCTGGACACGTCGCTCGGCGCGCTGCGGGTCAGCCGGCACCGGGGCGTACGCGACCTGGTGCACGGCACCGTCGACGAGCACGCCGCCGACGGCCACCGGTACGACACGTTCCTGCTGCTCGGCAACAACCTGGGACTGTTCGAGGGGCGGGAACGCGCCCCGGCGATGCTCGCCGCGCTCGCCGCGCTGGCCCGCCCCGGTGCCCGGGTGATCGCCCACGGCACCGACCCGTACGGGACCACCGACCCGGTACACACCGCCTACCACGAGCGCAACCGGCAGCGGGGCCGGATCGGCGGGCAACTGCGGCTGCGGCTGCGCTACCGGCTGCTCGGCACCGACTGGTTCGACTACCTGGTCTGCTCGCCGGAGGAGTTCGCCGAGCTGGTCCACGGTTCACCCTGGCGACTGGCCGACGTGGACGACACCGACCACCCCTACTACCTCGCCACACTGACGCTGCGGTGAGCGGGGGAGCCGCCGGGATCCGGCGGCTCCCCCCGCACCACTCAGACCTGGACGGTGGGGGTGGTCTGCTCCGGGGGCAGCCCGCCGTCGCCGTCGACCACCTCGTCCGGCGTGCCGTCCTCGTCGATGTCCACCATGGTGATGTCCACCTTGCCGTCACCGTCGGTGTCGAACTGGAACAGGTCGGCCTTGCCGTCGCCGTCGGTGTCCACCACCCACACGTCGGTCTTGCCGTCGTTGTTGGTGTCCGCGCGGAGCAGGTCCACCCGCTCGTCGCCGCGGGTCTCGACCGTCTCGGTGTTCTCCGCGCTCTCCGGTGCCTGGCTCATCTCGTTCCTTCCTTCGGCGTTGACGGCCGTCCTTACCCCGTCCGCTCCGCCCCCACGCATCCCGGCGGCCCGGCCCTGCATAGGGTCGCATGCAGGAACGAGCGGACGGGCCCGGCGGCGGAGACCCCGCGCGCCCCCGCCGCGGCGAGGGGACACCGATGAGTGGTCGTTTTGTGGTCGTCGGGGCCGGCACCATGGGCCTCGGCATCGCGTACGTGGCGGCCGGCGCCGGGTACGCGGTCGAACTGGTCGAGGTCGACCCCGCCCGGGGCGCCGAGGCCGTGCACCGGCTCGGCGAGCTGTGGGACCGAGGGGTGCAGCGCGGCAAGCTGACCGAGGAGGCCGCCACCGCCAACCGTGAGCGCGTCACGCTCCGGGCCGGGCTCGCCGAGGTGGCCGAGGGCGCCGACGTGATCGTGGAGGCGGTGCCCGAGCGGCTCGACCTCAAGCGCGCCGTCCTGCGCGAGGCGGAGAGCCGCCGGCCCGCGCTGCTGGGCAGCAACACGTCCAGCATCCCGATCGCCGAACTGGCCGCCGGGCTGGACCGGCCCGCCGACTTCGTCGGGTTGCACTTCTTCAATCCGGTGTGGGCGATGGCGCTGCTCGAGGTCGTGGTCGGCCCGGCCACCGCGCTGGAGACCACCGAGGCGGCCGTCGCGCTCGCCGCCCGGCTGGGCAAGGACCCCGTCGTCGTACGCGACATGCCCGGCTTCGCCACCTCCCGCCTCGGCGTCACGCTCGGCCTGGAGGCGATCCGGATGGTGGCCGACGAGGTGGCGAGCCCGGCCGACATCGACAAGGCGATGGTGCTCGGCTACCGGCACCCGATCGGCCCGCTGGAGCTGACCGACCTGGTCGGGCTGGACGTGCGGCTCGACATCGCGCGCACGCTCCAGGCCGCGTACGGCGACCGCTTCGCGCCGCCGCCGCTGCTCGTCGAGATGGTGGCCGCCGGGAGGCTGGGCAAGAAGTCGGGGCAGGGCTTCTACACGTGGAAGGACGGCCAGAAGAAATGAGTGGGCTGCGGATCGAGGAGCTGCCGGACCGGCTCGTGGTCACCCTGGACCGGCCGGAGAAGCGCAACGCCATCGACGCCGACCTGGTGGGCGAGCTGCACGCGGTCTGCGCCGACCTGGAGGCGCGTCCCCGGCTGCTGCTGCTCACCGGCGGGACGGCGGGCATCTTCGCCGGTGGCGCCGACATCGCCCAGCTCCGCGAGCGCGGCCGGCTGGACGCGCTGGCCGCCATCAACCAGGGCGTCTTCGCCCGCATCCGGGCACTGCCGATGCCCACCGTGGCCGCAGTCGACGGCCCGGCGCTGGGCGGCGGCGCCGAGCTGGCGTACGCATGCGATCTCCGGGTGTGCACGGACCGCGCGGTGTTCGGCCAGCCCGAGGTGCGGCTGGGCATCCTGGCCGGCGCGGGCGCGACCTACCGGCTGCCGGCGCTGATCGGTGAGGCCCGGGCCAAGGAGCTGCTGTTCACCGGCCGGCGGGTGGACGCCGAGGAGGCGCTGCGGATCGGGCTGGTGAACCGGGTGGTGGCCGACCCGGAAGAGCTGCTGCCCACCGCGCACGGCCTGCTCGACGAGATGGCGAAGGGTTCCGCGCTGGCGCTGCGGCTGACCAAGATGGCGGTGGACGCCCCGGCGGCCGCGCACCCGCAGCTCGACCTGCTGAGCCAGGCGGTGCTCTTCGAGGACGAGGAGAAGCACCGGCGGATGACCGAGTTCCTGGACCGGCGCCGGGCCCGCTGAGCCCGGGAGAGACGACGAGGGCCGCACCGGTGTCTCCGGTGCGGCCCTACGCGTCGGTACGCGTCAGTGCTTGATGTCGACTCCCGCGTCGTCCAGCGCGGTGATCGCCGGCGCGGACTCGGCGAAGCCGATGAGCAGCAGCGCCTCCGGTCCGAACGCCTTGATCTCCTTGGCGGTGCCGCCGAAGTCGACAGGCGTCTTCGGGTCGGCCGGCGGCTCGTAGGTCAGCAGCTTGATCCGGTCCGCGCCGATGCCGGCCTTCTCCAGCTCCGAGCGGACGTTCTCCTGGAGGCCCTCACCGTACGAGTCCTTACGGGCCAGGATCGCGATCTTGCGCGGCCCGTCCCGGAGCATCACGTCGGCCAGCGCACGGCCCTGCAGGCTGTCCGGCGGCGCGGTACGGAAGTAGAGGCCGTTGTCGTCCACGGCGCTCAGGCCCGCGTCGGTGTTCGACGGGGAGAACAGGATCCGCCCGGCGGCGACCACGTCCGGCAGCACGGCCCGGGAGATGCCGGAGCCGCCCGCGCCGATGATGACCTGCACGCCCTTGCTGACGTGCGAGGCGACGGTGGCCTTGGCGACCGCCGGGTTGGTGCCGTCGTCGCCCTCGATCCACTTCACCGGCTCGCCGAGCACACCACCGGCGGCGTTCACCTCACGGATCGCGAGCGCCGCGCCGGCCGCCAGCGGCGGGTTCGCCAGCGCCAGGTCACCGGTCTTCGGCAGCAGCCCGCCGAGGACCAGCGGGGCGTCCTTCGCCTTCCCGTCGCGCAGCTTGCGCCCACGCGGCGGGGCCTTCGTGCTGGCCCCCGACTCCTCACCGGCGCCGACGAACTCGGTCTTGCTGTCGTCGATCTTCTGGTTGTCGAAGTGCATGGTGCCGTAGCTCGCGGTGGCCGGCTCGCCGGTGTCGGTGAACCCGGCGCGGGTCAGCGACACGCCCCGGTACTCGATGTCCCGGCCCGCACGGGCGAGCTCCAGGCAGGCCGCCACGTCGTCGCAGCGTTCACCGCCGGTGGTCACCCCGACGATCTGCTTGGCGATCTCGGCCGGAGCGGTGGTGCCGGCGAGCTGGGCGGCCAGCGCGCTGATCACCACCGCGTCGTACGACTCGGCGGAGTAGAGGAAGTCACCCAGCTTCGGGTCTACGGCGAGTAGTCGTTCCTTGAAGCTCTCGGCAAGCGGAGTGAGGGGCGTGGTGCCCTTCATCCCGTTCACCAGGTCCGCCCGGTCCTTGAGTTCCGCGGCGTACGAATTGAGCATGTTGCCGTCGGTGCCGTAGAGGCGTACCTGGGTGGCAGGCGTCTCCTCCGGCTCGTCGCTCCCGCAGGCGCTCGTGGCGAGCAGAAGCGCCGCGCAGGCCATGGACAGGGCCGCGCGCGACGTGCGTGTTCTCAGCATGGTCGTCCTTCCTCCGGCGAAGGTCCGCTGCGCACCTTAGCGTGCTCACGCGGCACGCGGGACTGTGGAGTCGGCTCCGTCGGCACCCCGACTGCGGGTATCACTCTGCGTGGTCGACGAGCCGTTTCCGGGTCACCGCTTGACCCCCGGCGATACTGTTCCGCGGGTGAACGACGAAGCACAGCAGACGCTCGACGACGCGACCGCCGTGCTCCGTTCCGCCCTCGCCGGCGACGGCGCCGGCGTGGTGGGCACGTTCGACGCGGTGGTGGACCGCTCCGGCCTCGCCGGGGCGTACGGAGTGGCGTGGTGCCTCGCCGCCACCATGCTCGGCGACGACGCCCCGGGCGGCGGCGCCGCCCTCGACTTCCCCGGCATCGACCAGGCCGACTACGACACCCGCTGGGTGGCCCGTTTCGTCAGCGCGTGCGCCAACGACGACGCGGACACCGGCGAGGCGCTGTTCGGGGCGGCGGCCGCCGACGGCCTGCTGCCCGACTGCCTGCTCACGCTCGCCGGGTCGACAATCGCCACGCTGCGCAGCCGCTCGGACTGAGCCCGGCGCGCGGCCCGGCACCCCGGCTGTGGTAGCTCTGGGTGCATGTCCGAGGCGATGCTCAGCAAGGTGCGCAAGCTCCTCGCCCAGGCGGAGGACCCGGCCTGCACACCCGCCGAGTCGTCCGCCTTCATGGCGAAGGCCACCGAGCTGATCGCCCGCTACGGCGTCGACCGGGCGCTGCTCGCCGCCCGCGACCCGGCTGCCGACCCGGTCGGTGACCGGACCGTCGAGGTGATCGCGCCGTACGCCCGGGACAAGGCCGGTCTGCTCGCGGCGGTCGCCGAACCGTTGCGCTGCCGATGCGTACGCCGCCGGCACGGCAACGGTTTCGTCATGCACCTGTTCGGCTTCGCCAGCGACCTGGAACGGGTCGAGCTGCTGTTCACCTCGCTGCTCGTGCAGGCCGCGCACGGGCTCGCCGGTGCCGTCGTACCGGCCGGGGAGCATCCGGCCGCGTTCCGGCGCACCTGGCTGGCCGGGTTCGCGTACGTCGTCGCGGAACGACTGCGCGCTGCCGAGAGCAAGGCGGTGGCGGAGTCGGGTGGACCCTCCACGGCTCTGGTGCTCGCCGACCGCTCCGATCGGGTCCAGCGCCGGGTCGCCGAGGCGTACCCCCGGTTGCGCACCGCCCCGCGACGGCGGCTGGCGGGCGGTGGCTTCGGTTCCGGCGCGGACGCCGGCCGCCGGGCCGACCTCGGTGGCACCGGCGTGGCCGGCACCGGCGCGGCGCCCGGTATCGCCGGCTGACCGATCTCAGGCGGTACGGGCGACCGTTGCCAGGTAGCGGCAGAGCAGTTCGTGCCAGCCCGCGGTGAGCGCCTCGCGGTAGCCCTCGGCCGCCGTGCCGTGCCTGTCGAAGTAGCGGTGCTCGACGTCCACCCGGGTCTGCTCCGGACCGTCGGCGTGGAACAGGACCTCCACCTCGCTGGCCCGCGCCGGGTCCGGCACCGGCACCCGGTCCGGGCCGATCTGCCAGGTGAACACCAGGCGCCGCGGCGGATCCCAGGTCAGCACGCGGCCCCAGTCGTTGCGGAAGCCGTACGGGCCGATCTCGTAGAGCATGCCGCCGGCCCGGGGCTCGATGCCGAGCGCAGCGAGCGCCTCCGGGCCGGACCAGGTGTATTCACGCACCCACCAGTCGGCGAGCGCGCCGGTGAAGACGGCGTACGCCCGCTCGGCGGACGCCGGGACGAGCAGGCTGCTGCGGAGGGAGAAGCGATCGGATTCCTGCCGGACCTCATCCGGATCGGCCATCTCCTGTCCCATAGGTCCGGACCATACCGGCTCATGTCTCGGTGTGCAGCTTCCGTTCCGCCCGCTTCCGGACACCGGGAACACCGGTTCCCGACAGCGCTGAGTGGTGGGACAGGCGCTCTGCGCAAGGCCCGTGGCGGTGCTTTCGGCAGGTCAGGGCGGGCTTCCGGGCGGTAGGAGAGGCGACGGGTGCGGTGCCGGAAGCGGGTAAGCGCCGCCGACCGGACCGATGGGAGAGCGGGCAGGCGGCGTAACTGGCGGGACAGGCCGGACAGGCCCTCCGGCAGGCCGGCCAGAGCGTCTGGGAGGCGATCCAGGGCAGCCCCACCCAGAACCGCAGCCCCCCGAAACCCTGACCACCCCGCCGCCGGCCCTCCCGCGCTCGCCACCCACACACCCACCCACCACCGCGGGGCCGGGGGCGGTCGAGCTTGTTTAGATGTTTCTCTAGGTTGACAGGATTCTAAATAGAAGGCAGGGTGGAGACTGCTTCGATAAACATCGAGACAGGGAGTCAGCCATGTCCCGCGTCCAACTCGCCCTGCGCGTCTCCGACCTCGAAGGCTCCGTGGCCTTCTACAGCAAGCTGTTCGGCGTCGAGCCGGCCAAGCGCCGCCCCGGCTACGCCAACTTCGCGGTGGAGAACCCGCCGCTGAAGCTCGTACTCCTCGAAGGTGAGCCCGGCCTGCCGACGGTGATGGACCACCTCGGGGTCGAGGTGGCCACCACCGAGGAGGTCAACGCCGCGACCAGCCGGCTCACCGAGTCCGGCCTGATCACGCTGGAGGAGAACGACACCGAGTGCTGCTACGCGCTCCAGGACAAGGTCTGGGTGCGCGGCCCCGGCGACGAGCCGTGGGAGGTCTACACGGTCAAGGCCGACTCGCCGCAGCTGGAGAAGGTGACCGAGAGCGCCTGCTGCACCTCGGCCGCGGCGGAGCAGCCCGCCGCGGTCTGACCCGGATACGGGAGGGATCCCCACCGGCGGGGATCCCTCCCGCCGGTGGGGATCCGCCGTTGCGGGGAAGAACCGGGAGTAGCGCAACCGTCCGGCATGAGGCCCACACGAGTTCTGTGCCGCGTGAGTGTCGAGCCCTAGCGGGACCGGACCACGGCCGTGACCTCGACCTCGAGTACAGCGCCCGGCAGGAAGAGCTTGCTGACCTCGACAGTCGTGCTCGCCGGCGGCGGTGTGCCCGGGAAGAGCCGGCGCCGGACGGCCGCGTACGCGGGCAGGTCAGCCAGGTCCGTCATGAACGTGCGGATGTGCAGCACGTCGTCGAAGGACGCGCCGTGCGCCGCGAGCACGCCGCCCACGATCTCGAAGATCCGTTCGGCCTGGGTGCCGGGGTCTCCGGGGGCCACCACCTCGCCGTCGTCGTCGACGGCGACCTGTCCGGCGAGCATCAGCAGCGCGCCGCCGCCGACATCGATCCGGGCGACGTGCGCGAAGCGGTCGCCGAACGGGGCCGCGACGGATGCGGGGTTGTCCAGGGTGAGGCGCATCAGCATCCCTTCACGAGTCGGCTGAGACGAGGGAGGAGAGATCCGCGTCCTGGTCGGGCGCGGCCTGCATCAGGTCCAGGGCGGCATCGAGCAGGGGAGCCGCCCCCGGGAGGCGCAGCGCCAGGCGCGCATCCTTCGCCGCCAACGCGACTGCGAACGAGGCGCCCGGCGCGGTGACCCGTCCGACCGCGCCGGCGAGGGCCCCACGGCCGAGCACGTCGAGGGCGGTCTGCCTGTCGACACCGAGCGCCGCGGCGACAGCGAGCGCGTCGTGCAGCGCGGCGACCGCCGTCACCAGGCCCGTGTTCGCGACGAGCTTGACGGCGGCGCCCGCCCCGATCGGGCCGCAGTGACGGACAGAACCGAGCTGTTCCAGCACCGGAGCCGCCCTCTCCACGGTATCGGCGGGGCCGCCCGCGAAGATCGCCAGCGTGCCGCCCCGGGCGGCGTCGACGCTGCCGCCGACGGGGGCGTCGAGGAGTGAGACGCCCGCGGGAAGCCGACCGGCCACTGCTCGGACTTCGTCCGGCCCGATCGTCGACATCTGCACCACGACCGTCCCGGGCCGGAGCGCGGTGGCGGCGCCGTCCGGCCCGAACAGCACCGTCTCGACCGCGGCGGCGTCGGTGAGCATGACGACGACGACGTCGGCTCCGTCGACCGCGGCGGACGGGCTCGCGGCCACCGTCGCGCCGACCGCGGCGAGCGGCTCCGAACGCTCCGGGCTGCGGTTCCACACACTGACCCGGTTGCCGCCGGCTAGGAGGCGGCGCGCGATCGGCGTACCCATGTGTCCGGTCCCGAGGACCGCGATGATCTTCACGCGGTAACGCTAGGCCGATGGAAGCAATGCGGCCAACGAATGTCTCGCATAGATGCCATGCGTGACTAACATGCCTGCCATGGAGACTCAGCTGCTGGAGGTGTTCCGCACCGTCGCGCAGCACGGCTCGATCACGACCGCCGCCCGCGCCCTCAGCTTCACCCAGTCGGCTGTCTCCCGGCAGATCGCCGCGCTGGAGGCCGACATCGGCGCTCGGCTCTTCGACCGGCTGCCCCGCGGCGTCGCCCTCACCGAGGAGGGGCGAGAGCTGCTCCCGCACGCCGAGGCGGTCCTCGACCGGCTCGCCGCGGCCCGGCGTGACCTCGACGACCTGCGCGGGCTCGGCCGAGGGCGGCTGCGTGTGGGCGCCTTCCCGACCGCTGTCGCGGCTCTCGTACCCCGGGCGATGGCGTCGTTCCGCTCGGACCACCCCGAGATCTCGCTGTCGCTGGTCGAGGGCGTGACGCCGCAACTGCTGGAGCGCCTGCTCGCGGAGGAGGCGGATGTGGCAGTGGTCAGCACCTCGCCCACGGGCGAGCTGGACCGCGACCGATTCGACCTGCGACATCTGCTCGACGAGCGGCTCCTGGTCGCGGTCGCGCGTGACCACCGGCTCGCGCGCCGCCGCTCGGTGCGCCTGGCGGACCTCGCTCAGGAGGCGTTCGTCGTGGGCTCGGCCACCGCGGAGAACAGCCTGCTCCGCGCAAGCCTGCCCAGCGGTTTCTCGCCACGCATCGACATCGTCGCGGCCGAGTGGACCGGCAAGCTGGGATGCGTCGCCGCCGGGTTGGGGGTGGCTCTGGTTCCGGCCCTGGCGGTACGCGGAACCCCGCCGGACATCGCCCTTTTACGCCTGCATCCGGACGACGAGTCGGTACGGCAGATATTCGCGGCGACCGTACGGGGCAGGACGCCGCCGCCGGCGGTCACGCACTTTCTCGAGCATCTGCGGGTGGAGGCGGCCCACCTGGGGTGAAAAGCAGAACGCCGACCTGCGTTCCCGCTGGTCGGCGCTCCTGTAGCCCGGCGAAAGGCTATGTGGCCAGGGGCGGGGTCGAACCGCCGACCTTCCGATTTTCAGTCGGACGCTCGTACCAACTGAGCTACCTGGCCGTGGTGCTCGGCACATGCTACCGCACGGGCCGATACGCAGAACGCCGCGCATCGAGCTGCGCGGCGTCAGCGCTTGCGGTCCTGACGGGACTTGAACCCGCGACCTCCGCCTTGACAGGGCGGCGAGCACTCCAACTGCTCCACAGGACCTGGCTGGTGTTGCATCCGGCGTGAGCCGGACCGTGCCCCCAACGGGATTCGAACCCGTGCTACCGCCTTGAAAGGGCGGCGTCCTGGGCCGCTAGACGATGAGGGCGGCCCCGCCATCATTGCACACTCGCAACTTCAAGCGGACTTGCTCCCATCCGGCCCCGCCGGAGGCAGGAGAAGCATATGTCATGCCTGCGCGGACGACAAAACCGGTATCGGGATGGCCGTGGTGCCGGGTAGAACCGCAGGTCAGCGGGGCAGGGCGATGCCGTACCGCCGCTTGATGTCCGGGATCAGGTGCCGGCACGCGGCCATCGTCTGGGCCCGGTCGCCGCCTGCGTCGTGCATCAGCACCACCGAACCGTGCCGGGTGGCGCCCTTCACCCGCTTGATGATCGTCTTGGCCGGTGGGTGGTCCCAGTCCTGCGGGTCCACGCTCCAGTGCAGCGGGCGCAGGCCCATCTGCTTGGCGATCACGACCTCCTCGGCCGTCCAGCGGCCGCCGGGCTGCCGGAACCAGGTGATCGGCGCCTTGGGCGCGGCGGCGTGGATGGCCTCGTTCGTCCGTTCCAGGTCGGATCGGATCTCGGCGGCGGAGCGCCGCCCCAGGTTCACGTCGTGGTGCCAGCTGTGATTGCAGAGCTGGTGACCCTCCCGGACGATCCGGGCCACCAGCTCCGGGTAGCGCTTGGCCTGCTTGCCGACGACGCAGAAGGTGGCCTTCACCCGGGCCGTCCGGAGCTGGGCCAGGATCTGCGGGGTGTACCGGGGATCCGGCCCGTCGTCGAAGGTGAGCGCCACGCCGGTGCTCCCGCTGGCCCGGTGCAGGCCCGCCGGCAGCTTCTTCGGCAGCGGGCGCAGCTTGGGCTTCGCGGGGGTGGTGTGTGTCGGTGAGGGCTTCGTCACCGGCGTCGGGGACGGCGACGCCGAGGCCGACGCCGGTGCGGCGGCCTTCTCGGGTGACTTGCCGGCGTCGCCGCAGCCGGTGACGAGGAGCACCAGGCCCAGGGCGAGCGCCGACAGGGCGCGTGGACGCATTCGTCGCTCCCGGAGGGGTCGGGGTCAGACGGACTTTCCGACCGTAGTGGACGCCGACCCGGAACGGGAGAGGGGCTCAGCTTGTCGTCGACTGGTCCAGCGAGTCCCGCACGGCCACGGCCAGCGACAACGCCTCGGCCAGGTCCACCGGCCGGACCACCCCGGCCGGCAGCGAGTCGGCCCGCCAGCCGGGCCCGGCGGCGAGCACCAGCAGCGGCCGGCGCGGCACCGCCAGCAGCGCGGTGAGCTGGCACGGGTCGGCCGTCGCGCGGATGTGCGACCAGAGCACCACCGCCGCCGGACCGGTCCGGTTGACCGCCTCGACCAGGGCCGGCACCGGTACGCGGGCACCGAGCATGCGATAACTCACACCGACCTCGGCCAGCGCGGCGGCGAGCGCCTCCAGCGGCAGCGAGTGCTGCTCCTCGTCGGCGCAGGAGAGCAGGATCCGGGGCGGCCCGGAGGTGGGGTGGGCCCACGCCACCGTGGCGAACGCCTCGGAGACGCACCGGGACATGAGGTGCTCCACCTCGATCAGTGCGGAGGTGGCGGCGTGCCGCTCCCCGATGCCGGCGAGCACCGGCCGCAGCAGCCCCTCCCAGGTCGCCACCACCCCGTCGGTGGCCAGCGCGTCGGCGATGGTCCGGCTGATGGTCACCGAGTCCAGTCGCATGGCGGCACGGGCCAGCCCGCGCGCGGCCGGCCCGGCCCGGCCGACCGGGATGGTGGTACCGCCGCCGTCGCGTACCGTCGAGGCCCTCGCCTTGAGGCCGAGCCGCTCCGGGGGCTGCACGGCCGGCGCCTGCCGGGCCCAGCGGGCGGCCTCGGCGGGCGCGACCCCCTCGGTGGTCAGCCGGCGCATGATCTCCAGGCGGGCGAGGTCGGCGGGCGTGTACCGCCGGTGGTGGCCCGGCACGTGCTCGCTGGGGCCGAGGCCGTAGCGCTGGTGCCAGGTACGCAGCGTGGTGACCGCCACGCCCAGTCGGCGTGCGACGGCCCCCGCGCTCAGCGCCTCATCGGCCACCCGACCGCTCCGGTGCCTCGGTGTCCGGTGCGCCCGGCCGGGACGCGTCGGTGGGGTGCAGCAGCCGGTTGACCACGCCGCCGAGCCACGGGGCGTACTCGCGGGGGTGGGCGTCCAGGTCGGCCACCACCGCGCCGGGGTCGACCCAGCGCAGGTCGGCCACCTCGTCCGGGTCGGGCCGCGTGACCAGGTCGGCGGGTACGTCGGCGCGCAGCACGTGGTCGTACTCGAACTCGACCCGTCCGGTAGCCGGGTCCTCGGCGTAGTAGAGGTACACGCCGACCTCGGTGAGGTCGACGGGGTCGACGCCGAGTTCCTCGGCGAGCCGCCGATTGGCGGCCTCGGCCGGCGACTGCCCGGGCAGCGGGTGCCCGCAGCAGGAGTTCGCCCAGCGCAGCGGGAACCGCGTCTTGACCGCGGCCCGCTGCTGCAGCAGCACCCGCCCGTCGGGGTCGACCAGGAGCACCGAGAAAGCGCGGTGCAGCCGCCCGGGTGGCTGGTGGGCGGCCGCCACGGTGGTCTCGCCGAGCACCCGGCCGTCGTCGTCGACCAGCTCGACCAGGTGGGTCTCCCGCTCGCTCACGACATCGCCCCGGTGACCCGGGCTGCGGCGATCTTGCCGCTGATCAGCACCATCGGCACGCCGACACCGGGCTGCGTGCCGGAGCCGACGAACACCACGTTCTCCAGCGTCCGGTGCAGGTTGGAGGGGCGGAACGGGCCGGTCTGGAAGAGGCTGTGCGAGGCGGCGAACGGGGTGCCGGCGGCCATGCCCTGCGCCGCCCAGTCGGCCGGGGTGACCGCCCGCATCACCTCGATGCCGTCGCCGAAGCCGACGTAGCCGCGCTCCTCCAGCGTGCTCACGAGCTGGTCGGCGTACCGCTGGGTGAGGTCGCCGGTCCAGTCGAACGGCGCCCGCTCCAGGTTCGGCACCGGTGCGAGCACGTAGTAGGTGTGCTTCCCGGCCGGCGCCACCGACGGGTCGGTGCGGCTCGGGTTCGTCACCAGCAGCGACGGGTCGGTCATCAGCTCGCCTCGCCGGATCACCTCGTCGAACGTCCCCTTCCAGGAGCGCCCGAAGTGGATGTTGTGGTGGGCGATCTTGCCATAGCCCTGCGTCGAACCGATGTGCAGCACCACGCAGGACGGCGAGTAGGTCAGCTTGCGCTGCCGGCTGGGCGGCAGCAGGTCCTGGTAGGCGACCGGCAGGTCCGGGTTGAGCACCACCGTGTCGGCGGGGATGAAGTCGCCGTCCGCGGTGACGACGCCGGTGGCGCGGCCGTTGGCGGTCTCCACCCGGGTCACCGTGGTGCCGTACCGGATCTGCACGCCGTGCTTCTCGGCCGCGCCGGCCATGCCGCGGGAGACCGCGTGGATGCCGCCGCGCGGGAAGCACACACCGGCCACCGAGTCGAGGTACGCGATGACCGCGTAGATCGCCAGCGCGTCGTGCGGGGACAGGCCCGCGTACATGGCCTGGAAGGAGAAGATCCGCTGGGTACGCGGGTCGCGGAAGAACTGGTTGATCTTCGTCTGGAGCCGCCGGAAGGCACCGCTGGCGAACAGCTTCAGCAGGTTGCCGGTGAGCAGGTCGGTCGGCGCGTCGAGGTTGCGCTCGATGAAGTCGGCCCGTTCCCACTGCCAGAGGTTGCGGGCGTAGTCGACGAAGCGCAGGTAGCCGTCCGCCTCGCGGGGGCCGCAGACGCGGGCGATCTCGGCGGCCATCCGGGTGGTGTCGGTGATGACGTCGAGCGTCGACCCGTCCGGGTAGTAGGCGCGGTACGCCGGGTCGAGCGGGGTCAGGTCGAGCCAGTCGGTCAGCTCCTCACCCACCGCGCCGAGCGCCTCGGCGATCAGGTCGGGCATGGTGAGGACGGTCGGGCCGGTGTCGAACTCGTACCCGTCGACGCTGAGCCGCCCGGCGCGGCCGCCCGGCACCGGCTCGCGTTCCAGCACCGTCACCTGCCGGCCACTGCCGGCCAGGTGCAGCGCGCACGCCAGCCCACCCAGCCCGGCGCCGACCACTACCACCCGGTCGGTCCGTCCCTTGACGGTACGCATTCCGGCCCCCTTGCTCACGAAGTTGCTCATCATGCCCGCCGCGCCGTGGCGGCGGTGGCGAGGCCGGTCAGCGCGGTGCGCGCGGTCTCGTCGATCGGTGCGGTGCCGAGCGCGGCGAGCGCCTCGGTCACCCGGTCGGAGATCATCCGCTCCACCCGGGCGGTGGCGCCGGTGTCCCGGACCACGTCGGCCAGCCGGTCCACCTCGTGTGCCGCGGTGACCGAGCCGGCCCGCTCCAACGCGCGGTGCTGCGCCGGGTCGGCGAGCTGCCGGGCCAGCATCAGCAGCGCGGTCGGCTTGCCGGTACGCAGGTCGTCCCCGGCCGGCTTGCCGGTGGTCTCCGGGTCGCCGTAGACGCCCAGCAGGTCGTCGCGGAGCTGGAACGCCTCGCCGACGGCCAGCCCGTACCTGGTGTACGCGGCGATGAGCGGGTCGTCCGCGTCGGTGCCGGCCAGGCAGGCACCGAACAGCAGCGGGCGCTGGACGGTGTAGCTGGCGGTCTTGTAGCGGGCCACCCGCAGCGCCCGGTCGACGGTCCAGCTCGCCGAGTCGTTCTCGCCGAGCACGTCCAGGAACTGCCCGGCGACCGTCTCGACCCGCATCTGGTCGTAGCAGCGGCGCACGTCGAGCAGCCGGTCCGCCGGGACCGCCGCGTGTGCCATGAGCCGGTCGGCCCACACCATGCACAGGTCGCCGATGAGGACGGCGACGGCTTCGCCGTACCGGTCGGGGTCGCCCGTGTGCCCGGCGGCCCGGTGCCGGGCGGCGGCGGCCCGGTGCGCGGTCGGCAGCCCGCGCCGGGTGTCGGAGGCGTCCATCACGTCGTCGTGCACCAGCGCGAACGTGTGCAGCAGTTCGAGCGCGGACAGCGCGGGGAGCACCGAGCACAGCGGTTCCTCACCGCCGACCACACCCCGCCATCCCCAGTACGCGAACGTGGGGCGGACCCGCTTGCCGCCGGCCAGCACGCAGTCACGTGCCGTCGCGGCGAAACCACCCATCGCTGCGTCGATCTCGGTGAGCGATTCGACTTCCGCGGCCAGGAACGCCGCCAGCGTCTCATCGACCCCTTTGATCAGGTCTTTCGTGAACGCGGCCAGTACGCCGCGGACCGGATCGTCCGTCGCCCCGGGCTGAGCCGGCGCGACGCGGAGCGCATTACCCGCAACTGCGTCGTTGGCCATGTCGGCGAGCGTACCCTAGGGTTACGAGTTGCGTCGATTACTGCGTCGAAACCGAGGAGGGCCGATGGACACGGATCTGACCGCCGCCTATGACCGTTGCCGCGAGCTGCACCGGCGTCACGGCCGTACCTACTATCTCGCCACCAGGCTGCTCCCCGCCTGGAAACGGCGGCATGTGCACGCCTTGTACGGCTTCACCCGGTACGCGGACGAGATCGTCGACCGCACCGAGGACCTGCCGCCGGCCGAGCGTGCCGCCCGGCTGCGCGAGTGGTCGGATCGATTCGTCGCCGGGCTGCACGGTGCGTCGGTCGACGACCCGCTGCTGCCCGCGGTGCTGCACACCATCGCCGTGTTCGACCTGGACCGCGACGACTTCGCGTCGTTCCTGCGCAGCATGGCGATGGACCTGACGGTCATGTCGTACCCGACCTACGACGACCTGCTCGACTACATGGAGGGCTCGGCCGCTGTCATCGGCACCATGATGCTGCCGATCCTCGGCAGCTCCGACCCGGCCGCCGCCCGCGAGCCCGCCCGCCAGCTCGGCTTCGCGTTCCAGCTCACCAACTTCATCCGGGACGTCTCCGAGGACCTCGACCGGGGCCGGACGTACCTGCCCGACGAGGACATGGCCAAGTTCGACCTCACCCGCGACGACCTGCTCGCCGCCAAGGCCGCCGGCCGCACCACGCCGCGTATCCGCGAGCTGATCGAGTACGAGGTGACCCGCGCCCAGGCCCACTACGTGGCAGCCGCACCGGGCATCCCGCTGCTGGAGCCGGCCTCGCAGGCGTGCATGCGCACCGCGTACGCGCTCTACGGCGGCATCCTCGACGAGGTGGCCGCCCAGGACTACGACGTCTTCGTGCGGCGTGCCCTGGTGCCGCAGCGGCGCCGGATGGCGGTGGCCGCGCGGGCGCTGCTCACGCCGCCCGGCACGCCGGTGCGGGTGCCCGGCCCGGCCCTGGAACCGGCCCTGGCCGGATGACCGGCCGTACGGCGGTGGTGCTGTTCACCCGTGATCTGCGGGTGCACGACCACCCGGCGCTCGCCGCCGCCTGCTCCGCGTTCGACCGGGTGGTGCCGCTCTACGTGCTCGACCCGGCGCTGCAGAAGCTCTCGCCGAACCGCACCCGCTTCCTGCACCAGAGCCTGGCCGACCTGCGCGAGGCGCTGCGCGAGCGCGGCGGCGACCTGGTGATCAGGCGTGGCGACCCGGTGACCGAGACGGTGAAGCTGGCCCGGAAGGTGGGCGCCGAGGGCATCGGGCTCTCCGCCGACGTGAGCCGCTACGCCCACCGCCGGGAACGCCGGCTGCGCGCCGAGTGCGAGCGGCACCGGATGTTCCTGCGCCTGTTCCCCGGCCTGACCATCGTCGAGCCGGGCGCGCTACGCCCCGGCGGCGGCGACCACTACCGCGTCTTCAGCCCCTACTTCCGGGTCTGGCAGGGCGCCCGGTGGCGGGACGAGCTGGCCGCGCCGAAGCGGGTCCGGCTGCCCGACGGCGTCGACCCCGGCCGGCTGCCGGATCCGCCGAAGGGCGACAGCCCGGATGCCGCCGTCGGCGGCGAGGCCGTCGCCAGGCGCCGGCTCACCGCCTGGCTGCCCACCCTCCATCGGTACGACGACATCCACGACGACATGGCCGGCGACGAGACCTCGCGGCTCAGCCCGTACCTGCGCTTCGGGTGCGTGTCGCCGCTGGCCGTGGCGAACCGGGCGGGCGAGCGGGACGGCCCGTTCGTCAGGCAGCTCTGCTGGCGCGACTTCTACCACCAGGTGGTGGCCGGTTTCCCCGACCTGTCCACGGTCGCGTACCGGCGCGGCGCGCGGGAGGACTGGCGCGACGACGCGCACGCGTTCGACGCCTGGGCCGAGGGGCGTACCGGCATGCCGATCGTGGACGCCGGCATGCGCCAGTTGCGCGCCGAGGGGTGGATGCACAACCGGGCGCGGCTGATCACCGCCGGGTACCTGACCAAGCACCTCGGGCTGGACTGGCGGCCCGGCCTGGAGGTCTTCTTCCGGTGGCTGCTCGACGGCGACCGGGTCAACAACTCGGGCAACTGGCAGTGGGTGTCCGGCACCGGCAACGACACCCGGCCGTACCGGGGCTTCAACCCGGTACGGCAGGCCGAGCGCTACGACCCCGACGGCGCGTACGTGCGGCGCTGGGTGCCCGAGCTGGCATCGGTGGCGGGCAAGGCGGTGCACCAGCCGTGGCGGCTGCCCGACGAGGTGCGCCGCACGCTCGACTACCCGCCACCGCTGGAGGTGCCGGGCGCCGACCCGGTCTGGCTCCGCTGACCGCTGCGTCGCCCGCGCACTGTCGGTGATCGCGTGCCGGGCCGGCACCGTCCACCTCCGGTCCCCTTTGCTCTGCAGCCATATCCGCATCGGTTGCGGAACGTCACCACCAGGGCCTCGCGCGGTTTTCGGACCTGCGAGGAAATCACTGCTCAGTGCGGTGCTGCGCCAATGGCTGCAGAGCAAAGTCGGAAAAGGGAAGACAGGGTCGCCCGGCCGGCCGAATGCGCTGCGTGACGACGCCCGGGAATCACGGAGGGTGACCGACTGTCAGAGGCAGGAGTGCAACGCCTCGACCAGGTCCTCCACGCGGTCGTGGTCGGCCAGCCGGGCGGTCGCGTACGCGAAGGTGTAGCCGCGTTCCGGGTCGGCCCAGGCGCTGCTGCCGCCGATCCCGCCCATGCCCCAGCTGCCGTCCGGCTCCCACTGCATGCCGAGCGTCCAGTCCACCGGCCGGTCCAGCAGCAGGTCCGGGCCGGAATACTGCACCCGCGTCGCCTCGGCGACCAGTTCCGGGCTGAACAGGCGTACCCCGTCCAGCGTGCCGCCGGCGAGCAGGCCCGCGTACAGCCGGGCGAGCCCGGCGGCGGTCGCGTGCAGGTTCACCGCCGGGATCTCGGCGGACCGCCACAGGTCGCTGTTCACCATCGCCACGTCGCGCCCGCCCGGCGGGTTGTCCAGCGCCCGCGCCCGCAACGAGCCCGGCTCGCCGCGCATCGCGTCCGGCCAGGCCGGATCGGCGTACGACAGGTCGGCGCACCGCCGTCGGTCCGCCTCGCCCAGCCCGAAGGCCAGGTCCAGGCGCCACGGTCCGGCGATCTCCTCGGCCAGGAACCGGCCCACCGAGCGTCCGTCCACCCGGCGGACCAGCTCGCCCACCAGGTGCCCGTACGTCCAGGCGTGCTCGGCCGCGACGGTACCCGGCGTCCACTCGGGCTCGGCGGCGGCCAGATCGGCGCAGAGCAGATCCCAGTCGGCGACGGCGGCGGCGGGCCGGGGCACCGGGAAGGCGGGCAGCCCGGCGGTGTGGGCGAGCACGTGCCGGACGGTGGCCGGGGTGCGGAACCCCGGCCAGTACGCCGAGACCGGCGCGTCCAGGTCGACCCGGCCCCGGTCGACGAGCAGCAGCAGACAGAGCGCGGCCACCGGCTTGCCGACCGAGTAGACGTCGACGAGCGTGTCCGGCCGCCACGGCCGGTCCGCCCCGGAAACCGGTACGACCACGCCGGGCGGGACCGCCGCGGTGGTGCCACCCACCAGCTCGATCACCGGTACGCCGTCGTGCCACACCGCCAGCGACGCGCCGGTCTCCCGGCCGGTGGCGAACAGGTCGTGGAAGCAGTCCCGGACCGGGGCGAAGCGCGGGTGCATGCGGCCACGGTAGGCGGTCGCGCTCGGGACGAGCGAGGGAATTCCGGGGCGCTGCGGTGGCCGGTGTCCCGAAGGTGCGGAATGCTTGCCCAATGGCGGAGCCGGAACTGGTGGACGTAGTAGTGGTCGGGCTCGGCGTGGGCGGCGAGGAGGCGGCCGGGCGGCTCGCCGAGGCCGGCCTCACCGTGATCGGCGTCGAACGTGACCTGGTCGGCGGCGAGTGCCCCTACTGGGGATGCGTGCCGAGCAAGATGATGATCCGGGCGGCGAACGCACTGGCCGAGGCGCACCGGGTCAACGAGCTGGCCGGGTCCGCCCAGGTGCAGCCCGACTGGGCGCCGGTGGCGAAGCGGATCCGCGCCGAGGCCACCGACACCTGGGACGACAAGGTGGCGGTGGACCGGTTCACCGGCAAGGGCGGCCGGTTCGTCAGGGGCAGCGGGCGGCTCGACGGCCCGAACCGGGTACGCGTCGGCGGCCAGGTGTTCCAGGCGCGCTACGGGATCGTCCTCGGCACCGGCACCCGGCCCTCGGTCCCGCCGATCGACGGGCTGGCCGACACGCCGTACTGGACCAACCACCAGGCCATCGAGGTGGAGGAACTGCCCGAGTCACTGCTGGTGCTCGGCGGCGGCGCGATCGGGCTGGAACTCGCGCAGGTATTCGCCCGGTTCGGCGTCCGGGTGACCGTCATCGAGGCGGCCGACCGGGTGCTCGCGGTCGAGGAGCCGGAGGCGTCAGCGCTCGCCGCCGACGCGCTCCGCGCCGACGGGGTGGAGATCCACACCCGGGTCAAGGCCGGCCGGGTGAGCCACGACGGCGGTACGTTCACCGTGTACGCCGACGGCGCCGAGTTCACCGGCGAGAAGCTGCTCGTGGTGACCGGCCGCAAGGCACACCTGGAGGAGTTGGGCCTGGACACGGTCGGGGTGGACGCCGGGCAGCGCTACCTGCCGGTGAACGACCGGATGCACGTCACCGACGGGATCTGGGCGGTCGGCGACCTCACCGGCGAGGGCGCGTTCACCCACATCGCCATGTACCAGGCCGGCATCGTGGTGGCGGACGTGCTCGACCACATGCGGCGTACCAAGGGCGGCCCGGACGCCAGCGGCACCGCGAGTGTGGTCGGCGGCGCGGCCGGGGTGGTCAGCGCGGTCGGCGGCGCGATGAGCGCGGGCGGGCCGACCGCCGCGCCCGGGAGCGTCCCGGTCGCCGACTACCGGGCGTTGCCCCGGGTCACGTTCACCGATCCCGAGGTCGGCGCGGTCGGCCTCACCGAGCAGCAGGCCCGGGAGCGCGGCGTCAACGTCCAGGTCGGGTACGCCGACCTCACCTCGTCGGCCCGGGGCTGGATCCACAAGACCGGCAACGCCGGGTTCATCAAGCTGATCGCCGACGCCGACCAGGGCGTCCTCGTCGGCGCCACCTCGGCCGGACCGGCCGGCGGGGAGGTGCTCTCCGCCCTCGTCGTGGCGGTGCACGCGGCGGTGCCGATCAGCCAGCTCCGGCACATGATCTACGCGTACCCGACGTTCCACAGGGCCATCGAGGACGCGCTGCGCGCGCTGAAGTGACGCCTCAGCCGGCCGGCGCGCCGTGCCGGCCGGCCCCGTCGGCGAACCGGCCGGCGCCGCGTACCCCGTCCACCGCCAGCGACTCCAGGCCGTAGGCCAGCTCGGTCGCCATCGCCTCCGGCTCCGGCAGCCCCGCGCCGTCCAGCACCGCCGCCCGGTCGTTGCGCAGGCACGTCTGCGGAGACCGGGCGACAGCGGCGGCCAGCTCCTCGGCCGCCGCGCGGGCCGCACCCGGCGCGACCAGCCGGTTGACCAGGCCCATCGCGTACGCCTCGTCGGCGCCCACGGCACGGCCGGTGAGGATCAGGTCCATCGCGCGGCTCTCCCCGATCAGCCGGGGCAGCCGGACCGTCCCGCCGTCGATCAGCGGTACGCCCCACCGGCGGCAGAACACGCCCAGCGTGGCGTCCGGCTCGGCGACCCGCAGGTCGCACCAGAGGGCCAGCTCCAGGCCGCCGGCCACCGCGTACCCGGAGATCGCCGCGATCACCGGCTTGGACAGCCGCATCCGGGTGGGGCCCATCGGCCCGTCGCCGTCGGGCTCGACCCGGTTGCCGCGCGGCGTGCCGACGGCCTTGAGATCGGCGCCGGAGCAGAACGTGCCGCCCGCGCCCCAGAGCACCGCGACCGCCGCGTCCGGGTCGGCGTCGAACGCGCGGAACGCGTCGGCCAGCGCTCGTGCGGTCGGCCCGTCCACGGCGTTACGGGCCTCGGGCCGGTCCAGGATCACAGTGGTCACGGCACCGGCGTGCTCGACGCGTACCCCCATGGGCCCAGCATGCCCGCGACGGCGCCGTCGTGGCTACGGTCTATTTGATCGTGCCGGGCCGGGTCAGCCAGCGCATCGGCTGGCCGGTGACGGCGCCGACCTGGTCGAAGTCCCGGTCGTAGTGCAGCAGCGAGAGCCCGTGGTATTCGGCGGTGGCGGCGATGAGCAGGTCGACGGCGCCCGCCGAGCGGTGCGTGCCCCGCGCGGTCAGCTCGCCCTGGATCTCGGCGGCGCGCTCGTAGATCCGGTCCGGCATCACCACCCAGCCGAAGGCGGCCCGGAGCTGCTCCGCCAGGCGCGTCCGGTCGGCGACGGACCGGGCGGTGTAGAGGAACTCCAGCTCGACCAGGGGGCACACGGCGAGCAGGCCCGCTGTCACCTGCTGGTCCCAGCGCGCCAGCACGTCGGGATCACGCAGGAGCCGGACCAGGGCACTGGTGTCGATCAGGTAGTCGGCCAGCTTCACGAGCGGTAGGCGCCCTTGTCGAGCAGTTCGTCGAAGTCACCGGTCTGCCCGCGCTCGGCCAGTTCCGCCAGCGCGCGGGCGCGGCGCAGTCTTGCCGCGCCCTCGCGGAGCGCGACGTTCACCGTGTCCTTCTTGGTCTTCGTGCCGTACGCCTCGGCGGCATCCGCCAGCGCCTCGTCGTCGACGTCCACCAGGATCTTGGCCATCGCAGCTCCCTATATACAGTCGGCCGCCCGAGTATATCCAGCGGTGGTTCCGTGCGAGGGAATTCCGGGGCGTCCGGTTTGGGGGCTCTCCTGCCGGGAAGTCGGAACAGGTGCGCGAACTACTGACGAAGCTCGAACAGGCCACCGGGCTCGACCGGGTGGGTGACCGGCTGCAGCGCGCCGTCCAGGGCACGCTGCGTTCCCAGCGGGTACGCGACGCGCTGCACGGCGTGTGGCTCGGCCATCCGCTGCACCCCGCGATGGTGCAGGTGCCGGTCGGAGCCTGGATCTCCGCCGCCGTGGTGGACCTGCTGCCCGGCCAGCGCCGCGCCGCCACCGCGCTGGTGGGTCTCGGTACGGTCAGCGCGCTGCCCGCGGCGGTCGCCGGGCTCAACGACTGGGCCACGCTCTCCCGCGACCAGCGCCGGGTCGGGCTGGTGCACGCCGCCGCCAACACGGTCGGCCTGGCATTGTTCGCCGGCTCGCTGGCGGCCCGGCTCAACGGGCGGCACGGCCTCGGCCGGACGCTGTCCTACCTGGGGCTGTCCGCCGCGAGCGGTGGGGCGTACCTGGGTGGGCACCTGGCGTACAAGCAGGGTGCCCAGGCCAGCCAGAGCGTCTCCGAGCTGCACCTGATCAGCGACGGCTGGCACCGGGTCGGCGACCTGAGCAGCCTGCCCCGGCACGAACTGGTCACCAAGAAGATCGACGACGTCTCGGTGATCCTCTACCGGGACGGCGACGACGTCACAGTCATGCTGGAGCGCTGCCCGCACCAGAGCGGCCCGCTCGGCGAAGGCACGATCGAGCGGGTCGACGGCCACGCCTGTGTGGTCTGCCCCTGGCACGGCAGCGCGTTCCGGCTCGACGGCGGCGAGGTGGTGCACGGCCCGGCCGCCAACGACCAGGTCGTGCTGCCCACCCGCGTGGTGTCCGGCCAGGTCGAGGCCCGGCTGCCCTGAGTCAGTCCCGCCGGTGCCGCCCACTGGACAGCGCCCGGGCCGGCACCGGCCGCTTACGCAACCCGAGCAGCGCGCCGATCTGCGCGCCGACGATGCTCGCCACGGCCAGCACCGCCGAGATGGCGAGCGGACGGTTGATGCCCTCCTCGGCGGTGGCCCGGGACGCGCCCGCCGACATGGCCGGCGGCTGACCGACAGGCGCCTCCACGGTGGGCGTCGCGTCGCGCGGCGTGGGCTTGGGCTTCGCCTTCGGGGTGGTCGACGAGGCGCCGCCGCCACCCGGCTTCACCGGTGCCGTCTCGGCCGGCTTGGTGACCACGATCCGTCCGGCGGCGTGCCGCCGGGCACCCGAATCCGTCGCGCCGTCCGGCAGCGTGATGAGCTGACCCGGGCGGATCCGGTCCGGGTCGGCGAGCCGATTCAGCCGGGCCAACTCCTTGTACCTGTCGAAGTCGTCCAGGTAGCGATCCGCCACCTCGCCCAGGTAGTCGCCCTTCGCCACCCGGTACACGGCCGGGTCGTCCGCCTTCGACGCGACCGGGGCCGGCGGGGTGACCTGGCTCGCGGCCACGGCCGGTGAGGTGACGGCGGCGACCGCCGGCTGCGGGGCGGTCAGCGCGGCGGCACTCGCCGCGGCCGGGCTCGCGACCAGGATCAACGCGACCGAACCGACGAGGGCGGCTGCGGCCTTCTGCTGGCGGTGCATGCCGGGCAGCTTCGGCGCCGGCCGCCGTACCGCCGCGGCGAGCAGCTCCACCACGACGGAGAACGCGAACGTGGCCCAGCCGAACCAGCCCACCACCGCCAGCGTGCGCAGGAACAGTTGACCGTCGTCGCGGCTGGTCAACGCCGTACCGACCTCGGCCAGCGTGGGCAGGTGATCCGGGAGCGGGTTGCCGGCGAACGCCAGCAGCGCGACCGGCCCGCCGGCCAGCACGCCGACGAGCACGACGAGGGCGCCGAGGCCGGTGAGAACCTGGCCGGCGCGGCGGACGGGGGAGCGTCGGGGTGCGCCCATGGCGGCCTTCCCTTCCTACGGTGGTCCGGTGAGCGCCCGAGCGGTGGCCTCACCGGTGACGGTGGCGGTCTCTTGCACGCCGAACAGACTCAGCAGGTCCCGGCTGTAGGTGATCTGCACGCTCACCCGGATCTGGGTCTCGGTGCCGACCACGGGGAAGTCGACGTCGTGGTCCTGGACGCCGCCCGCGGCGTCGAGGTAGGCGGCGACAGCGGCGCGGGCGGCGACCTGGTCGATCTGCTTCGGGCCACCCTCGATGGCCCGCGCGCGGTCGATCATCTGGCCGCCGGCGCGGGCCGCCTCGGCGGCCAGGTTGTCCGCGCGCTGGAGTGTGCGCAGTTGACCCGCGCCGTCGTAGGCGAGGCCGATGATCGCCAGTACGCCCGTCATCGCCACGGCCAGGAACAGGCTCACCCGGCCGCTCTCCGCCTCGCGCCGCCCGGTCATCCGCGACTCCGGTAGGTGTCCAGCGGCGAGGTGAACCTCGCCGAGACGGTCTTGCCACCCGGCACGCCGGGCAGGCCGGGCGCGCTCAGGTCGTCGAAGGAGACGGTGCAGGTCACCGTGACCGTCACGGTCGCCGGCACGCCTGCGGCGCTTGCGTACGCGGCGGCGAAGCTCGTCGTCGTCCCGGCCACCGAGCCCGCGAGATCGATCTGGGGTGGGCCGGTGCAGTTCAGTCCCGCCCAGCCGAGCTGGTCCTGGGCCGCCTCCTCGGCGGCCTCCGCGCCGTCGTCGGCGTTGCGGGCGAGCGAGGCGGCCCGGGCGGCGTCGTGGGCGGCCGACTCCACCGCCTCGTCCGCGACAGCGGTCCGCCCGGCGACCCCGGCCAGCACCATCAGCCCGATGAAGGCGGGCGCGAGCACCGCCACCTCGATCGAGACGGAACCCCGGTCCCGCCGCGGCCCGGCGCTCATCCGGTGGTCCAGCGTTCGGCCGGGCCGTGCGCGGTCTGCGTGACCTCGAACGAGACGCCCGGGATGACCGACAGGGAGCGTCCCTGCACCGTGCAGGTGACGCCGGTGGCGCTCTCGACGCAGGTCGGGCCGGTCTGCTCCCAGCCGACCAGCCAGTCCCCGGACTGTTGCAGGAAGCTGATCGCCCGCTGCCGGCCGGCGTCCGGCCCGGCGTCGATCGTGCGCTGCGCGTTCACAGCGGTCTGCGCGGCGTTCAGCGCTGTGGACCGGGCCACGAACCAGACGGCGACCTGGATCGAGCCGAACAACATCACCAGGATCACCGGCATCACCACTGCCAGCTCGACCGGGTTGGCGCCCCGCTCGCCCTCGGCCAGGCGGGCGCGCAGGGCAGCGGCGATCCGCCCCGGACCGGGCGGACCGGCGGGCCGGCCGGCAGACGCCGGCCGGCTCCGGGCCGTACGGACGGGGCGCTGCATCACGGGGCCTGCGGCGCCGTGTTGTCCGGGATGGCGTTCATCCAGTTGTTCGCCTTGGCCAGGGCGAGCCCGGTGACCGCCATGGCCACCGCGACCAGGCCGAAGATGATCACCGCGGTCGGCACCGGGCTGTCGCCGCGCTCGGAGTCCCGGCGCAGCTCGGCGAGGCGGGTGCTCACCGCCACGTACAGGTAGGCGTAGAGGTGCATGGTCGTCTCCTTTTCGAAGGTGGGTTCACAGCCGGGCGAGGAACGGATAGACGGCGAAGCCGAGCAGGACGAACACCAGCAGCGAGCCGGGAATGTCCAACTTGCTGGTGACCCCCTCGGCCCGGGCCAGGTTGTCGGTACGGATCTGGTCGCGCAGCGAGTCGGCGCGGGACCGCAACGTCTCGTGCACCTGGGCGCCCTCGCTGCCGGAGGAGCGCATGATGGCGCCCACGTCGCCCAGCTCCGGGATGCCGATCCGCTCGGCCAGCTCCTGCAACTCGTCCCAGGGCGAGTGCATCTGAAGCTGGGCGAGCCGCAGCGCCTCCCGGATCCGGTCGAAGACCCAGCCGTCGCAGACCGCCGCCGCGCGCTCCAGCGACTGCACCGGGCCGTGCGCGGCGGACAACTGCAACGCCACCAGGTCGAGGTAGGTGCAGACCGCCTGCCGGAACTCGTCCCGGGCGGCGTCGGCCTTGGCGAGGACCGCGCGGTGCGCGAGCAGTCCGGCACCGAGCGCCAGGCCCAGGCTGGCCACCACCGGTACGGCCACCGGCAGCGCCACCCCGCCGACGAAGAGCACCGCCGAGGCGACCGCCGGCGTGGCGAAGCCGATGAGCGCGGACAGCAGCACCGACAGCGCGTACTGCTCGGGGGTGCGGTCGAGCAGGGCGAGTTGCCGGTGCGGCGGGCGCAGCCAGCGGGCGAACCCGCCGAGCCAGTCCGGCCCGGCACCGGCGGCCGGGGCCTGACCGGGCGGCTGGTGCAGCCGGCGCAGCGCCGGGCCGAGCGCCGGGGTGGCCGGCAGCGCCTCGCGTACGACCAGGAACAGCCCGAGCCCGACCGCGCACCCGCCGAGCACCGCGATCGCCATCTGCCAGTTGAGGATCACCGCAGCCGCCTTTCGTTCGCGACTGCGGGGCTCGCAAGCTCACTCCTCGCGCTCACGCGATCGCCTCCTCCGGGTCGGGCGCCGGCAGGAACCGCGCGGGCCGGGGCGGCTGGCTCATCGAGCGCACCCAGACCAGCAGGCCGACGAACGCCGCACCGAGCACCGCCATCACGAGCTGACCGGTCACCGTCCCGTAGGGACGGATGTAGTCGCTGTTCACCAGCCCGTACGCGAGCGTCGCCAGCGTCATGCCGGTGAGGAAGCGGACCGCGAACCGGGGCTGGGTGCGCTTCGCCTCGACCTCGCGGCGGGTCGCCACCTCGGCCGACGCGGCGGTGGCGATCGACCCGAGCACGTCGCCGAGGCGCTCGCCCCGGTCGGTGAGGTGCAGGATCAGCGCGGCCACCACCTGGTCGGCGACCGGGTCGGCGATCTCGTCGGCGAAGGCGAGCAGGGCGGAGCGGGCCAGCCAGCCGGCCTGGAGGCGGGCCGCGAGCGTGCGTACCTCCTCCTGGATCTCCTCCGGCGCGGTGGCGATTGTGCCGATGATCGCCTGCTGGAGCCCCTGGCCGGTGGCCGAGATGTCCTTGAGCCGGCGGGTCCACTCGCCTACGGCTTCGACCCGGGCGATGGCCCGCTGCTCGGCCCGGCCGACGGCGAACAGCCACGGCACGCCCGGTACCGCGAGCGCCACCAGCAGGCCGACCACCGGCAGCCCGGTGAGCAGGAACGCCGCCGCCCCGGCGACCACAGCGGCGCCGAGCAGGAGCTGGTAGCGGCGCTGGTCGGCGCGGCTCGCGCCGGAACCGGTCCAGAGCCGGCTCAGGCCCGGCCCGGAGCCGGGAGCCGGACCCGGCGGGCGGCGGGTGCCGACCAGCGCGACCACTGTGAGCACCAGCCCGGCCACGCAGGCCGCGCCGGAGACCAGGGCGATCAGTTCGATCTGCGTCACGCCGGGCCTCCGCTCGGCCGCGCCCCGAGGCGGGTGTGCCGGGGCCGCCGCCACGCGCCCATGCCCGCCTCGACGAACCGGGTGAGCAGGCGGGCGTCGTAGCCGACGCGCAGCAGCTGGTCGCGGATGCGTTCGGGCAGGTGGCGGGGGACCGCCCGGCCGTCCGGGCCGGGGCCGAAGACGGTCGTCGTGGTGATCCGGTTGCCCTCGCCGACGCCGATGACCTCCTCGACGTGCGAGACGAACCGGTGCTTGCGCCCGCCGATCGCTGTCTCGTCCTCGACCGTGACGTAGACGATCAGGTCGAGCGCATTACCCGCCATCCGGCGGGCCTGGTCGACAGTCATCTCCCGGCCGTGGGACAGCGCCAGCTCGATGATGCGTTCGCTCACCCCCGAGGGGGTACGCGCGTGGATGGTGCACATCGACCCGCGGCTGGTGGTCATCGCCTGGAGCATCGGCACGATCTCCCGGGACCGCACCTCGCCGACGATGATCCGCAGCACGCCCATGCGCAGCGACACCGGGATCAGGTCGGCGATGCTGACCTCACCCGCCGGCCGCCCGTCCGCGCCGCGCTCGCCGTGCCCCTCCCGGGACTCGAAGCTCATCACCGCCCGGTGCTTGTGCCCGCGCCGGGCCGGCAGCAGTTCCCGGCTCTCCTCCAGCAGCACGTACGGCTCGTCGGCCGGGATCTCGTCCATCAGCGCGCGGATGACAGTGGTCTTCCCGGCCCCGGCGAGCCCGGCGACCATGATGTTCAGTCCGGCCCGCATGGACGCGCGGAGGAAGTCGCGCAGCAGCGGGTCGATCATCTCGTCCAGGTCGGGCCGGCCGCCCGCGATGTCCTCCAGGCTCACTTCGAGCGTGTTGTGCTTGCGGATCACCGCGTACGGGCGGTGGCTGACCAGGAACACGGCGGCGAGCCGGCTGCCGTCAGGCAGTTGCAGGTCGAGCGTGGGCTTCGAGGTGGACAGCGACCGCTCGGTGGCCCCGGCGCGGCGGGCCGCGGCCTGGAGGATCTCGACCAGTTCGTCGTCGGTCTCGGCGATCGGCTCGGCCCAGTCGACGCCGCCGCCGTGCCGGGTGATGCGTACCTGGTCGCAGCCGAGGATGTGCACCTCCTCGATGCTGTCGTCGACGAGCAGCGTCTGGAGCCGGCCCAGCCCGACGAGTTCGGCGGTTACCTGGTCGAGCAGCAGCCGCTCCTCGTCGGCGGCCATCGGCGTGCCGGCCCGGCGTACCGAGTCGGCATACGCGGACACCACGGCTACCGCCAGCCGGGCGCGCTCGACCTCCTCGGCGTCGGCGTCGAACTCGCGTCCGCGCTGCCAGTGGGTGAGCCGCTCGCTCAGTTCCCGGCGCAGCTCGCGGACCACTGCGAAGTCGACCCGGGGGCGTGGCGGTGGCGCCGCCGGCGCGGCGGGCATCGGACCGGGTACGTGGTGCCGCCCGTTCGGCGGGGCCAGCGGCGGCACAGTGGAGACGACGCCCGGCTGCTGGACGCGCGGGTCGTGGGAGACCGGCTCAAACCGCACCGGACACCCCCGGCACGCTCGGCGCGGTCACCGCGCGCGGTGTGGCCGCCCCGGGCCAGGCCAGCCGGGCGCGCCGCCGGTCCAGCAGCGCCCGTACCGGCACCTCCAGGGCGCCGGCCGCGCGCATCAGCGGCCGGTTGGCCCGTACGGTGCCGCCGTGGGCGAGCACCTCGGCGGTACGCGGGTCGTGCGGCAGGCGGGCGATCACCGGCAGCCGTAGCGCCTTGCTGATCTCGCTGGTGCCGTGCCCGTCCCCGACGACGAGGAGCCGCAGCGTGCCGGGCGGTACGCGGTGCTCGGTGAGGTCCCGCTCGATCGCGCGGGCGGTGGCCCGGGTGGCGGAGAGGTCGGGCAGGTGCGCACGGGTGACGAGCAGTACCACAGCGGCGGCCCGCAGCAGCGGCCACGGTGGACCGCCCACTGCCAGCCGGCCACAGTCGACGAGCACGTCGTACGGCGGTTCGCCCCGCTCCAGTCCGGTGAAGTAGTCGGCGAAGCGCTGCCAGAGCGGGATCACGCTGCCGGCCTGGGCCGGGTCCACGACGCCTGGTAGCAGCAGCCGCTCGCGGCGGGGCGCGTCCAGGTCGACCAGCTGGGACCAGAACGCGTGTTCCAGGCTGCCGTCGCGCAGCTCACCCACCGCCAGCTCACCGATGCCGCGCGGCCCGTCCAGCGCCCCGCCGAGGTAACCGGCGAGGATCGAGCCGCCCGCCGGGTCGCACTCGGCCAGCACGAGCCGCCGGTGCCAGCTCAGCGCGGCGGCGAGCGCGGCGGTGGTGACGCCCGGCGACCCCTTCGCCGAGACCAGGGCGATGATCGCCATCAGGCTGCCTCGGTGAGCACGAGCGCGATCCGGTCGTCGGCGGCGAGCGCCACGACAGCGGGCACGTCCCGTACGGCAAGCGCCAGGTAGACCACCACGTCGCCGTTCTGCGGCGTGGCGGTGTCGATCACGGTGCCCTCGAACCGGGTGCCGCCGCCACGGGACGCCTCGGAGCCGCCGCCGGTGGCGTTCGACGGCGTGCTGACCAGCAGCACCTTGTCACCGGGGTGCAGCTTGCGGGCCGGCACCTGCTCGGGTTTCAGCCCCAGCGCGATCTGCTGCTGGCCGGCGCCGAGCAGTGGGGCCTCGGTGAGCTGCGCCTCGGTGAGCAACGTGCCCGGGGTGAGCCGGACGGCCGCCCGCAACCCCAGCACCTCGTCCATCCGGTCGGCGGGCACCGGCCGGAGTTCCCGGCCGCCGGAGACGCGTACCGGCACCAGGTCGTCGGCGCTGAGTTGCTGTCCCACGTCGACCGCCCGGGCCACGGCCAGGTACGTGCCGGTGGAGCGGACCGAGGTGACCGCGAACGCGGCGCCCAGACCGCCGAGGGCGATCAGCAGGACCGCCAGGCCGAGCAGGCCGGGGCGGACGCGTCGTTGCCGGACCACCTTCGGCGGCGCGACGGGTGCCTCCACCGGGGTTCCGTTGCGGGCTGCCACGACACTCATCGGGTCACCACCTGAAGCTCGTTGATCTGTACCAGGACGACGCCGCTGGACCGGCTCTGGGCGATCACGCCGCTCTCCCCGCTGCCGGACCACTCGACGGTCCAGAACGTCGTGGCGCTGACCTCGTAGGTGCCGGCCTCCGGATAGCCCTGGTCGAGGCCGCAGTCCGGCGAGGTGGAGCCGGCCCTCGGCCCGTCGGCCCGGTAGGGCGTGCCCGGCCCGTCGCAGGTGACGTCGATGTCGTCGGACATGTGCCAGACGATCCGGTCCACCTTCGCGGTGATCTCCACGGTCAGTCCCCGGTCGGAGGCGGACGCGGACAGCGGCCCGAAGTACGCCTCGCCCGGGCTGGCCCACATCCAGACGGGTAGCCCGACCAGGCCGGGGCCCTGGCTGCGCCGGGGTGCCACGGCGGCCCGGGGCGGGAGCAGCGAGATCGAGGCCAGCGCGCGGCGGGCCAGTTCCTCCGGGTCCGGCGGCGCGCCGTAGCCGGGCGGCGGGGCGTCGAGAAGCGCCCGGCGCAGGCTGCCGAGGTCGCCGCCGTTGCAGGTGAGCTGGTACCACTGCTGGCCGGGAGGGGCCTCGCCCTGCGGCTCCTCGAGCTTGTAGTAGCACCCGTCGGCGTTGTTGAACCAGCCGAGAACCTCGTGGTAGCAGGGGATGGCCCGGCCGTTCCACTGGCACTTCGGGGTGCTTCCGCCGTTGCCGCCCCCGCCGCCGTTGTCTCCGCCGCCACCCGGCCCACCCGGTCCGCCGGGGATGCCGGGGTCGTCGTCCCAGACGTCGCAGTCGGTCTGTTCCGGCGGGCACGAGCCGCCCGGGTCGGCGGCGCGGGCGGGTGCGCCGGTGAGCGTCAGCAGCGCGGCCAGGCCGGCGGCGAGCAGCAGCCGGCGGAGCGTCCCGGCCCGGGCCGGCCGGGCCGGGACACCCCTTCCTCCCCAGGTCAGCACGGCTGGTCCTGGTGCGCGGCGCCGCCGTTGACGCGCCACCGGCCGTCCGGGTACCGGACCGCCGTGGCGGTGGCCAGGTAGCGCCCGCCGCGCGTGCCGGGCACGGCCTTGCGGTCCTTGGCGTAGACGAGCCGGTAGCCGCTCGCGTCCAGGCAGTCCTGGATCTCGACGGTGGGCGGGCGCGCGGTCAGGTCGACCGACACGACCTCGGGGTCGGAGAGCAGTTTCCCGGTACGCATCGCGCCGTGCTCCTTCGCGTCGAGAATCGCCATTCGCACCCGGGTCAGCAGCGGATCAGCCAGAAAACGGGTCAGAGCGGGATGGGACGGATCGCTGCGCGCACTGGCCGCCCGGGACGCGTCGAGATAGCCGGAATAGGCGGCCAGAGCCGCTTTTCCGGCCGCGTTCTCCTCGGCGCTGGAATGGGCGGCGGGTGCGGCGGCGCGGCCGGTCAGCGGACGGGTCGCCGCCTCCGGCTCGGTGCCGCAGCCGGTCGAGCCGACCACCAGCACGAGGCTGAGCAGGAAGATTTCCCATCGGCGGGATTGCCATGTGCGCAACGCCGATCCCTCCTCGGTGCCGGCCCGGGGCGATCACGCCGACCCGCTCCGGGCATGCGGAAGCGCGCCCGGAACTGTCACTCCGGGCCCCCGTCGCCGCCACTTGTATTGACCTGTACTGATCGCTGCGGATTCTGTGCCCTTGCTCCTCCGACGCCAATTGATCGGGGGTTGCGTCGTACCCAAGGGGCGAGCATAGGCTCACGTCCGCCGATGCAACAGAGGCAATTCACGTGAACACGGTGAGTGAAGACGGGAGGTGGTGGCCGGTGTGTGTCACCACGGTGACGAGCGGGCTTCGGCGGGGTTCCGGGCCGGCTGGCGTGTGCTCACCCGTACGCGCCGCGGCGGTGACGACGGGCCGCCGGTATGGGTGGGGAGCATGCCGCTCGTCCGATCCGTCCCGCCGGTCCGCCGGGGTTCACGCCGTGGCTCGTCCCGGCCGGTCGCGCGTCGCGCCGCACGCCGCCGCGGGCTTCCCCCGTCACATTCGCACGATCGATAAATCACTCTGCGTGCTCCACGATGGAACGCACGGCGACCGGACGGGGGATCCGATATGACGGCTGAACGGGTGCGGCGTACCGGACCGGTGGCCGATGCCGGCCGTCCGAGCGCCCGGCTGGCCGCCGCCCTGACTGTCGTACCCCTGCTCCGGCTGGCGGTGGCGCGCTACGCCGTACCGCCGGGGTGTCCGGACCGGACGGCGTGCGACGGCTGCGGCACGCCGATCGGGCTGGACCGGCCGCTGCCGGCGCTCGGCCCCGCGGCCCGGTGCCCGGCCTGCCGAGCCCGGGTCGGCGCGGCGCCCGCGGTGGTGGAGGTGGCGTTGCTGCTCGCGGTGGCCGTGCCGGTGTTCGCCGGCGGCGCGCCCGCCGCGCGGCTGGCGCTGGCGTGGTGGCTGGTCTGGGCGGTGCCGATGACGATCGTGGACGCGATGGCGCACCGCCTGCCCGACCGGCTCACCTGGCCGGCCGCCGCCGGCGTGTGGACGATGCTCGGGGTGGCCGCGCTGACCGGCCCGGGCGTCGACCCGCTGGTACGCGCCGTCCTGGCCGCCCTGGCGCTCGGCGGCGGCTTCGCCGCGACCACGCTGCTGTTCGGGCGGCGCGGCTTCGGTCTCGGCGACGCCAAGCTGGCGCTCGGCGCGGGCGCGCTGCTCGGCTGGTACGGCTGGCCGGTGCTGGTGGCCGGGCTGGTGCTCGCGCTCCTCCTCGCCGGGTCGGCCGGGGTGGCGCTGCTCGCCGCCCGGCGGGTCCGCTGGTCCGGGCACCTGCCGTTCGGGCCGTTCCTGGTGCTCGGCACCGCCGCCACGCTGGTGCTCGTCACCGTGTGATCGCCCACCCGCAGGTGCGGGCGGGTTCGTCACGGGTATCGGAGTCCCAGCCGCCTCCCAGCCGGGTCTGGTTCGGTGGCGGTCCAGGCTTCGGACTCGGGAGGGCACGTGCCGCACGGCGACGACGGTTGGCGGATCCGGCGCACGAGCGCGGACCTGGACCGGCTGGGCGAGACCGAGTCCGTCTTCGCGCTCGCCAACGGCTGGGTGGGCTGGCGCGGGACGCTCGACGAGGGCGAGCCCTGCGGCATGCCCGGCAGCTACCTCAACGGGTTCCACGAGCAGCACGAGCTGACCTACCCGGAGAGCGGGTACGGGTTCCCGGAACGCAGCGACACCGTGATCAGCGCGCCGAACGCCGCCCTGATCCGGCTCTGGGTGGACGACGAGCCGCTGGACCTGGGCACCGGCACGATCCGGCGGCACCACCAGGAGCTGGACCTGCGCGCCGGGGTGGTCCGCCGGGAGACCGAGTGGGTCTCGCCGGGCGGCCGGGGTGTGCGGATCCGCAGCACCCGCCTGGTCTCGCTGACCCGCCGTCCGGTCGCCGCCGTGGACTGGGCCGTCGAACCGCTGGACGAGCCGGTCCGGCTGCGGGTCGGCGCCGACCTGCTCGCCAACCAGCGGGTGCCGGAACGCGCCGACGACCCCCGGGCCGCCTCGGTGATCCACGACCCGCTCACCGGCGAGATCCGCCGCGACGACGGCCTCGACGGGGTGCTCGTGCACCGGACCGGGCGCAGCGGCCAGCGGGTCGCCGTCGCCGTCGCGCACCGGGTGGAGGCGCCCGACGGGATCGCCACCGGCACCGAGCTGACCGCCGACCGGTTCCGGCTGGCGCTGTCCGGTCCGGTGCGCCCCGGCGAGCGGATCCGGGTCACCCGGTTCGCCGCGTACGAATGCGCCGACGTCGACGGCACCCCGGCCGGCGAGCTGGCCGACCTGGTCGTCGCGGAGGCGGACACGGCCCGGGCCGACGGGTTCGACGCCCTGCTCGCCGAGCAGCGCGCCGCGCTCGACGCGGCGTGGGCCACCGCCGACGTCGAGCTGGACGGCGACCCGGAGCTGCAGCTCGCGGTGCGGTTCTCGGTGTTCCACCTGCTCCAGTCCGGCCGCGCCGACGGCGACCGGACCATCCCGGCGAAGGGGCTGACCGGCAACGGCTACGACGGGCACGTGCTCTGGGACACCGAGGGCTACGTGTTGCCGGTGCTCACGTACCTGGCGCCGGAGCTGGCCCGCTCGGCGCTGCGCTGGCGGCACGCCCACCTGCCCGACGCCCGCGACCGGGCGGCCGAGCTGCGCCTGACCGGCGCCACCTACCCGTGGCGGACGCTGAGCGGCCGGGAGTGCTCCGGCTACTGGCCGGCCGGCAGCGCGGGCCTGCACGTCAACGCCGACATCGCCGACGCGGTGCTGCGGTACGTGGCGGCCACCGGCGACACCGCGTTCCTCGCCGAGTGCGGCGCCGAGGTGCTGATCGAGACCGCCCGGCTGTGGCACGGCTACGGCCACTTCGACGACGGCGGCGCGTTCCACCTGACCGGCGTCACCGGCCCGGACGAGTACTCCGCGCTCGTCGACGACAACGTGTTCACGAACCTGATGTCCCGGCGCAACCTGCGTGGGGCCGCCGACGCCGCCGAGCACTGTCCCGAGGTGGCCGCGCGGCTCGGCGTCGACGCGGCCGAGGTGGCCGGCTGGCGGGCCGCCGCCGACGTGATGTTCGTCCCGTACGACGGCAAGCGCGGTGTGCACGAGCAGTCGGCCGGTTTCACCGCGCAGCCGGAGTGGGACTTCGCCGGCACCGGCGAGGACGACTATCCGCTGCTGCTGCACTTCCCCTACCAGGAGCTGTACCGCAAGCAGGTGGTCAAGCAGGCCGACCTGGTGCTGGCCATGCTGCGCTGCCCGGGGGAGTTCACCGCCGAGGAGAAGACGCGCAACGTCGCCTACTACGAGGCGCGGACCGTCCGGGACTCGTCGCTGTCGGCGTCCGCGCAGGCGATCCTCGCCGCCGAGGTCGGGCACCTCGACCTGGCGTACGACCTGTTCGCCGAGACGGCGTTCCAGGACCTCGCCGACCTGGGCGACAAGACCGCCGACGGGCTGCACCTGGCGTCCCTGGCCGGCGCCTGGCTGGTGGTGGCGCAGGGCTTCGGCGGGCTGCGCGACGACCGGGGCGTGCTCGCGTTCGAGCCGCGCCTGCCCCGGCCGATCACCCGGCTCGTGTTCCACCTGCGCCGGCACGGGCACCGGCTACGGGTCACGCTCACCGGGCGGGAGGCCCGCTACGAGCTGCCGGACGCCGGGCCGGGCGACGCGGTGGAGCTGTGGCACCACGGCGAACAGCTCCGGGTCACCGGCGACGGGCCGGTCACCCGGCCGATGCCGCCGGTGCCCGATCCCGGCCCCGAGCCGCAGGCCCCGCCCGGCCGCCGTCCGGAACGGCGCGCTCAGGAAACGGCGGGCGGCGGCGACTGAACCGGCAGGCCGGACATCCGGGCGACGACCTCCTCCAGCGCCCCGAACGCGTACGCCCAGTTGTGGCACTTGAAGCTGCGCAGCCCGGTGATCGGGGTGCGGCAGTCGGCACAGTGGACACCGGGGATCGCGTCCGGCACCTCGGTGTTCACGTACTTGCGCTCGCCGAGGATCACCCGCGCGATCATCGTGTGGTCGTGCACGCCGTGCAGCGCGGACGCGGCGATGTCGTACCAGGTGACCCGCCGCCCGCACTTCGGGCAGTCCGGCTCGTCGCCGCTGACCCACAGCGGCGCGCCGATGCTGCGCGCCGGCATGTTCAGCAGCTTCTCCAGCCGCCGCACGTCCGCCTCCGGGGTGGTCCACCGGTGCCGCCCGGGCAGTGACGCGGGCGAGTCGTACACGGCGCGGAACACCGCCGGTTCGACCTCCACTGTCTCCCGTTCACCTGTCATCGGTACCTCCTCGCGCCGGCGTGTCCCACCGTCGTACCAGGTGGAGACCGGGATCGGCCGCATCGTCGACACGACGGGTCAGCGGTGTGTCGCGCAGAGTGCTAGACATCGAGGCGTGACGGAGGCTGAGAACCGACCCAATGTCGCCCGGATGTACGACTACTACCTCGGCGGCTGCCACAACTTCGCCGCCGACCGGGCCGCCGCCGAGGAGGTCCTGAAGATCTTCCCGGACACCGGCGTCGCCGCGCAGAGCAACCGCGCGTTCCTGCGCCGGGTCGTGCGCTGGGCGGCCGAGCAGGGCGTCCGCCAGTTCCTCGACATCGGCGCGGGCCTGCCCACCCAGGGCAACGTGCACGAGGTGGTCCGCGCGGTACGCCCCGACGCCCGGGTGGTCTACGTCGACCACGACGAGGTCGCCGTCGCGTACGCCCGGCGGTTGCTGCCCACCGACGGCCGCACCGTCGTGCTCCAGGGCGACCTGCGGCGTCCCGGCGAGCTGCTTGCCGACCCGACGCTGCGGGACACCATCGACCTGAGCGAGCCGGTGGCGGTGCTGCTGCTCGCGGTGCTGCACTTCGTGCCGGACGACGACGACCCGTACGCGGCGGTGGCGACGCTGCGCGACGCGACGGTCCCGGGCAGCGTGCTCGCGCTGTCCCACCTCACCCTGGACGGCCTGCCGACGCTGCCCACCGAGCAGGGCACCGCGATCTACCGCCGCAGCAGTTCCCCGCTGGTGCCCCGCACGCGCGACGAGGTGGCCCGCTTCCTCGACGGCTACGAGCTGGTCGAGCCGGGCCTGGTCAGGGTGGCGGACTGGCGGCCCGACGGGGAGCCGCAGGCCGCGGTGTCGCACGGCTACGGCGGGGTCGGCGTCCGCCGCTGAGCGCGGTCAGTCCAGGCCGCCGTGCGCGGCCCAGAGCGCCGCGGCCCGGTCGGCCGCCGCCGCCACGAGCGCGGCCAGCTCCGGCCGGTCCGGCACCCGGAACGACACGTACGCGCCGCGTCCGCCGGATGTGGGCCGGCCGTACGCCTTCGCGGCGAGACGCCCGTCCGGCAGCAGCCTGATGTTGAGCGTGGTCAGTGTGAACTCCTCGCCGCGCCGGGTGTCGGTCCAGCGCAACTCCTCCGGCACTGTGACGTTGATGGCGAGGGCGCTGACGTCGGGGGAGGCGGCGCTGCTCATCGCCCGATCGTCGCACGATCGCCTGCTCACCGGCGCAGCGTCGTTTCGCGGGTCATGTGGGACAGCTTCTCCGGGTTGCGCACCGCGTAGAGGCCACTGATCCGGCCATCGTCGAGGCGTACCGCGACCACGGTGTCCAGCTCACCGTCGAGGCGTACCAGCAGCGCCGGGTAGCCGTTGACCTGCACCGGTTCCATCGATGCCACTGCCGCGACCCGGCGCCAGCCGCCCGCGAGCAGGCGGGCCACCTTGTCGCCGCCGGTGACCGGCCGGGCGATCGCCTGCTTGATCCCGCCACCGTCGCCCACCAGCACCGCGTCCGCGGCCAGGACGCGGAGCAGCCCGTCCAGGTCGCCGGTCTCGACCGCCCGCCGGAATGCGTCGAGCGCGTCGCGGGCCTCGGCCGCCGGGACGGTACGCCGGGGGCGGCGCGCGGTGACGTGGGCCCGCGCCCGGTGCGCGATCTGCCGCACGGCGACCGGGGTGCGCTCGACCGTCTCGGCGATCTCGTCGTAGCCGACGTCGAACACCTCCCGCAGCACGAACACGGCCCGCTCGGTCGGTGTGAGCGTCTCCAGCACCAGCAGCATCGCCATCGACACGCTCTCGGCAAGCGTCACGTCGTCCGCGACGTCGGGTGCGGTGAGCAGCGGTTCGGGCAGCCACGAGCCGACGTACGACTCCTTGCGCCGGCCCAGCGTGCGCAGCCGGGACAGCGCCTGCCGGGTGGCGATCCGGACCAGGTAGGCGCGCCGGTCCCGGATCTCGTCGAGGTCGACGCCGGCCCAGCGCAGCCAGGTCTCCTGCACCACGTCCTCCGCGTCGGCGGCCGAGCCGAGCATCTCGTACGCGACGGTGAAGAGCAGGTTCCGGTGCGCGAGGAAGTCCTCGGTGGCCGGGTCCGCCATGACTGACTCCTTCGCCGCTCGGTTGCGTTCCCCACCAGACGCCGCCCGCCGCCGCCGTGTGACACCGGGTCGCTGTGGCGGTCCTCACCCGGCGTCGCCGTCACGCCGGACGCGTCTCCGGCATCTCGTGTTCGTCAGACACTCACCTGAGCAGAGAGGGCGCCACCATGCAGACCCGATTCAACCTGTTCGAGAACCAGGTCTCGGCGACGTTCATGAAGCGCTTCGCCGGCGCGGGCCTGGTGATCCACCAGTCGTCGCTGCCCCGCACCGTCCAGGAGCTGGTGTCGCTGCGGGCCAGCCAGGTCAACGGCTGCGGCTGGTGCATCGACATGCACACAAAGGAGGCGGTGGCCGGCGGCGAGAGCGCGGTCCGGCTGAACCTGGTCGCCGCCTGGCGTGAGTCGACAGTGTTCACCGAGGCCGAGCGCGCGGCGCTGGCGTTCGCCGAGGAGGGCACCCGGCTCGCCGACGCCCACCAGGGCGTGTCCGACGAGACGTGGGAGCAGGTACGCGAGCACTACGACGACGACCAGATCGCCGCGCTGGTGTGCCTGCTCGGGCTGATCAACGCGGCGAACCGGTTCGCGGTGCTCGTGCACCAGCGCGGCGGCTCGTACGAGCCGGGGATGTTCGCGGCGGCGATGAGCTGAGCGCCGAAGCGGTGGCCCGGCCCGGTACCCCGGGCCGGGCCACCGGCGGAAAACGGAGCGACACCCGTGATCCACTGTCGCCATACTGCTGGCCATGAAGATTGCGGAGGCCCTTGCGCTGCGGGCGGATGCGGCGCGACGCGTGGAACGGCTGCGTTCCCGCATCACCGCGAGCGCCCGCTACCAGGAGGGCGAGGCGCCTGCCGAGGACGCCTCGGCGCTGCTCGCCGAGGCGGGTGAGGTGCTGGGTGAGCTGGAGACGCTGATCCGGCGGATCAACCGGACCAACGCCGTCACGACGGTGGACGGCGGCACCCTCACCGACGCGTTGGCGCGTCGCGACGTACTGCGTCTGCGGCACGGTGTGGTCACCGCCGCGGCGGACGCCGCCGCCGGTGAAGGCCAGCGCGGCTACCGCCAGCTACGGTCGGAGCTGACGATGATCCCGGCTCTGCCGGTTGCCGAACTGCGCCGGCAGGCCGACGACCTGGCCCGGCAGATCCGCGAGGTGGACACCACGATCCAGCGGACGAACTGGGAGGTCGACCTGCTGGACTGACGATTCGCGGAGCAGGTAGCCGACGTGGAGGCGTGCACGCCCCCGAGAGCCGGCGGGCAATCCGGCTCACTCCTGGCGCGCCGAGGGCAGGCGCAGGGGTTCGACTCCCCGGCACACAACGCATGCCCAGCACAGGACACAGGTGACGGCGCACAGGGCACGGCACACCACCAGGTGCAGATCCACGACGGTGAGGGTGGGACAGGGGACTTCCGCGACTCGTCCCAGGCGTCATCGCAGGTTCCAGAAGAACGACCGGACGTCGTCGGCGAACAGCTCCGGCACCTCCAGCGCGGCGAAGTGACCACCCCGGTCGAACTCGCTCCACTGCCGGATCGTGTACGTCAGCGCGGCGATCGGCCGCACGGATCGGGTGATGTCGTGCGCGAACACGGCGACGCCGAGCGGGGGCGGGCAGGGCGCGGGCGGGCCACCGAACGCGCTCTCCCGCACCAGCCGCGCGGACGAGGCGGCAGTGCCGGTGAACCAGTAGACCGAGACGTCGGTGAGGATGCGATCCACGCTGACGGCCGATCCCGGGTCGGTCCATTCGGTGAACTTCTCCGCGATCCACGCGAGCTGCCCGACGGGTGAGTCGTTGAGCGCGTACGACACGGTCTGCGGCCGGCTGGCGTAGAGCACCTGGTGGGGGTGGCGCTGCGTCTTGAGCCGCATGACCCGGGCGAGCCGGTCGCGGTCCTCGCCGGACAGTGCGGCCTCCCCGGTCCAGCCGGGTGGCGGGGGCGTGGGCAGGTAGTTCAGGTGTACGCCGACGACGTGCTCCGGGTCGATGCCGCCGAGCCGGGTGGAGATGACCGAGCCCCAGTCGCCGCCCTGCGCGCCGTACCGCCGGTAGTCGAGCCGGCGCATCAGCTCGGCCCAGGCGCGGGCGACGCGGGCGACGTCCCAGCCGCGTTCCTGGGTCGGGCCGGAGAACCCGAATCCCGGGATCGACGGTACGACCAGGTGGAACTGTTCGGACAGCGGGCCGAGCACGTCGAGGAACTCCACGACCGAGCCGGGCCAGCCGTGGGTGAGGATCAGCGGCAACGCGTCCGGGTCGGCGGAGCGTACGTGCAGGAAGTGGATGTTCTGCCCGTCGATGGTGGTGGTGAACTGCGGGTACCGGTTCAGCTCGGCCTCGGCCGCCCGCCAGTCGTACGCGGTGCGCCAGTGTCCGGCCAGCTCCCGTACCCGGGCCAGCGGGATGCCGTAGTCCCACCCGGCGTCCGGTAGCTCGTCGGGCCAGCGGGTGCGGTCCAGTCGGTCGGCCAGGTCGTCGAGGTCGGCCTGCGGGATGTGGATGCGGAACGGCTCGATCACTGTCGTACTCCGATCGTTGGTGCCACTAACGTTGGCGCGACGAACGATAGCGTAGATCGTTGGGGGCGCCAACGTTTTCGGCTAGGCTGGGCAGGTGGAGAACTCCGAGCCGGACCTCGTACCGACCCGCCTGGCCGGCCTGCCGAGCTGGCTCATCACCCAGACCGCCGTGCGCGCCGGGCGGCTGGTGGGCGACGGGCTCGCCGCGGTCGACGCCCGGGGCTACCACTTCCGGCTGCTCGCCACGCTCGACGAGTTCGGCCCGGCCAGCCAGGCGGCGCTCGGCCGGCGCAGCGGCATCCACGTCAGTGACGTGGTGGCGGCGCTCAACGAACTCGCCGAGCGGGAGTTCGTCACCCGCAGCCCGGACCCGGCCGACCGGCGGCGCAACGTCGTCACCATCACCGCGGCCGGGCGGCGGCAGTTGCGGCGGCTGGAGAAGCGACTCGCCGCCGTGCAGGACGAGCTGCTCGCGCCACTGTCGCCTGATGAGCGCGCGGAGCTGACCCGGCTGCTGGCGCGGGTGCTGGCCCACCACACCCGCCCGCCCGCCTGACGGCTGCTGTCGGCGGCCACCGTCACTACCCGCCCTATCGTTATCGTTATCGATAGTGATAACGTCTGTGGCGTGACGATGTCGATGGAGCGGTGGGCGGAGATCGCGCTGCACCCGGTGCGGATCCGCATCCTGCGCGCGGTCGCCGGTGCCCGGGTGACGACGCACGACCTGGTCGAGTTGCTGCCCGACGTCCCGCAGGCCACCCTCTACCGGCACCTGGCGACGCTCGTGAAGACCGGGATGCTCGACGTGGTGCAGGAGCGCAAGGTCCGCGGGGCCGTCGAGCGGGTGTACGCGCTGCCCGCGCACGGCGCCGCGCTGGACCCGGCGGCCCTGGCGACGGCGACGCCGGAGGACCACGCGCGCTACTTCACCGCGTTCGTGTCGAGTCTGCTGTCCGAGTTCTCCCGCTACCTCGCCCGGGAGTCCGTCGACTTCGTCGCCGACGGCGTCGGATACCAGCAGCTCGTCCTGCACCTGACCGACGCCGAGCTGCACGAGTTCGCGGCCGGGCTCAACGCGCTGGTCGGCCCGTTGCTCGCCCGAGGCCCCGGCGACGGACGGATCCCCCGGCTGCTGGCGACCGTCCTGATGCCCGCCGAGCGCCCGGCGACCCCCGGCGACACGCACACGCACACGTCAGCGCACGACTCCGACACGACGAAGGGCGACGACTGATGGCCTCGGTAACGCTTGACCGCGACGTGATCGACATCCGGTTCACCGGATGGGAACGGATGTGGGTCGGGCGGGAGCGGTTCACGCTGCGCCTGTCCGCCGTGCGGTACGCCGCCCCGGTGGACGAGCCGATCCGGCTGGCCCGTGGCGCCCGGCGCGGGTACACGGTGTCCGGCTTCGCCAAGGTCGGCGTCTGGGGCATCTTCGGCGGTCCCCGGCAGCTCGTGGCGGCCCGGCGCGGTCAGCCCGGTCTGCACCTGGTGCTGGACCGCGCGGCGGCCGGCGGGGAGTTCGACGAGGTCGTCGTCTCCGACCCGGCCGCGTCGCACCTGGCCGAGGCGATCGGGCGGGCGACGGGGAGCCGGCCATGACCGGCGACCGACTGGCGATCGAGGCGTCGGGCCTGACCAAGCGCTACGGCGACGTCACCGCCGTACGCGACCTGACGTTCACCGTACGACCCGGCGCGGTCACCGGCTTCCTCGGCCCGAACGGCGCCGGCAAGACCACCACGATGCGCATGCTGACCGGACTGGTGACGCCCACCAGCGGCGCCGCCACTATCGGCGGGCAGCCGTACGGCCGGCTGGCCCAGCCGTCGCGGACCGTCGGCGCGGTGTTCGACGGCAACGCGTTCCACCCCGGCCACACCGCCCGGGACCACCTGGGTGTCTACGCCGCGATGGCCGGCTGCCCGGACAGCCGAGTCGCGGAACTGCTGGATCTGCTGGGCCTCGCGCAGGCCGCCGACCGTCGTACCCGGGAGTTCTCCACCGGTATGCGCCAACGGCTCAGCCTCGCCACGGCGCTGCTCGGCGACCCCCGCGTCCTGCTGCTCGACGAGCCGTCGAACGGCCTGGACCCGGAAGGCATGTCGTGGCTGCGCGGCCTGCTGCGCCGGCTCGCCGACGAGGGCCGAACCGTGCTCGTCTCCAGCCACGTCCTGCACGAGGTCCAGCAGGTGGTGGACGACGTGGTGGTGATCCGGCGCGGTGAACTCGTCGCCGCCGGGCCGTGGTCCCGGCTCACCGGCCCGCCGACGGTGCTCGTCACCTCGCCGGACGCGGAGGCCCTGGCCACCGCGCTGACGGCCGCCGCCGGGTCCGTCGCGGCCGCCGGGCCCGGCCGACTGCGGGTACGCGGACTGGACGCGCCGCGCGTCGCCGACCTCGCCGCCGACCACCGTCTGCGGATCCACGAGCTGGTCACCGAGACCACAAGCCTCGAACAGCTCTTCCTCGACCTGACCACCGACCCGGCGGAGGCCCGATGAACCTGCTCAGAGCGGAACTACGCCGGGTCCTGGCCACCCGCATGTGGACCGGACTGCTGCTCGCCGCCGTCGCGCTCGGCGGCGGTCTGGTCGGGCTGATGGCGCTCGTCGGGCCGGAGAACTTCGACCCGCCGATGCCCGGCCTGCACACCGAGGAAGGCCTGCGGTCCATCCTCGGCATCCTCGGCTTCACCGCCTTCGTGCCGGCCGCCGCCGGCGCCCTCGCTGCGACGTCGGAGTACCGGCACGGCACCGCCGCCGTCACGTTCATGTTCGCGCCGCGCCGAGGGCGGGTGCTCGCCGCCAAACTCGCCACCCACGCGATCGTCGGCCTCGGCTACGGGATCGCCCTGGCCGGGGCAGCCGCGGTGGCGCTGTTCACCGTCGCCGCCGCGCGTGGCGTGTCGCTGGGCCTGCCCGCTCCCACAGTGCTGGCGCTGCTCGCCCGCATCGGCGTCGCGATGGCTGTGTACCTGCTCGTCGGCACCGGCGTGGGTGCGCTGCTCCGCAACCAGGTAGCTGCCGTGTGCGTCGTGGTCGGCTACCTGTACCTGGCCGAGCCCGTACTGATGATGATCCCCGGCGTCAACGCGCTCTACCCGCTCCTGCCCGGTGGTGCCACCGCCGCACTCACCGACTTCACCTACGTCGCCGACGCGATGTCCGCGCAGCTCGGCAGCGACGCCGTCGCGCTCCTGCCACCGGCGGCCGGCGCGCTGCTGCTGACCGGGTACGCGCTCGCCGCCGCCGCGCTCGCCGTGGTCGTCCCGATGCGCCGCGACATCACCTGAGCGTCGCCGCTTCGTCGCCGTCCGGCGTATCAGGGCTGGCGCCGCCCGAAGACGATTCGTAGTCTGGTCATCCGACGTCCGGGGTCGACGGTGGGGGAGGGCCGACACTGCATGGACCCGGTCCTCGCCGGTCTGCCGACCGACCGCGTCGTCGCTCTGCCCGGCGCGGACGCCGACGCGGTCGCCATGATGATCGCCCGCGACCACGCGGAGCTGGCCGCCGTCGTGCACCGCCCGGTCTCGGCCTGCACCATGCCCGCGGACTTCGTGCACGCCGTGCTGGACCGGCTCGAACGGGTCGCCGTCGAGCTGCTGCCGGCCTGGCTGCCCGAGGCCGCGCACGACGTCCGCCCGGACATCTCCGGGCTCGCCGCCGTACGGGCCGCGGCCGCCGCGCGCTCGCGCCGTGACCGCTACCCCGGTTCGATCCTGTCCGACCTGGCCGTCTTCGCGGTGACCGGCCGACGGCCCGGCACCACGACGCTCCCGCTGCGCGCCCGGGCCGCCGCGCTGGCGCGTCTCGTCGCCGACGCGTTCGGCAGACGGAAAGTGGTGCTGCTCGCCGAGCCGGTCCACGGTGACGGCGCGGTGACGGCGGCCGGGGCCGCGTGGCTCGTGCAGCACGGTGGCCCGGCGGTCTGGCTGGCCGGAGCCGGTGCGGCCGGGCTGGACGGGCTTCCGGCTTTCCGCGTCGCACCGCCGGCCGCGCCCGTCGACCAGGCACCGGTGGCGGGCCGGCCGCACCCGGGCAGCGACGCCGAGAAGCGCCTGGAGGCGGCGCTGGCCGCGCAGAGTTGGGCGGCCGGACGGAGATGGAACCAGAACTACCAGTCGCACCGTCTTTCCGCGCCGGTACGCCTGGATCTAGTGTGGCCGGACGAGCGGTGCGTGGTGGAGATCGACGGCCCGGAGCACTGCCGCCCGGTCCGCTTCGAGGCCGACCGGCAACGTGACGTCCAGCTGCAGCTGGACGGCTACGCCGTCCTGCGCTTCACCAACGCCCGAGTAATCCACGACGTCGGCACCGTGGTCACGCAGATCGGCACGTATCTGCGGGCACGTCGCCGAGACCTGGCGGAAGGACGGCACCATGGCCGGCGATGACCTGACCGCATCCGAGAGCGCGATCCTCGTCGTGCTCATGGCCGAGGCGCGGGAGGTGCTGAGCACCGAACTCCGCGACCGCTACGGCCTGGTCGTACGCAAGCCGCAGCGCGACAAGCTCACCCGCCTGCACTACGTCGCCAGCCGCAAGAGCGGCTCGACGTACGCCCTGCAACTGGACGACAAGGGCTGGGTACGGATGCAGAGCGACCTCGACTTCACGCTGCGGGGAGCGAGCGCGCTCGGCGCCGCGCTCACCGCGGTGCAGGCGCACCTGCGCGATCGTGTCCTGGCCCGCAGCGGCTGTGCGACGCTCGCCGAACTCTTCGCGCTCACCGACGTGCGCGCGCCCGCCGCCGAGCCGGCCGGGTCGCTGGAGGCGCGTGTCGTCGCCGCGTACCGGGCGCTCGCCGACGAGCCCGGCGCCTGGGTGAGCCTGCGGCGCCTGCGACCGTTCTTCGCCGACGTGCCCCGCGACGACCTGGACGAGGCGCTGCGGCAGCTCAGCCGGTCCGAGGGCGTCACCATCGCGCCGGAGTCGAACCAGAAGACGCTCACCGAGGCGGACACCGCTGCCGCGCTCCGCCTCGGCGGGCAGGAGAACCACCTGCTGGCGATCGGCGTGTGATGAACGAGGCGGAACGGAACGCGTTGGCCGCCCTGCGGTTCGACTGGGCGCCGGTGCCCGACGACGTGTGGCGGCCGTTGCCCTTCCACGTCGACGGCCTGCACGTACCAGTCGTCCGGGACGTCCTCGCCGGGGTGGACGAGGCCGCGGCGAACCCGCACGGCAGCCCGCTCGGCCTGGTCGTCCAGGGTCAGCGCGGCTCCGGCAAGACCCACCTGCTGGGTGTGATCCGCCAGCAGGTGCAGGAGCGCGGCGGCTACTTCTTCCTGGTCGGCCTGCTCGACGCCGGCGGCTTCTGGGACGGCGTGCTCGCCGCGATGCTCGACGGCCTGTCCCGGCCGGTGCCCGGCAGCCGCGAGACGCAGCTCAAACTGCTGCTGCGGCGACTGTCCGCCCTGGTCGGGGCACCCCGGACGGCGCGCCGGGCCGTCATGGGCGACACCGAACTGACAAAGGCGGCGCTCGACGCCTTCCTCGACGGGCTCGGAGACTTCGACAGGCACGCGGCCCGCACCTGCCAGGAGACGGCGCGCGCGCTGGCGCTCAGCGCCTCCGAGGACATCTCCCACCGCGACATCGCGGAGAACTACTTCCTCTCCGGTGAGGAGGTGGCCGCCGGGGAACGCGCGGCCTGGGGCATGCGCCGCATTCCGCGCCCGGCCCAGCAGATCGTTCAGGACCTGTCCTGGCTGCTCGCCCTCACCGGCCCGTCGGTGGTGGCGATCGACCAGATCGACACGCTCATCGCCCAGCTGGCGATCCAGAGCGATCCCGCCCTGGCCGGTGCGGCTGCGATGAGCCCGGAGCAGGCGCTGATGCTGGCCCGGATGGCGGACGGCCTGATGGCGTTACGGCAGACGACCCGGCGCACGCTCACCGTCCTGGCCTGCATTCCGAACTCGTGGACCATCATCAAGTCCACCGCCGCCGACACCGTCGCGGACCGGTTCCGGGAGACGCCGCCGCTGCGCCGCATCGACGACGCCGACGTGGCCCGGGCGATCATCGAGAAGCGGTTCACCCTCCGCTACCAGGAGGCGGGGTTCGTGCCGCCGTACCCGTCGTGGCCGGTGTCCCCGCGCGCCTTCGCCGAGGCCGGTGCGTTCACCCCGCGTCAGCTGCTCATCGAGATCGACAAGCACATCCGCGAATGCCTCGCCGACGACCAGGTGCGGGAGATGACGAGCCTCGGCGAGCCGCCCATCGCGGAACCCCGGGCTCCCCGGCCCGCCCCGGTGACCGCCACCGGCGAGGAGATGGACCGCTACGACGCCCGGTTCGCCGAACTGCGGGAGGCCGCCGACGTCACCGGCCCGCTGCGTCGCGCATCCGAGGACGCGGCCATGCCGCCACTGCTCGCCGCCGGGCTCACCGCCTGGATCCTGGAGCGGGGCGACGCGGGCGAGGCGTTCAGCGTCGACCCGCCGCCGAGCACCGACCCGCCGCTGCACGCCCGGCTGCGGCTCACGCTCGACGAGCGCACCGAGGACCAGGTGCACTGGTGTTTCCGGGCGATCGGGGACGACCACCACGGCAATGCTGCACTCGCCCGTCTCCGCAAGGCGTCGGTGGCCGCCGCCCTGGACACCGGATCGGGGCGACGGAAGCTGTTCCTGCTGCGCAACCGCGCCTGGTCGACCAGCGCGGCCACCAGCAAGGCGGTGGGGGCGTTCACCGCGGCGGGCGGCCAGACGCTCGGCGTCGACGAGGAGGACCTGCGAGTCCTCTCCGCGCTGCGGGTCATGCTCGCCGAGGCCACCATGGACCTGCAGGGCTGGCTGGCCGAGCGCCGGCCGACCCGGGAGCTGAAGTTCCTCCAGCACGCCCTGGCCGACGTGGACCGCTGGACCACCGACGCCGGACCGCCGCCGGAGCCCGCCGAGCCGTCGCCGGCCGCCGCCGCTGCCACCGGCCCGGCCGATCCCTCGTTCGTCGTCGGGCACGGGTACGACGACGGGGAACCGGTGCCGCTGGCGCTGGAGGCGCTGCGTAAGCACACCACGATCTTCGCCGGGTCCGGCTCCGGCAAGACCGTCCTCATCCGCCGCATCGTTGAGGAGTGCGCGCTGGCAGGCGTATCGGCCATCGTGCTCGACCCCAACAACGACCTCGCCCGCCTCGGCGAGGGATGGCCCGAACCGCCCGCGCAGTGGCGGCCGGGTGACGCGGACCGGGCCCGGGACTACCTCGCGCACACCGACGTCGTCGTCTGGACGCCGCGCCGCAACTCGGGCCGCCCGCTGAGCTTCCAGCCGCTGCCCGACTTCACCGGCGTACGCGACGACCCGGACGAATTCGCCGAGGCCGTCGAGGCGGCAGTCGCGTCGCTCGCGCCACGCGCCATGGTGACCGGCCGGGCCACCCGGGCGCACCTCGGGCTGGCCGTGCTGCGCAAGGCCGTCGAGCACTACGGCCGGCGCGGCGGCTCCCGATTGCAGGGCCTCGTCGACACGCTCGCCGATCTGCCGGACGGGATCATCGACCTGGACGACGCCGACAAGATCGGCCTCAGCCTGGCGCAGACCCTCACCGCCGCCATGGTGAACGACCCGCTGTTCGGCGGCGAGGGCACGCCGATGGACCCCGGCGTGCTCCTCACCCCCGCACCCGGCAAACGGGCCCGCGTCTCCGTGGTCAGCCTGGTGGGCCTGCCGTCCGACGACGTACGGCAGAGCTTCGTCAACCAGCTCCAGATGGCGTTGTTCGCCTGGATCAAGAAGAACCCGGCCGGTGACCGCCCGCTGCTCGGGCTGCTCATCATGGACGAGGCGCAGACGTTCGCCCCGTCCGGAGCGATGACCGCGTGCACCCAGAGCACGCTGGCGCTCGCCGCCCAGGCCCGCAAGTACGGACTCGGGCTGATCTTCGCCACCCAGGCGCCGAAAGGGCTGCACAACCGCATCCCCGGCAACGCGGCGACCCAGCTCTACGGGCTGATGAACAGCCCGATCCAGATCGAGGCGGCCCGCGAGATGGCCCGGGCGAAGGGCGGCGACGTGCCGGACATCTCCCGCCTGACGGTGGGCGAGTTCTACCTCGCTGCCGAGGGCGCCGCGCCCCGCAAGATCCGCACCCCGCTGTCGCTCACCCACCATCCGCGCAGCCCGCTCACCGTCGAGGAGGTGCTGGACCGGGCGCGCGGCGCTCAGGGGCGCAGCACGTAGCGCCCGCGTACCCCGCCCGCAGCCATCGCCCGGTGCGCGTCCGCGGCCCGGTCCAGCGGCAGGACCGCGTGCACCCGGGCCGGCAGTTCATCGGCCGCGGTGCGGGCGAGCAGGTCGGCGAGGCGTACCCCGTCGGCGCGGGTCTCGATCACGCGGACGGTGACGCCGCGCTCGGCGGCCGGCTGCGCGTTGGGCCGCACGCCGACGAACGCGCCGCCGTCGCGGACCAGGGCGAGCGCCTGCTCCTGCCACGCGGCGGCGTCGGCGACCGCGTCCCAGCCCGGTTCGGCGGCGGTGGTGAAGTCGGCGCCGAGGCTGCGGACGAACTTCTCGTCCGCGGCCCGCGCCAGGCCGGTCACCCGCCATCCCCGGGCCGGGGCGAGCGCGAGGACGTAGCCGCCGACCGCGCCGGCCGCGCCGGTGACCAGCAGCCGGCCGCCGGCGGGCGGCTCGCCGAGCAGATCGACGACCTGCGCCGCGGCCAGGCCGTTGAGCGGCACCGTCGCCGCCGCCACCAGGTCCAGATCATCGGGTACGACGGCGAGGTCGGCCGCGGGCACGACGAGCTGTTCGGCGTACGTGCCGTAGTCGCGGTCGAACCCGACCACCAGACCGGCGACCCGGGTGCCGGCGGTCAGGTCGACGCCCGGGCCGGCGGCATCGACGGTGCCGGCGAAGTCCCAGCCCAGGCCGGTGTGGTGCGGCTGGTCGATCAGCCCCAGCGAGTGGAAGAAGCCGCCCGCCACCCCGAGGTCGACGGGGTTGACCGCCGCCGCGGCGACGGCCACCCGGACCTCGCCGGGCCCCGGCTCGCGCTCCGGGACGTCGACGATCTCGATCGCGTCGGGTCCGCCCGGGGTGCGGACGACGGCGGTGCGGAAGGTACGCGTACCCATGGTCGGGTCTCCTTTGTTCTTGAGGGGTGACCTGCTCCACGATGGAGGGGTAACTTTCTTTCGGGAAGTACGCACTTCGGAGTGCGTTGGGTACCCCGGGGTGGGAGGCGCGGACGATGCCGACGCAGACGGCGGCGCAGAAGCGGGCGCAGGCGCGGGCCGAGTACGACGCGTTCCTCGCCGAATGCCCGAGCCGGCAACTTCTGGACCGGATCTCCGACAAGTGGGTGGCGCTGATCCTGGCCGCGCTCGGCCGCGACGGCCCCGATCACCACGCGGAGCCGCAGGTCATGCGCTACTCCGAGCTGTCCCGCCGGCTGGCCGGGGTCAGCCAGAAGATGCTCACCCAGACGTTGCGCTCACTGGAACGCGACGGTCTGGTCACCCGCACCGTGACGCCGAGCGTGCCGGTGACTGTCACCTACGAGCTGACCGACCTGGGCCTGTCGCTGCACCGCTTGACGTACGGCATCAAGGTGTGGGCCGAGGCGCACATGGACGAGGTGCACGCCAACCGCGAGCGGTACGACGCCGCGGTCGATCGCTGACCGGTCGCGCCGGTATTTTCCGAAACTTTCGGTCCTCGCCGCGGCTCTCGTCGCGCATCGTTCTCACGCACATCTGTGGACTCCCGCGCTGATCAGCCGGTCGAGTCCATGTTCGCGTTGACATCGACATTGACCGATCGTGCCGTCGCGGATATCTTCCCAAGGAAGTTACCGGTACATCTTCGAAAAGTTTCAGGGCAGTGACGCGGGGGTGGGCGCACCGCCGGCTCCCACCCGCGTCCAGCCGGGCATCGCCAGCGCATCATCGTCCGATATGCAGAGGAGTGTCATGAAACATCTACCGAGGCGCAGCCACCGCGTGGTGCTGGCCGCCGTCACCAGCGCGCTGGCACTTGCCGGTGCCGCGCTCGTGGTGCCCAGCCTGGCCCAGGCGGCGGCGAGCACGCTCGGTGCCGCCGCGGCACAGTCGGGCCGCTACTTCGGCACCGCCATCGCGGCGAACCGGCTGGGCGACTCCACGTACAGCACCATCGCGGCACGTGAATTCAACATGATCACGGCCGAGAACGAGATGAAGCCGGAAGCGCTGCAGCCCCAGCGGGGTCAGTTCAACTTCTCCTCCGGCGACCAGATCTACAACTGGGCGACCCAGCGCGGTCTCCAGGTCCGCGGCCACACTCTGGCCTGGCACGCGCAGCAGCCCGGCTGGATGCAGAGCCTGAACGGCAGCAACCTGCGTCAGGCGATGATCGACCACATCAACGGCGTGATGGCCCACTACCGGGGCAAGCTCGCCGCGTGGGACGTGGTCAACGAGGCGTTCAACGAGGACGGCAGCCGCCGCAGCTCCAACCTCCAGGGCACCGGCAACGACTGGATCGAGGTCGCGTTCCGCACCGCCAGGGCGGCCGACCCGTCGACGAAGCTCTGCTACAACGACTACAACATCGAGAACTGGTCGTACGGCAAGACCCAGGGTGTGTACAACATGATCCGGGACTTCAAGTCCCGGGGTGTGCCGATCGACTGCGTGGGTCTGCAGACCCACTTCACCGGCGGTAGCTCGTTGCCGGGCAACTTCCAGACCACGCTGCAGAACTTCGCCGCGCTGGGTGTGGACGTGGCGCTGACCGAGGTCGACGTGACCAACTCCTCGACCAGCCAGTACGCCGGGCTGACTCAGGCGTGCATCAACGTGCCGCGCTGTATCGGCATCACGGTGTGGGGCGTGCGGGACAGCGACTCGTGGCGCTCGAACGAGAGCCCGCTGCTGTTCGACGGCGGAGGCAACAAGAAGGCCGCGTACAACTCGGTCCTCAACGTCCTCAACGCCGCGTCGCCCAGCCCCACGCCGACCACGACCGTGTCGCCGACCGTGTCGCCAACCGTGTCGCCGACCGGCGGGCCGACCACGCCGCCCCCGACCAACGGCGCGAGCCGAATCGTCGGCAGCCAGTCCGGCCGGTGCATCGACGTGCCGAACTCCTCGCAGAGCAACGGCACCCGGGTGCAGCTCTACGACTGCCACGGCCAGACCAACCAGCGGTGGACCTACACCTCCAGCCGGCAACTGACCGTGTACGGCTCGATGTGCCTGGACGCCGCCGGCTCCGGCAACGGCTCGGCCGTCCAGATCTACAGCTGCAACGGACAGACGAACCAGCAGTGGAACGTCAACTCCAACGGCACCATCACCGGAGCCCAGTCCGGGCGCTGCCTCGACGTCTGGGGCACCGGCAACGGCCAGCAGGTGCAGATCTACGACTGCAACGGCCAGGCCAACCAGCGGTTCCAGCTCGTCGCGACGAGCTGACCTCCTCGTACGGCAACCGGCTCACCGTCGTGGTCTCGGCCACGGCGGTGAGCCGTTTGCGTGGTGCTCGCGTGCTGCCGGTGTCAGCCGATCAGCAACTCCGTGCGGTAGTCGGCGGCCAACGCGGCGGCCCGGTCCCGGCGCTCGGCCTGCTCCTCGTCGGTGAGAGCCGGCGGCGGCGAGGTGGGACCGTCCACCCGATCGCCCACCCGCAGGAAATACTCGTCCTGCCCGGCCGGCGTGCACATGCAGAGCAGCCGCGCGGGCTGGTCGAACGAGTTGCGGAAGAAGTGCGGCGCGTTCGCCGGAATGTTGATCGTGTCCCCGGCCCGCGCGACGGTCCGCTCGCCCCGGAACGTGAACTCCACCGCCCCGTCGAGCACCGTGAACATCTCCTCGAAGTCGTGCCGGTGCGGAGGCGGCCCACCGCCGGGCGGAACCCGCATGTCGATCAGGCAGTACCGGCCGGCCGTCTGCTCGCCGGTGACCAGGATCGTGTAGGTGCCGCCCGCGATGGCGAGGTGGGAGAGGGCGGGGTCGTCGGGGCGGGCGTGGACGAGGGTACGGGTCGGATCGTCGGACGGGATCGCACCGCTGGCCATCGGTTCTCTCCTCGATCGTCGGTCTGCGGATCGATCCCCCTCATAGCCATCCGGCAAGCCGCTAAACCTGGCGCTCCCGGCTGTCACTGTCGGGCTCCGCTCGGCGGCGTTGCTCGGGTTGCGAAGGAGGTACTCGGTTTCCCTCGACTCGCCTCCCGCCGGCGCTCATCACGGGCTCCTGGCCGGATCGAGTCATCGTTCCCTCCGCGTCATCGGTGACGCGGACGAGTCAGTGTTCCGTACTCCTGGCTTCGGTAGAGCCGTTTCCCGCGTCCAGCCGAGAAAACGGCGGTGCAGCACGCCGGCCGGCGTCCAGGGCATGTCCTCGGTGGCTTGCACGAGGTAGGAGCCGAGGTAGAGAGCCAGCGACACCGGGGCGTCGGCATACTCCGCGCGCAGTTCCCGCTTGTGTGGGACAGGGCCAGGGCAGGTCGCAGCCGCCACAGCTCCAGACCGGCATGACCGGGCCGTGGGTGGTCACCGCACACCCTCCAGAAAGCGGGCGGTGATCGGTGCTGACCGCGGAAGCACTGGTCATGGAAGCCCACGCCCATGCTGTCGCCCTTCACGAACGCGACTGCGCCGCCGCGCTTCATCAAGCAGAGCAAGCCCTCGACCGCGCCGACCGCAGCAGCGACCCGCAATGGCTCGGCTACTTCGACGAGGCGTACCTGTCAGCCAAGTTCGGCCATTGCTTTCACGCGCTCGGTCAACACCGTCGAGCCGAGCGCTTCGCCGCTCGCTCACTGAAGATGGACGAGCGTTACGTGCGCGGGAAGGCGTTCAACCTCGCCCTACTGGCCAGCGTCTACGCTCGTTACGGCGAGCCGGAACGTGCCAGCGCCATCGGCACCGAAGCCCTCAACCTCGCCACGCAGCTACGGTCGGCCCGTGCCGTCCGTTACGTGCGCGACCTGCAAACCGGTCTGACACCTCACCGCCGTACGCCAGCGGTACGGCAGTTCATCACCCGGGTCGACGCGGCACTCGGCCAGCGGCGCTGACTACAGCTCACCCCGGGCCTTCCGTGCCACCAATTCCAGCACCGCGATCACTGTGCCGGCACCCATGATCTCACCCTCGGACACGAGTCGCCGCGCCTCTTCCAGTGGAATCCAGGCCACCCGCTCGGTCTCGTTGACGTCCACCGGGGCGCCGATGTGCTCCGCCTCGCGGGCGAGGAACAGCAAGTTTCTCCGCGTCCGCGGTCGCCACCCACGGCTGAAACGACAGCAATGGTTCTACTGCCTCGGGACGCCACCCGGTCTCCTCCTCGACCTCCCGGACTGCGCACCTTGCCGGACCCTCGCCCTCGTCGACGTAGCCGCCGGGCAGCTCCCACACCCACCGGTCGAAGACAAACCGGTGCCGTCGCATCAGAAGCAGGCGCTCCTGGCCGTCGAGTACAGCAACCATGGCCGATCGGGGCGCCCGGATCACGTACTGCTCGAAGCGGATCCCGTCTGGAAGCTCCACGTCCGCGATGCTCAACTGGGAGCGCCGGCTGCCGTCGACAACCCGCTCACCATGAATCGTCCACCGCGTCGACCTGTCAGTCAGTTCCTCCGTCACCCGGCCAGTATCCGACCGGTGGCACCGGAACGCTGTCGAGCGGTGCCCTGCCGACTCGACTCGGTCCCGACCGCCCCTTCCTCCGCGCCGGATGTACGAACCCTGCTCATCAGGCTGACAGGCGCGGCCAAGATCGCGGCCACGCCTCCAGGCGCATGACGATTCGCAGGAGGCTAGCCTCAAACGCGGCCTCCTCAAGCTCGCCTCCTCGGCGGCGGGACCACAAGTCGCTCAGGTCATCTTCGATGGCACCAAGTTCGACGAGTCGGTCGGCGCAGTCGTGGCTTCTCTGACGCGCCTCGGCCGGACTGCCGGAGTCGGTGGCCATCTTGTCTGCGGCCACGGCCAGTGTGCAGCGTGCCTCTGCCGTGATGCCACGGCCGGCGGTCTCGACTGCCCGCAGGGTCCCTTCGGGTCCTCGAACGATCTCGACGAACAGGCCGAGCAGCCGCGAATTGCGCACGAGCGGTCCGTCCGTCATCGCCTACCCTCCAGCTGTTCGGTCCGCTGCCGCTTCGGAGAGCACCCCCGACACGGAGGTCGGGCTGGCGGTTGGTTCACTGATGCACTTCGCTGCTGTACCGCCCCCGATCATGCCAACAGCGACCCCGGTCGGGGCCGCTGAACTGTGGGGAGTGGGCCGGAGGCATCACCATGCGAACCGCAACGCCACCATCGCTGGTGAACTACTACCGCTACGTTCGCGCAGATCAGGAGGCTGATCAACCGCGACCCCGGCGGAGCTTGGGCGATCCGGCGGAGGTCGCCACCTTGGTCGAAGATGATCGGCAATCGGGCGCTCAGCGCTCGCGGTGCTCCTCCGGAAGGGAGGGGCCTTGCTGTAGCGGGCCTTGAGCGCCGGGTCGAGGGAGACTCGCCGACCCGGCTCGCGACAGCGTGACTACTCAACGAGGCGTCCGAGCAGCCAGCGCCCGCCCTCTGCCGGCCACTCTCGGCACCCCAGCCGGTCTCCGGGCGGGCGGTAGGCGTCTTCGACCGCGGCGCCGCCCGACCGCGGCGCCGCCCGACCGCGGCGCCGCCCGACCGCGGCGCCGCCCGACGGCGGTTCCGGCGACCGGACGCCGATCGGGCGCGGCCCGATCCCAGCGGCTACAGCCGTTCGAAGCTCTCCATACCGGCGAGTTCGAGCACCTTGGTCCGGGTCGCCGGACATTCCTGCCGGGTCTGGTCGTCGATCTGACGGCCAGTCGGCACGGCACCCTGCTTCTCGTACCACGAGTAGAGGTTCACGGTGAGGTTGGCCATCGTGCCCGTCTCGGACCCGATCCCTTTCAGGGTCGGCAACTGTCCGTCGAGGTAGGCACACACCTCCTTCGCCGACACCGGCGCCGAGCCGCTGGCCGGAGTGGACCCGGCGGTGCTGGACGCGGCGTCGGCTGCTGCGGGGGTGCCTGGCGCAGCGGCCCCGGAGGGCTCGGGCGCGCCCGCGTCGGCACACGCCGTCAGGGCGATCACCACACAGAGGATCGGCGCGAGCATTCGGATCGTTCTCATCGGTTCTCGTCCTGACGTGGTTGTCGGTGGTGGGTGACCGGCGGACAGCCCGCGGCGGATGGTTTGTCAGCCCTGACGGCGACAGCAGAGAGGAGCCACAGGCCGGCGGGCAGTCGGTAGCCGACGCCAGGTTCACGAAACCGTTCGAGCAGCCGGACCGCCCCCGCTCGGGCCGAAGCCTGCCCAGCCGGCGGCGCAGCCCGGTACGCCGCACCGGCGGCGCCGACCTCGATAAGCCATTCGGCCACCGCATCGGCATCGTCCGGAGCGTCCATAGTGATGTCATGCGGCGTGATCGTGACGGCGGTGAAGCCGGCGACGCTGAGGACCCGGGCGAGCCGTGCCGGGTCGGCGAAGGAGAACGGACCGGGCTCGTCACCCACCGGTAGCGGTGGTAGCGGCCCGAGGTGCGGTGCCGCGCCGAGCATCGCCGCGAACAGCCACGGGTTGACGCTGCCGTCGCGGAAGACGGTGGCGGCGAGGCGCCCTCCCGGGCGCAGTGATCGCCGGATCGCGGTGCAGCCGGCAATAGGATCCGCCAACAGCATCAGGGTCATTCGCGAGTACGCCGCGTCGAACGGTGCCCCCGGGACCACATCGAGGGTCTCGATGTCGGCCGTGCGGAACCGGACACTCGGGTACCGGTCCGGAGGGAACCGTTGCCGAGCGGCGGCCACCATCGCCTCGGCGATGTCGATACCGATCGCCGCGCCGGTATCGCCGACCGCCGCGGCGATCTCGGCCGTGGTGCCGCCGCAGCCGCAGCCCACATCAAGGATCCGTTCGGCCGGCCGTGCGGCCAATCGATCCATGGCCGGTGCGCCCAGCGGTCGACCGACCTCGTCCTGCCGATCGGCGTGCCGGATCCAGCCGGCTGCCGCACCCGTCCAGAAAGCGGCGCTGCGGGCCTGCAACGTGACGGTGTCGGCCATCAGAACGGCATCTCGGTGCCGTCGACGCTCATCGATCGGAAACTGGCCGCCTTGGTTGGATCGAAGCCGTCCTCCTGCGCCGCCAGGCCGGCAGCCCGGACCAGCCGTTCCGACTGGAACCGGCGGAACGCATCTTCGTCCTGCCAGATGTTGATGATCCGCCAGCCGCCCGCGGTCGGGCCGGCGACATGCGCGACGAGTCCCGGCGGTCGGTCCGGTCCGAGGTGTCGCTCCACCTGCCGGTACTCCGCCTCGCTGACACCGGGCATCTCCTGCAACACACCGAACGGCATGGCCGCCTCTTTCAATAGAGTTAGCATCTATCCAATAGAGCACTACACTCGCGGTGTGGTTGTCAAGAGGCGCTATGACTCGTCCCGGCGGAAGGAACAGTCCCGACAGACCCGACAGGCGATCCTCGAAGCGGCCAGCCGGCTGTTCGTCGACCCCGGATACGCGGCCACGCCGTTGACCGCCGTCGCCGCGGAGGCCGGCGTCGCGGTCCAGACGGTGTACGCGCTGTTCGGCAGCAAGCGGCAACTACTCTCCGATCTGGTTGACGTCACCCTGGCCGGCGACGATGAACCGGTAGCCCTGCCGGACCGACCCTTCGTCGCCGAGATCCGCGCGCTCGCCCACCCCCGCGCCAAGCTCGCCCGCTACGCCCGCCATCTGGTGGAGGTCAACGCCCGGCAGGCCCAGGTGATGCTCGCGTTGGCCGGAGCGGCCACGGCCGACCCAGACGCCGCCGAGGTCTGGCGCAAGAACATCGAAGAGCGCCGCCGCGGCATGGCCATGTTCGCCGCAGAACTCGTCGGCACGGGAGCACTCCGCCCCGACCTGGACGTCGAGCAGGTGGCCGACATCCTCTGGCTGGCCCAGGACGTCCGCAACTTCGACTGGCTCGTCCGACAACGCGGATGGCCGCTGGAGGAGTACCAGCGGTGGTACGTGGACACCGTCAGCGGCGCCACCATCGCCGGCGGCGAATAGCGGACCGGCTCCGGCTCACACCTCTGGCCGCCTTTCCGACTGGAGATCGACAGTACGATCCGCGCGACCGCAGGCCGCGTTCGCTGAGCCGACGCTTCGCAGCCTCGACGCCATCCACTTGGCCGCCGCCCAAGTGCTGACCAACGAGTTCGGACGGGCACTCATCGCCTTGGTCACCTACGACCGGCGACTGCTCGAGTGCGCCAAGGAAACAAAGCAGGACTGCCCATCGCCGGTCCCGGCCAGAACTGACCCGCGACTCCCAAGAGCCGGGCGTGGCCGCGCGGCCAGGATATCGGCCGTGGCCTGCGTTCTTGTGACCCTGCGCCCCGCCGTTTGGGTATCCGTTCCGGTGGGCCGCCAGGGACTCGAACCCTGAACCTATGGATTAAAAGTCCACAGCTCTGCCATTGAGCTAGCGGCCCGCACGGCACAGGTTACCCGAAGCCGATCAGCCCGGCGTGCGTCGCGCATCGACCCTCCGACCACGCGCCGACACCGCCACGGCGCCGCTTCGGGCCCTCCGCTGCGTCCGCGGACCGCTACGCTTCGACAATGTCGAGCTGGCGCTGGGCGCGGTCCGCTCTGGTGCCACTCGTCGCCCTGGTAGCCCTGCTCGGCCTGGTGGTGCAGTCGGAGGGCATCGACACCACAGCCGAGTTCGTGGCGCTGCCCGTCGTCCTGGCCTCCTCCGGTGCGCTCTACCTGCGCCGGCGATACCCGGTGACTGTGGGCGTCGTGGCGCTCGCCGCTGTCGCCGCGTACGGGGCTCTGCTGCACCGCCCCGGGCCGATCATGCTGGTGTTCGTCCTGGCGCTGTACACGGTCGTCGACGAGGGGTACCTCGCGGTCGCGGTGGGGCTCGGCCTGGCCTCTGTCGTATCGTTCGCCGTCGCCGACAGCTACACCCGGACCGGGGTCAGCGGGAACGGCGCGACGCTGCTGCACGCCGGCTGGCTCGTCGCGGTCATCGTCGGCGTGACCCGTAACCGGCGGGCCTATCTCGCCGAGGTGCAGGCCCGGGTGCTCGCCGCAGAGCAGCGCAAGGAGGAGGAGGCCCGCCACCGGGCCACCGAGGAGCGGCTACGGATCGCCCGCGAGCTGCACGACCTGCTCGGCCACCACCTGTCGCTGATCAGCGTGCAGGCGAGCGCCGCGTTGCACCGGCCCGATCCGGAGCGGTCCGCGGAGGCGCTCACGGTGATCAAGCAGACGAGCCGGGAGACGCTGCGCGAGCTGCGGGCGGCGCTCGGCGTGCTCCGGCAGGAGGGTACGACGCCGAGCCGGCCCGCACCCGGCCTGGACCGCCTCGACGAGCTGGTCACGGGGGCCGGGCGGCGCGGGTTGACGGTGCGTACCGAGGTGACGGAGACCGGGCCGCTCCCGCCGGAGGTGGACCTGTCCGCGTACCGGATCGTCCAGGAGGCGCTCACCAACGTGAGTCGTCACGCGGGCGCGACCTCGGCGGTGGTCCGGGTCGTGCCGGACGGCGACGAGGTGCTGGTGGAGGTGGCGGACGACGGCGCCGGCCCCACGGGCCCGCACGACACAACGCCCGGCAACGGGATCCTCGGCATGGGCGAGCGGGCCCGGGCGCTGGGCGGCTCGCTCACCACCGGGCCCGGGCCGGACGGTGGGTTCCTGGTGCGGGCCCGCCTTCCGCTGCGGCCCGCGCCGCTGCCGGTCCCGGCGCCACGCGCGGAACTGGGGGAGAAGACATGATCCGGTTGCTGCTCGCCGACGACCAGACTTTGGTACGCGCGGGCTTCCGCTCCATCCTCGACGGCGAGGACGGCATCGAGGTGGTCGGTGAGGCTGCAGACGGCGCCACGGCGGTACGGCTGACGCGGGAACTACGGCCGGACGTCGTCCTCATGGACATCCGGATGCCGCTGCTGGACGGGCTGGCCGCCACCCGGGAGATCGTCGCCGGCACCGCCGCCCGGGTGATCATCCTGACCACCTTCGACCTGGACGACTACATCTACGGCGCGTTGCGGGCCGGCGCGAGTGGCTTCCTGGTCAAGGACACCGAGCCGGCGGAGCTGATCCACGGCGTACGGGTGGTGGCGCGGGGCGACGCGTTGATCGCCCCGGCCGTCACCCGCCGGCTGATCGCCGAGTTCGCCGCCCGGACCCGGCATCCGGACCCGGGCCCCAGGCTGAACGCGCTCACCGAGCGGGAGCGGGAGGTGCTCGCCCTGGTCGCCGCCGGCCTGTCGAACGACGAGATCGCGGCCCGGCTCGTGCTGAGCCCGGCCACCGCGAAGACGCACGTCAGCCGGATCATGACCAAGACGCGGGTACGGGACCGGGCTCAGCTCGTGGTGCTCGCGTACGAGTCGGGGCTGACCGTGCCCGGCTGGCTCACCGCCTCCTGAACGAGCCGCCGGGCCGACGCGGCTGACGCGAGCGACCGGGCCGACGCGAGCCGCCGGGACGGAACGAGCGACCCGGTCAGGCGGTGCGCCGGGAACGGGCCAGCGCCACCCCGCCCAGCACCGCCCCGATCAGCCCGAACGCCACCCCGGCGACCGCGCCGGCCCGGCCCTGGCCGCTGCCGAGACCCTCGGTGGTCAGCGCCAGATGCCACGCGCTGAGGACCAGGCCGATCACTCCCGCCGCGGCAGCCACCAGGGCCTGGACGCGCCCCTCGCCCGGCCCGCGACCGGACCGGCTCAGGGCCAGTCCGCCGACGACCACGCTGGCCAGGGCCACCACGGCGAAGACTGTGGCGCCGACCCGGCCAGAGCCGCCGATGCCCCCGGCGGCGAGCGAGGTGTGCGCGGCCGGGGCGACTGCGCCGGCGAGCAGGTGCATGGACATTCTGGGACTCCCTCGGGTCGCGGCAAGTGGTGACGGCGGCAGCGTATGGACGGGCATCGCCGCCGGTCGTCGCCCCGGAGTCGTCGATCGGGCTACCACCCCTGGAGTACGCGCTGCGCCCGCGTACTCCAGGGGTTGTCGTTGCCGGGCGTGAACGGCGGCGGCCGGGGAACCTGGGCGACCATGCGAGTCACGACCACCGCCGCCGTGGCGGCGTCCCGCGAGGTGCCGGGCGACGACGGCGTACGCCGGCCGGGCGGTGAGGTGCACGCCTGGCTGCCGGGCCGGAACCAGACGCTGTGCGGGCTGCCGCTGAGCACGAACCCCCGTCCGTGAGCGGTTGCTGCCCGGTTCAGCGGGTACCGCACCCGTCATGCGCATCGTGATCGTGGGGGCGACCGGCAACGTGGGGACGGCAGTGTTGCGCCGGCTGCGGCGGGAGGCGGGCACCGAACTGGTCGGCGTGGCCCGGCGGCTGCCCGGACCGGACGCCGGTGAACCGTACGACGACGTGGAGTGGCACTCCTGCGACATCGGTGCACCGGGTGCCGCCGACCAGCTCGTGCGGATCTTCGCCGGGGCGCGGGCGGTAGTGCACCTGGCCTGGCAGATCCAGCCCAGCCACGACCGCCGCACGCTCCACCGGACCAACGTCGGCGGCAGCCGCGCGGTGATCGAGGCCGCCGTCCGGGTCGGCGTTCCGGCCCTCGTGTACGCCTCATCTGTCGGCACCTACGCGCCCGGCCCGAAGAACCAGCCGGTCAGCGAGAACTGGCCGGCGACCGGGGTGGAGACGTCGTCGTACAGCCGGGACAAGGCGGAGGTGGAGGCACTACTCGACGGCGTGCAGCGGGAGCACCCGAACCTGCGCGTGGTACGGCTGCGGCCGGGGCTGATCTTCCAGCGGGAGGCCGGTACGGAGATCAGCCGCTACTTCCTCGGCCCACTGGTGCCGGTGCGCCTGCTGCGGTACGGCCGGATTCCACTGGTGCCGTCGAACCGGCGACTCCGGATGCAGGCGGTGCACGCCGACGACGTGGCGGACGCGTACGCCCGAGCGGTTGTCGGGGATGCGAGCGGCGCCTTCAACGTGGCGGCCGACCCGGTGCTGACGCCGGAGCTGGTGGCCCGGCACTTCCACGGCTGGACGCTGCCGGTGGCGGTGCCGGTGCTGCGGGCCGCGGCGGCGCTTACCTGGCGGGCGCGGCTGCAACCGGTCGACACCGGGTGGGTCGACCTGGCGCTGAACGTGCCGCTGATGTCCAGCCACCGCGCCGAGACCGAACTCGGGTGGAGCCCGAGCGTCGACACGGTGACCGCCCTGAAGGAGCTGTTCGCCGGGATGGCCGCTCGGGCCGGCACCGACTCCCCACCGATGTCCCCGGACCCGACGCTCCCCGGCCGGCCCGCCGCCCTGACCAGAGGCCACCTCCCCGGCCACCCCAACCCCTACTGACCCCACCCTTCGCCTGCCCGACCCGGCTCCAGCCTCGGGCCACCCCGCCCTCGCCCTATCTCGCCGCCACCCCGCCTCGCCCTATCCCGCCCTCGCCCTGTTGATCAAGGAGTTTGTGTCGCGCGCAGAGATCAACCAGGACACAAACCCCTTGATCACCGAGCCAAGGGGGGTAGGCGCGAGAGCGCGAGGGCGGAGCGGCCACTCTCCAGGCGGGGATTGCTCGGTGATCATGAAGTTGGCGGGGCGACACGCCGATGACGGAGCCGTCAACTTCATGATCGACAGGGTGGGGTGGGAGCGGCGTGCGCAGGCCGGGTGCTCAGGCGGCGATCATGAGGTTGACGGCGCGACACGCCGGACGGGGAGGCCGCCAACTTCATGATCGACGGGGCGGGACGGGACAGCGCAAGGCGGGGCGGGGAGAGGTCAGACGGTTAGGAGATCTGGGCGCCCAGGAAGAAGATGCCGGGGTGGCCCTTTGTCTCGAAGCCTCGGCTGGGGTTTCGCCGCAGGGTGCTGCTGTCGATCTTCAGGGTGCCGGTGCGGTTGTTGCTGACGAAGAAGATCGCACCACCGCCCTCGTTCGCGCTGTTGTCCTCGATCACCGTGCCGGCGATCCGTACCGCGAACTCGTTGCCGTCGCAGTAGATCGCGCCGCCGCTGCCGCCACCCGGCGTGCCGCCCCGGGCCGGGTTCGCGCCCGTACCGACCGCGCGGTTGTCCCGGAAGACGCTGTTCAGCACCGTCCAGGAGACGCCGATGCTGCTCAGCGCCCCGCCGTTCGCGCACACCCCGCCGGTGAAGGTGCTGCTCACCACGTACACCGGTTTGTTCTCGAACTGGCTCAGCACGCGCAGCGCGGCGCCGCCCAGGTCGGGGCCGGTACGGTCGCAGCGGTTGCCGACGAACCGTGAGTTGATCACGGCGAACCGCCCACCACGTACGAAGATCGCGCCGCCCCCACCGCCCTCGGTGCGATCGCCCGTGGCGTCCCCGTCGGCGAACGTCAGGTTCTGCACGGTGAGCCGCGGGTGGTCCTGGTTCTGGCAGTGCGAGGTGGTCCAGCCCTGCGCCTCGTCGCACGTGTTCATGTAGAGGATCCGGCGCTTGCCGCCGCCGCTCAGCGTGACAGTGCCGCCGCCGTCCAGCACGACGCGCGGGCCGTGCGAGTTCACCACCTTCGCGGTGGCCTTCATCGTGATGGTGACCGGCGCGGGCCCGCAGTCGAACGTGATGACGCCGCCGGCCGCGACGGCCTTCACCACCGCCTCCGAGGTGCAGCTCGCCGGGGTGCCGCTGCCGACGGTACGGGTCGGGCGCGAGGTGTCCACCGGACGCGCCTCGGCCGGTACGGCGGCCCGGCCAGCCGGGTTGCCGGCGCGGAACGTGACGGTGGCCGCGCTGGGGCTCGGCCGGACGCTGCCGAGACCGGCCCGCCCGCTCGACGAGGCCGCCGGGGCGGCTGCCGGACCGGCCGACGAGCCGGCGCCGGCGGCGGGCGCGACAGCCGGATCGTCGTCGCCGCAGGCGGGGAGCGTCGCCGTCGCCAGGGTGAGGACGAGCAGAGTGACAGCCGACTTCACGCGCACCGCCCGATGCTAGGAGGACCGCCCGCCCCGGCACGACTCCACAGCCGATCCTTAACCCGCCGCTAAGCCGGCGGCCGGCGACCGGGCGGAGGCAGCGCGGAAGCAACGCGGCGGCACCGGCGACCGAGCACTCCGGTCAGGCGTGCGAGAGCGCGAACGCGACCAGGAAGCCGAGCACTGTGATCAGCCCGACCAGCAGGTGCGCGTCGGCGAACGCCTCCGGGACCATGGTGTCGGTGATCATCGCGAGGATCGCGCCCGCCGCGAGCGCGGTGATCGTCGCCAGCAGCTCGGGCGGCGCGCCGCCCAGCAGCGTGTACCCGGCCAGCGCCGCCGCGCCGGAGATCAGCGCGATGGCCGTCCACAGCCCGAACACGTAGCGCCGGGTACGCCCGGCCTGCCGCATGCCCGCCGCGCTGGACAGCCCCTCCGGCACGTTGCTGAGGAACACCGCGATGACGGTGACCAGGCTGACCGGGCCGCCTGCGAGCAGGCTCGCGCCGATCACCACCGATTCGGGTACGCCGTCGAGCAGCGCGCCGACAGCGATGGCCGTACCCGAGCCGGGCTGCTCCTGCTCGGAGGGCTGCTCGTCGCCGGAACGCTTGCGGTGCCGCGCGCCGTGCCGGGCCAGCAGCACGTTCGCCCCGGTGTACGCGAGCGCGCTGATCGCCGCGCCGATCACCACCGGCCGCAGGCCGCCCTGCTCGTGCGCCTCGTCGATCAGCTCGAACGAGACGGCGGAGAGCAGCACGCCCGCCCCGAACGCCATCACCGAGGCGGTCATCCGGCGCGGTACGCGCGCGAAGAACCCGACGGCCGCCCCGATCAGCAGGGCCGACCCGGCGAGCAGGCCCCAGAATCCCGCTTCCAGCCACTCCGGCACGCGCTGGACCCTACCCCCGGACGCGTGCCGCCAACCGGGTCAGAAGTCGGCGAACAGGTGCGGAAGTTCGCGGGGGAAGAGGCGGCGCAGCTCACCGGCCGCGTCCACGGGCACCTCGCCCAGTCCGCGTACCACCACCTCGGCCGGGTCGAGCACCCCGTACGCCAGGGCGGACAGCCCGGCGGCGGTGAGCCGCGCGGTCGGCACGCTGCCCTCGGCGGCGGTCTGCGCCGGCAGCACCGTGAGCTTGCCCGTGCTGCCGTCGAGCAGGTGGCGACCGGCGAGCCACCGGTCGCCTACCACCTCGACCAGTACCCGGCCGACCCCGACCGGCTGCTCGGCGAGCGCGTCCAGGCTGAGCAGCCGGGCCATCGGCGCGGTCGGGTCGGGCCGGGCCACCCGCGCCTCCACCTGCACGTCGAGGTCGGTGAGCCACAGCTCGGGCAGTTCGTCGGGGGTCACCTGGACGCTGATCCGGGCCACCTGGTCGACGTGCCGGGCGAAGAACTGGAGCACCGACGCGCGGGCGTACGCGTCGTCGACCAGCAGGTCGTCGGCGAACAGCGTGCCGGCGTGGTCGTCGATGCGGTAGGTCACCGCGCCGACCGTCTCGCCGCCGCGCACCACGCTGACCAGCCAGCGGTCGTCGCGGTCGCGCAGCCCGACCGCCCGGAAGTCCGGGAAGACCGCGAAGCCGTGGCGTTCGCGCAGGCACCGCTCGGTGTACGCGCGCCACCGCGGATACCCCGCGCCGATCCGCTCCCAGACCAGCTCGTCGGGCAGCTCGGCGCGCAGCAGCGGCGCCAGGTCCGCCGGGTTGAAGATCGCGGTACGCCGCCGGGGCAGCCCGATGTAGCCGAAGCGCTCGTAGAACGAGGCGCGGAACGGGTGCAGCGCGGTGAGCTGGTGGCCCTCCTCGCGCACGCCGTCGAGGAGCTGCTGCATGAGCGTGCGGACGTGGCCGCGCCGGCGGGCCAGCGGATGAGTGGCCACGCCGGCGACACCGGCCATCGGCAGCACCGCGCCGCGCAGGTTCTGCCGCATCGGTATCGCCGACACGGCCGCCGCGGTGACCCCGTCCTCCTCGGCCACCAGCGTCGTGTTCCCGGCGTTGTACGGCAGGTACGCGCGGAACTGGTCGGTCCGGGTGGCGCCCATCGGCGAGGCCTCGAACGCGTACGCCTGGAGCGGGAAGCTGGTGGTCAGTCGTTCATCGGCGGCCAGCCGGCGAATGTGCATCCGTTCATCCCAACCGCACCCGCCGTGGTCCGCAACCGGAAAGGGCGCCCGCTCACGCCTGGGTGACGTCCGAGATGACCACAGTCACGTTGTCCGGCGCGCCGGCCTGGTGGGCCAGTTTCACCAGTTGCTCGCCGCACTGCTGGCGGTCCCCGTAGGTGGCGAGTGCCGCCGCGATGGCGGCGTCCTCCACGTAGTCGGAGAGGCCGTCGCTGCACAGCAGCAGCCGGTCGCCGGGGAAGACGGTGAGCGCGCCGACGGCGGGCGGCGCGTCGGAGCCCTGCACCGCGCGGGTGACGAGCGAGCGCTGCGGGTGGTGCCGGGCCTGGTCGCGGGAGAGCGCGCCCTGGTCGACGAGCGCCTGCACGAACGTGTCGTCGCGGGTGAGCTGGGTCAGCTCGTGGTCGCGCAGCAGGTAGCAGCGGGAGTCGCCGACCTGGGCCAGGACCAGGGTGTCGCCGGCGAGCAGGGCGGCGGTGAGCGTCGTACCCATGCCGTCGCGGGCCGGGTCCACCGTGATGGCCGCGCGGATGCGCTGGTTCGCGGTGCTGACGACGGCGCGCAGCGCGTCGGCCGCCTCGTCGGCGCCGGTGGGCGGCGTCAGCTCGTCCAGGATCCGGATGACGATCTCGCTGGCCACCTCGCCGGCGGGGAGCCCGCCCATGCCGTCGGCCACCGCCACGAGGCGGTCACCGGCGAGTGCGGAGTCCTCGTTGTTGGTCCGGACGAGGCCGACGTCGTTGAGGATGGCCGAGCGGAGGATGAGCGTCATGACGACAAGCTTGCCAAGAAGAACGGGTCCGCGTCTGCACGCGCTGGCGGGTCTGCTGAAAGAAATGTCATCAGCTTGCATCCTGGGTATGCGTCAACTGTCCGGTGTGGACGGACGAGGATAGCGCAGCAGGAGGCTCGCGTGGACCTCCTCCTCGCCCACCGCCGCGTAGGTGTGCGGCACGTCGGAGGACCACCGCAGGTAGCCCCCGGGACCGGCGGTCAGCGGGGCGTCGGCCGGGCCGGCGCGGAGCACGCCGGAGAAGACCGTCACGTGTTCGGTCACGCCGTCGGAGTGGGCGGGGGAGAGCTGCGCCGGTCCCGGTGCGACCCGCATCCGGTACAGCTCGTATGTCGCCTCCCGGTCGTCGAACACCTCCAGCAGCGTGGCGCCGACCGCGGCCCCGCGTACGGTCGGCGCCTCGCCGGGCGCGGAGAGCACGGCGGTCAGCGGTACGCCGAGCTGCGCGGTGATCGCGTACAGGGTCTCCAGCCGGGGGTTGCGCACGCCGTTCTCCAGGCCGGAGAGCGTGGCCTTGCCGACGCCCGCGAGGCGGGCCAGCTCGGACAGGGAGATCCCCCGCTCGGTACGGAGTGAGCGAATGCGCCGGCCCACCTCCCGGGCACCCTGGTCGTCGGCTGGTGCGGCGGCTGTCATGGGGGCTATCGTGCTACACCGTGCCGTTCCGTAAACGGAACGGCCGGAGGAGGAGAGCATGGGGGGTCGGCTCCAGCCCGTCCTGGCCGGCGTGGTGACCGCCCTGGTCGGCTTCGCCAGCTCGTTCACCGTCGTCCTGGCCGGGCTGCGCGCGGTCGGCGCCAACCCCGACCAGGCCGCCTCCGGCCTGCTCGCGCTCTGCGTCGCCAGCGGCGCCTGCGCGGTCTGGCTCGGCCTGCGGCACCGGCTGCCGCTCGCCATCGCCTGGTCCACACCGGGCGCGGCACTGCTCGTGGCCACCGGGCCGGTCCCCGGCGGCTGGCCCGCCGCGGTCGGTGCCTTCCTGCTCGCCGGGCTGCTGATCATCGCGGCCGGGCTGATCCCCGCGCTCGGCCGCGCGGTCGCCGCGATCCCCGCCCCGATCGCCTCCGCCATGCTCGCCGGGGTGCTGCTGCCGCTGTGCACGGCTCCGGTACGCGCCCTCGTCGAGGTGCCCCGGCTCGCCGGGCCGGTGGTGCTGGTCTGGCTGCTGCTGCACCGGTTCGCCCGCCGCTGGGCGGTACCCGGCGCGCTCGCCGTGGCGGTCGTCGCGATCGCGCTCACCACCACCGGCCCGGCCCGGCTGGACGCCGCACCGGTCGTCGCGCTCACCGCCCCGGCCTGGACGCTGCCCGCCGTCGTCGGGCTCGCGCTGCCGCTGTTCCTGGTCACCATGGCCGCCCAGAACGTGCCCGGCACCGCGGTGCTCGCCGGGTACGGCTACCGCGCTCCGCTGGGCTCGGCGCTGCGGGTGACAGGCATCGCCACCGCGCTCGGCGCCCCGGCCGGCGGGCACGCGGTCAACCTTGCCGCGATCACCGCCGCGCTGGCCGCCGGACCGGACGCCCACCCGGATCCGGAACGGCGCTGGATCGCCTCGGTCACCGCCGGGATCGGCCTGGCCCTGCTCGGCCTGGGCGCCGGCGTGGCCACCGCCCTGGTGCTGCTCTCCCCGCCGGTGCTGGTCGAGGCCGTCGCCGGGCTCGCCCTGCTCGGCGCGCTCGCCGGAGCGGTCACCGCGGCGGTCGCCCAGCCGGACGCGCGGGAGGCGGCGGTGGTGACGTTCGTGGTCACCGCCTCCGGGGTGAGCCTGCTCGGAGTGGGCGGCGCGTTCTGGGGACTGGTCGCGGGCTGGCTCATGCTGCTGCTGTTCCGCCGCCGGGCCGCACCTCCGCCGGTCGAGCCGGCCGAGCCGGAACCCGCCCCGTCGGTTCCCGCCCGCTCAGGGTGACAACTGTTAGCGTGACGTACGCAGGAGGCCCGCGAGGGTTCCCGCAACCGCCTCAGGGCCCGCTCTCACGCGGGCCCTTTGTGCCTCACCCACCCGGTTGCTCAGCCCATCGCTGTCTGCTGAGGCGGAAACCGCAGTTCGAGTTCGACCGTCTGAACATTCTCCTGACTCACTGTTATCGGTGCTGGCCGCCCGATGTGGTAGCCCTGAGCGAAGTCGACCTCGGCCGCGTGCAGAAGGTCCATCGTCTCCTTGTCCTGGACGTACTCGGCGGCGACACGGATGCCGAGCGTGTGACACAGTTCGACAAGCGCCGACACCACAGCCTGGTCTGCCGGGGATCGGCAGAGGTCGACGATGAACGCTCCGTCGATTTTGACGAGGTCCACCGGCAGGTACTTCAGTTGAGCGAGAGCGCCGTAGCCGGTGCCGAAGTCGTCGAGCGCGAGGTGGCACCCGATTTCCCTGATTCCCGTGGCGAAGGTCAGGGCCTCGTTCCGATTCTCGATCAGCGCGGTTTCGGTGATTTCGAATGTCAGGCACTCCGGCTTGACGCTGTGCCGATTGATCGCCTCGGTCACGAAGGTGAGTAGACCCGGGTCGGCGAGCGATTTCCCGGAGACGTTCACTTGATAGTGGGAGGTCTGGGCTCCGCGGCCGATCAGTTCCAGAGCATGATCGATGACCCATTTGTCGACGGACAGGATCTCACCCACACGCTCGGCCATGTCGAGGAAGGCCCACGGCGCGACCGGTTCGCCGGTGTCACTCCGTATCCGCAGCAGAATCTCGTGACGGGCGATCTGGTTGAGTGCGAGATCGGTGATGGGCTGGGCGTACAGGGCGAAACGGTTCGTCGAGACAGCGCCGAGAATCCGCGAACGGCAGCGCTCCGTCCGCTCCCTCTCGGCGGCCGGATGCTCCAGGACCTTGACGTCGGTCGCGCTCCGGCGTGCGTCGCGGGCCGCGTGCTCGCCGTCGATGAGAAGGTCGAAGCCGGTGTCCGGGATGTCGCTGCCGAAATGGACCACACCGGCTGAGATGTTGAGCCGCAGTGGCTTCTGGCGGACGCTGAAGAGATGATTCCGGAACTTGTCGACGATCCGCGCAGCCAGGCTCTCAGCCGCCCCCGCTTGTTCCTGTCGGGCAAGTAGCAAGCCCCACGAGCCGGAGCCCACCAGGCCGCTGGTCACGTCATGCCCGACGACTGTGCGCAGGGTCCGGGCGATGTCAGCCGTCAGTTGGTCCCGGTCCTCGTCGGTGAGCGCGTCAGGCATGCGGGTGGCGGGCTCGGTCGTGACGACGATCAGGGCGCCGCCGGTCGTGCGACGCGCCCTGTCGACCTCGTCGATGACATAGCCCCGGGTCTGTAGTCCGGTGAGCACGTCCCGTACGGCCAGATCGGCGCCGAGCATCTGACGGCGGATGGCGAGCCGACGCTGCTCCTGGCGAGCGAGCTCGAGCGCGGTGACGTCCTCGCCCGTGGCGATGACGCCGACCGGCCGGCCCGCCTCGGTCAGGATCTCGAGGTGGCAGGACACGTGGCGGATGCTGCCTCCGGGTTGGACCACCCGGAAGCCGATCTCGTCGGGACGGCTCTGCTCCCACGCCGTCCTCACCACGTCGAGGACACGCTCGACATCAGCGGGATGGACGAGTTCGAAGAGCGTCCGCGGGGTGAGGCGGAGCGTTCCGGGCGCGTGGCCGACGATCATCGCCATCTCGTCGGACCAGGAGAGCCGCTCGGAATGCTCCGTCTGGCCGGCGCCGAGCAGCCAGGTGACCGTGCCCCGCTTCGCGAGCTGGGCGGCGCGCGCCACCCGGGTGGCCTCGTCGGCGTCCCACGTCAGCGGGTCGACGAGGTCGGCATCCACGATGATCTTGTAGCCCTCTGTCAGGGAGAGGTCGTACTGACTCTGCACCGTCCGTGCGACACGTCGGGCGCGGGCGAGTTCGAGAGGGCTGGGCCTGGTCTCGGCCAAGGTCAGGATGTCATCGAGGTCCACGGCCCGCCCCCTGACGCCGGTCGCGCTCCGAACGGGTGAAGCCTGCTTCCTCGGCCAGTTCGCCCAGCCTCTTCTTGGCGGCGGTCTTGTAGGAGCGGACACTGTTCTCGGTCAGCCCGAGAATGCTTGCGATCTCCTGGTTGGAGAAGCCCTCCCGCGACATCTGGAACACTTCGGCGTGCCGTGCCGGTAGCTGGTGCAGCCAGCCTCGCAGCGTCTCCTGCGCCTCCCACACGTCCGCGATGTCCGAGTGGGACGACGGTGGCAGGTCTTCCGGTGCCACCGCGGCTTCCCGCTGGCGCCGATCGTGGTCCTTCAGCATCTTGAAACGGGCCGTGCTGATGATCCAGCCGGCCGGTTTGACGTGCTCGCGAAGCTTGGGCCACTCGACTCGGCCGTGCAGATACGCTTCCTGAAGGGCGTCGTCCACCGCTTGACGGTCTCGACACGTCGCCCTGAGGATCCGTTCGACCCGGTAGTAGGAGCCCTCGGCGAATTCGGCGAACTCCCGGTCGTGGAGCGCTTTCAGGCGGGCTGCCTCCGCCTCGCGCAGAGCGTCGCTGTCGGCGGGGCCCGGTGTCAGAGCGGCCGTGCCCTTGATGTCGGTCACGCCGCCTCCTCGACGGCCTCGGGCTTCGACGCGCTGCGTCCGCCCAGCTCGACCTCTCGATGCCCGTCGCGGTCGCGTTCCACGATCCGCACGACGTCATGGTCGGCCTCCGCGAGCCGAATCAGCCATGTCACCCGGGCTGTGGTGCGTGTCGTCGCCTCGCGTTCCTCGTTTATCCGGGCCCGGTATGCCACATAGGCTCGCACCAGGCCGGCGACCACTCCGGCGACTGCTGCAGCCACGGCCACCACCTGGTATCCGGTGAGCGGTTCCGCCAGCGCTTCGTTCATCGTTCCCCCTCGACCCCCTTGGTTCGCCAAATAACTATCCGTGGCGGAGGGTCGATGTAGATACGTGAGCGCGCGCAATGTTTTTGAAGATCAATGATCAAGGCATTCATCTGCGATTAGAGCGCAAAGTCACGCCATTGGGACTCTGTGCAAGCGGATTGGTGAGCGCCTTTTCGGGGCAACTTGCATTGATCATTGATTACCGTGGGTGATAAATGCATCACCTCTGCCGGGGCTCACTCCTCGGCGGGCAGCTCCGTGACCGGGACGGTGAGGCGTACCGCGCCGTCGCTCACCGCGGCGATCCGGTCGGCCAGCACGTAGACCGCGCCGGTGCGGACCAGTTCGGTGGAGACCTTGAGGTAGCCGTCGCGCAGCAGCCGGGCGGCCAGGTCGGCCGGTACGTCGGGCTCCTCGACCGCCGCCGACTCGATCAGCTCGTCCAGGCTGCTGCCCGGGTCGACCGGGGCGGGCGCCTGCACTGTCACCGCGGCCGGGTCGCCACGCTGCACGAGATCGACTGTGCCCACCTCGACGCCTGCGGAGTCGACCACCCGCATGCCGGTGGTGACCCGGGAGACGGTGTCCTGCTGCTGGCTCATGCAGAAGCGGTTCCCGGGGCGCGCGGGCGCTAAACGGACGGGGCCCAGCCGCCCGGCGGGCGGGGGGACAGCTCGCGCCAGGTGTCGGTGCCGTCCAGCAGCGCGCGGACCGTCTCCTCGGCCTCCTCGACGCTGGCGTGCTCGTAGAACCGGGAGACCCCCTCGGCGCCGCCGGCCCGCTGCTCCACGTGCCAGCGGTCGCCGTCCACCCGGAGGAAGACGTCACGCCGGGCGAGGCGTCCCCATTTCCCGTTCCACCAGTGCCTACGCTGCTCCATGCCCGGACTCTATCGAACATGTGTTCGATAGACGTCGGCCCCCGCGGGATTCCCGCGAGGGCCGATCGGCTATGGCGTCAGCGCGGCGCGGGCGGCTCCTGCCGGCGGCCGAGCGCGTCGTCCAGGGCGCTGCGCTGGCCGGGGGTGCCGTGGTTGCCGGCGAGCAACGCGTCCCGGATCTCGGTGAGCAGCTTGACCTCCTCGCTCGGGGCCGACGGCGGCGGCTCCTCGCCGCGCTTGCGCCGCTCGGCGAGCCTGTTCATCGGGTAGACGACGAGGAAGTACAGCGCCGCCGCGGTGAGCAGGAACGTGATCGCCGCGTTGACGAAGGCCACCCAGTCGAACGGGATCTCACGGAACGTCGGCGTCGAGCCGGTGAGCCCGTTCTTGCTGCCGGTGATCAGCGCGATGAACACCCGCACCAGCGGTTCCAGGAACGACTTGGTGAGCTGGGTAACCACGCCGGTGAACGCGGCGCCGATGACGACACCGACCGCCAGGTCGACGACGTTGCCGCGCATGATGAAGTCTTTGAAGCCCTTGAGCATCCGTACTCCCGTGCCCTGATGAGTCTGCGTCGAGGACAACCTATTCCCCGGCGGGCCCTTCGAGAAAAGCACCGGCCTCGATCGCCGCCCGCTGCGGGTCGCCGTCCCGGATCGCCTCGACCAGCCGCCCGTGGTCCACGTACCGCTCCGGGGTCAGCGCCTCGCCCATCGCCTGGGCCACCGTGCTGCGCAGCGCGGCGCCGACCGACGCGTACAGCTCGGCGAGCATGGCGTTGTGCGCGGCGGCCACCACGACCGTGTGCAGCGCGGCGTCCGCCTCGACGAACTCGTCCACCCGGCCGCCGCGCCACGCGGCCTCGCGGGCCGCGAGCGCGCCGTCGAGCGCCGCCAGGTCCTCGGGGGTACGCCTCAGCGCGGCGAGCCGGGCGGCCTCCACCTCGAACGCGCGCCGGACCTCGATCACCTCGGTCATCCGGTCGTCGGTGAGCCGGCGGGCCACCACCGGCGCCAGTTCGTCGGTCGACACCACGTAGGTGCCGGAGCCCTGCCGGCACTCCAGCACCCCGGCGTGCACGAGCGCCCGGACCGCCTCACGAACGGTGTTCCGCCCCACACCGAGCGCGGCGACCAGTTGCGGCTCGGTGGGGATGCGCCCGCCGACCGGCCACTCGCCGCCGAGGATCCGTTCCCGGAGCTGCTCGATCGTCTGCCGGACCCGGTGACCGCGCGGAGGCACGGCGACGGAATCCCGGGCGGGTGTCACCGGTTACACCTCGTGCCGAAATTCATCCCATGATTGTAGGTTCGAGGTCATGACTCCGCCACCTGCGCCCGCCGCGACAGTGCCCGCCCCGGGCGTCACCGCCGCGTCGGGCCGATCCCCGGCGGCCGGCCCGGTCCGGGGCGGTCTGCTCGTCCTGGCCGGGATGCTGCTCGTCGCGCTGAACCTGCGGGCCGCGGTGACCAGCCTCGGTGCCCTGCTCGACGAGATCCGGGTCGGGCTGGGGCTGTCCGGCGCGATGGCCGGCCTGGTCACCACACTGCCCACCATCGCGTTCGCCGGACTGGGCGCGCTCACCCCGTGGCTGGTCCGCCGCTGGGCCGCGCCCCGGGTGCTGGTGCTGGCCATGCTGGCGCTCACCGCCGGGCAGGTGCTGCGCGCGGTCACCGGCTCGGCTGCGGTCTTCGTGCTCACCAGCGCGCTCGCGCTCGCCGGCATCGCGGTGGCGAACATCCTGCTGCCGATGCTCGTCAAGCAGCACTTCCCGCACCGCACCGGACTGGTCACCGGGGCGTACACGATGGCCCTGACGGTGGGTACGACGGTGGCCGCTGCGGCAGCCGTGCCGGTGGCCCACGCGTTCGGTTCCTGGCGGGCCGGACTCGGCATCTGGGCCGGGCTGGCCGCGCTGGCCGTAGTCCCGTGGGTGCCGCTCGCGCTGCGGGCCCGCGCCGCGCGACGGAACGCGCCCCCGGCGGTGGCCGTCGCCACCCCGGCCCGGGTGCAGCCCGCCCGGACCCGGCTCGGCTGGGCCATGGCGGTGTACTTCGGGGCGCAGTCGCTCAGCGGGTACGCGATCATGGGCTGGCTGGCCCAGCTCTTCCGGGACGCCGGCTACCGGCCGGAGGCGGCCGGGCTGCTGCTCGCCGGCGTGACCGCGCTGGGCGTGCCGGTGGCGCTGATGATGCCGACGCTCGCCGGCCGGCTGGCCACGCTGCGTCCGCTGGTGCTGTCGCTGACCGTGTTCTCCGCCGCCGCGTACACCGGTCTGGCGCTCGCCCCGCACGGCCTGGCGCCGCTGTGGGTGCTGCTGCTGGCGCTCGGCCAGGGCGCGTTCCCGCTCATCCTGACCACGATCGGGCTGCGCGCCCGGACCGCCGAGGGCACCGTGGCGCTGTCCGCGTTCGCGCAGAGCACCGGGTACGTGATCGCGGCGCTCGGGCCGCTGCTGGTGGGCATCCTCTACGAGGCGACCGGCGGCTGGACCGCCCCGCTCGGTTTCCTGCTGGTGGCGCTGGCCGTGCAGACGGCGGCGGGCATGGTGATCGCTCGTCCCCGCTTCATCGAGGACGAGCGCTGAGCGGGATCGGTCAGGAGGAGGCCGGGGTGGGATCGCCCGCGACGGCCTGCTCGACCGTCGGGTACGTGTGCAGCACCTCGACCAGACCGCTGACCTCGAGGATGCGCAGCACGCCGCGCTGCGGTGCGGCCAGCCGGACCACGCCGCCGACCTCGTCACAGTTGTTCTTCGCCCGGACGAACACCGACAGGCCGGTGGAGTCGCAGAACGACACCTCGGCCAGGTCGAAGACGAGGCGGCTGCGCCCCTTGTCCAGCAGATCCGTGATCTGGTCCTGGAGCTGCGGTGCCGTGGCCATGTCCAGCTCGCCCGCGACCGACACGACGACCACGTCGCCGCGCTGTTCCGTGTGCACCGTCAAGGACATTCGTCGACCTCCTGTGTTCGGGGGAAACGGTATCCCACGATGGGCGCGCCGCGCAGAACGGGAGCGGTCACGGGTGCGGTCGATCATTCTTTGCTCCGCGACAAGTACCGCGTCAGCCTCCGGTGATAGAGTCCGCCCGTCCAAATCAGGGAGGTCAGCATGGCGTTGAGCGCCGAACAGGGTGGTCGGCTCGCCCACCTGCTCAGTCAGCACGCGGACCGGCTGACCAACCGCTGGACGGAGATCGTCGCGAGTTCGCTGCGCGGTCGCCTGAGCCGGGCCGAGCTGGCCCGGCAGGTCCAGGAACTGCACCGCGCGCTGATCGACGCCGGTCGCCAGGGCGTCTCCGACCTGGCCGGCGAGCACGGCGGTGAGCTGCGGGCGGTGCTGTCCGAGCTGTCCACCAACCGGGCCCGGCAGGGATTCTCCGCCACCGAGACCGCGATCAGCGTGTTTGCGTTCAAGGACGCCCTGCTGGAGCTGATGGAGGAGGAGAAGGGCGACGAGACCCTGCGCGACTTCGTCTCCATCTCCGCGCTCGTCGACCAGATGGGCCTGTTCACCTTCGAGACGTTCGTCCGCGCCCGGGAGAGCCTGATCGCCGACCAGGCGGAGCAACTGCTGGAGCTGTCCACCCCGGTGGTCAAGCTCTGGGAGGGCGTCGTCGCCGTCCCGCTGGTCGGGACGCTGGACTCGGCCCGCGCCCAGGTGGTGATGGAGCGGCTGCTGCAGACGCTCGTCGACACCGGCTCGCCGTACGCGATCATCGACATCACCGGCGTGCCGGCGGTCGACACGCAGGTCGCGCAGCACATCCTCAAGACCGTGGTGGCCGCCCGGCTGATGGGTGCCGACTGCATCATCTCCGGCATCCGCCCGCAGATCGCCCAGACGATCGTCGCCCTCGGCATCGAGTTCGGCGACATCGCCACCAAGGCGAGCCTCGCCGACGCGCTGCGCCACGTGCTGCGCCTGACCGGGGTCGAGACCACCGCTCGCCGCCCGCGGCGGGAGTCCTGATGGAACGGGTGCCGATCCTCAAGATCGGCGACATCCTGCTGGTCTCCATCCAGGTCGACATGTCCGACCAGACGGCGATCCAGTTGCAGGAGGACCTCGCCGAGCGGATCGTCGCCACCGGCTGCCACGGCGTGATCATCGACATCACGGCGCTGGACATCGTCGACTCCTTCGTCGGCCGGATGCTGTCCACCATCGCGTCCATCTCGAAGGTGCTGGACGCCGAGACGGTGGTGGTCGGCATGCGCCCGGCCGTCGCCATCACCCTGGTCGAGCTGGGGCTGTCGCTCAACGGCATCCGTACCGCGCTGAACGTCGAACGCGGCATGGAGCTGATCGCGGTCAGCCGCGCCGACGAGTGGGACCAGGCGGCCGACGACGAGGACACCGAGACGACGGCGACGGCATGACCACGGGCGTCGACCTGGGTGTGCCGGCGACCCAGGCGATCCGCAGCGACGAGGACGTGGTGCGGGTCCGGCAGTTGGTGCGTACCACAGCCGTCGCGGCCCGGCTCTCCCTGGTCGACCAGACGAAGCTCGTCACCGCCGCCAGCGAGCTGGCCCGCAACACGCTGATCTACGGCGGTGGGGGCAGCGCCGAGGTGAGCACCGTCTCCGACGGCCGCCGGCGCGGCGTGCGGATCGTCTTCGCCGACGAGGGACCGGGCATCCCCGACCTCGACCTGGCGCTCACCGACGGCTACACCACCGGCGGCGGGCTGGGCCTGGGACTGAGCGGCGCCCGCCGGCTCGTCGACGACTTCGACATCCGCACGGCTGTCGGCGAGGGGACGCGGATCACCGTCACCAAGTGGTCGCGATGATCGCCGACGTGGTACCCGACCACGGCATCTGGTTCCGGGTCGACACCGGCGCGACAGCCGGCAGCGTACGCCGGGCGGCCGAACGTCTCGGCCGGCAGCTCGAACTGAGCGCGCCGCGCGTCGCGGACCTGGCCATCGTCACCGCCGAGCTCACCAGCAACCTGGTCAAGCACGCCCGCGAGGGCACGCTCCTGATGCGCCCCGCGCGCCGGGACGGGCAGGCCGGGGTGGAGCTGGTGGCCATCGACTCCGGTCCCGGCATGGCCGACCTGACGCTCTCCTCCGTCGACGGCCACTCCACCGCCGGCACGCTCGGCATCGGGCTCGGCGCGATCACCCGGCAGTCGAGCCGGTTCGACGGCTACTCGACGCCCGGCCGGGGCACTGTCCTCGTCGTCCAGGTCTGGGACGCCGCACCGCCGGAGCCGGACTGGGCAGCCGGACTGGCCCGGCCGATCACCGGCGAGCAGACCAGCGGCGACGGGTACGCGGTCCGCCAGGTCGACGGCCGGCGGCAGGTGCTGGTCTCCGACGGGCTGGGCCACGGACCGCTCGCCGCCGCCGCCACAGGTGCCGCCGTGTCCGCGTTCCGCTCCGCGCCGGACGGTCCGCCGGACGTCGTGGTACGGCACCTGCACGCCGCCATGTCGCACACCCGGGGCGCGGCGCTCGCGGTGGCCGAGCCGGATCCGGCTGCCGGACTGCTCCGCTACGCCGGGCTCGGCAACATCGCCGCGATGATCGTCGCGCCGGGCGAGCGGCGCCGCGGCCTGGTCTCGCTGCCGGGCATCGCCGGGCACCAGCGTCCGGCGATCCGCGGGTACGACTACCCCTTCTCGCGCGACGCCACCCTGGTCATGCACAGTGACGGGGTGGTGGATCGCTGGGACCTGGACGACTATCCCGGGCTCGCCGGGCGCAACCCGCTGCTGGCCGCCGCGACGCTGCTGCGTGACGCCGGCGTCCGCCGCGACGACGCCTGCGTCCTGGTGGCCCGGGGGGCGGCATGACCGGACCCCTCCTGCACCTCGCGCTCCGGGTGGAGCAGGACATCTTCCTGGTCCGGCAGCGGGGCCGGGAGGTGGCCGCGGCGGTCGGGCTGGAACATCAGGACCAGGTCCGGATCGCCACCGCGCTGAGCGAGGTGGCCCGGGAACTGCTGCACGGGGCAGACGGCGCGGACGTCACGTTCGCCCTCGACCGCGACGCGGTGGGCCGCCCGGTCCTCCAGGTGGACCTGTCGCCGCTGCGTCCGCTCCCCGGTGGACGGTACGAGCCGCAGTCCGGCGCCGTCGCGCGTCTGGTGGACACGTTGCGGGTGGTGGCCGTCGATGGCGATACGGTCGTGAGGATGTCCCGACGAGTGCCCGACCACGCCGAGGAGCTGACGGCTGATCGCGCCGCCGAGCTTCGCGCCGAGCTGGCCGAGCGCGCGCCGGGTTCCGCGCTGGACGAGTTGGCCGCCCAGAACGCGCAGCTCATCGCCGCCCTCGACGAGGTACGCAGCCAGCGCGACGAGCTGGCGGTGCTCAACTCCGAACTCCAGGAGACCAACCGGGGCGTGATGGCGCTCTACAACCAGCTCACCGAGGAGCTGGAGGAGACCAACCGCGGCGTGGTGGCGCTCTACGCCGAGCTGGACGAGAAGTCCGCCCAGCTGCGGGCCGCCAGCGAGTCGAAGAGCCGGTTCCTGGCGAACGTCAGCCACGAACTGCGCGCCCCGGTCACCGCGATCATCGGCCTGGCCCGGCTGCTCGCCGACTCCGCCTCCGATCCGCTCACCGGTGAGCAGGCCCGCCAGGTGGGGCTGATCCGCTCCTCGGCGGGCGACCTGTTGGGGCTGGTCAACGAGCTGCTCGACCTGGCCAAGGCGGAGTCGGGCCGGATCGAGCCGGACTGGTCCGAAGTCGACCTGCGCGCCGTGTTCGGGCAGTTGCGCGGCACGCTGCGGGCGCTCGCCTCCCGCCCCGAGGTGGAGCTGGTGGTCGAGGAACCGCCGGCCCCGGCCACCGTGCGCTCGGACGAGGTGCTGCTCGCCCAGGTGCTGCGCAACCTGCTGCACAACGGGCTGAAGTTCACCGAGCGCGGCGAGGTACGCCTGCGCGCCGAGCGCCGCGGCGACCAGTGGACGCTGTCGGTCACCGACACCGGCGTGGGCATCCCACCGGAGCTGCACGAACGGGTCTTCGAGGAGTTCTACCAGGTGCCCGGCACGACCCGGGTCGGCGGCACCGGGCTCGGTCTGCCGTACGCGCGACGGCTGGTCACGCTGCTCGGCGGGACGCTGGTGCTGACCAGCGAAGCCGGCCGGGGCAGCACGTTCACAGTGGTCCTCCCCGTGGGCGGAGCGTGACGGTGGACGGCGGGCCGGTGACCGTGCTTGTGGTCGACGACAGCGGCCCCAAGCGATATCTGCTGGTCAACTGGCTGACCCGGGCCGGCTTCGTCACCGTCGAGGCGGAGAACGGCACGGCGGCGCTGGACCGGGTGGCCCGGGAACCCATCGACCTCGTGGTGCTCGACGTCCGGCTGCCCGACATGAGCGGCTTCGAGGTGTGCGAGCGGATCAAGGAGGCGTACCCGTCGATCCCGGTCATCCACGTCTCCGCGCACGCCGTCGACGTGGTGGACCGGGCGCAGGGCCTCACCCGCGGCGCGGACGCCTACCTGGCCGAGCCGATCGAGCCGGAGGAACTGGTCGCCACCGCCCACGCGGTGCTGCGCTACTACCAGGCCCGGCGCCGGGCCGAGCAGCTCGCCGAACGGCTCGCCGCGCTCGCCGACGCCACAGTCGAGATGCACGCGACACCGAACTTCGTCCGGCTGCTGGAGGCGGCCGCGAGCGGCGCGGCACGGATCTTCAACGCCCCCGCGGCGGTCGTCGCGGAGACGTTCGACGGGGACTGCCTGGCCGGAGTGGCGGTCGACCCGCACACGCCGGCCACCATCGTGCCGTGGGTGGTGGACGACACCGGAGTGCCGATCGGCACCCGGGTACGCGTCGACGAGCCGGCCAACTGGGCGCTGGCCGGCTGGCCGGACGGCGACACCGTGACGGTTGCCGCGTCCCGGCTGCGCGAGGACCGGGCCCCGCTCTACGTGGTGGTGCCGACCGCCACCCAGACCGTACGCACGCCGGTGCTGGTGCAGCTCGCCCAGGCGGTCGCCTCGGCGGTGGAGGCGCAGCGGTCCTTCGACGAGGAGCACCGGATCGCTGTGACGTTGCAGCGCAGCCTGCTGCCGCAGCGGCTGCCGGACGTGAACGGCCTGGACCTGGCCGTCCGGTACGAGCCGGCGAGCGCCCAGACCGAGGTGGGCGGCGACTTCTACGAGCTGGTGATGCTCGACGGGCACCTGCTGGTGGCGATCGGTGACGTGGCCGGGCACTCGCTGCACGCCGCCACCGTGATGGCCGAGCTGCGGCACGCGGTGCGGGCGTACGCGGTCGAGGGGCACCAGCCGGGCGTGATCCTGGACCGGGTCAACGAGCTGATGCGCACCCTGCTGCCGACCGAGCTGGCCACCATCTGCGTCCTGCTGCTCCACCCGCCGACCGGGCTGGTCCGGCTGGCCAGCGCCGGGCACCTGCCGGCACTGCTGAGCCGGGACGGGCGGGTCGAGTTCGTGACGCAGTCCGCGCCGCTGCTCGGCGTACGCGCGCCGCGCCCGCCCGACCTCGAGTTCGTGCTGCCCGCCGGGGCCACGCTCGTGCTCTACACCGACGGGCTGATCGAACGGCGGGACGCCACGATCGACGACGGCATGGCGGCGCTCGGCGTGGCCGCCACCCGGGTGGACGACGACCTGGACGAGTTCTGCCGGCGGCTGCTCGTCGAGCTGGCACCGCCGGAGATCCACGACGACGTGGCGGTGGTGGCGGTCCGCCGCCGCTGACCCGCATCGGCGCGGCCCGCCCCGCGTCACTGTCGCAGGGCGGCCAGCGAGCGGGCGTACGCCGCGGGTGACACCCCGGCGACGGCGGTGAACTCGCGGACCAGGTGGGCCTGGTCGGCGTACCCCAGATCGGCGGCGACCCGCGACCAGTCGAGCGGCCCGGCGGCGGCCTGTTCGATCGCCTCCTGGAGCCGGTAGCGGCGGATCACCCACTTCGGACCGACGCCGACGTGGTCCAGGAAGAGGCGCTGGAGCCGGCGGACGGAGACGGCCCGCCGCCGGGCGAAGTCGGTCACCCGCAGCACGGTCCGGTCGGCGCGGATCTCCTCGACCAGGGCGGTGGCCTCCGCGTTGAGCGGATCAGCGACCGGCGACCACGAGGTCAGCAGGGCGTCCAGGCTCGCGCAGCGCTCGTCGTCGGTGCCCGGGCAGACCGGCCCGTCCGGGATCGGTACGCGCCGGCCGGTCAGCTCGGCGACCGGGCGCCGCCAGAACGGCCGGAAACCGCCCGGGCGGAACTGGACGCCGGAGACCCGGCCGGCGCCGTGCAGCGTGACGGCGAACAGGCCGGTGTCGACGCCGGCGATCTCGCCCTGTTCGGGCGCGCCCTCCTGCGCCTGGAACACCACGTTCACGGCGGGGTGCGGCACCACCCGTTGCTCGAACGGCTCGTCCAGGTCCCAGTCGATCAGCCAGTAGTGCTCCACCCACTGGCGCAACGCCGGGGCGGCCATCCGGCGCCGGAACCGGACCTGCTGCCGAAGCCGGACGGGATCGAGGATGCCCCGGTTGTCACGCCGCGGTTCGTGTCGCATTTCTTCAAGACCGCCCTCATACGCTGCCACTATGAGCACGAAGACTAGTGAGCTGCTCGCCGTCGCGGCGCCGCGTACGGCGGCGGTGGTACGGGGCATTTCGGACGACCAGCTCGCCCTGCCCACGCCCTGCCCCGACTACACAGTGCGCGACCTGCTCAATCACCTGTTCGACGTGGTGGTCAACTTCCAGGCGCTGGCGCGTCGGGAGGAGGTCGACTGGTCCGGCAAGACCGATCATCTGACCGACGGATGGCGGGACCGGTTCGCGACCGAGACGATCCGGCTCACCGAGGCGTGGTCCGATCCGGCCACGCAGGAGGGCGTCTCGCCCGGCATGGGGTTGCCGCAGGAGACGGTCGGCTCGATGGCGCTGATCGACCTCACCGTTCACGGATGGGATCTGGCGCGGGCCACCGGCCAGGAGTTGACAGTGGACCCCGCGGTGGTTGCGGCGGGGCACGAGTTCATGGACCGGATGGGCGACACGGGCCAGAAGATGGGCGCGTTCGGCCCGCCGGTGCCCACCGACGCGGCACCGGACGGCATGGACGCGCTGCTCGGCCGGGCCGGACGTGATCCGGCCTGGACCCGCTGATCCGAACGGCCCGCGTTGTCCCGCGCGGGCCGTTCTTGACAGCGCTATTCACTCAGCGAATAGTAAGGGAGGTGTCCACTCAGCACGTCCTGCTCGGGCTGCTCGCCGCCGGGCCACGCCACGGCTACGAGCTGAAGCGCGCGCACGACGAGCGCCTGCCCCGGGCCCGGCCGCTCGCCTTCGGGCAGGTCTACGCGACGCTGGCCCGCCTGCACCGGGACGGCCTGGTCGTGCCGGCCGGCCAGGAACGCGACGGCGGTCCGGACCGGACCGCCTACGCGCTCACCGACGACGGGCGGGCGGCGCTCGACCACTGGCTGGGCACCGTCGAACCACCCATGCCGTACGTGGCGAGCACGCTGTTCGCCAAGGTGGTCGTCGCGCTCCTGGTGGCAGACGCCGCCCAGGCCCGCGGCTACCTGATCGCCCAGCGCCGGGCGCACACGCAGCGGCTGCGTGAGCTGACAGCGCTCAAGACCGCCCCCGGTGCCCGCCTCGACGAGGTGGTCGCCGCCGATTTCGCCGTCGCCCACCTCGACGCCGACCTCCGGTGGCTGCACACCACCCTGGACCGGGTCGTCGACTGGCACCGGGAGGTGCACTCGTGACGTTCCTGCAAGCGCGCGGCGTGGTCCGCGCGTACGGCCACACGCCCGCGCTGCGTGGCGTGACGCTCGACGTGGCCGAAGGCGAGATCCTCGCGGTCACCGGGCCGAGCGGATGCGGCAAGTCCACCTTGCTGCACTGCCTGGCCGGCATCCTGCGTCCCGACGCCGGTCAGGTCACCTGGCGCGGTGAACGGATCGACACGTGGCCGGAGGCGGCCCGCTCCCGGCTGCGCCGTACCGAATTCGGGGTGTTGTTCCAGTTCGGCCAGCTCGTCGCCGAGCTGACCGCGGCGGAGAACGTCGCCCTTCCGTTGTTGCTCGCCGGCACGGGGCGGCGAGCGGCACGGACGGCGGCACTCTCCTGGCTGGACCGGCTCGGTGTGGCCGACGTCGCCGACGTCCGGCCTGGCGAGATGTCCGGCGGGCAGCAGCAACGGTGCGCGCTGTCCCGCGCCCTGGTCACCGAACCACGGGTGATCTTCGCCGACGAACCGACCGGCGCGCTCGACACGCTGGCCGGTGAGCAGGTGCTCACCCAGATCGTCCGGCTGGCCCGCGAGCAGCGCACCACAGTCGTGCTGGTGACCCACGAGCCGCGCATCGCCGCGTACGCGGACCGGGAGGTGAGCCTGCGCGACGGCAGGGTCGACCACACCGGCCTCGGGCTCGACCCGGCGCTGCCGGGCGGATCACGGTGAGGCCGGGCACGCTGCTGCGGCTCGCGCTGGCCGGCACCCGCACCGACATCGCCCGGGTGGTGCTGACCGCGGTGAGCGCCGCGCTGGCGACGCTGGCCGGGCTGGCCGCGCTGACAGTGCTGGCGGTGGTGAAGCCGCCCGGCGATGCCTGGACGCAGTCCGACCAGTACACGAACGCCCTGCTGCGGGAACCCGGCCTGCGTCCCGGCGTCGCGTTCGCGGTGCTGCTGCTCTGCGTACCGGTGCTGGGACTGGCCGGGCAGTGCGCCCGCCTCGGTGCGCCCGGCCGGGACCGGCGGCTCGCCGCGTTCCGGCTGGCCGGCGCCACCCCCGGGCAGGTCACCCGGGTCGCGGTTGCCGAGACCGGCGTGGCGAGCCTGCTCGGTACCCTCGTCGGCCTGGCCGTCTTCCTGGCCGGGCGCCGGCTGCTGCACCGGCCCGACGCCGACGGGCGGCTGCCGCTGCCCACCGACGTGCGTCCGGCGCCGGTCGCCGTGGCCGCCGTGGTGCTCGGCCTGCCGCTGGTGGCCGCGCTGGTCAGCGCGCTGCTGCTGCGGCGGGTCACCACCACCCCGTTCGGCGTCGTACGCCGGGTCCGCACCCGGGCGCCTTGGCCGTGGCCGGGCGTGCTCGTCCTCGCCGCGCTGGCGATGTTCGCCGCGATCCGCCCGCTCCTGCTCTGGTACGAACGGCGTGGCGCGGTGGCCCCCGACTGGCTGGTGCCGACACTGCTCGTCGTCGGCGGGCTGACCGCGATGATCGGCGTGGTGTCGGGCACCGGCTGGATCTCGTACCACACCGGCCGGCTGCTGCACCGGCACGGACGCGGCCCGGCCGCACTGCTGGCCGCCCGCCGGCTGGCCGCCGACCCGTGGGCCGGCAGCCGCACGTTCGCCGCGCTGCTGGCCGCGCTGATCTTCGGCGCCGGTGCCGCGGGACTGCGTGCCGACTTCCAGGCCGAGGCCGAGGTGACCCGCCGCACCGGCTCCGGACTTGCCGACCCGGGCTTCTACCTCGGCGCGATGGACCTGGTCGACCTCGCGGTCGTGGTGGCGATCGCGATCGCCGGCGGCGGGCTGCTCGTGGCGGTGGTCGAGGGGATCACCAGCCGGCGGCGGGCGTACGCGGCGCAGGTGGCGACCGGCGTGCCACGGGCCACCATCGGCCGGTCGCTGCTCTGGGCCGCGCTCGCCCCCGCCGTACCCGCGATCGGGCTCGCGCTGACGGTCGGCTACCTGCTGGTCCGGGGCGTCATGCCGGCACCGAGCAACGGCGGCTTCACGCGGACGATCTGCGACGCCGGCACGGAACTGTGCGGCGACCCGGCCACCGCGGCGCGGTACACCCGTACCGAATGGGTGCCGAAGACGACTGTTCCGCCGGACGTACCGTGGGATCAACTGGCCTGGCTCGCGGCGGGCGGGCTGGCGGCGGTGCTGTGCACGGTCGTGGCTGGCCTGCTGTTCCTGCGCACCGCGACCTCGGTGGAGGAACTGCGCGCGGGCTGAGCGGTCAGCGGCCGAGCAGGCCGGCGGAGCCGGCGACGGTCAAGCCGATCACCGTCGAACAGCAGCAGACCACGAGCGCGGCGGCGACCACCACGAGAAGCAGCCAGGCCGGCGCCCGCCGGCCTGGCTGATCCTCGTCGCTCATCCGGTCCGGAACGGGTCAGGCCCGGCCGACGCGGTCGAGGATCCAGGCGTTGACGAACGCCTCCTCACGCCACGAGTCGTATCGGCCGCTCGGACCGCCGTGACCCGCGCCCATCTCGGTCTTGAGCAGGTAGTCGCCGGCCGGCGCGAACGACCGCAGCCGGGCGATCCACTTGGCCGGCTCGTGGTAGAGCACGCGGGTGTCGTTGAGGCTGGTCACCGCCAGGATCGCCGGGTATTCGACGGTGGTCACGTTCTCGTACGGCGTGTACGACTTCATGTACGCGTAGACCTCGGGGTCGTCGAGCGGGTTGCCCCACTCCTCCCACTCGGTCACGGTCAGCGGCAGCGACGGGTCGAGGATCGAGGTGAGCGCGTCCACGAACGGCACCTGCGCGACGATGCCGGTGAACGCGTCCGGGGCGAGGTTCGCCACCGCGCCCATCAGCAGGCCGCCGGCCGAGGCGCCCCGGGCGACCAGCCTGTCGCTCGCCGTCCAGCCCGCCTTGACCAGGTGCCGGGCGCAGGCCACGAAGTCGGTGAACGTGTTCTTCTTGGCCAGCAGCTTGCCCTCGTCGTACCAGCGCCGGCCCAGCTCACCGCCGCCCCGGATGTGCGCCACCGCGAAGATCACGCCGCGGTCGAGCAGGCTCAGCCGGGCGATCGAGAACCACGGGTCCATGCTCGCCTCGTACGAGCCGTAGCCGTAGATGACGGCGGGCGCCGAACCGTCGCGCGGCGTGTCGCGGCGGCAGACGAGCGAGATCGGTACGCGGGTGCCGTCGTCGGCGAGCGCCCAGTCCCGGTGCTGCTCGTAGTCGGCCGGGTCGTACGCCCGCCCGTCCGGCCCGGGAAGGACCGGCTTCTGCCGGCGCAGCGTCAGCTCACGGGTCACCAGGTCGTAGTCGTAGACCGAGTCGGGGGTGACGAGCGAGGTGTAGCGCAGCCGTACCTCGTTCGTGCGGTACTCCGGGTTCGCGTCCAGCCCCACGCTGTAGATCGGCTCGGGGAAGTCGATGTCCCAGCTGTCGTCGCTGCCCACCGGCAGCACCCGCAGGCCGGTCAGCCCGTTGGTGCGCAGCGACACCACGAGGTGGTTCTCGAACGCGTCGACCGCCTCCAGCCGGGTGCCGGGCGTGTGCGGGATCAGCGGCTCCCACTCGCCCGGCGCGTCCGCCGAGGTGTACGCCAGCGCGAAGTCCTCCGCGCCGTCGTTGTGCAGGATCAGGAAGCGGTGGCCGTGGTGCTCCACCGCGTACTCGATGCCCTGACGCCGCGGGGCCACGACGGCGGGCGCACCGGTCGGGTTGGACGCCGGGATCACCCACACCTCGCTGGTGATCTTGCTGTGGATGTCGATGACCACGAAGCGCTCGGAGCGGGTCAGCTCGACGCCGACCCAGAACCGCTCGTCGTCCTCCTGGTGGACCACCGCGTCCTCGGTGGACGACGTGCCGACGGTGTGCCGCCAGACCCGGTTCGGCCGCCACGCCTCGTCCACCGTCACGTAGAACAGCGTGGACGCGTCACTGGACCAGGCCGTGCCGTAGAACGTGTCAGGCACCTCGTCCGGCAGCGACTCACCGGTGGTCAGGTCCTTGATCCGCAGCGTGAAGCGCTCGTCGCCGGAGAAGTCGGTGGAGTAGGCCAGCCAGCGCCCGTCCGGGCTGACGTCGAACGCCCCGAGGGAGAAGAAGTCGTGCCCCTCGGCGAGCTGGTTGCCGTCGAGCAGCACCTCCTCGCCGTCGAGCGGGGCGCCGTCCACGCTGACCGGGGGCGCCGTCTCGCCCGCCCGCACCGCGCGGCGGCAGTGCACGCCGTACTGCTGCCCCTCGACCGTTCGGGTGTAGTACCAGTAGCCGTCCTTGCGCGTCGGCACCGACAGGTCGGTCTCCTGGGTGCGCCGGCGCGTCTCCTCGAACAGCTCCGCGCGCAGCCCGGCCAGGTGGGCGGTGCGCGCCTCGGTGTACGCGTTCTCGGCGTCCAGGTACGCGATCGTGTCCGGGTCGTCCTTGACGGCGAGCCAGGCGTACTCGTCGATCACGGTGTCACCGTGGTGGACGCGCTCGGACGGGACGCGCTTGGCGACGGGCGGTGGGGTTTCGGTCACGGCGCCACGTTACCGGTCGCCGGGCCGCCGCCGGGCTTGCCCGCCGACCGAATCCCACGACTCGCCGCCAGGGTTTTCGAACATGTGTACGATAACCGCCATGGCGGATGCGGCACGTTCCACCCCCCGGCTCGGAGCCCTCGACATCACCCGGAAGCTGGCCGCGATCTGCGGCGACCCGTTCGCCCGCTTCGCCGGCCCGGCCGACGAGGTGGCCGGCCGTACCGCCCGATGGGTGGCAGTGCCGGGCGGCCCGCACGCCGCGGCGGAGGTGTTGCGGCTGGCCGCCGCGTACGACCTGACAGTGGTGCCCCGCGGCGCCGGCACGAAGATCGACTGGGGTGCCGCGCCGGAGCAGGTGGACATCATGCTCGACACCGGCCGCCTCGCCGGGGTCTGGCACGAGCCGCGTGACGCGGCGGTGGCCGAGATCGGCGCCGGTACGCCGCTGCGCGCGGTCCAGGCCACGCTGGCGCGCACCAACCGGCGGCTGCCCGTCGACGCGCCCTCGCCGGGCGCGACGCTCGGCGGGGTGCTCGCCGCCGACGAGTCCGGTCCGCTGCGGCACCGGCACGGCAGCCCGTGCGCCCAGCTCGTCGGGGTGCGCTACCTCGACGCCGACGGCGAGTTGGTCAGCGTCGGCGAGTCCGGCACGGAGGCGCTCGGCCGGGCCGCCCCGGGCAGCGGCGCCGGCCGGCCGGGTGGCGGGGACGCGATCCTCGGCCGGGGCGAGGTGCTCGGGCTCGACGTGGCCCGGCTGCTCTGCGGCTCGCAGGGCGGGCTCGGCGTGCTCGTCTCGGCCACCATGCGGGTGCACGCCGTGCCGGCCGGGCGGCTCTGGGTGTCCCGTCCGGTGTGGACGCCGCTGGAGGTGCACGACCTGGTCCGGGCCGTCCTGGCCGCCGACGTCGACCCGGCCGCCGTCGAACTGGACCTGCCGGTGCCGGTGCCGCTGCCTCGGCGTCGCATCCCGGCCACGCACCCGTCGGTGGTCAACCGCCCCGACCACCCGGCCGTGACCGGGCGACCGGCGGCGGGCAGCCTGGTGGTGCTGCTGGAGGGCGGCCCGGCCGACGTGACCGAGCGGGCCGGGCGGCTCACCGCCGTCCTCGGCTCAGAGGCGATGGTCGGTCACCACCCGCCGGAATGGTGGGGGCGTTACCCGTTCGCGCCCGGCGACACGGCGCTGCGCATCGAGGTGCCGATAGGCGACCTGCACGCCGCCGTCTACGCGTTGCGCGACGCCACCGGCGGCCCGGTGCCGGTACGCGGCTCGGCCGGCTCGGGCACCGTGCACGCCGCACTGTCCGGCGCGCTGCCGCCCGAGCGGGTCGCCTCGATCCTCACCGCCGTCCGCAGCGTGCTGATCGCCCGGCGGGGCCGGTGCGTGGTGGTGGCCGCGCCGGCGGCGGTACGCCGTGCCGTGGACCTCTGGGGCGAGTTGCCCGCGTTGCCGCGCCTGCGCAGCGCCAAGGCCCACCTGGACCCGCACCACCGCCTGGCTCCCGGCCGCCTCCCCGGCGGCCTCTGACCGCCTCGCCCTCCCCGGCACCAGCCGGCCCGCGCGCCGAAGTGGGTTGACCATGAAGTTGACGGGGAGGAAACGGGCGAATCGAGCGGCCAAGTTCATGATCGACGGGGCGCGTGTCCGGACGCGGGCCCGCCCCGCGCGGGGTGGGAGAGCTAGGGGGTGTCGTTTCGGAGGACGAGGATGGCTATGTCGTCGCGTGGGGGCTCGACCGAGAACGCGATGGTGGCGGCGCGCAGCCGGGCGGCCACCACGTCGGCCGAGTACCCGGCCAGCGGCGCCGCCGACTCGCGCAGCCGGTCGGTGCCGAACAGCTCGCGTCCGCGCCGCCGCTCGGTGACCCCGTCGGTGTAGAAGATCAGCGCGTCCCCGGGCTTGAGCGTCAGCTCGGCGGTCGGTGTGGTGATCGCGTCGAGCAGGCCCAGCGCCGTACCGCCGACGCCGACGAACGTCGCCCCTCCACCGCCGTGCAGCAGCACCGGGCGGTCGTGGCCGGCCAGGTGCAGCGAGACGTCGAGCTGGCCGCCGTCGCCGGGTGCGACAGCCGCCAGCGCCAGCGTGCAGTAGCGTCCGCCGCCGCGCTCCACGAGCGTCTCGTTGAGCCGGCCGAGCACCTCGGGCAGCGGTTTGCCGTCACCGACGAGCACCCGGATCACGTCCCGGACCAGGCCGGTCACGGCGGCGGCCTGCACGCCCTTGCCTGATACGTCGCCGACCACCACGAGCCAGCGGCCGTCCGGCAGCGGAAGCACGTCGTAGAAGTCGCCGCCGACCTCCGCGTCGTCGCCGGTCGGGACGTACTCGGCGGCGAAGCCGATGCCCTCGACCACCGGCAGCACCGGCGGCAGCAGCGACTGCTGGAGCGTCTGGGCGACCCGGCGGCGCTCGGCGTGGATGCGGGCGTTCTCGATGGCGAGGGCGGCGCGGCGGGCCACGTCCTCCAGCACCGACACCTCGTCCGGGTCGTGCCGGTGCCGCTGGTGGCGGCCCACGGCGAGGGTGCCGAGCCGCTGGCCGCGGGCGATAAGCGGTACGGCGAAACCCTCCATCGGTCCGCCGAGCGGCACCTGGGCGGCGTTGCGGGACGCCTCGCGCAGCCGGGACTGGATCGAGTCCGGGCCGGTCTCCTGGAGGATCCGGTGCAGCTGCGGCAGCATCGCCTCGTCGGCGTGGCTGGACGCGGCGAGGCGCAGCCGGCCCCACTCGTCGGTGGTGTGCACGGCGCACCACTGGCCGAGCCGGGGCACCACGAGCTGCGGGACGAGTGCCATGGTCAGCTCGACGTCGAGCGACTGGGCGAGCAGTTCGCTGGCCTCGGCCAGGAACGTCAGCCAGGTGGACCGGCGTACGTCGGCGCGGCGCAGCCGGTCGTTCTCCAGGTGCAGCGACAGCCGCTCGGCGGCCAGCACGGCGAGTGGCCGCGCGTACGCCGAGGGCGCCGCGTCCAGCTCCAGCTCACCGGCGTACGGGCGGTGCACGGCCAGCGGTACGCGCAGCAGCTCGCTGCCGTCGCGTGGCGGCCGGCCGTACCTGGCGAAGACCTGGGTGCCGAGTCCGTCGCCCCGGTCCAGCCGTACCGTGCCACCGGCGGCGCCCACCATCTCGCCGACCCGGGTCAGCAGTCCGGTGGCGAACTCGGGCAGCGGCTCGTCGGCGTACGCGTCGGGGGTGAGCTGCATCAACTCGCTCATGGCCGCGGCGCTCGGCGTACCGTCGCCGTTTCGGTCCGGTTCGGCGACGCGCAGTGGGCCGGCCGACGGCCGGGCGGACCCACCCGGGCCGGGCCGGTCGAGGCGGAACCAGACGCCCTTGCCGGTGGGCAGGTACGTGGTGCCCCACCGGCTGGAGAAGTGGTCGACGAGCAGCAGGCCGCGCCCCCGGGCGGCGACCTCGGTGATGTCGGACGTGGTGTTGCGCACGCCCACGATCAGCTCGTCGACCGGGCCGGAGGCGAAGTCGGTGACTGTCACGGTGAGGCCGTTGTGGTCGGTGTCGACCTCGATGTCCAGTTCGGTACGCGCGTGCTCGACGGCGTTCGTGGTCAGCTCGGTGGTGAGCAGCAGCGCCTCGTTCAGCAGTTCGGGCAGCCGCGCTTCGAGCAGCATGGTGCGGACCAGTGCGCGGGCCGCCGCCGGCGTGCGGCGGTCGGCGGGGAGGCGGACCCGGCGGACGCGCTCGTCCGCGCCCCCGCTAGCAGGCCCTGCCTCCGCTGACACCTTCGTATCCTCCACCGCCTCCACCCCGGGTGCCAAGCGTCCCGGTGAACCCACCACCCGGGTCGATACCGCACGTGACGCGCGATCACACGCGGTGACCTCGACGGATCGCGCGGCACAATGATGGGATGGCCCGTGTGACCGCACGAGCCCGAGCGGAGCGAGGAACGATGGCCACGGTGAATCAGTCGGTGACCGCTGACCCGTCCGCGTCCGACCACGAGGCGCTCCTCGGCGAACTGGTCGAGGCGTTGCGTCGGGTGGGGCGCGGCGATCTGCGGGTGCGCCTGCCCCGGCGGGCGGGTCTGCCCGGTGAGGTCGCCGACGCCTTCAACGACGTGGTGTCGTTGCAGGAGCGGCAGCACCTGGACCTGCGGCGGATCAGCCGGATCGTCGGCCGTGACGGCCGGCTCACCGAGCGCCTGGACGACGAGGGCCTGGACGGCTCGTGGGCGGAGGGGCAGCGGGCGGTCAACTCGCTCATCGACGACCTGGGCCGGCCGACCACCGAGATCGCCCGGGTCATCGTGGCGGTGGCCGACGGCGACCTGTCCCAGCACATGGCGCTGGAGATCGACGGTCGCCCGCTCCGCGGTGAGTATCTGCGCATCGGCCGGACCGTGAACACGATGGTGGACCAGCTCTCGTCGTTCGCCGACGAGGTGACGCGTGTGGCCCGCGAGGTGGGCACCGAGGGCAAGCTGGGCGGCCAGGCCGACGTGCGCGGGGTGGCCGGCACCTGGAAGGACCTCACCGACTCGGTGAACACCATGGCGTCGAACCTCACCGGGCAGGTCCGGTCGATCTCCCAGGTGGCGACGGCTGTGGCGAAGGGCGACCTGTCGCAGAAGATCACGGTCGGGGCGCGCGGCGAGGTGGCCGAGCTGGCCGACACGATGAACTCGCTCACCGACACGCTGCGGCTGTTCGCCGAGCAGGTGACCCGGGTGGCCCGCGAGGTGGGCACCGAGGGCAAGCTGGGCGGCCAGGCCGAGGTGCCGGGCGTGGCCGGCACCTGGAAGGACCTGACCGACAACGTCAACTCGATGGCGTCGAACCTGACCGCGCAGGTGCGCAACATCGCCCAGGTGTCGACGGCGGTGGCGAAGGGTGACCTGTCGCAGAAGATCACGGTGGCGGCCCAGGGCGAGATCCTGGAGCTGAAGGACACCGTGAACACGATGGTGGACCAGCTGTCGTCGTTCGCCGACGAGGTCACGCGGGTGGCCCGCGAGGTGGGCATCGAGGGCAAGCTGGGCGGCCAGGCGCAGGTACGAGGCGTCTCCGGCACGTGGCGCGACCTCACCGAGAACGTCAACCAGCTCGCCGGCAACCTGACCAGCCAGGTCCGCAACATCTCCCAGGTCTCCACGGCGGTGGCGAAGGGCGACCTGGGTCAGAAGATCACTGTGGACGCGCAGGGCGAGATCCTGGAGCTGAAGAACACCGTCAACACGATGGTGGACCAGCTCTCCTCGTTCGCCGACGAGGTGACGCGTGTGGCCCGTGAGGTGGGTACCGAGGGCAAGCTGGGTGGTCAGGCCCAGGTCAAGGGCGTCTCGGGTACGTGGCGGGACCTGACCGACAACGTGAACTCGATGGCGTCCAACCTGACCAGCCAGGTGCGGAACATCGCCTCGGTCACCACCGCGGTGGCGAAGGGTGACCTGTCGCAGAAGATCACAGTGGACGCGCGGGGCGAGATCTTGGAGCTGAAGTCCACTGTCAACACGATGGTGGATCAGCTCTCGTCGTTCGCCGACGAGGTGACCCGGGTGGCGCGCGAGGTGGGTACCGAGGGCAAGCTGGGTGGTCAGGCGCAGGTGCGCGGCGTCGCCGGCACCTGGCGCGACCTGACCGACAACGTGAACTCGATGGCGTCGAACCTGACCGCGCAGGTGCGCAACATCGCCCAGGTGTCGACGGCTGTCGCCAAGGGTGACCTGTCGCAGAAGATCACAGTGGACGCGCAGGGCGAGATCCTGGAGCTGAAGTCCACTGTCAACACGATGGTGGACCAGCTCTCGTCGTTCGCCGACGAGGTCACGCGCGTGGCGCGTGAGGTGGGTACCGAGGGCAAGCTGGGTGGTCAGGCCCAGGTCAAGGGCGTCTCCGGTACGTGGCGTGACCTGACCGACAACGTGAACTCGATGGCCTCGAACCTGACCAGCCAGGTGCGGAACATCGCCTCGGTCACCACGGCGGTGGCGAACGGCGACCTGGGTCAGAAGATCACTGTGGACGCGCAGGGCGAGATCCTGGAGCTGAAGAACACCGTCAACACGATGGTGGACCAGCTCTCCTCGTTCGCCGACGAGGTCACGCGCGTGGCGCGTGAGGTGGGTACCGAGGGCAAGCTGGGTGGTCAGGCCCAGGTCAAGGGCGTGTCCGGTACGTGGCGCGACCTCACCGAGAACGTCAACCAGCTCGCCTCCACCCTGACCACGCAGTTGCGCGCCATCGCGCAGGTCTCCACGTCGGTGACCCGCGGCGACCTGACCCAGCGGATCAACGTGAAGGCGCAGGGCGAGGTCGCCGAGCTGAAGGACAACATCAACCAGATGATCGTCACCCTCCGGGAGACGACCAAGAAGAACGCCGAGCAGGGCTGGCTCGACTCGAACCTGGCCCGGATCGGCGGTCTGCTCCAGGGCCAGCGCGACCTGGGCGAGGTCTGCCGCATGATCATGCAGGAGGTGACCCCGCTGGTGGACGCGCAACTCGGCGCGTTCTTCCTGACGGACAGCTCCGAGGGCAGCATGCGGCTGCGGCTCACCGCCTCCTACGGGTACGTGGCACGCGGCCACGACGTCACGTTCGGCCCGGGTGAGGGGCTGGTCGGGCAGGCCGCCCTGTCGCGCCGGACGATCCGGGTCAAGGCGCAGCCGGACGGGCGCCTCGTCGTACGGTCCGGGCTGGCCGACACGCCCCCGGCCGACCTGGTGGTGCTGCCGGTCCAGTTCGAGGGCGAGCTGCTCGGCGTGATCGAGTTCGCCGGCGTGGCCACGTTCTCCGAGCTGCACCTGGCGTTCCTGGAGCGGCTGGTGCTCACCATCGGCGTCGCTGTCAACACCATCCAGGCCAACCGGCGTACGGAGGAGCTGCTGGCGCAGTCGCAGCGGCTGGCGCACGAGATGCAGGACCAGTCGGCCGAGTTGCAGCGCACCAACGCCGAGCTGGAGGACAAGGCGAAGCTGCTGTCCGAGCAGAAGGCCAACATCGAGACGCAGAACCGGGAGATCGAGCTGGCCCGCCTCGGCCTGGAGGAGAAGGCGCAGCAGCTCACCCGCGCGTCGGCGTACAAGTCGGAGTTCCTGGCGAACATGAGCCACGAGCTGCGTACGCCGCTGAACTCGCTGCTCCTGCTGGCCCGGCTGCTGGCCGAGAACCCGGAGCGCAACCTCAGCGCGAAGCAGATCGAGTTCGCCCGGACCATCCACGGAGCCGGGTCGGACCTGCTGTCGCTGATCGACGACATCCTCGACCTGTCCAAGATCGAGGCGGGCCGGATGGACGTGGAGCCCACCGAGATCCAGTTCGCCGAGATCCGCGGCTACGTCGAGCAGGCGTTCGCGCCGCAGGCCGAGGAGAAGGGCCTGGACTTCCAGGTGCGGGTGAGCCGCGACCTGCCGCCCGCGCTGGTCACCGACGCCCAGCGGTTGCAGCAGATCCTGCGCAACCTGCTGTCGAACGCGGTGAAGTTCACCGACAACGGCGCGGTGACGCTGCGGATCGGCCCGGCGGCCGAGAACGCCGTCTTCGACGTGCCGGCGCTGACCAACGCGCAGCGGGTGATCGCGTTCACCGTGATAGACACCGGGATCGGGATCTCCGACGACAAGCTCTCGCTGATCTTCGAGGCGTTCCAGCAGGCGGACGGCACCACCAGCCGCCGCTACGGCGGCACCGGGCTCGGCCTGTCCATCAGCCGTGACCTGGCCCGCCTGCTCGGCGGCACGATCACCGTCTCGTCCGCGCCCGGTCAGGGTTCGACGTTCACCCTCTTCGTACCCGATGTGCTGGCGCCGGACGCGGTGGTGGCGCCGGCGCCGCCGTCGCCGAGCCGCGCGGGCCTGCCGTCGTCGCTGCTCATGCCGATGGAGCTGCCGCAGCCGCAGGAGACGCCCGCCACCCGGCGCCTGGACGGCGTGACCGTGCTGATCATCGACGACGACGTACGGAACGTGTTCGCGCTGACGTCCGCGTTGGAACTGCACGGGATGACCGTGTTGTACTCGGACAACGGGGCGGACGGTGTCCGCCAGCTCGCCGAGCACCCGGAGGTGGACATCGTCCTGATGGACGCCATGATGCCGGACCAGGACGGGTACGAGACGACAGCGCAGATCCGCCGCAACCACCGGTTCGCGGACCTGCCGATCGTCTTCCTGACCGCGAAGGCGATGCCCGGCGACCGGGAGTCGGCGCTCGGCGCCGGCGGCAGCGACTACATCACCAAGCCGGTGGACCTGGACGAGCTGATCGAACTGATGGCGTCCTGGATCGGCCGGAGCCGAGGCGAGGAGAACGCGTGACGCAGACGGCCAAGGCCCTGCTGGTGGACGACCGGCGGGAGAACCTGATGGCGCTGGAGGCGATCCTCCAGGGCCTCCCGGTGCAGTCGGTCGCGGTGGAGAGCGGCGAGGCGGCGCTCAAGCAGCTCCTGGTGGACGACTTCGCGGTGATCCTGCTGGACGCCCAGATGCCGGACATGGACGGGTTCGAGACCGCCACCCACATCAAGCGGCGCGAGCGCACCCGGCACGTACCGATCATCTTCCTGACCGCCGCGGACAAGGACGCGCAGCTCGCGCTGCGCGGCTACGCGGCCGGCGCGGTCGACTACCTGACCAAGCCGTTCGACCCGTGGGTGCTGCGCGCCAAGGTGACGGTCTTCGTCGACCTGTGGGTGAAGACGCGGCAGCTCGCCGCCCAGTCGGATCTGGTGCGGGAACGGGATCTCCAGTGGCGGCACCTGACCGACGCGGTGGACGAGGCGACGGCGCTGCTGCGTGCCGACGACGACCCGTCCACCCGGGAACGCGCGGTGGAGCTGCTGGAGCAGGCGCGCTGGGGCAACACCCGCTGACGGTTCAGCCGCCGGCCGGGCCGCCGTGCCCGGTCGCGGCCCGCCGGGCCCGCCAGCGGTCGCCGAGCGATTCCAGTTCCTCCTGTACGAAGAGGAAGAAGTCGCGCATCTCGGCGACCCGCTCACCGGCCGGTGTGTTTCGCCCGTGCAGCGCGTCGACCCCGCCGGCGGCGATGTCGATGAAGTTCTTGTAGATCGTGGTCTTGGTGATGGTCGCCTCGTACCACGGGTTGTCGGGCATCCGGTAGCGGTCGCTCCGGGAGCCCTTGACCGGCTCGCGGACCAGCATGGCGAACTGGGTCAGGTAGCGCACCGCGCCGCTCACCGCCGCCGCGCTGACGCCGAGCCGGCCGGCGATCTCGCCCGCGGTGAGCGGGTCGTCGGCGCTCATCACTGTGAACAGGACCCGGGCGGCCATCCGGGGGAAGCCCACGTCGGCGAAGGCCATCGCCATCCGCTCGACGAAGAGGTGGACCTCTTCCTCGTCGTGCTGGGGCGGCACGTTCATGGTCGGCTCCTCGACACTCACCCCGCGACCCTACAGTCTTCACAAGTTTGTGAAACAAGCGTAGCTTCTGAAGTATGGAAACGGCAATCGATGTGTCCGGCCTGGTGAAGACCTTCGGCCGCACCCGGGCCCTCGACGGGCTCGACCTGACCGTTCGCGCCGGAGAGGTGCACGGCTTCCTGGGCCCGAACGGCTCCGGCAAGTCGACCACCATCCGGGTGCTGCTCGGCCTGCTGCGGGCGGACGCGGGGGCCGTCCGACTGCTGGGCGGCGACCCGTGGCGGGACGCGGTGGCGCTGCACCGCCGCCTCGCGTACGTGCCCGGCGACGTCACGCTCTGGCCCCACCTCAGCGGCGGCGAGGTGATCGACCTGCTCGGCCGGCTGCGCGGCGGGCTCGACCCGAGACGCCGCGCCGAACTGCTGGAGTCGTTCGAGCTGGACCCGCGCAAGAAGGGCCGCACCTACTCCAAGGGCAACCGGCAGAAGGTCGGCCTGGTCGCCGCGCTCGCCTCCGACGTCGAACTGCTCATCCTCGACGAGCCGACCTCCGGGCTCGACCCGCTGATGGAGGAGGTCTTCCAGCACTGGGTCCGCCGGGCCCGGCAGGACGGGCGCACCGTGCTGCTGTCCAGCCACATCCTCGCCGAGGTGGAGGCGCTCTGCGACCGGGTGACGATCATCCGGGCCGGCCGGACCGTCGAGTCCGGCACGCTCGGCGACCTGCGCCACCTCCACCGCACCGCGATCGACGCCGAGGTCACCGCGCCGCTGGACGGCCTGGCCGACCTGCCGGGTGTGCACGACCTGCGGGTGGACGGGCAGCGGGTCCGCTTCGACGTGGACACCGCGTCGCTCGACGCCGCGCTGCGCCGGCTCACCGAGCTGGGCGTACGCAGCCTGGTCAGCACGCCGCCCACGCTTGAGGAACTGTTCCTGCGGCACTACGAGGCCGCGTCCCCCGCGTCGGCGCCCTCCTCCGGCGTGGCGCGTTCCGAGACGGCGGACCGGTCATGAGCACGCTCACCGGCACCCGTCACCTGGTCCGGCTGATCATGCGCCGGGACCGCCTCCTGCTGCCGCTGTGGGTGCTCGTGCTCGCGGTACTGCCGATCACGTACGCGGCCAGCTTCTTCGAACTGTTCCCGACCGCCGCGGAGCGGGCCGCGTACCTGGAGGGCACCGCCCGCAACCCGTCGATCGTCGCGCTGCTCGGCCCGGCGTACGGCGACAGCGTCGGCGCGCTCACCGCCCAGCGCAGCGGCTTCCTGCTGCTCATCGTCGCGCTGGCGAGCCTGCTCACGGTCATCCGGCACACCCGCACCGAGGAGGAAGCCGGGCGGCGGGAACTGCTCGGCGGCAGCGTGCTCGGACGGCACGCCGGACTGACCGCCGCGCTGCTCGTCACGTACGGCGCCGACCTGGTGCTCGGGCTGCTCACCGCCGCCGGGCTCGTCTCGACCGGGCTGCCGGTCGGCGGCTCGGTCGCGTACGGGCTGGTCACCGTGCTGACCGGCGCTGTCTTCGCGACGCTCGGCGGGCTGGCCGCCCAGCTCACCGAGACCGCGGGCGGGGCGCGGGGCGTCGGCCTCGCCGGTCTCGGCGCCGCGTTCGGGCTGCGCCTGGCCGGGGACACCGCCGGCAACGACTGGCCGAGCTGGCTGTCCCCGCTGGGCTGGGGCGCCCGCGTCCGGCCGTACGAGGGGGAGCGGTGGTGGGTGCTGCTGCTGCCGCTGGCCGCGACGGTGCTGCTCGCCGCGCTCGCGTACCCGATCTCGGTCCGCCGCGACCTGGGCGCGGGCGTGCTGCCGCCCCGGCTCGGCCCGGCCGGCGCGGGCGGCGCGTTGTCCGGGCCGTTCGGGCTGGCCTGGCGGCTGCACCGGGGGCAGATCCTCTGGTGGTCGGTCGGGTTCGGCCTGCTCGGGCTGATCCTCGGTGGCGCCGCGGAGGCGGCCGGCCGGTCCGTCGAGGGGAGTCCGCGGATGGAGGAGATCGTGGCCCGGCTCGGCGGGGCGTCCGGGATGGCCGACGCGTACCTGGGGGTCACGCTGAGCCTGGCCGGGCTCGCCGCCGCCGGGTACGGCATCCAGGCCGCGCTGCGGATGCGCGCCGAGGAGGCCGCCGGGCACGCGGAACCGGTGCTCGCCACCGGGACGAGGCGCTCGACCTGGCTGCTGTCGCACGTGGCGTTCGCGCTGCTCGGCCCGGTGGTGGTGCTCGCGGTGACCGGGCTCGCGACCGGCCTGACGTACGGGCTGAGCACCGGTGACGTGCCCCGCCAGCTGGGCCGGATGCTCGCCGCAGGCCTGGCCCAGGTGCCGGCGGCGTGGGTGCTGGCCGGGCTCGCCGTGCTGCTCTACGGCCTGCTGCCCCGGCTCGCGTCCGCCGCATGGGTGGTGCTGGCGGTCTGCGTGCTGCTCGGGCAGCTCGGCGCGGTGCTGGAGCTGGACCAGTGGCTGCTGGACGTGTCCCCGTTCACGCACACTCCGCAGGTGCTGCGCGCCACGTGGACCGCAACCCCCCTCTACGTGCTGACGGCGTTGGCGATGACCCTGGCCACAGTCGGCCTGCTGACGTTCCGCCGCCGCGACATCCCCGTCCTCTAGCGCCGTTGATCTTGCACTTGTGGCCCCGACAAAAGGTGTGAATCACCCGAGTGAAGGGCCGCAAGTGCAAGATCGCGGGGAGAACCCCGAGGGTCAGGGGGTGGCTTCGTTGCGGATCATCAGGGCGCTGCGGAGGCCGGTGATGTCCAGGACGCGGATCAGGAAGTCGCCGACGTTTGTGAGCATCAGCACGCACTGGGCGTGACTGGCCTTGCGGCTGAGCACCACGAGCGTGCCGAGCCCCTGCGAGTCGCAGAACGTGACCCCGGCCAGGTCGAGCACGATGCGCGGGGGCGGATCCGCCAGCACCTCGTTCACCACTGTCGAGAGCTGGGCGGCCGTGAGCATGTCGATCTCACCGGCCAGGCGAAGCACTGCTTCGTCACCCGTCCGGTGTACGGTGATGGACAGTTCGGCACGATCCACCCGGTCAGCCTATCGCGATCTCGACCGACGGGCCTGTCGAGCGGATCGCCGTCGGCCGTCGCGCCGCTCAGGCGGGTGAGCCTGGTTACGCCCGTCGCGGGGTGCCTGCCAGGCAGCACTCCGGCGCTGACACAATGGCCCCATCGTGACCGAGACCTTTTCCGCCGGATCCGGCCGCTACCCGGCCGACGCTCCGGCCTCCGAGGCCCTGTTCGACCGCGCCAAGGCCGTCGTGCCCGGCGGGGTCAACTCTCCCGTGCGCGCGTTCCGTGCCGTCGGCGGCACCCCGCGCTTCATGGTCCGGGGGGAGGGTCCGTGGCTCTTCGACGCCGACGGTCGTCGCTACGTCGACCTGGTCTGCTCCTGGGGCCCGCTGATCCTCGGCCACGCGCACCCGGCGGTGGTGGAGGCGCTGCGTGAGGCGGCGGCGCTCGGCACCAGCTTCGGCACGCCGACGCCGGGTGAGGTCGACCTGGCCGAGGAGATCATCGCGCGGACGCCGGTGGAGCAGGTCCGCCTGGTCAACTCCGGCACCGAGGCGACCATGTCGGCGATCCGGCTGGCCCGCGGCTTCACCGGCCGCTCCAAGATCATCAAGTTCTCCGGCTGCTACCACGGCCACTCGGACGCGCTGCTCGCCGCTGCCGGCTCCGGCGTGGCCACGTTCGGCCTGCCCGACTCGCCCGGCGTGACCGGCGCGGCGGCCGGCGACACGATCGTGCTGCCGTACAACGACCTGCGCGCGGTCGAGGAGGCGTTCGCCGCCGAGGGGCAGCACATCGCCGCGATCATCACCGAGGCCGCCGCCGGCAACATGGGCGTGATCGCGCCGCGCGACGGCTTCAACTCCGAGCTGGCCCGGATCGCCCACGCGAACGGCGCGCTGCTCATCGTCGACGAGGTGATGACCGGGTTCCGGGTGTCCCGCGCCGGATGGCACGGCCTCGACCCCTCGGACGCGGACCTGTGGACGTACGGGAAGGTCATGGGCGGCGGCCTGCCCGCCGCGGCGTTCGGCGGACGCGCGGAGATCATGGCGAAGCTCGCCCCGGCCGGCCCGGTCTACCAGGCCGGCACGCTCTCCGGTAACCCGCTGGCCTGCGCGGCCGGGCTGGCCACGCTGCGGCTGGCCGACGACGCGCTCTACCGGCGGCTCGACGAGACCGCCGCCGCGCTGGGCAAGCTCACCACCGAGGCGCTGTCCGCGGCCGGCGTGCCGCACCGCCTCTCCACCGCGGGCAACATGTTCTCGGTCTTCTTCACCGACGCGGACGTGCACGACTACGACAGCGCCCGCACCCAGGTGGTGCCGGCGTTCAAGGCGTTCTTCCACGCGATGCTCGCCGCCGGCGTCTACCTGCCGCCGAGCGCGTTCGAGTCGTGGTTCGTCTCGACCGCGATCGACGACACCGCGTGGGAGCAGATCGCCGCCGCCCTTCCGGTCGCGGCGCGGGCGGCGGCAGCGGCAGGACACGGGGGGTAACCAAATGGCGGAGACCGTGGTGCACGTGCTGCGGCACGGCGAGGTGCACAACCCGGACGGCATCCTCTACGGCCGCCTGCCCGGGTTCCGCCTCTCCGAGCTGGGCGTGCAGATGGCCAAGGCGGCGGCGCAGGCGCTCGCCGACCGGACCGTCGTGCACGTGGTGGCCAGCCCGCTGGAGCGCGCCCAGCAGACCGCCGAGCCGATCGCGGCGCAGTTCGGCCTCTCCGTCGGTGTCGACGAGCGCCTGATCGAGAGCGCGAACTGGTTCGAGGGCAAGAAGGTCTCGCCCGGTGACGGTTCGTTCCGCGACCCGCGCAACTGGTGGGTGCTGCGCGACCCGGTGACCCCGTCCTGGGGTGAGGCGTACCGGGCCATCGCCGAGCGCATGTTCGCCGCGCTGCACGCCGCCCGGGTCGCCGCCGAGGGGCGGGAGGCGGTGCTCGTGTCGCACCAGCTCCCGATCTGGACGCTGCGCCGGCACGTCGAGCGCAAGCGCCTCTGGCACGATCCGCGCCGCCGCCAGTGCGGCCTGGCCAGCCTCACCTCGTTCCACTTCGACGGCGCCAAGATCGTCGGCATCGGGTACTCCGAGCCGGCGGCCCACCTCGTGTCGATCTCGCCGACCGCCCGGACGGCCAAGGGGGCCTGATGCTCACCCGGAGGCTCGCCGCCGCCCTGCTCGCCGCCGTGACCGCCGGTACGGCGCTGGTCGGCTGTTCCTCCGGCAGCCAGGAGAGCCGGTGCGCGGCCGACGGCTCCACCGTCACCTGCGCCCCCGACCAGCGGTCCAAGACGCCGAAGGTGAGCGGTGAGCTGCTCACCGGCGGCAGCTACGACATCTCCCGCGACCGCGGGCAGGTCGTCGTGGTCAACTTCTGGGGTTCCTGGTGCGCGCCCTGCCGGGCCGAGGCGGACGACCTGGAGGCCACCTACCAGGCCACCAAGGGCTCCGGCGTGACGTTCCTCGGCATCAACGTGCAGGACAGCAAGGACAAGGCGATCGCCTTCGAGGAGGGCCGGGTCACGTACCCGAGCATCTTCGACCCGGCCAGCCGGCAGGCGCTGAACTTCGACATCCCGCCGAACACCACCCCGGCCACCGTCGTGCTCGACCGTGAGGGCCGGATCGCCGTGGTGATCCGCCGGGCCGTCACCCGTGACGAACTGCGGCCGATCGTCGAGGACATCGCCGCCGAGTCGCCGCCGCCGAACGGCTCCCGCTGATGGGCGAGACGTTCCGCCAGCTCGCCGAGTCCGGCCCGCTGCTGCTCGCAGTCGGCGCGGCCGCCCTGGCCGGACTGGTCAGCTTCCTGTCGCCGTGCGTGCTCCCGCTGATGCCCGGCTACCTGTCGTACGTGACCGGCCTGGCCGGCACCGACCTGGAGGGCCGCCGCCCGGCCCCGCCGCAGTCACCGGACCCACCGCCGACCGGGGGCGGCGTCGCCGTGGCGGAACGGACGCAGGCCCGGACCACCGCCGCCGTCAAGGGCCGGGTACTCGCCGGCACGCTGCTGTTCATCGCGGGCTTCACCGTCGTGTTCGTCGCCACCGCGATCCTCTTCTCCGGCGTCGGCAAGCTCTTCTTCCGGTACGAGCGCACGCTGGAGATCGTCATCGGCGCGCTCGTGGTGGTGCTCGGGCTCGGCTACCTCGGGGTGATCCCCGGCATGCAGCGGGAGTTCCGCATCCGCTGGCTGCCCTCCGCCGGGCTGCTCGGCGCACCGGTGCTCGGCGCGGTCTTCGCGCTGAGCTGGCTGCCCTGCACCGGCCCGACGCTCGGCGCGGTGCTGGGCATGGCGGCCACCGAGGGCGGGACCGACCGGGCCGTGGTGCTCGCCGTGGCGTACTGCCTCGGGTTGGGGATACCGTTCGTCGTCTTCGGGCTGGGCTTCCAGCGCCTGCTCGGGGTGTTCCGCGCCGTCCGGCGCAACAGCCGCTGGGTCACCCGGATCGGCGGCGCGCTGCTGATCGCGATCGGCCTGGCGCTGATCACCGGCGGCTGGGTGAACGTGGTGATCTGGTTGCAGACGAACGTGGGCGTGGGCGAGGTGAGCATCTGATGACGACCGTCGACGACCGGCCGTCGACCCCCGCGCAGGCGCCCCGGCGGCGGGTCAACCCGGTGCTGGCCCTGCTGCGCAACTCGTGGCGGCAGCTCACCAGCATGCGTACCGCGCTGATCCTGCTGTTCCTGCTCGCCATCGCGGCCATCCCCGGCTCGGTGCTGCCCCAGCGCGGCGTCAACCCGGAACGCGTCAACCAGTGGTTCGTCGACCACCCCGACCTCGCGCCCCGGCTGAACCAGATCGGCGCGTTCGAGGTCTTCGGCTCGGTCTGGTTCTCCGCGATCTACCTGCTGCTGTTCACCTCGTTGATCGGCTGCATCCTGCCCCGCGCCCGCGACCACGTCCGCGCGCTGCGGATGAGGCCACCGGCCGCGCCGAAGCGGTTCGACCGGCTGCCGCAGCACGCGGTGCTGGAGGCCCCGGCCGCCGCCGACCCCGAGGCCATCGCGGCGGTGCTGCGCCGCCGCCGGTGGCGGGTCACCGTGCGCGGCAACGAGGTCTCCGCCGAGAAGGGCTACCTCAAGGAGACCGGCAACCTGCTCTTCCACGTGTCGCTGGTCGCCGTCCTGCTCGGGGTGGCGCTCGGTTCCTGGTACGGATGGCACGGCAACCGCATCCTGGTGGCCGGCGAGGACAACGCGTTCTGCAACACCCGCCAGCAGTACGCCGAGGCGTCGCTCGGCCCGCGCGTGGACAGCTCCGACCTGCCGCCGTTCTGCCTGACGCTGGAGAAGTTCGAGGCCGACTACCTGCCGTCCGGGCTGGCCTCCCGCTACTGGGCCACGGTGACAGTGGACGAGCCGGGCGGCGCGGAACGGACCGCCGGGTTCTCGGTCAACTCGCCGCTGCGGCTCGGCTCGGCGAACGTCTACCTGCTCGGCAACGGCTACGCGCCGCTGCTGAAGTACACCGACAAGTACGGCCGCAGCCAGACCAGCGAGGCGCCGTTCCTGCGCACCGGCGACTCCAACGCGACCGAGGAGGGCGTGGCGATCTTCCCGGACGCCAACGTCGACCCGAAGACCGGCGCGCGTGCCCCGGACCAGCAGATCGCCTTCGACGGGCTCTACCTGCCCACCGCGCCGGACGAGGGCCCTCCCGTCCGTTCCGCCTGGCCCGAGGAACGAGATCCGGCGGTGAACCTGACCGCGTACCGGGGCAACCTCGGGCTGGACGCGGGCATCCCCGGCTCGGTGTACGCGCTGGACCGGCGGCAGATCGACGACGGCAAGCTCAAGGAGATCGGCACCAAGCTGCTGCGGCCGGGGGAGAAGTGGACCCTCGACGACGGCAGCACGCTGGAGTTCGTCGGCACCAAGCCGTACATCACGCTCGCGGTCCGGCACGCGCCCGGGCAGACGTTGCTGCTGGTGGCGAGCGGCACGCTGCTGCTCGGCCTGATGGGCTCGCTGTTCGCCCGGCGGCGCCGGGTCTGGTTCCGGGTTTCGCCCCCCGAGGGTGGATCTCCGACGAGCGGTAGTAGCTTGGTGGAGGCCGGTGGGCTGCCGCGCACCGAGCACCCTGGGTTCGCCGACGAGTTCGCGCAGCTCGTCGCCGCGGTGAGCGGTGACGCGCCGGACGCGCGGCGGGCGCGAGAAGGAGACGACTGATGTCCGCACTCTCCGACCAGCTGGTCGCGTTCGCGATCCTGGCGTACCTGATCGCGATGATCAGCCACGCCGTGGAGTTCGCGCTGGGCAACGCGCGGAAGGTGCCCGCGGCCGCACCGGCGCGGGAGCTGGTCGGCGCGGGCGTCGGCGGAGCCGGCGGCACGATCGACGAGCCGGCCGTCGCGGCGACGCCGCCGCGCCCGGACCGCACCGGCGCGCGGGCCGTGCTGGCCGGCCGGATCGCCACCTGGCTCACCGTGCTCGCCGGCGCGCTGCACCTGGGCGCCGTGATCACCCGGGGCCTGGCCGCCGACCGGATGCCCTGGGGCAACATGTACGAGTTCGTGCTGACCGGCACCTGGATCGGTGTGGCGGCCTGGCTCGTGGTGCTCTGGAAGCAGCCGTGGCTGCGCCGGCTCGGGCTGTTCCTGACGCTGGTCATGGTGCTGCTGCTGGCCTTCGCCGAGCTGAAGCTCTACGTGCCGATCGAGCCGCTGATGCCGGCGCTGCAGTCGTGGTGGTTCATCATCCACGTCTCGACGATCATCTTCGCCTCGGGCATCTTCCTGCTGGGCGTGGTGCCCGCCGCCGCCTACCTGATGCGGTCCGGCTGGGAGCAGGGGCGGCGCAGCTTCCCGTACACCCTGGCCCGCCGCCTCCCGGAGGCGGCCGGGCTGGAGCGGCTGACCTTCATGCTGCACGCCTTCTCGTTCCCGATCTTCACCTTCGCGGTGATCGCGGGGGCGATCTGGGCCGAGGCGGCCTGGGGTCGCGCCTGGGGCTGGGACCCGAAGGAGACCTGGGCGTTCATCTCCTGGGTGGTGTACGCGGGCTACCTGCACGCCCGGGCCACGCCGAGCGTGAAGCGCAACGTGGCGACCTGGATCTCCATCGTGGGCTTCCTGACCGTGATGATGAACCTGTTCGGCGTGAACTTCTTCTTCACCGGTCTGCACTCGTACGCCGGGGTGTAGTGACCGGGCGCGCGCTCAGCACCTCGTCCACCCGGCGCGTGATCTGGTAGGCCACCTCGGGCAGGTCGGCCAGTTCGAGGCGGTCCGCCCGCAGCGCGAACTGGGCGTGCAGTTCGCGGGCCACCGCGTCGCGGATCTCGGCCTGGAGCGGGCTGAGGCCGTCGGGGTCACCCACCACGTATGCGTCGTCCATCCGTCGATGATGAACCGCCGCCGGCGACCCTGTCAGTGACGAAGTCATCCGCCGAACCAGCCGGGGACGTCGAGGCGGAACACGTCGGCGGGGACCATCCGGCGCAGGTCGTCCTCGATGGCGGCGACCCGGTCCGCGCCGAGTGTGGCCGCCCAGCGGTCGCGTAACTCGTCGAAGACCACTGCCGAACGGTGCAGCCCGTCGCGGCCCTTCGCGGTCATCCGGACCAGCTTGCGGCGGGCGTCGGCGGGGTCGTCCACGCGTTCCAGGTAGCCGAGCGCGACCAGCCGGTCCACCGTCTTGCCCGCTGCCTGCTTGGAGACGCCGAGGCGTTGCCCGAGGTCGGAGGCGGTGGTGCCGGCCGGGCCGACGGCCTGGAGGACGAAGCCGTGGGCGGGGCGCAGCTCGGGGTGCCCCTGGCGGGCCAGTTCGGCGTGCAGGTCGTCGACGAGCGTACGGAAACCGGCGAGCAGGAGCAGCGGCAGCGCGAACCCGGGGCGGTCAGGCGTTGCCATGTTCGACAACCACGTTTACTATTTCGTCAACCACGTTGACCATCTTACGAGAGGGGTCCTGTCATGTCCCGCTTCACCGCGTACGAGCCGGACACCGCGCCCGCCGCCGCCCGCCCGGTCATGGCCGGGGTCCGCCGTACCCTGGGTCACCTGCCCGCCGCCGTGAGCCTGATGGCCGGCTCGCCCGAACTGCTCACGGGCTTCCTCGCCGCCAACGCCGCGTTCGAGGCCACCGACCTGGACCCGGTCGCCCGGGAGGTGGTCGTGCTGACCGTCGCCACCCGCAACGGCTGCCACCTCTGCGTGGCCATGCACACCGCGACGCTGGTCCGGCACGGCGCCGCGCCCGAGCTGATCGAGGCGCTGCGGACCGGCTCGACGCTGCCCGATTCCCGGCTGGAGGCGCTGCGCCGCTTCACCGTCGCCGTGCTCGACCACCGGGGCGGTGTCCCCGACGCCGACCTGGACGCGCTGCTCGACGCCGGATGGCAGCCCCGGCACGCGCTGGACGTGGTGCTCGGCGTCGGCACGTACACGATCTCCACGTTCGCCAACCGGCTCACCGAGGCGCCGCTCGACGAGCCGCTGGCCGCGTACGCCTGGACGCCCGCCGCCAGTTGACCGGGGGCGCGCCCGGCCCGAGGAAGGGAGTGCGGGAGGATGGGGGCATGGCGGCTCGCTTTCCGTACACCGATCTGAAGGATTTCCTCGCGGCGCTGGAGCGTGCGGGCGAGCTGCGGCGGGTGAGCGCGCCGGTCGACCCCACGCTGGAGATCAGCGAGATCGTCACCCGCACCGTCCGGGCCGGCGGGCCCGCGCTGCTGTTCGAGCGGCCCACCCGGGGTGAGATGCCGGTGGCGATCAACCTGTTCGGCACCGAGAAGCGGATGGCGATGGCGCTCGGGGTGGAACACCTCGACGAGATCGGCGAGCGCATCGGCGACATGCTCAAGCCGGAGCTGCCGCAGGGCTTCTCCGGGATGATGGGCGGCCTGGGCAAGGTCATGCAGCTCAAGTCGATGCCGCCGAAGAAGGTCAAGACCGCGCCCTGCCAGCAGGTGGTCTACCGGGGCGACGACGTCGACCTGAACCGGCTGCCCGGGTTGCAGGTGTGGCCCGGCGACGGCGGAATCTTCCACAACTTCGGGCTGACCCACACCAAGCACCCGGAGACCGGCAAGCGCAACCTCGGGCTCTACCGGCTCCAGCAGCACTCGCACAACACCATCGGCATGCACTGGCAGATCCACAAGAACTCCACCGCGCACCACGCGGTCGCCGAGCGGCTCGGCCAGCGGCTGCCGGTGGCGATCGCGATCGGCGCCGACCCGGTGGTGGCGTACTCGGCCAGCGCGCCGCTGCCCGCCGACATCGACGAGTACCTGTTCGCCGGGTTCCTCGCCGGTGAGCGGGTCGAGATGGTGGACTGCCTGACCGTCCCGTTGCAGGTCCCGGCGCACGCGCAGATCGTGCTGGAGGGCTACATCGAGCCGGGCGAGCGCCTGCCCGAGGGTCCGTTCGGCGACCACACCGGCTTCTACACGCCGGTCGAGCCGTTCCCGGTCATGCACATCGAGTGCATGACCATGCAGCGCGACCCGGTCTACCACTCGATCGTCACGTCCCAGCCGCCGCAGGAGGACCACGGCCTCGGCAAGGCCACCGAGCGGATCTTCGCGCCGCTGCTGCGCTTCCTGATCCCGGACATCGTCGACTACGACCTGCCCGCCGCCGGTGTCTTCCACAACTGCGCGATCGTGTCGATCCGCAAGCGCTACCCGAAGCACGCGCAGAAGGTCATGAACGCGATCTGGGGCGCGCACATGATGTCGCTGACCAAGCTGATCGTGATCGTCGACGAGGACTGCGACGTGCACGACTACAACGAGGTCGCGTTCCGCGCCTTCGGCAACGTCGACTACGCCCGCGACCTGATGGTCACCGAGGGGCCGGTGGACCACCTCGACCACGCCTCGTACCAGCAGTTCTGGGGCGGCAAGGCGGGCATCGACGCGACCCGCAAGCTGCCCGAGGAGGGCTACAGCCGGGGCTGGCCGGAGGAGATGCGCATGTCGCCCGAGGTGGTCTCGCTCGTCGACAAGCGCTGGAAGGAATACGGGATCCGATGACGGCGGCAGTACAGGAACGACCCGGCCGGGTCTCGTCCTTCCTCAAGCTCGTCGCCATCGAGCACTCGGTCTTCGCGCTTCCGTTCGCGTACCTGTCGGCGCTGACCGCCATGCAGCTCAACGGCGGCCGGGTGGATTGGCTCGACCTGCTGCTGATCACCGTGGCGATGGTCGGCGCGCGGACGTTCGCCATGGCCGCGAACCGGATCCTGGACCGGCGGATCGACGCGCGGAACCCGCGTACCGCGAACCGGGAACTGGTCACCGGCGCGGTGAGCGTGCGGACGGCCTGGACCGGCGCGGCGGTCGCGCTCGTGGTGTTCCTGGCCGCCGCCGCCCTGCTCAACCCGCTCTGCCTGGTGCTCGCGCCGCTCGCCGTGGTGCCGCTCGTGGTCTACCCGTACGGCAAGCGGTTCACCAACTGGCCGCACGCCATCCTCGCGGTGGCGCAGGCGGTCGGCCCGGTCGGCGCCTGGCTGGCCGTCACCGGCACGCTCGACGGCTCCGGCCCGGCGTGGCTGCTCGGCGCCGCCGTCGGCCTGTGGATCGGCGGCTTCGACCTGATCTACGCCTGCCAGGACTCGGAGATCGACCGGGAGATCGGCGTGCACAGCGTCCCCGCCCGGTACGGCCGGCGCTTCGCGCTGCACGCCTCCACTGTCGCGCACGTGGTGACGTTCGCGCTGTTCATCTGGTTCGGCGCGTGGGTCGGCTTCGGCTGGCTGTGGTGGATCGGGCTGGCGCTCACCGCTGTGGCCTTCGCCTACCAGCACATGGTGGTCAGTCCCACCGACCTGAGCAAGGTCAACCGGGCGTTCTTCACCGCGAACGGCTTCGTCGGCATCGCGTTGTTCGTCCTCGCGCTGCTCGACCTGGTGATCCGGCTCGGCCTGCGGCCGTAGCGGCGACGCCGGGCACCGGCTCAGGACGCCGCGGCGACCGGGTAGCGGGCGCTCTCCAGCGTCCAGTCGACGGTGCCGCGCACGGCGGCGGCCAGCCCGTCGAGGTGGATCGCGACGGCCTCGTCGAGCGTCGGGCCGAACGACGGCGCCGCCGCCAGGAGTGCCGCGAAGCGGTCCATCTCGGCCCGCCAGTGCCCGGCCACCAGGTCGACCGCCGCCGGCAGCGGCACGCCCCGCTCGGCGGCCGTCGCCAGCACCAGGTTGTGCCCGCCGCCGGTGGCCCGGTCGCGCTCCAGCGAGGCGATGTCGTTGAACCAGGAGAGCAGGTCGTTGGCGAGGCCGGCGAGCCGCCGCAGCGCCGGATGGTGGTAGACCGCGTCGGGCAGCGGACGCCCGGATGCGAACTCGATCAGCGGGTACGACACGTACGCCGCCGACGTGGCCCGGCGCAGCCGCACGTACTCGGCGACGCCCGGTGGGCGGCCGGACGTGGTGGCGGTGGCCTCCCGGTGGACCCCGTCGAGGTGGTCGGCGACCGCGTCGGCGAAGCGCAGCCGCCACCGGGCCGGCATCCGGCGGCGGGGTTCCCGCCACGCCTGCACCAGCAGCCGCCGCAGTGGGCCGGAGAAGCCCGGGTGGCGGGCGCGCGGACCCTCGCGCAGCAGGGCGAGCGCACCGTCGCGCAACGCGCGGATCTGCGGCGGGGTCAGCCCGTCCCGCCCGTCGCAGGCGTCGTCGACGAGGAAGAACCAGGTGAACAGTGCGGTCAGCACCCGCAGGTCGGGCTCGGTGGCGTCCGGGTAGAGGCGGCCCGCGTACCGGGCGAAGCCGGCCCGCGCCAGCCGTCGCCGGGTCACCGGGTCAGCCGGCAGGCCGAGCCGGTCGACCTGCTCCACCAGCCAGCCCTGCACGTCGTCGGCGTACGGGGAGAGGCGGGGCGGGATGGGGCAGCCGGAGCGGAGCGCCCGCAGCACCGCCGCCGTCATCACCGGCCCTTCCGTGGACGTCGATCGCCGATCGAAGAATTTCATGCCGTGGGATGTTCCGTGAACCCACTGGACATCCCGGACGGGCCGACCGAACGGGGGTCGACGCCCGCCGCCCGCGGCGACCAGGCACGCTTGGGGCATGCGCGAACCATGGGTGGTGGGTGTCTCCGGCGCGTCCGGGACGCCGTACGCGGCGGCTGTCGTCCGGGGACTGCTCGACGCCGGTCAGGCGGTGGACCTGATCGTCTCCCGGGCGGCCCGGCTGACAGTGCTGGACGAGACCGGCCGGCCCTTCCGGGACGCGCACTGGACCGAGGACCTGGCCGCCTGGCTCGACCGCGACCTCACCGGCGCGGACCTGCGGCACTGGCCCGCAGGTGACCTGGCCGCCGGCCCGAGCAGCGGCTCCTACCCGGTACGCGGCATGGCGGTGGTGCCGGCCAGCACCGCCGCGTGCGCGGGCATCGCGATCGGGTTGTCGAAGGACCTGCTCCAGCGTGCCGCCGAGGTGAACCTCAAGGAGCGCCGCCCGGTCGTCGTGGTGCCCCGGGAGACGCCGGTGACCCGTAGTCACCTGGAACATCTCATCGCGCTGCACGACGCGGGCGCGGTGGTGCTGCCGGCCAGTCCGGGCTTCTACGGCGCCGGGGCGTCGGCGTCCGCCGGGCAGCTCGTGGACTTCGTGGCCGGGAAGGTGCTCGACGCGCTCGGTGTCGAGCACACACTGTTCCGGCGGTGGTCCGGCGAACTGGCCGCCGGTCGCCGGGAGGCGGACCCGCGCTGACGGACCCGCTGGGCGACGTCCGGGGCGCGGCCCTCGGCCGGACCGCGCCCCGCACGTTCAGTACATGCCGGCGTTCGCCGGTCCGGGGCCGGTGGAAGCGGTCGGGCCCATGTTGCGGGCCTTGCCCATGTCCTCCGCCTCGTCCAGCATGCCCTCCCCCTCGAGCAGGGCCCGCACCTCGGATTCCCGAAACCGGCGGTGCCCTCCTGGAGTCCGGATACTGCCGATCCGGCCGGCCGCTGCCCATCTGGTCACGGTCTTCGGGTCCACCCGAAACAGCGCAGCGACCTCACCCGGTGTCAGCAGGCGATCTCCAGTGTCCACAGCCCCCTCCTCGCGTCGACGAAGCCCCCGGCTGAACACACTGCCCCCGGCCGGTGCGAGCCCAGAGCCGTCATGAGGGACGTATGGCAATTACAGCACCGGCTACCGGACGTGTCCGCCAAACGCGAAAAACGCACACACTGGGAAGGATAGGAAATGGTACCGGCGGAGAACCCCCGTGATCGTACGTTTGTGAAGTGCCGGTGCACCGGTACCGACAGTGTTCGGTGGCCGTCGAGCGGATAGGGTCACTCTCCGTGGACACGATCGACCTGAGCCTCGTGGAGTTGTTGCGGGGTAACGCCCGTCTGTCGTACGCCGAGCTGGCCCGTCAGGTCGGCCTCTCCGCCCCGGCCGTACACGAGCGGGTCGGCAAGCTGGAGTCCAGCGGCGTGATCCGGGCGTACCGGGCCGAGGTCGAGCCGGAGTCGATCGGGCTGGGCGTCACCGCGCTCATCGGCATCATCGAGGACTCCGACGCCGACACCGACGACGTGCTGGAGGCGTTCCGGCGCATCCCCGAGATCGAGTCCTGCTACTTCATGGCCGGCGTCGAGTCCTTCCTGCTCAAGGCGCGCGTCGGCACGATCGCCGAGCTGGAGCAGCTGATCGTCCGGCTGAACCGGACTGCTGGTGTGGCGTCCACCCGTACCAGCATCGCCCTGTCGACCAAGTGGGAGAACCGCCCGCAGCCGCTGGAACCGCCCACCGCCTGACGCCTCTGGCCCCGGGGCGGGGGTTGCGGTTACCGTGCGCCGATGACGAGCTCGGAGCGCGGTGCCGCAGTGGTGACAGGTGCGGCCGGTGGGCTGGGACGGGCGATCGCCGCCGCGCTGCACGCCGACGGGTGGAACGTGCTGCTCACCGACGTCGACGCCGGGGCCGTGTCGGCCGCCGCCGCGCCGCTGGGCGGCTGGTCGCGCGCCCTCGACGTACGCGACGAATCCGCCTGCGCGGACGTCGCCGCCGAGGCGGCGGCCGCGCCCGGCGGCCTCGGGCTCTGGGTGAACAACGCGGGCATCCTGGTCACCGGGCCGTCCTGGGCGCACGACGCCCCGGCCCGGCGCGCGGTGGTCGAGGTCAACGCGCTCGGCGCGATGAACGGCACGCTCGCCGCCGTCGCGGTGATGCGCGAACAGGGCCGCGGCCACGTACTGAACGTCGTCTCGCTGGCCGGGCTGATCGCCGCACCGGGCGAGACGGTGTACGCGGCCAGCAAGCACGCCCTGCTCGCGTTCAGCCTCGGCACCCTGAGCGACCTGCGGATGGCCGGCGTCCGGGGCGTACACGTGTCGTGCCTGTGCCCGGACGGGATCTGGACGCCGATGCTGCACGACAAGCTGGACGACCCGGGAGCGCTGGCGTCCTTCACCGGCTCGCTGCTCACGCCGGAGCGGGTGGCCGCGCGGGCCGCCCGGCTGGCCCGCCGCCCCCGGCCGGTGGTCAGCCTGCCGCGCTGGCGCGGCGCCCAGGTACGGCTCCTGGACGCCTTTCCCCGGCTCGCTCTGGCCCTCACGCCGGTGATCCGGGCCACCGGCCGGGCCGGTCAGCGGCGGCAGGCCCGCCGGGTCCGGGAGAACCCGAGCCCACCTCGCTTGTAACGTTGCCGGCGTGACTCACTTCGACAGGTGCGACGAGGCCAGCCGGCGCTGGGTGACCGAGGCGATCGCCACTGTCGAGGCGGACGCCAACCGCTCCGCCGACACCCACCTGCTGCCGTTCCCGCTGCCCCGGGAGTGGGGGATCGACCTCTACCTCAAGGACGAGTCGGTGCACCCCACCGGCTCGCTGAAGCACCGGCTCGCCCGGTCGCTGTTCCTCTACGGCCTCTGCAACGGCTGGATCGGCCCGGACACCACGATCGTCGAGGCGTCGTCCGGTTCGACGGCGGTCTCCGAGGCGTACTTCGCCCGGATGCTCGGGCTGCCGTTCATCGCCGTCATGCCCGCCTCCACGTCGCCGGAGAAGATCGCCCAGATCGAGTTCCAGGGCGGGCGCTGCCACCTGGTGGACGACCCGTCGAAGGTCGTGGTGGAGGCGCGCTGGCTCGCCGAGGACAGCGGCGGCCGCTTCATGGACCAGTTCACCTACGCCGAGCGGGCCACCGACTGGCGGGGCAACAACAACATCGCCGAGTCGATCTACGCCCAGCTCGCGCTGGAACGGCACCCGGTGCCCGCCTGGATCGTGGTCGGCGCCGGCACCGGCGGCACCAGCGCCACCATCGGCCGCTACGCCCGCTATCGGCGGCTGCCCACCAAGCTCTGCGTGGTGGACCCGGAGAACTCCGCGTTCTACCCCGCCTGGCAGGCCGGCGACTGGTCGGTCCGCACCGACCGCGGCTCCCGGATCGAGGGCATCGGGCGGCCCACCGTCGAGGCGTCCTTCCTGCCCAGCGTGGTGGACCGGATGGTGCAGGTGCCGGATGCCGCGTCGCTCGCCGCCATGCGGGCCGGCTCGGCCGTGCTCGGCCGCCGTGTGGGCGGCTCCACCGGCACCAACCTGTGGGGCGCGTTCGGGCTGATCGCGCAGATGCGCGCGGCCGGGCGTACCGGCTCGGTGGTCACGCTGATCTGCGATCCGGGCGACAGGTACGTCGACACCTACTACTCCGACGAGTGGGTGGCCGCGCAGGGCCTCGACCTCGCCCCGCACCTCGCCACCATCGACCGGTTCCTGACCGACGGCACCTGGCCGACCGCCTGAGCCGGGCCCCGGCCGGTCAGAGCGGGTCGACCCGCTCGGCCAGCCCCGGGTAGCGCACCACGAAGCCCTCCGGGTCGACCTCCAGGTCGGCGGTGAACGTGCCGCTCGCGTACCGGACCCGGCCCGGACCCAGCGAGGTGTAGACCTGCTCGGCGGGCACCACGGCCAGGCCGGGCAGCAGCACCCACGCCACGTTCACGGCCGTGGCCAGGTCGGCGGGCAGCCGCCCCAGCCCGATCCGGCGGATCGGCAACGTGTTCGTCAGCGGGGAACCGCCCAGGTCCACGTCGAGCGCCTCGGCCAGCCGGCCCGGGTCGTCGGTACCCGGCAGGCCCGCCGGTGGGTGGCCCGCCGCGCTCAGCGCCGCGTCCAGGTCACCCTCCTCGCCGGTACGCACGCGCCACCCGTCCCGGCCCCGCTCCAGGCGTACGCTCCGCGACCAGCCGGCGCCCTCGGACTCGACCTCCAGCCGGTTCGTCGACCAGTCCGGGCCGACGGTCAGGCGATACCGGCACGTGTACGGGATCGGATCCACGGCGAGCGCCACACCCTGCGCGGTCAGCCCCTGACCGTCGTCGAGCACGACGTGCTCGGAGCCGGCGGTGTCGGTCCGGGCCCAGAAGAGCGACTTCGGCATGGTCCGGACGTTACGCGACCCGGCCGTCGGCGGCAGCGGATGCGCGAACGCCGCCGCGAGCTGGGGCGTTGCTGACTACCCCTGCTCGTCGCCCTCGGTGGGGCGGGGCGGCCGGTTGTGGCGGGCCCACTCGTCCACCTCGTCCGCGTCCCAGACGTTCATGCCGATCAGTCGGGCGAGCGGCTCGGGGAACCCGGGGCGGCGGGTGATCTGCAGGACCCGCTGACGCGATACGCCGAACAAGGCGGCCAGCTCGCCGGGCCCGTACAGGCGTGGTCGTCTCCCCCGCCGAAGGGAGTCAGGAGACGCACTGGTCATGCCTCTCCGGGCTACTCGTCGTCGTCCGCCGGCCGGGGCGGCCGGTGCTCTCGGATGTACCGCTCGACGTCCCGCTTCAACCAGACCGCGCCGACCGACAGCTCTTGATACGGCGCGGGGAATGCGGGGTGCCGCCGGATCTCGCGGAACCTCGACCTGCCCACGCCGAGCATCTTCAAGATCTCACCGGCCGCGACAAGTTCGCCCGGTCCCGTCTCCTTGGTCACGACTTCGAAGGTAGGAGCGGGCGGACCCGACCATGGTTACGCGAACAAATGACCACACCTATGTGGGCCCGTCAACATTGACAGGGGGGCAAGTGAGCGATCTGATGGATCAGGCCCCCCGCCCGGTGGCGAGTTCGCGGCGGACGGGGGTGCCACCTGGACGCCGAACCTTGCAGGAGGCCCCGAGTGACCCAGCGCCACGCTCCGCTGAAACCCCTCTGGGTCTGTACGGCAGACCTGCTCAACTGGCCGTGCGAGAACGCCAAGGCCGAGTTGGTCGCTGACTACGAGCACGACCGACGCCACCTCGCCGTCGATCTGGCCGCCCTGATGCGGCAGGCAACCGATGACCTGACCCGGCTCTACTCCGAGCCGCCGGACCCCGCCGAGATGCACATCCGGTTCCTGGGCTGGCTGCGGTCGGTGCGCAATGTCTGACCCGATCGGCACTGGGCTGCTGCTGGCCGCCGTCATCGCCCAGGCGTTCGGCTGCTGGGTCGCCTGGTCGTGGGGCCGGTCCGCTCGGCGCAGCCTCCGGCAGACCATCGACAAGACCATCCCGACGCCACCGCCCGACTGGCGGCCTCGCCATCGCCTGTCGCTGTGGAATGAGCCGACCCGGCGGTATCCCGTTCTCACACCGCGCAGCTAGAACCGGGAGCCGACATCACCACAGACGCACCGCCGCCGCCGAGCGGATGCTCGGCGGCGGCGGTGGGTGCGCTCAGATCAGTGGGTACGTGCCGGCGGGCGCCCGCCGAAGCCGCGCCTGTCGTCCCGGCCCCGCCCTTCGGCCCGGAAACCGCCGGCCCGGCGCTCGGCCGGACGCGCGTCGCCCCGGTCACCGAAACGCCGCTCGGCGTGCGGGCGGTCGTCCTGGCGCCGGTCGCCGAAGCCGCGCGAGCCGCCCGGCCGGTCGTCGTACCGCCGCTCGTCGCGGTCGTACCCGCGTCCGGCCGCCGGCTGCTGCCGGTCGCCGTACGGCCGGTCGGCCCGCTCGCCGAAGCGCCGGTCGTCGCCGCGCTGGCCGCCGAAGCGCTGGCCGCGGTCGTCGGACCGCTGCTCGCCGAAGCTCCGGCCGTCGGACCGCCGGTCGCCGAAGCTCCGGTCGTCGCGACGCTCCGGCCGGCCGAAGCGGCGCTCGCCGCCGCCGGACCGCTCGCCCGAGTAGCGCTCACCCGCCGGCCGGTCGCCGAACCGGCGGTCACCGCCACGGTCCGCGAACCGGTCACCGGACCGCTCGCCCGCGGGCCGGTCGCCGAAGCGGCGCTCGCCACGGTCGGAGAAGCCGCCCCGGCCGCCCCGGTCGAAGCCCCGGCCGTCGCGGTCGCCGAAGCGGCGCGAGCCGCCGCCGCGTCGCGGCTCCGGCTCGTCCCGCACCGGTACGCCGCTGGGCTCGCGCGCGCCGGTCAGCTCGGCCAGCGCCTCGTCGCCCGCCCGGACCCGGGTCTCGGCCGGCTCGACGCCCGCCTTCTCCATCATGGCCAGAGTGGTGCGGCGCTGCTTGGGCAGCACCAGCGTCGCCACCGCGCCCGACTCGCCGGCCCGAGCGGTACGGCCGGCCCGGTGCAGGTAGTCCTTGGGGTCCTTCGGCGGGTCCACGTGCAGCACCAGCGAGACGCCGTCGACGTGGATGCCCCGGGCCGCCACGTCGGTCGCGACCAGCACGGGCGTCCGGCCCTCGCGGAACTCGGCGAGCGTCTTGGTGCGCATGCGCTGGGTCTTGCCGCCGTGCAGCCCACCGGCCCGTACGCCGACGGCCGCGAGCTGCTCGACGAGCCGGTCCACGCCGAGCTGCGTACGGGCGAACAGCATGGTGCGGCCCTCGCGGGCGGCGATGGACGCGGCGACCGCGAACTTGTCGTGCGGCGGGATCAGCAGCAGGTGGTGATCCATCGTGGACACGGCGGCGGTGGCCGGCGCGGTCGAGTGGGTGACCGGGTCGGTCATGAACCGCTTGACGAGCGTGTCGACGTCGTTGTCCAGAGTGGCCGAGAACAGCAGCCGCTGCGCGTCCGCTGGAGTCTTCGCCAGCAGCCGGGTGACCTCGGGCAGGAAGCCCATGTCCGCCATCTGGTCGGCCTCGTCCAGCACGGTGATCTCGACGTCGTCGAGCCGGCACACGCCGCGTTCGATCAGGTCGCCGAGCCGTCCCGGGGTGGCCACGACGATCTCCACGCCGCGGCGCAGCGCGTCGATCTGCCTGTCGTACGGCACACCGCCGACGGCGGTCTTCAGGAACACGCCCACCGACTTGCCGAGCGGCACGAGGGCGTCGTTGACCTGCATGGCAAGTTCACGGGTGGGGACCAGGACCAGGGCGCGAGGGTGCAGCGGCCGGGCCCGGTTGCGGTCGGCGACCCGGGCGATCACCGGCAGGCCGAAGGCGAGCGTCTTGCCGGAGCCGGTCTGGCCCCGGCCGAGGACGTCGCGGCCCGCCAGCGAGTCGGGCAGCGTGGCCCGCTGGATCTCGAACGGAGTGGTGATGCCCTGCCGGGCGAGCGTCTCGACGAGCTGCCGGGGCAGGCCGAGCGAGGCGAAGTCGACGGTGTCGGGCGTCGGGTCGACGGACGGGGACGTGCTGGGTTCAGCGAACGTGGTCAAGAAATACCTCTCGAGCGGGGCGCATCTTCGCGATGGCCCGCCGCGGCCTGTCACGCCGCCGAATCGCCCGCAAGATCGCCCATGGGCGCGCGCAGTCGGGCGCGCCAGGTCAGTGATCGCAGTCAAGTGTACGGCGCATCGCCCACTCCGCCACGGCGACGCGAGAACGTAGTGGGCGGGCTCACCCCCGTCACTCGATGAGCATGGTCCCGGTCAGCCCGCTCAACGCGTCGTTGGCCAGGAAGACCACGAGCAGACTGATCGCGATCAACATGGTCAGCGCGACGGCCAGCACGATGAACACCTTCGTGTTGCCGCCCCGGGCCGCCGGGCCCTCCTCGGACCAGCCCTGGGCCAGGATGTGCCCGGTCAGCGACCCGGAGTTCTCCAGCGGGTTGCCCTGCGGGAACGACACGGTGGCGAACCCGGGCCCGTCGGTGCCGCCGTACGCGGTGGTGGCGAGATCCGGCTCGGCGGGCTGTGGGCGTACCGGACGGGTCGTGTCGGCGTCGCGGGCGGGCGTGGCCGGCGGCGGCCAGGTCGGCAGCGCCGGGGCCGGCACCACGGGCGGCGGTGGGTCCGACACGGGCGCGGCGGCCCACGACGGCTGCGCGGCGGCCGGCGGCGCGACGAGCGGCGCCGGCGCCGGCGGCGTCGGGACGGCGGCCCGTGCGGGCGGGAACACCGGGGTGGCAGGAGGCGCGGGGAACAGCGGCGCGGGCAGCGGGTCCGCCGCGCCGGTCATCGCCGGTGGCGGCGGGAACGGCGGCGCGGGCATCGGACCCGGTGGCGGCGGGGGCGGGGGTACGGGCGGACCCGGCGGCGGTACCGGCGGCCCGGGGACCGGCGGCACCGGGCCGGGCGTCGGCGTCGGCGGGGTGGGCGCGGGCGGCGCGGGCAGGGGCGGCGTGGGCCGCAGCGGCGGCTCCGGCTCGGGTACCGGCGGCGCCGGTGACGGCGGCGTCGGACCCGGAACCGGGGTCGGCGCCGGCTCGGGTTCCGGTCCGTTCGGCGCCGGGGGTTGCGCGGGCTCCGGCGGCTGGACCGGCTCCGGCGGTTCCGGGTTCACCGGCCCGGCCCGGTAGACGGTGGCGGCGGCGGGCGGCGCGGCCACCACGGAGGCGGCGACCTCCTCGGCCGAGACGCGGCTCAGGCCGGGCACCGACGCGCTGGCCCGGGCGGGCGCGGATCCGGCCTGCTCGGCGGCCGTGGACGCGCCGGTGAGCGGGGCCGGGCGGTCGACGGCGGAGGCCGGTGCCGCGCTCGGCGGAGAGTCGACCGAACCGGCTGTCGGGGACGGGGAGTCGTCGGTCCCGTCCGCCTGCACGGCCGGTGCGGTGTCGCGCTCCGGTACGGCGTCGGCAGGTGCTGCCGCGTCCGCGGTTGCGACGGGCGGCGTGGGCACGCGTGCGGAACCGGAGACGCGGGGTGCCGGGATGGCGGCCGGAGCACTGCCGGGCGTACCCGGGGAGGCGTCGCCGTCGGCCTCCGCGGCGGCGGGCGTGGGTGCCGTGCCGGCTGCGGGCTGGGACGTCGCCTGGCGTTCGGCCACCGCGAAGGCGGACCAACTGGACGGCGGCACGGTGGCCCCGGGCAGACGCCGGTCCAGCGGTGGTGGGGTCTCCGCCGGGGTGCCCGCCCGGTACGTCGTCGGGCCGGCCTGCGGAAGTGGCTGCTCGTCACCGGCGGGCGGCGGCACGGCCGAACCGGCGACCGACGCCCGCGCCCGCGCGACGGCTACCGGCCCGGGTGAGGCCGAACCGTTGTCGTCGCCGGCCGGGTCGGCGGGGCCGGGCGTCGGTCCCGGGTGGACCTTCTCCGCCGGAACGTCCTGCTCGCCCATCTCGCCCCTCCGCACCCACGCTCGCCTCCGGCCGTGGCGCCGACCGGAAGTGCCTGGATCTCACCGTGCCACATTCCGGCCCGGGAGCACAGCCGGAGTGGCGGTTGGGTCAGTCGGCGCTGCTGCTCGGGCTGGCGGAGCCGCTGCCGGACGTGCTGCTCGACGGGGCGACGCTGCTTCTCGACGGGGCGACGCTGCTGCTGCTCGGCGCGGCGCTGCTGGTGTCCGGCTCGGCGCTCGCGCTCTGGCTCGGCTCCGGCTCGGGCTCCGCGGTCTGGCTGGGCGGCGGTGAGCTGGGCGCCGGGCTGGACGTCGTCGGCTTCGGCGTCGGCGTGGTGGGCTTCGGCGTGGTCGGCGTCGGCTTGGGCGTGGTCGACGGCTTCGGGGTGGCCGACGGCTTCGGCGACGTCGACGGCTTCGGCGTGGCCGGCACCGTGGGCGGCGGGGCGGGCGTGGCCGGGGCGGGGACCGCTCCGATCACCCGGGTCGCGGCGTAGAGCCGGGACCAGCGGACCACCGAGATCTTGACGACGTCGCCGGTCCGCGGCGCCTCCACCATCTTGCCGTTGCCGATGTACATGGCGACGTGGTGGACGCTGGTCCAGCTGCTGCCCGAGGCGAAGAACAGCAGGTCACCGGGGAGCAGGGCGGTCGGCGAGACGGTGCGGGACCGGGTCGCGAAGTACTGGTCCTTCGCGACGCGGGGCAGGCCCCGGTAGCCGGCCGCCTGATAGGAGGCGAGCATCAGGCCGGAGCAGTCGAACCGGTCCGGGCCCTCGGCCGCCCACAGGTAGGGGTCACCGAGCTGGGCGAGGGCGTACCGCACGGCGGCGAGCGCCTTCGGGTCCGCCACCAGGCCGTCGATGCTCTGGTCGACGTACGAGGTGCCGAGCCGCTGCTCGGCGGCGTCCGCCAGGCGCTCGATCTCCAGCAGCTTGGCCGCGTTCTCCTTGCGCAGCGCGACGAGCGCGGTCTCCTGCTTGCGCAGGTCGGTCTCGGCGCGGGTGAACTCGGCGGCCTTCTCACCGGCCCGGCGCTGGGCCGACTCGTGTGCCTTCCGGGCGGCCTCCTCGGCGCTTGTGGCGCGCAGGAGTTCGCCGGTCACCGACGTGGTGGCGCCCTCGGCCTTGTCGCCGCGGGTGATGCGCTGGAGGTTGGCGAAGTCGCGCAGGCTGGCGCCGAACTCGCCGGGCGGCAGCGCCGCGTCGGCCTTCACGGCGTCGGCGGCGGCGCTCTTGGCGTTGTCCTGGGCGCGGCGGAGCGCGTCCTGCGCCTCCTTGAGCAGGGCGGCGGACTGGGTCAGCTCGGTCTGCGCGGCGTCCCGCTCGGTCTTGATCCCGAGCAGCGCCTCGCCGAGCTGGGTCACCCGGGCGTCGAGCTGGTTGATCTGCGCGATCAGCGGGCCGTCGGCCGGGTTGGTGACGCCGGTGGTGCCCGGCAGGCCCGCAGTGCCACCGGGGGTGGTGAGGCCGGGCAGACCCGGGACGGTGCCGGGGAGGCCCGGAACGGTACCCGGCACGCCGGGAACGGTGCCGGGTACGCCGCGGAGGGTGCCGGAGGAGCCGGGCAGTTGCAGCGGGCCGGTGACCTGGGGCCGGGAACCGGTGTCGGGCACGACGTCGGGCAGCGGGTCGGCCCAGGCGGGTGTGGCGAGCGCCGCGGCCGCTACCGCCCCCAGGAGGGCGGACCAGAGCGCCGGTCGCAGGATCGGTGAGATCACCGGCTGCCGTCCTCGTCGCCGTCGGGCCTTGGTGCTGTGAGCCATACCGCTCCCGTCCGGTCTGGGGTCCGTCACGCGTGGTTGGGGCGTGTCGGGACAGGACGGCCCTGGTGTGTGTTCCGCCCCACCCTGTCTTACCTCACGGTTGCGACGATGTCGATGTGCGGAGCGTGACGGCGGGTGAACCGGCACGCCCAGGTCGGCGGCCGGTCGGACCCGCGACGTACGCTCGATCGGGAACCCAGGTGGAAGGACGTGGCTTTCGGATGGACGCCGGACTCAAGCGCGAACTCGAGGCGAAGGTGTACGCGGGGGAGCGGCTGACCCGCGAGGACGGCATTGCCCTCTACGCCAGCGACGACCTGACCTGGCTGGGCCGGCTGGCCCACCACAGGCGTACCGAGCTCAACGGCGACCGGGTGATGTTCAACGTCAACCGGCACCTGAACCTGACGAACGTCTGCTCCGCGTCGTGCGCGTACTGCTCGTTCCAGCGCAAGCCGGGCGAGAAGGACGCCTACACGATGCGCATCGACGAGGCGGTCCGCAAGGCCAAGGAGATGGAGGACGAGCAGCTCACCGAGCTGCACATCGTCAACGGCCTGCACCCGACGCTGCCCTGGCGCTACTACCCGAAGGTGCTGCGCGAGCTGAAGGCCGCGCTGCCGAACGTCAACCTCAAGGCGTTCACCGCGACCGAGGTGCAGTGGTTCGAGAAGATCAGCGGGCTCACCGCCGACGCGATCCTCGACGAGCTGATGGACGCCGGCCTGGAGTCGCTCACCGGCGGCGGCGCGGAGATCTTCGACTGGGAGGTCCGGCAGCACATCGTCGACCACAACTGCCACTGGGAGGACTGGTCGCGCATCCACCGGCTGGCCCACTCGAAGGGCATGAAGACGCCGTCGACGATGCTCTACGGCCACATCGAGGAGCCCCGGCACCGGGTCGACCACGTGCTGCGGCTGCGTGAGCTGCAGGACGAGACCGGCGGTTTCCAGGTCTTCATCCCGCTGCGCTACCAGCACGACTTCGTCGACTCGGCGGACGGCAAGATCCGTAACCGGATCCAGGCCCGGACCACGATGGCCTCGCCGGCCGAGTCGCTCAAGACGTTCGCGGTCTCCCGGCTGCTGTTCGACAACGTGCCGCACGTGAAGTGCTTCTGGGTCATGCACGGGCTGTCGGTCGCGCAGCTCTCGCTGAACTTCGGTGTCGACGACCTGGACGGCTCGGTCGTGGAATACAAGATCACGCACGACGCCGACTCGTACGGCACGCCGAACACCATGCACCGCGACGACCTGCTGCACATGATCTGGGACGCCGGCTTCCGTCCGGTCGAGCGGAACACCCGCTACGAGATCGTCCGCGAGTACGACGGGCCGCCGTCGCTGGCGGAGCGCCGGTCCGAGCCGCAGCAGGTCTGGGCCTGACCTGGCGATGAGCGACGAGGAACAGCAGCGCGGCTTCCCCCGGCGCGACGCCGAGGGCCGCATCCTCACCCTCGGTGACCTGCTCGGGGTGAGCCTGGCCGGCCTGGTCATCGGGGTGCTGGCGCTGCTGGTCTTCGAGTGGGCGTTCGCCACCGTCGGCGACAGCGGCTTCGGGGGTACGAACGGCTGGCTCGCGGTGATCCTGCCGCTCTGGTTGTTCTGGGACGAGTTCCGGGCCTGGGAGTTCGGCGCCGCCCGGGTGGTGGCCGCGCTGGCCGGTCTCGGGCTCGGCGTCGTCGCCGGTCTGCTGGCCGCGGGCCTGGCCTCCGGGCTGCCCGCGCTGTTCACCGGCGCGTTGGCCGCGGCGGTGTTCACCGTGGTCTACGCCGTCATCTGGTTTCATGGCGTGCACTGGCTGGCCCGGCGTACGGGCTGAGGCACGGAGAGAGTGGGAATGCGGGAATGAGCGCGGCGGTCAAGTACACGCTGGGCCGGGTCGGGCTGTTCGTCGCCGTGCTGGCAGCCCTCTGGTTCGTCGAGATGAACATGTTCCTGCGGCTGATGGTGGCGCTGATCTCCTCCGCCGCGCTGTCGTTCTTCCTGCTGCGCAACTGGCGGGACGAGATGGCCGGCGAGATGGCGGAGGCGTCGGAGCGGCGTCGCGCGGAGAAGGACCGGCTGCGCTCGGCGCTCGCCGGTGACGACGAGCCGGGCACCGAGCCGGACGCCGAGCGCCGCGACGGCTGAGCGGACGAACGAGGGGCCCGGCGCCGGACACGGCACCGGGCCCCTCGTCGTTCACCGGCCGGCCGAACCGTTCACCGGCGCGGCCGGGCCGTTCACCAGTTGGTCGAGCCCGGGACGACCGGCCACGGCCGGTCGGCCGGCTTGATCAGGTACGCGATGCCGCCGGAGCCGGAGGCCACCGTGCCGTTGGCCCGGTAGCGCTTGGTGCGCAGCCAGATCTGCTCGAACTGCTCCCGCTTGTAGACGTTGCGGACCGCGTCGTTCGACGAGGACGCCGGGTCGTTGACGATCACGTCACCCTCGGCGGTGAAGCCGACGATCACGAACAGGTGCCCGGAGGTGCCGTAGTTGGCGCCGTCCAGTTCGCTGGCGAGGAACGACTGCGAGGTCACCACCGGGATGCCCGCCTTGATGAACCGTTCCGCCTCGTCCAGCGAGTGCAGCCGGGTGACCCGCGCCTCCAGGCCGGGGAAGCTCGCCGCGTACGCGGTGTTGAACGGCCAGTTGCCGGCGCCCTCGTATTCGTAGTCGTAGGTCATCCGGGCGGCGTGGTCGACAGTCGGGTCGGGGTAGGAGGGGTCGACCCAGGAGGTGTCCTCGGCCGAGGGCTTGCGCCCCCAGTACTCGACCACCATCTCCGTCGAGGTGGGTGAGCACCACGCCTCACCGCCGCCGTCGTACTCGGGGTACTCGCCGATGTGGATGTTCTGCGAGTAGCGCGGCACGGCCAGTTCGGTGCCCCAGGCGATACCGCCCCGGCTCGGCGTGACGGTGAACCGGTCGGGCACGTTCGACGCCATCGCGCCGAGCATCCGGACCTGCGGCGCGGCGGCCTGGCCGGGCGCGCGGTAGAGGGTCAGCCGCAACTGGTACGAGCGCAGCAGCACTCCGGCGTCGGCGTCGTCGACCGAGAACGTGTCGGTCCAGATGCTCGACCACGGGTCGCCCTGGCCGTCCAGCGTGGAGCGCTTGATGTCCTGGTCGCCGGAGGCCCAGCGGCCCATGACGTACCAGGGGGTCTGAGCTCCGGTGTTGTACGTGCCGTGCAGCTCGACCTGGATCCAGGTGCCGGCCGGGGTGGCGGCGTTCCACGACGCGACCATCTCGGTGGCGTCGAAGCCGATCCGCCGCTCCGGCGAGGTCCAGGTGGCGTACTCCCAGGTGCGGGTCGTGCCGGTGTGCTCGTCGGTGAACTCGGTGGTGCCCGCCGGCCGGTCGATGGTCAGCGCCGGGTGGCGCCCCGGTACGGCGCGGGTGCCCTGGTGGGTGCCGGTACGCCAGTCGGGGAAGCGGGAGAACTCCTGGAAGGTGATCTGTTCGTCGTGCGTGACGCCCGGTCGCGGCGCTTGTGCCTGGACCGGTGCGCTGGTGCCGAGGAGGGTGAGCGCGGTGAGGCCGGCGAGGGCGGCCGCGCGCATGGGTCGTCCGAACATGGCAGCTCCACAGGGAGACGGCATCGTTGCCGTTCACTGTCGCGCTTGGCGGGAAGTTTCGCCAGATGTTCAGGCATAGAAAATCATTGCCGAAGTGACGATCAGGTCGGGATGACCCAAGGCAAAGACAGATATTGATCTGACCATGTGTCTCCTGGTGGAGTGTGCGGACAACGGGATCTCCCGTACCCCCAGGAGGTTGTCCATGGCCTTCCGCGCCTCTCCGCTCCGCCGCCGGCTGGCGCTCGCCGCCGCCGTCGGCCTCACCATCGTCGCCGCGGCCGCAGCCCCCGCCGTCGCCCGACCCGCACCGGAAGGCTCCGGCGAGCCGACCACAGTCGCCTACCGGGTCCTCGGGCCGCGTACGGCGGCCGACCGCACCGCGGTCGCCTCCACCGGTGCCGCGATCGACTACTCCGAGCACGGCGTGCTGCACGTCACGGCGACCAAGGCCGAGGCCAACGCGATCACCCGGCTCGGATTCCGGCTCGAGAAGGACGCCGCGCCGGAGCACGACCACGCCGACGGGGGCATGACCGCCAACGCGTTCCCGCCCGCCGACTCGAACTACCACGACTACGCCGAGCTGACAGCGGTGGTGAACAAGGTGGTCGCCGACCACCCGACCATCGCCCGCAAGCTGAGCATCGGCACGTCGTACCAGGGCCGGGACCTGATGGCGGTGAAGATCTCCGACAACGTCGCCACCGACGAGGCCGAGCCGGAGATCCTGTTCAACGCCCAGCAGCACGCCCGTGAGCACCTGACCGTCGAGATGGCGATCTACCTGCTCAACCTCTTCACCGACAACTACGGCAGCGACTCCCGGATCACAAACATCGTCAACTCCCGGGAGATCTGGATCGTCCCCACCGTCAACCCGGACGGCAGCGAGTACGACATCGCCACCGGCTCGTACCGCTCCTGGCGGAAGAACCGGCAGCCCAACAGCGGCTCCACCGCCGTCGGCACCGACCTGAACCGCAACTGGGGCTACCAGTGGGGCTGCTGCGGCGGCTCGTCCGGCACCAAGTCGTCGGACACCTACCGGGGCCCGTCCGCCTTCTCCGCACCGGAGACCGCGGCGCTGCGCAACTTCGTCAACAGCCGGGTCGTCGGCGGGGTGCAGCAGATCAAGGCGAACATCGACTTCCACACCTACTCGCAGCTGGTGCTCTGGCCGTACGGATACACGTACAACAACACCGCCACCGGGATGAACACCGACCAGTACAACACCTTCGCCACCATCGGACGGCAGATGGCGGCGACGAACAACTACACCCCGGAACAGTCGAGCGACCTCTACATCGCCGACGGCACCAGCATCGACTGGATGTGGGGCGCCCACAAGATCTGGGCGTACACCTTCGAGATGTACCCCGGCTCGGCCTCCGGCGGCGGCTTCTACCCGCCGGACGAGGTGATCCCGGCGCAGACCTCACGCAACCGGGAGGCCGTGCTGATCCTGTCCGAGTACGCCGACTGCCCGTACCGGGCGATCGGCAAGCAGAGCCAGTACTGCTGACCTCACCACCGGGTGGGAACCCCGGTTCCACCCCCGCCGGGGTTCCCACCCACCCCCACCGTCCGGACGATCTCCGCTGGTCGTGCGCTACCGTGGCACCGACCGTGCCACAGCGAAGCCGGTGCGAAACCGGCGCTGTCCCGCAACTGTGATGCCCCGTACGCGCGGCGCCGGCCTTCCGCCGGCGCCGACGGACGTGGGACGAGCCAGGTCGCCTGCGGCCCGGTCGCGACACGCGCTCTCGAGGAAGGGCGCCTCGCGGGCGGGCCTTTCCACCTGTCGGCGAAGCACCACACTCCTCGACCGACAGGAGGCCCCATGTCCAGACGTACCCCCCGGCTCTTCGCCACCGCGCTCGCGGCCGGCGTGCTGCTCCTCGGCGGCTGCGCCGAGAAGACCTCGACCGACACCCCCGCCGCCGGCGGCTCCGGCGGCGCGTTCCCGGCCACCGTCGGCAAGCTGACGCTGGAGAAGCGGCCCGAGAAGATCGTCTCGCTCTCGCCGACCTCCACCGAGATGCTCTTCGCCATCGGCGCCGGCAAGCAGGTCACCGCCGTCGACGACCAGTCGAACTACCCGGCCGAGGCGCCCCGCACCGACCTGTCCGGCTACCAGCCGAACGCCGAGGCGGTCGCCTCCCGCAACCCCGACCTCGTGGTGATCTCGGACAACCTCAACAAGATCGCCGACCAGCTCGTCGCGCTGAAGATCCCGGTCCTCCAGATCCCCGCCGCGGCCACGCTCGACGACACGTACCGGCAGCTCACCGACCTGGGCACGCTCACCGGCCACCGGTCCGAGGCGGACGCCGTGGTGCAGAAGATGAAGGACGACATCACCGCGCTGACCAAGGACCTGCCGAAGCGTACGGAGAAGCCGACCTACTTCCACGAGCTGGGCCCGGAGCTGTACAGCGCGACCAGCAAGACCTTCATCGGCACCATCTACGCGCTCGCCGGCCTGGAGAACATCGCCGACGCGTCCGACGCCGACGGGAAGAACGGCGGCTACCCGCAGCTCTCCCAGGAGGTCATCGTCAAGGCGAACCCCGACTTCGTCTTCCTCTCCGACACCAAGTGCTGCAAGCAGAACGCCGACACGGTGAAGGCGCGCAGCGGCTGGTCCGGCATCACCGCCGTGAAGAACAACCAGATCGTGGAGCTGGACGACGACATCGCCTCCCGCTGGGGCCCGCGCGTGGTCGACCTGCTCAAGGTGATCGTCGACGCCACCGCCAAGGTCCCGGCCTGACCGTGGCCCTACGACAGGCGGACTCCGCCCCGAACCCGGCCGGGACGCCTCGGGCGTCCCGGCCGGGCATCCGGCCGCTGTCCCGCCCCGGGCGGCCCGGGGCGCCCGGCGCGGGCGGCGCCCCGATCCGGCCCGCCGGGCTGCGTAAGCGCTGGCTGTTCGCCGGAGTCGTGGCGGTACTCGTCGCGCTGGTGGCGGGCGTCTCCCTCGGCCCGGTCAGCCTGCCGCCCGGCAGCGTCGCGGCCGAACTGCTCAACCTGCTGCCCGGCGTGCACCTGGACAGCGGGCTCACCGAGCGGGAAGTCGCGATCATCACCGAGCTGCGGCTGCCCCGGGTCGTGCTCGGACTGCTCGTCGGCGCGCTCCTGGCCCTGGCCGGCGGCTGCTACCAGGGCGTCTTCCGTAACCCGCTGGCCGACCCGTACCTGCTGGGCGTGGCGGCCGGCGCCGGGTTCGCGGTCACCGCGGCCATCGTCCTCGGCGCCGGTGCGGGTGGCGCGCTGACCGGGCTGCCGATCACCATCCCGCTCGCCGCGTTCGTCGGGTCGCTCGGCGCGGTGGTGCTCACCTACCTGCTCGGCGCGGCCGGCGGGCGGGACCGTTCCCCGGCCACGCTGATCCTGGCCGGCGTGGCCGTCTCCGCGTTCTTCGCCGCCGGGCAGACGTACCTGCTGCAACAGCACTCCGACAACATCCAGCAGGTCTACTCCTGGCTGCTCGGACGGCTCGCCACCGCCGGCTGGCACGACGTGTGGCTGGTCCTGCCGTACTTCGTGCTCACCTCCGTGGTGGTGCTGCTGCACCGGCGCGAGCTGGACGTGCTCTCCGTCGGCGACGACGAGGCCGCCGGTCTTGGCCTGCACCCGCAGCGCTCCCGCTACCTGCTGATCGCCGCCGCGTCGCTCGGCACCGCCGCCGCCGTCTCCGCGTCCGGGCTGATCGGCTTCGTCGGCATCATCGTGCCGCACACCATGCGGCTGCTCGCCGGTTCCAGCCACCGGGTGATCCTGCCGCTGTCGATGCTGTTCGGCGGCGCGTTCCTGGCCCTGACCGACGTGGTCGCCCGTACCGCCGCCGCGCCCGCCGAGATCCCGATCGGCGTGGTCACCGCGCTACTCGGCGGCCCGTTCTTCGTGCTGGTCCTGCGGACCGCCCGCCGGGTGGCGATGTGAACGCCCCCGCGGTGCGCGTCCACGACCTGCGCGTCGCCCTGGGCGGCACCCCGGTCCTGGCCGGCGTCGACCTCACCGTCACGGCGGGCGAGTGGGTCACCGTGATCGGACCCAACGGCGCCGGCAAGTCGACCCTGTTGCGCGCCGTCGGCGGCCTGCTGGCCGCACCGGGCGAGGTGGCCCTCTTCGGTACGCCGATCGGCGCGCTCCGCCGCCGCGACCGCGCCCGGATCGTGGCCACCGTGGCGCAGTCCCCTGTCGTACCGATCGGCATGTCGGTGTTCGACTACGCGCTGCTCGGGCGCACCCCGTACATCCCGCCGCTGGGCCGCGAGTCCGCCGCCGACCTGGCCGCCGTGCACGAGGTGCTGGACCGCCTCGACCTGGGCCCGTTCGCCCACCGCGAGCTGGCCACCCTCTCCGGCGGCGAGCGGCAGCGCGTCTTCCTGGCCCGGGCGCTGGCCCAGGGCGCCACCCTGCTGCTGCTCGACGAGCCGACCAGCGCGCTGGACATCGGGCACCAGCAGGAGGTGCTGGAACTGGTCGACCAGCTCCGCCGCGAGCACGGACTGACAGTGCTCGCCACCATGCACGACCTCTCCATCGCCGGCGAGTACGCCGACCGTCTGGTCCTGCTCGCCGACGCCCGGGTGGCAGCCGCCGGACCACCGGAGGAGGTGCTGACCGAGGAGCTGCTGGCCCGCCACTACCGAGCCCACATCCGGGTGATCCCCGGCGACCACGGCCCCTTGGTGGTCCCCGTCCGCCCCACCTGACCCCCGCCGCCCTTCCCGCCCTCTCCCCGCCCCCTCCCCGCCCCCTTCTCCCCGTCGATCTTGCACTTCCGGCCCGGGCAAAACGTGCGTATGCCACCTCGGAAGGGCCGCAACTGCAAGATCGACGGAGCGCGCATAGATCTTGGTACGAATCGGCCCTCCTGGGGGCCACTCCGCACCAAGATCTCGACCGGCTTCACTTCTCCTCGTCGATCTTGGACTTTTGGCCCCGGCAAAAGGTGTGTATGCCTCGCAGTGGGGGCCGCGAGTGCAAGATCGACGGGGAGGGTGGGGTGGGGAGGGGCGGGGAGGGTGGGGGTGGGGGTGGGGTCAGCGCAGGGTGGAGATGGAGAAGAGGGCGCCGGCCGGGTCTCGTAGGGCGGCGCTGCGGCCGGCGGGGTTGTCGCGCGGCGGGACGAGGATCGTGCCGCCCAGCTCCGCGGCCCGGGCGGCGGTCGCGTCTGCGTCCTCCACCGCGAAGTAGACCGCCCAGTACGCGGGCAGGTCCTCCGGCATCGGCTCGGCCCGGGGCAGCATCCCGGCGACGATCCGGGCGCCGCAGCGCCACCCGGTGTACGCGACCGGTCCGGCCGGGCGCTCCTCCGGATGCCAGCCGAAGACCAGTGCGTAGAACTCCTTCGCGCCCTCCGGGTCGGGGGTGACCAGCTCGTTCCAGCACATCGCGCCGGGCGCGTTGTACAGCTCGGCCCCGCGCATCGCCATCGGCTGCCACACGCTGAACACCGCGCCGGCCGGGTCGGCGAGGACCGCCATCCGGCCCTGCTGGGCGACGTCGAACGGGGAGACGACGACCTGCCCGCCGGCCGCCTCGACCCTTGTGGCGACCAGGTCGGCGTCGTCGGTCGCCACGTACGTGGACCAGACCGGCACCTGGTCCGGCGTGCCGGGTGGGCCGGCCCCGGCGACCGCCTTGCCGTCCTTGCGGAAGACGGTGTAGCCGGCGGCTTCCGGTTCGGGGGAGATCTCTCCGGTCCAGCCGAACAGCTCGGGGTAGAACCGTCGTGCGTCGTCCAGACCGGGCGTGGCCAGGTCGGTCCAGCAGGGCGTGCCGGGCTCGATGCCGTTCACGGTGACCCCTCTCGCCGGGGGCGGCTCCGCGCGCCCGCCCTGTCGGCATCGTGGCACCGCCGGGTCGGCCACCGGGCCGGAACCGGACAAAAGGTCAGCTGAAGCGGCGTCCCTCGTCCCGCCGGTACGCCCACCCGGCGACCGCGGCGAGCGCCACCACCCAGACCACCAGCATCACCAGCGCCCGGGGATCGGGCTGCCAGTCGGTGACGGCCGCCCAGATCAGCTCCACGGCGCCCCGGGTCGGCAGGTAGGGGGCGATCGCCTTGATGAAGCCGGGCGCGTCGTCCGGCCCGGAGAGCAGGCCGCCGCCGAACGCGAGCGGGAAGAAGACCACCTGCGCCACCACGATCGCGGCCTTGCTCGGCAGTGAGTAACCGATCGCCAGGCCGAGCAGCGTGAACGGCACCGAGACCACGGCGACCGCGCCGAGCCCGAGCAGGAACTGCACCGCGCTGACCCGGGCCTCGGTGGCGACCGCCGCGATCACCACCACCGGGATCATCGACACGTAGGTCAGCACCAGCCCGGCCAGGATCCGCCCGGCCAGCCGTGGCGCCGGCCCGGCCGGCAGGGTCCGGGTGTACGGGTTCCAGGGCTGGTCGCGGTCCTCGGCGACACCCACGCCGTACTGAAAGATGTTGGCGGTCATCACCGCGAACGTGACCATGGCGGCGGTGGCGTAGGTGGCTCCGGTGGGGTCGTCGCCGGCGAACGGCACCACGAAGAAGAGCATCGAGGCGGCGGGGAAGAAGGCGCTGCCGAACACCGCGACCGGTACTCGGACGATCTCCATGAGCTGGTAGCGGGCGTGGACCAGGGCGAGCGGCACGGCGGCCTCCTAGGCGGGGGTGGGCGCGGGCCGGTCGTCGGCCGTGATGGCGAGGAACGCCTCCTCCAGCGAGGTGGGCCGGACCTCCAGGTCGCGGAACGGCACCCCGGAGGTGACCAGGTCGCGGACGAGCTGGTCGGCGTCGGTGGTCAGCAGGTGCACCCGCCCGTCGGCGCGTTCGGTGGCGACCACGCCCGGCAGCGCCGGCAGGTCGTCGGCGACCAGGCTGACCCGGCGTACGCCGACGATCCCGCGGATCGCGGCCACCGAGTCGTCGGCCAGCACCCGCCCGTGGCCGATCACCACCACCCGCTGCGCGAGCGCCTCCACCTCCTCCAGGTAGTGGCTGCTCAGCAGCACGGTGCCGCCGTCGGCGTGGAAGCCGCGGATCGCGTCCCAGAGCGCGTGCCGCGCCTCCACGTCGAGGCCGGTGGTCGGCTCGTCGAGCACCACCAGCCGGGGACGGCCGACGAACGCCAGCGCCACGGCGAGCCGGCGACGCTGGCCGCCGGAGAGGCCGCCGGTCTGCCGGCGTACCTGGTCGGCGAGGCCGAAGCGGTCGAGCAGTTCGCCCCGCGGCACCGGGTCGGGGAAGTGCGCGGAGACGAAGTCGACCACCTCGCCGACCCGCAGCGTGCCGGGCAGGCCGGTCTCCTGCGGGGTGACGCCGAGCTGCCGCCGGCTCGCCGGGTCGCGCGGGTCGCCGCCGCACAGCTCGACCCGGCCGGCGGTGGGCCGGCGCAGCCCGACCAGCAGGTTGATCAGCGTGCTCTTGCCGGCGCCGTTCGGGCCGAGCAGGCCGACCAGCTCCCCGGCCCGGACGGTCAGGTCGACCCGGTCCAGCGCCAGCACGTCGCCGTAGCGACGGCTGACCTGTTCGGCGCGGGCCAGGTTCATCGGCGATCTCCTCGCAGGTAAGTGCTGTGCCTCCCCTGTCTACCGTGCGTGCGCCAGCCCCGCTGTCCCCTGACCGGGTGCTCACATCACCTAGTCTGGGGGCGCCGTCGACGACGGTGGAAGTTCCGACCGGACACTGGGGAGGGTCCGTGACCAGTCCGAGCAGGAATCTCGACGTCCAGCCGGAGGCGCTGAGGGCATTCGCCGCCGCCTCCCGGGACCGGGCCGGCCGGTTCCGCGAGTTGGAGCGGGTGTTCCGCGACGGCCACGTGGCCCGGCACTCCTTCGGTGTGATGCCCGCGTCGTTCAGCCTCGCCGCCGCGTACGAGCAGCAGTTCGAGGCGTGCCTGCAGGGGCTGGCGGACGGTGCCGAGACCATGCTGACCGTCGCCACGGGGCTCGCCGAGACCGCCGCCGCCTACGACGACACGGACTCGGCGAACGACACGATGTTCACCGCCGGCGGCTGAGGGGGAGCGAGGATGAGCACCGAGGCGCTCCAGCGCAACAAGACCTACTTCGAGCAGATCGTGTCGGGCACGCCCGACCCGTTCAAGCCGTTGTCGAACGCGGTGCTGTGGCCGTTCGAGCAGCTCCTGGAACTGGTCGCCGGTGAGCCGGACGACCTGATGCGGGCGGCCCAGCTCGCGATGACCACCGGTGAGGCGGTCCGGCAGATCGCCGGTGACCAGATCGCCGACCGGGCGCGGCTGCGCGGCGCCTGGGACGGCGACGCGGCGGAGAAGTTCCACGCCTCGATGCAGTCCATCGAGGAGGCGATGGACGATCTCGCAAAGGGGCTGGACGGCACCAAGGAGGTGCTCGTCGACTCCGCGAACGCGTCGGTGGACGCGTTCAACCTGCTGGTCGAGCTGATCCTGGAGTTCCTGCTCTGGTTCCTGACCGAGATCATCATCGCCGCGGTGGCGGCGGCGCTGAGCGCCGGCGTGAGCCTTGCCGCCACAGTGGTGCGGGTGCTGGCCCGGCTCGCCACCACCGTCGGCCGTATGGTCAAGATCGTGGCGCGGTTCGCGGAGATCCTCACGAAGCTCGCCACCAAGCTCCAGAAGGTCGCCAACCTGCTCGACCACTACGCCAAGGTGGTGATGGAGCTGCGCCGGGCCAAGAAGGCGTACAGCGCGTTCAGCAAGTCCGGCTACACGAAGGCGGCGCTCGCCTTCAAGGTGGAACGCGCCGCCGTGCTCTTCCCGGGCAAGTTCGCCATCAACCAGGCGTCCCCGGTGAACATCCCCGGCATCGGCGGCGCCCTGCTCGACACCGGGATGGGCCTGCACGACGTCTCCGACGGGCGCAAGGACCGCAACTACCTGGTGGACGGCACGTACCGCGATGATCTCGGCCCGTACACAAAGGGCGTGCAGAACGTGTTCGACTCGATCGTGAACTGAGAGGCAGCAATGACGTTCCCGGCCCTGGACCGGATCGAGGCGTTGGCCCGCAACCTGGACGGGTGGCAGCGCGAACTCGGCGCGCGGATGGCCGAGCTGGAGCAGAGCAGTGCCGAGGGGGTCAGCGACTCCGGCCTGGTCACCGTCGTGGCCGCCGCCGACGGCAAGATCCTCTCCACCGACATCAACGCGCGGGCCATGCGCTTCGACTCGTACACGCTCGCCGAGGAGATCACCTCGGCGGCGAACCGGGCGCAGGAGGCCGCCGCCGCCCGGGTACGCGAGATCGTCGGCGAGGTGATGGGCAACGCGCCGGGCGCGGAGCGCCCCGCCGACGACGGCTACGGCCACGACCGATACTGAGCCGATGGACGAGACCAGATACCGCGACCGGATCGGCCTGCTCGTCGAGCCGGGCGAGCGCGTCCTGGCCCACGCCAAGGCCGACGTCGGCCAGGGGCTCGCTCCGGCGCCGCCGCCCGAGCCGGAGTCCACTGGCGAGCCGAGCCGGCGGACCGTCGGTTCGGTGCTGCTCAACATCCTGCTGCCACTGGCCACCTGGGACCGCGGCGACCGCCTGGTCGACGCGATCGGCTGGGGGATCGCCGGGCGCGGCGCCCCCGGCACCGCCGCCTCCCGCCTGCACCGCGCGCTCCGCCCGCCCCGGCCCGACCTTCAGGTCCGGGAGACGCTGCTCGCGGTCACCGACCGGCGGCTGCTGATCTGCCGTACCGGCGGGGTGAAGCTGCTGGCCGGGCGCGAGGCCGAGGAACGCGCGCTGGCCGAGACCGCCGTGGCGTGGTCGGCCGCGCGCGGCGAGATCGCCTCCGCGCGGGTGGGCTGGCACCGGCTCAACCCGAAGCGGCTGCGGATCGACTTCACCGACGGCTCGTGGCTCTCGTTCACCGTGCCGATCGCCGAGTCCGGCCGCCCGCTGCGCGAGGTCGCCACCGCACTGTCCGCCTGACCGGACCCACTCGCCACGACGGCGGCCGGGCCGTCCAGGACCGCAGTCGGCCGGCCGCGTCCGCGCGGCCGGGCCCCCCGTGTCAGCGTGGCCGGCCGTCCACGTCAGCGCGGCCGGCCCGCCCGCGTCAGGCGGCCAGCGGCGCGGGCAGCGGCTCGCGGTGCAGCACGGCCAGGCGGGAGACCGCCCGGGTCAGCACCACGTACAGGCGGTGCAGCCCGCGCGGCTCGGCGGCCACGATCGCGGCCGGCTCGACGACCACCACGTGGTCGTACTCAAGGCCCTTGACCAGCGTCGCCGGGACCACTGTGACGCGCGCCGCGGCCTCGACGTCGTCGGCCGTGGCGGTCTCGACGCCCGCGTCGGCGAGCGCCGCGCGGAGCCGGTCGACCGCGTCGTCGGCCGCGATCACACCGACCGAGCCGTCGTGCGCGAGCGCCGCCCGCACCTCGGCCACCGTCGCGGCCGTCAGGTCCTCGGCGGTACGCACGTCGAGCGCGCCGTCGTTGCGGAGCGACCGGGCCGGGGGTACGTCGACGGCGAGCGCCGGCAGCAGCCGGTTCGCGAACGCCACCACGGCGGCGGGCACCCGGAAGCCCACGCTCAGCGGCACCACAGCGGCGTCCGGCTTGCCCAGGTGGGCCAGGGAGTCCCGCCAGTCGGTCGCCGCCCAGGGCGCGGTGCCCTGGGCCAGGTCGCCGAGCAGCGTGATCGAGCCGTGCTCGCTGCGCCGGGCGATGGCGCGGCACTGCATCGGGGAGAGGTCCTGCGCCTCGTCTACCACCACGTGCCCGAAGCCGGCGGGCCGTTCCAGCAGCCCGGCCACCTCGTCGATGAGCACCGCGTCGGCGGCGGTCCATCGCGTTGCCTTCGCGGTGCGGCCGATCTTGCCGGACCGGAACAGCTCCTGCTCCTCGGGCGTGAGCAGGCCGTCCGCGGCGGCGGTGAGCGCGTCGGCGTCGGTACGCAGCCGGTGCAGCAGCCCGTCCGGGGTGAGCGCCGGCCAGACCGTGTCGAGCAGGTCGGTCACCGGCTTGATCCGGCTCATCCGGCGCAGCCAGGCGTCGCTCGGTGACTCCGCCCGGCGCGCCTCGGCCTGGCGTTGCAGCAGCCCCACCACCCGCGCCCGCACCCGCTCCCGGCCGGTGGCGTAGGGCAGCCCCTCCCGGCGCGTCTCGGTGACCAGCCGGTGCAGCGGGTCCAGCCCGATCCGCCACCGGTACGAGCCGTCCGACACCATGATCGGCTCGGTCGGCGTACCGATGTGGGCCTCGACGGCCCGGCGCAGCACCTCGGCCATCCGGACGTCGTGCTTGAGCGCGGCGGCGGCCGGGTCGTCGACCGCGCGGACCGGCACCCGCGTGACCAGGTCCTCCACTGTGGCCTGCTCGACCTCGACCTCACCGAGCGCGGGCAACACCGCCGCGATGTACGACAGGAACGCCCGGTTCGGCCCGACGATCAGCACGCCCGAGCGGCGCAGCCGTTCCCGGTGCAGGTAGAGCAGGTACGCGGCGCGGTGCAGCCCGACCGCCGTCTTCCCGGTGCCGGGCGCGCCCTGCACGCAGATCGAGTCGGCCAGGTCGGCGCGGACCAGCTCGTCCTGCTCCGGCTGGATGGTGGCCACGATGTCGCGCATCGGGCCGACGCGGGGGCGCTCGATCTCGGCGGTGAGGATGCGGCTGGCGGTGCCGAGTTCCTCGCCCCGGTCCAGGTGCTCGTCCTCGAAGCTGGTCAGCGTCCCGGCGCTGAACCCGAACCGGCGGCGTACGGCGACGCCCTGCGGATCACGCGCGCTGGCCCGGTAGAACGACCGGGAGACCGGGGCCCGCCAGTCCAGCACCAGCGGCTCGCCCAGCTCGTCGGTGACGTGCCGGCGCCCGACGTGGTACTCCCGCCCGGCGTGGTCCGAGTCGTCGCCGCCGAAGTCCAGGCGGCCGAAGAACAGCGGGGTGGTCGGGTCGTCGGCCAGTTCCTTGACCCGCCGGGCCATGTGCCGGCCGAGCTGCTCGGCGGTGTACGAGTCACCGGCCACCTTGTCACCGGTGGCGAAGAGCGCCTCGGCGCGTTCCCGCATCCGTTTCAGCGCGGCGCGGGAGGCGTCGAGGTGGGCACGTTCGGCGGTCAGCTCGGCGTCGAGACCGGGTGTGGCGTCAAGATCGGTTGCGGGCACTGTGAACTCCGATGGCTCAACTGAGGCTCGCTCGCGTGTCCGGGGCGGTTGGCCTGCTCCCGGCGCGGGGACGTCCGCTGCGGTGCATGCTCACCGCGGCCGTCGGGCGGCCATCGACTTTACGGGAGCGCTGGCAGGTCGCGCCAACGAATTTCGTGGTGGCAGGCGATTCGCTCGACCCACCTCCGCCTTAAGAATATTATTAAGTCCGGAGGTGGGGGGATGGAGTGGGAGATCCTGATGACCGGGCAGGTGGAGGAGTTCCTCGACCAGCTCTACGTCCTCGACCGCAACTCCCATCGCCTCGTCAACCAGGCCATCCTGGTGCTGGAGCGCAACGGGCCCGCCGAGGGTCGGCCCCTCGTCGACAGCATCACCGCCTCGCGTCTCAGCAATCTCAAGGAGCTGCGGCCCCGTCAGCGGGGCGCACCGAGATCAGGATTCTGTTCGTCTTCGATCCTTGGCGTTCGGCGGTGCTGCTGGTCGCCGGTGACAAGTCCGGGCAGTGGGCACGCTGGTACCGGGAGGCCATACCGGAGGCGGAGCAGCTGTACGACACGTACCTGAAGGAACGGCAGGAGGAGAACCGATGAGCGGCGTCAAGCGCTGGCGGGACACCACACACCTGGACCGGGCGATCGACACGGCCGGCGGACCGCCCGCGTTCGAGGCCGAGGTCGGGGAGATGCTCGATCATGCTCGCGGGTGGCGGCTCGCCGAGCTGCGCAAGCGGCGGGAGATGACCCAGGAGCAGGTGGCGTCGAGGATGGGGGTCTCGGTGGCTCGGGTCTCGCAGATCGAGGCGGGTAACGTCGCGACCCAGGAGGTGCTCGCGCGCTACATCGGCGCGCTCGGGGGCACCCTCAAACTGATCGCCGATTTCGGTGACGAGCAGCTCAAGGTCGCCTGATCCGATGAGTTCCACCGCTGGATCCCGGCGTCCGCGGACGCGGGATCATTGAGGCATGACCGAGGCGCTTCCCGGCCGGAGCCGGGTGACGATCAGTGATCCGCAGGTGATGCGGGCGCTCGCTCACCCGGCCCGCATGGCGATCATGGAACATCTCGGCACGCTGGAGGGCGGTGCGACGGCCACCGAGTGCGCCGAGATCGCCGGGCTGTCGCCGAGCGCCACCAGCTACCACCTGCGCGAGCTGGCGAAGTTCGGGCTGGTCCGGCAGGCGCCGGGCCGGGGTGACGCCCGGGAGCGGGTGTGGCAGGCGGTGAATCCGTCGTTCCATGTCGAGGTGGGGCCGGACGCCGATCCGGAGGCGCGTGCCGCCGAGGCGGCCCTGGTCGAGGCGCACATGGTCCGTGACGCCCAGCGGGTCCGGGACTGGTTGCGCCGGGCGCCGGACGAGTCGCCGGAGTGGTACGCGGCGACCTGGTTCAGCGACAGCATGCTGCTCATGACCGCCGAGGAGCTGACCGAGCTGAACCAGGCGGTCCAGGCGCTGATGGAGCCGTACCGGCGGCGGACCCGGACCGATCCGCCGGCCGGCGCTCGGCCGGTGGCGACCCAGTACCGGGCGATGCCCGTCGACTGAGGGCTTGCGCGCGTCAGTTGTGAAGGATTACTTTCGAAGTATGTCCTTCACAACTGACGAGTCGCGCTGGCCGGACGTCTGGCTCGCGGCCACCGCGCGCGGCATCTCCAGTTGCGGGGACTTCCTCGCCGCCGCCACGCTCACGCTCGCCCTCCAGTCCGCCGGCGCCGGCGGCCTCGCCGTCTCCGGGCTGCTGCTCGCCGCGACGCTGCCGCTCGTGGTGCTCGCGCCGCTGACCGGCCGGCTCGCCGACCGGGTGGACAGCCGGGTGCTGCTCGTCGCCGCTGGTCTCGCGCAGGCCGCGGTCTGCCTGGCCCTCGCGTACGCGCGGGATCCGGTGCTGGTGATCGCGCTGGTGGCGCTCCTGGCGACCGGGCTCGCGGTCACTCAGCCGGCGATCGCCGCGCTGGTGCCGGTGATGGTCCGGCCAGAGGACCTGCCCCGGGCGGGCGCGCTCAACCAGACCGCCGGGACGCTCGGCGCGCTCGCCGGTCCGGCGCTGGCCGGGCTGCTCGTCGGGCAGTTCGGCACCCGGGTGCCGCTGCTCGTCGACGCGTTCAGCTACCTCGCGCTGGTGGCGGCCGGGCTGCTCATCCGTACCCGCAGGGGAGGGCGCCGGACGCCGGCCGCGGTCGCCGCGGCGGTCGCGCCCGCCTGGCGGCTGCGCCGTGACCCGCTGCTCACCGTGATGGTCGGCAGCGTGGCCGCGGTGATCGGCGCGGTCGGCGCGGTGAACGTGATCGAGGTCTTCTTCATCCGGGAGACGCTCGGCAGCAGCACCACCGTGTACGGCCTGGTCACCGGCTCCTGGACGCTCGGCATCGTGCTCGGCGCGTGGCTGTTCGCCCGGGTCGCCCGCCGGCTCGCCGACGACGGCGCGCTGCTCGGGGCCGGGCTGGTGCTGCTCGGCGGATGCTGCCTGGCGGTGCTCGTCTCGGCAGCGGTGCCCTCGGCGTGGCTGCTCGTGCCGATCTGGCTGCTCGGCGGGGTGGGCAACGGGGGCGACAACGTCTTCAACAACCTGCTGCTGGCCCGGCGGGTGCCGGAGGCGGCGCGGGGCCGCGCGTTCGCCGTCTTCGGGGCGGCGGCGCAGGGCGCGGCGATGGGCGGCTACCTGGTCGGCGGCCTGCTGCTGGAGGTGGCCGGTCCGCGCGCGCTCGTCGCCGCATGCGGCGTGGCCGGTCTGCTGGTGGTGGTGGCGCTGGCCTGGCCGGTCCGCCGCGCGGTACGCGCCGAGCGCGCCGCCAACCGAGCGGCCACGCCTGCCGTCGCCGTGGCGGCGGGGCCCGTGTGACCGCTGGTGTTAAGAAGGGGCCCTTCCTCTACCGGAGGCGTTAACAAGGGGCCCTTCCTTCCCGCCGGGAGCGGAGTTCACCACTCGATCGGATCCCCCGGCGGCGAGGTCGGAGCCACGGCGATACGGTCGGGTCATGGCCGACCGCATCGCCCGCCCCCGCGTGGGGCACATCCAGTTCCTCAACTGCCTGCCCATCTACTGGGGGCTGATGCGGTCCGGCGCGCTGATCGACGTCGACCTGCACAAGGACTCGCCGGACCGGTTGAGCGCCGACCTGGTCGCCGGTGACCTGGACATCGGCCCGATCACGCTGGTGGAGTTCCTCAAGCACGCCGACGACCTGCTGCTCCTGCCGGACCTGGCGGTCGGCAGCGACGGGCCGGTGCTCTCGGTGAACGTGGTGTCCACCCGCCCGCTGGGCGAGCTGGACGGCGCCCGGGTGGCCCTCGGCTCCACGTCGCGTACCGGGGTGCTGCTGGCCCAGCTGCTGCTCGCCGAGCGGCACGGGGTGCGCCCGGAGTACTTCCGCTGCCCGCCGGACCTGACCCAGATGCTGCTGGAGGCCGACGCCGGGGTGCTGATCGGTGACGTGGCGCTGCGCGCCCTCTACGAGGCGCCGGCCAAGGGCCTCGAGGTGACCGACCTGGGGCAGGCGTGGCACGACTGGACCGGCCTGCCGATGGTGTTCGCCGTCTGGGCGGTACGCCGCGAGTTCGCCGCCGCCCACCCGGGCCTGGTCAAGGAGGTGCACGAGGCGTTCCTGCGCTCGCGTGACCTGTGCCTGGCCGAGCTGGACCAGGTGGCGGAGGCGGCGGCGCGCTGGGAGACGTTCGACGCGGCGACGCTCGCCACGTACTTCCGGGCGCTCGACTTCTCGCTCGGTGAGCGGCAGGTGGCCGGGCTGCGCGAGTTCGCCCGCCGGGCGGCCGCGTACGGGGAGGTGCCGGCGCTGCCGGCCGGCGGCCCGGAGTTCTTCCAGGGCTGACCGCGCCGCCGCCCGGGGCTCAGGCCGGCGGGCGGGCGCGTGGGCTCAGGTCGCTGGATTCGCGTGGCTCAGGTCGCGGGGCGCAGCAGCGCCTTGGTGATCCGTTCGCAGGCGTCCATGCCGTACTCCCAGCCGCCCTCGACGCCGAACGGGGTGCGCAGCATCACGCCCATCGTCCAGGTGTCGCCGATGGCCAGGCAGTTGACGTGGTACTCCTCTTCCTTGTCCCGGTCGATCCACCCGTTCTTGATGGCGATCTTCTTCTGCTCGGCCGCCGGGAACGCCTTGCGGATGCCGAAGTCGCCGGGAGCGCGGACCTGGCGCATCTCGTTGAGCAGCCACTTGGTCCACTTCGGCCCGGCCGCGCGGCCGTCGTCGATGCAGAGACCGAGCCGGGCGGTGTCACGAGGGGACAGCTCGGTGCGGCTCCAGCCGCCGTCGGAGGCGACCTCGCTGTCGGTCAGCTTGCAGATCGAGATCAGCCGCTCGATCGAGTCCGAGCCGCCGACGTTCTCGTAGAACTCCTGGGCGCGGGTGTTGTCGCTGTCCCGGATGATCTTCGTGGCGTCGGCGAGCTTCGCATCGCTCGGCGTCTTGCCGTCCTCGGCGCTCAGGCGCAGGTAGTCGGCCACCACCCAGGACTTGATCAGTGACGCGGTCGTGCTGGTCTCGCCCATGTTCGCCGAGCCGATGATCTTCCCGGTGCGCTTGTCCAGCACGGACCAGGCGTACCAGCCCTTGATCTTGAGGCTGTCCAGGTTCTTCGCCTGGAACGGCAGCGGGGCGATCGACGGTGAGGGGGCGACGCGTGGCGCGTTGCGGTCGACGGACTGCTGAGTGGACCGCTCGTTCGTCGGTTCGGGACGCGAGTTCGCGGTCGCCTCCAGCGGCGAGCCGGGGATCACACGCAGGGAGAGGCCGAGCAGGCCGACGAGGACCGCAGCCAGGGCGCTGAAGGCGAGTGGGCGCCGATAGCTGCCGGGCCGACGCCGGGCACCGGCCATCAGAGCTTCCCGACCGGCTGCTGCGGCACCTTGAGCGCGGCGCCGGGCTGCGGCGTCACGAGCTGGGTGGCGACGGCGGCGCACATCTTCGCACCGTACGGCAGGCCGGCGCGGCCCGGGTACCGCATCATCACGGAGAGACTCCACTTGTCGGTGAACGCCAGGCAGCTGACGTGCCAGTTGCCGTCGTAGGCGAGCTGGGTCCAGCCGTTCTTCATGTGCACCGGGCCCTGCGACTTGATCGTCGCCGGCAGGCCGTCGATGATGCCCCACCGGCCGCCGCCGGACCGTGCGCCCTGCTTGTTGACGCTGCCGGCCACCTTGGTCATCTCGGTGAGCAGCCACTTGGTCCACTTGGGCCCGGCGGCGCGGCCGTCGGCGATGCAGTCGCCGAGGCGGACCGCGTCACGCGGGGACATCTCGGTGAAGCTCCACCAGCCCTTGTACTGGGGCACGTCGCCGGGCTTGGTGTCGGTCAGGCCGCAGATCCGGATCGCCCGCGCGATGACCGGGTCCGGCTTGCCGCCCGGCTGGGGCCGGTAGGAGCCGCCGGCCGCCCGGTAGACCCGGTTGGCGCCGTCGTCGTCGCTGTTCCGGATCGCCAGGATCGCCGCCTTCTCAAGGTCGGCGGCCGGCTGCTTGTCGCCGAGCTGACGATGGTAGTCGGCGACGATCCAGGCCTTGAGCATCGACTCGGTGGAGCTGGTCTGGTTCATGTTCTTCGCGCCGGTGACAGTGCCGGTCTCGCGGTCCATCAGGGCCCAGGAGAAGAACTCGCCCTTGAAGTTCACCGACACCGGGGCGTCGGCGAGCGTCGGGGGCGCAGGCGCGGTCGGCGTCGGCGCCGGGACCTGCGCACCGCCGCCGAGGCCGCCCGCGTCGCCGCCGCCGGCGAGCTTCGCGTACGCGGCCGGCACCAGCATGACGCCACCGATGATGATCGCCACGATGGCGACCGCCATGGTCACGCGAGGTCGCATGAGTGGTGAACTCCAGATGTCTGGCCGGGGGGACCGGCACTTCCGCATGGGTCCGGCCCGGTCGCCGACAGGCCGGGGGACGATGGCCTGAACGGTGACGATCATGAAGCCGAACGGTTTGCCGGGGGGAAGTCTACTTCCGGACAGCCCTGACGCCAGGTCTCGACACCCGTGACTTTGCCGGGTGGGCGGGATATTGAGCCACTTTGCCGCCCTTGGGGGATTTCCTCTATTCCGAGTGATCGACATCACAGCTACCAGCGCCGATGGCGGCGCGCGCACGGCCGGTGACGCCAGGTGGCCCGGAAACCTGTTACACCCTCTGGTGTCGTTCGTGCCGAGCTGTAACACTGGCTGCATGTATGGCAATGACTTCGCCCCGCCCGAGGACGCTCCGGGCGGCGGCCTGCTCGGCGAGGTGGAGGCGGCGGAGGCGGCGCTGCGCGAGGCGGCGGCACGCGCCCGGCGCGGTGGCGCGGCCCCGGACGAGGACGTCGAGGCGTACTTCGCCGACGTCATCGGCGCCGACCAGAAGATCGAGCCCCGCGACTGGATGCCCGAGGCGTACCGCCGGACGCTGATCCGGCAGATCGCCCAGCACGCCCACTCCGAGATCATCGGCATGCAGCCGGAGGGCAACTGGATCAGCCGGGCGCCGTCGCTCAAGCGCAAGGCGATCCTGCTCGCGAAGGTGCAGGACGAGGCCGGTCACGGCCTCTACCTCTACGCGGCCGCCGAGACGCTCGGCATCAGCCGCGACGAGCTGGTGGAGCTGCTGCTCGAGGGGCGGCAGAAGTACAGCTCGATCTTCAACTATCCGACGCTGACCTGGGCCGACGTGGGCGCGATCGGCTGGCTCGTGGACGGCGCGGCGATCGTCAACCAGGTGCCGCTGTGCCGCTGCTCCTACGGGCCGTACGCCCGGGCCATGATCCGGGTCTGCAAGGAGGAGTCGTTCCACCAGCGGCAGGGCTACGAGATCCTGCACACGCTGGCGCACGGCACCGAAGCGCAGAAGGCGATGGCCCAGGACGCGGTGGACCGCTGGTGGTACCCGTCACTTGCCATGTTCGGCCCGCCGGACGGTGACTCGACGCACAGCGCCCAGTCCATGGCCTGGAAGATCAAACGCTTCTCCAACGACGAGCTGCGCCAGCGCTTCGTCGACATGTGCGTCGGCCAGGCGGAGGTGCTCGGCCTCACCCTCCCCGACCCGGACCTGCGCTGGAACGACGAGCGGCAGGCGTACGACTACACCCAGCCCGACTACGCCGAGCTGATGCGGGTGATCAAGGGCGACGGGCCGTGCAACAGGGAGCGCATGGCGCACCGGCGCAAGGCGCACGCCGACGGCGCGTGGGTACGGGAGGCCGCCGCGGCGTACGCCGCGAAGCGGGCGAAGCGAAAGGAGCCGGTGGCGGCATGAGCGAACGCACCGAGCGAAGCGAGGGCCGTGAGGGCATGCCCAGCCAGCACGGCATGAACAGCGCGTCCTCTCCCCTGTGGGAGGTCTTCGTGCGGGCCCGCCGTGGCCTGTCGCACACCCACGTCGGCAGCCTGCACGCGCCCGACGCCGAGATGGCCCTGCGCAACGCCCGGGACCTCTACACCCGCCGTCAGGAGGGCGTCTCCATCTGGGTGGTGCCGGCGAGCGCGATCACCGCGTCCAGCCCGGACGAGAAGGACGCGTTCTTCGACCCGGCCGCCGACAAGGTCTACCGGCACCCCACCTTCTACGAGGTCCCCGAAGGGGCTGCGCACCTATGAGCCTGTTCGACTTCACGCTCGCCCTCGGCGACGACGCGCTCATCGCCGCGCAGCGCCTCGGTGAGTGGACCTCCCGCGCGCCCGAGATGGAGGAGGACATCGCGCTCGCCAACATCGCCCTCGACCAGCTCGGCGCGGCGCGGCTGCTGCTCACGTACGCGGGCGAGCTGGAGGGCGCGGGCCGCGACGAGGACGACCTGGCCTACCTGCGCGACGACCGCGAGTTCCGCAACTGCCTGCTGGTCGAGCTGCCCAACGGCGACTTCGGCGTGACCATGGCGAAGCTGTTCTTCCTGGCCGCGTACCAGTCGCCGCTCTACACGGCGCTGGCCGGCTGCGCCGACGAACGGCTGGCGGCGGTCGGGGCGAAGGCGCGCAAGGAGTCGGCGTACCACCTGGACCACGCCGCGCTGTGGGTGAAGCGGCTCGGCGACGGCACCGAGGAGTCGCACCGGCGGATGCAGGACGCGGTCGACCAGGTGTGGCCGTACGTCCATGAGCTGTTCGCCCCGGACCCGGCGGCGCCGGTCGACCCGTCCACCCTTCGGGCCGACTTCGACGCCACCGTGTCCGCGGTGCTGGACGAGGCCACGCTGACCCGGCCGGAGACCGGCTGGGCACCCGGCGGCGGCCGGGACGGCCTGCACACCGAGCACCTGTCCTACCTGCTCGCCGAGATGCAGGTGCTGCACCGCGCCCACCCCGGAGCTCGCTGGTGAGCAGCGCGAGGGCGGCCGCGGCGGCGGTGGTGGACCCGGAGATCCGGGTCATCACCATCGACGAGCTGGGCATCCTGCGCGCTGTCGACGAGGAACCGGGTACCGGCCGGGTCGTCGTCACCATCACCCCCACCTACACCGGCTGCCCGGCGATGGACGTGATCCGGGAGGACATCCGCCGGGCGCTGGCCGCCGCCGGGCATCCGGACGCCGAGGTCCGCACCGTCTACCACCCGGCGTGGAGCACCGACTGGATCTCCGACACCGGCCGGGCCAAGCTCGCCGCCGCCGGCATCGCCCCGCCCGCGCCGCGCGGCGACGACACGGTGGTGCCGCTGACGCTGGCCGTACGCTGTCCGCGCTGCGGGTCGCCGGAGACCACCCAGATCAGCCGCTTCGGCTCCACCGCGTGCAAGGCGCTGTGGCGCTGCCGGTCCTGTTCCGAACCCTTCGACCACCTGAAGGCGCTGTGACTGTCACCATCACCCGGCCGGTCCGCCGCCGGCCGGTCTTCCACCCGCTGCCCGTCGCCGCCGTGGACCGGCTCACCGACGACTCGGTGTCGATCACGTTCGCGGTACCGGAGGCGCTGCGCGAGACGTTCGCGTTCTCCGCCGGGCAGCACCTCACCGTCCGCCGTCCGGCCGACGGCGACGGCGAGGAGGTGCGGCGGTCGTACTCGATCTGCTCCACCCCAGACGATCTGGCCCGGCACGGCCGGTTGCGGGTCGGGGTGCGTGAGGTTCCGGGCGGGGCGTTCTCCGCGTACGCCTGCGGCGCGCTGCGCGGCGGCGACACCGTCGAGGTGCTGCCGCCGCTGGGCCACTTCACCTCCGCGTTCACCCCGGACCGGGCCCGCCGGTACGGCGCGGTGGTCGCCGGTTCCGGCATCACCCCGGTCCTCGGGCTGGCCGCGACCGCGCTGGCCACCGAGCCGCGCAGCACGTTCACGCTCGTGTACGGCAACCGCACGGCGAACTCGGTGATGTTCGCCGAGGAGCTGGCCGACCTGAAGGACCGCTATCCGACCCGGCTGCACCTGGTGCACGTGCTGTCCCGCGAGATGGGCGAGTCGGCGCTGCTGTCCGGGCGGATCGACGCCGACCGGCTGACCCGGCTGCTCGACACCGTCGTACCCGGTGACGAGATCGAGGAGTGGTTCCTCTGCGGCCCGTACGGCATGGTGGTGGACGCCAAGGCGGTGCTGGCGGGTCGTGGCGTGCCGGACGCGGCGGTGCACACCGAGCTGTTCCACGTCGACGCCCCGCCGGAGCCGGTGCGGCGCGAGACCGACCGGCCCGGGGCCGGCACCGAGGTGACGATCCTGCTGGACGGGCGCTCGTCCAGCTTCACGATGGGCCGGGACGAGCGGGTGCTCGACGCGGCGCTGCGGGTGCGCGGCGAGTTGCCGTACGCCTGCAAGGGCGGGGTGTGCTCGACCTGCCGGGCCAAGGTGACGTCCGGTGAGGTGACGATGGCGCGCAACTACGCGCTGGAGCCCGACGAGGTCGCCGCCGGTTACGTGCTGACCTGCCAGTCCAGCCCGGTCACCGACGAACTCACTGTCGACTACGACGCCTAGCGGCGCCGCCGGTCAGAACACCACCGGCGGTGCCGTGGCGGCGCGGCCACGGGCCCGGCTGACGTGGCCGCGCCACCCGCCGACCAGCGCGAACAGGGTCCATCCCGCCGCGCCGAGCACGAGCATGCCCCGCTTCCCGTCCGGGTCCACGTCCCGCGCGTCGGCCAGTTCCACCTCGCCCCGCGGGTCGACGAGCACCGTCAGCCGCTGGCCGACCCGGTAGCCGGGGGAGCTGCCCCGGTAGACCAGCGGCTCGTCGAGCCGGCCGGTGTCGCCCTGGAGGGCGAACTCGTGCCGCTTGCCGGCGGTCTCCACGTCGGTGATGGTCACCTGCTGGGCGACGCCGCGCTCCCGAAGGACCGACTCCGGCGCGAGCTGCACGGTGCCCACCAGCACGAACAGGGCCGGCAGCACCGACAGGAGGGTCAGCCACCAGCCCCGGTGCAGCAGGCGCAGGCCGACCGCGAAGGCGAGGCAGCCGGCCAGGGCGACAGAGATCGGCACCGCGATCGGCAGTCCCACGGTGAGGTGGCCGACCACCGCGCTGACCGCGATCACAGCGAGGCCGAAGCCGACGAGCACGGCGGTCATGATGAGGGACCAGAGGGCGGAGCGGGCGCCGGCCACGCGTACGGGGGTGGGCGGGGGAGATACGACTGACACGCCGAGAGCTTAGGCGGGCGACGCCAGCGCTCCGCTTCCCGCGGTGGCGTTTCGGGTCGACCACCATCCGTGACGCGTAGAACGTTGCGTCCTACACTTGGCTCATGGAGCAGATCGCCGTCCGGGAGTTGAACCAGCACACCAGCCGGGTGCTGGCGCGGGTGCGCGCCGGTGAGACGGTCGAGGTGACCGATCGGGGTGAGCCGATCGCCCGTCTCGTCCCGGTGCTGGCCGGCGACGCGCTCCTCGGCCGGTTGGTGGCCGAGGGCCGGGCCACGGCCCCGACCACGACCGGCCCGGTCCCGATGCCGCCGGTGCTCGGGGATCCCACGGTGGACGCCGCAGCCGCCCTGATCGAGGCGCGCGACGAGGAGCGCTGGTGATCTACCTCGACTCGGCGGCGGTCATCAAGATGCTGCGGCGGGAGGCGGAGACGCCGGATCTGCTCGGCTGGCTGAACGAGCGCGCCGGCACCGCCCTGGTGTCGTCGGCTCTCGTCGAGGTGGAGGTGCCACGGGCCTTGCGTCGTGCCGCACCACAGGCGCTGGTCGGCGTCCCCTCGGTGCTGGGACGTCTCTACCGGGTCGAGATCGACGCCACGGTCCGGGCGACCGCGGGCGCGTACCCGGAGGCGATGCTGCGCAGCCTCGACGCCGTCCACCTCGCCACCGCCGAGGTCCTGGCCCGGCAGGCGGCGGCCGAGTTCGTCGCGTTCGTCACGTACGACAAGCGGCTGCTGGAGGCGGCCAAGGCGATCGGGCTGCCGGTGGCCAGTCCGGGCATGCCCTGACCGGGTGGGTCTCTCGTCACCGGGTGAGGAGTGGCGTTTCCCGCCGTCGGGCCCGCGACGTACGCTCGGGGATGTGACGGCGAACCGGGAGATCGACGACATCCTGCAACGCGGCGCGGACGGCGGGCGGATCACGCCCGAGGAGGCGCTGCTGCTCTACACCGACGCGCCCTTCCACGCGCTGGGCGAGGCGGCCGACGCGGTACGGCGGCGCCGCTACCCGGACAACATCGTCACGTACCTCATCGACCGCAACATCAACTACACGAACGTCTGCGTGACGGCGTGCAAGTTCTGCGCGTTCTACCGGGCCCCCAAGCACAAGGAGGGCTGGACCCACCCGACCGAGGAGATCCTGCGCCGTTGCGGCGAGGCGGTCGAGCTGGGCGCCACCCAGGTCATGCTTCAGGGCGGGCACCACCCGGACTACGGCGTCGAGTACTACGAGGAGCTGTTCTCCTCGGTCAAGAAGGCGTACCCGCAGCTCGCGATCCACTCGATCGGCCCGAGCGAGATCCTGCACATGGCGAAGGTCTCCGGCGTGAGCCTGGACGAGGCCATCGCCCGGATCAAGGCCGCCGGGCTGGACTCGATCGCCGGTGCCGGCGCCGAGATGCTGCCGGACCGGCCGCGTAAGGCGATCGCGCCGCTGAAGGAGTCCGGCGCGCGCTGGCTGGAGGTCATGGAGCTGGCGCACCGGCAGGGCCTGGAGTCGACGGCCACCATGATGATGGGCACCGGCGAGACCAACGCCGAGCGCATCGAGCACCTGCGGATGATCCGCGACGTGCAGGACCGCACCGGCGGTTTCCGGGCCTTCATCCCGTGGACGTACCAGCCGGAGAACAACCACCTGAAGGGCCGCACCCAGGCGACCACGATGGAATACCTGCGCCTGGTCGCGGTGGCCCGCCTGTTCTTCGAGACGGTCCCGCACCTGCAGGCGTCCTGGCTGACCACCGGCAAGGACGTCGGGCAGCTCGCGTTGCACATGGGCGTGGACGACCTCGGCTCGATCATGCTGGAGGAGAACGTCATCTCCTCGGCCGGTGCCCGGCACCGGTCGAACCTGCACGAGCTGATCGGCATGATCCGGTCGGCCGACCGGATCCCGGCCCAGCGGGACACGCTCTACAACCGGCTCGCGGTGCACCACACGCCGGCCGACGACCCGAGCGACGACCGCGTCGTCTCGCACTTCTCGTCGATCGCCCTGCCCGGCGGCGGCGCCGGGAAGTCGCTGCCGCTGGTCGAGGTCAACTGACCGGGTTCCGCCGTTCGGCCGGTCGGTGTCCGTCGTGCGGCCGGAGCTCCGCCCGTTTCCGGTGAAGCTTGCGCCAGAGGTCTTCACCTGCGTGATCACCGGCGGCTAGCCTGCCCGCGCGACACCACCGATCCGGGCCGCTAGCAGGCAGGTAACAGGTCGGCGGCGACCCGGTCGAGCACGGCCCGGTGAGCCGACGACGCCATTACGCTTGCGGCGTCCGTCGGACCGTCGTCCTCCATCGGCCCATGAGGGCCGTTCATATAACGCACCGCGGCAGGGGCGGGATGGGTGACCATCCCGCCCCTGCCGTCTGCCGGGATCGATGAAGGAGCGCACCGGCGACTGACCCGGGGGGAGGCGGGGGCGGCGCGGCTGGCAGAGTGGAGGGGTGAGCCGTACCCCGCAGGGCCAGCGCGCCAGCCTGGACAAGCAGCCGCACGAGGTCGCCGCGATGTTCGACGGCGTCGCCGCCCGCTACGACCTGACGAACACCGTGCTCTCGTTCGGTCAGGACCGGTCGTGGCGGCGGGCCACCCGGGCGGCGCTCGGGCTGCGCCCGGGTGAGCGGGTGCTGGACGTGGGCGCCGGCACCGGTGTGTCGACCGAGGAACTGGCCCACTCCGGGGCGTACGCGGTCGGCGCGGACCTGTCGCTGGGCATGCTGTACGCCGGCAAGCGCACCCGCCCGTCGGTGCCGCTGCTGGCCGGGGACGCGCTGCGGTTGCCGTTCGCCGACGCCAGCTTCGACGCGGTGACCATCTCCTTCGCGCTGCGCAACGTCAACGACACCGACGCGGCGCTGGCCGAGCTGGCCCGGGTGACGCGGCCGGGCGGGCGGCTGGTGGTCTGCGAGTTCAGCACTCCGGTGAACCCGGCGTTCCGCACGGTCTACCTGTCGTACCTGATGCGGTCGTTGCCGGCGGTGGCCCGCGCGGTGTCGAGCAACCCGGACGCCTACGTCTATCTCGCGGAGTCGATCCGGGCCTGGCCGGACCAGGCGGCGCTGGCCGCGCGGATCGGCGCGGCCGGCTGGGGCCGGGTGGCGTGGCGCAACCTGACCGGCGGCGTCGTGGCGCTGCACCGGGCCGTCCGAAACTGACCGTCCGACCAGCCGACGCTGGTCATTTCGTGAATATCCGATTTTGGTCTACTTTGTCCCGTAGGCTCGCCCCCATGACGGGACCAGACCAGGCCGCCACCGGCGACGACGCCGCCGAGCTGATCGCGCAGCTCCGCGAGCTGGCCGGCGCGGATCCCGCAGATGTCCGGCAGGTCGTCGCCGAGGTGCTCGCCGCGCTGGACCGGGCCGCCGGTGGCGCGTTGCGCGACCATCTGCCCGAGGCCATCCGCCTCGACGCCGGGCTCGGACCGGCCGCGCAGGCGCGCCCCTGACCGGTCTCGACGCTCTTACCGGCGCGTTTCCGCGAAGTTAGGCCCCCCTCAGCGCGTACTGGTGTAACGCCGGTCATAGACTCCAACCGGATCGGCTTGTGAAGCATTTCACGAGCATGCGGGAGGAGGCGCGGATGACCGCGGTGGAGAACGACGCCGACGTCATCGTCGTGGGCGCCGGTCCCGGAGGATCGGCCACGGCGTACCACCTGGCGCGGCACGGCGTACGCGTGCTGCTGCTGGAGAAGACGGAGTTTCCCCGGGAGAAGGTCTGCGGCGACGGGCTCACGCCCCGCGCCGTGCGGCAGCTGATCCGGATGGGCGTGGACACCTCGCCCGAGGCGGGCTGGCTGCACAACAAGGGCCTCCGGGTGATCGGCGGCGGCATACGCCTGGAACTGGACTGGCCCGACCTGGCCAGCTTCCCCAACTACGGCCTGGTGCGCACCCGGCTCGACTTCGACGACCTGCTCGCCCAGCGTGCGGTCGCCGCCGGGGCGAAGCTGCAGACCAGCGTCAACGTCCTCGGGCCGGTGCTCGGCGCCGACGACCGGGTGATCGGCGTGCAGGCCGAGGTCGGCCCGGACAAGGAACCCGCCACGTTCCACGCGCCGCTCGTGGTCGCCGCCGACGGCGTCTCCGGCCGCTTCCCGCTCGCGCTCGGGCTCGCCAAGCGGGAGGACCGCCCGATCGGCGTGGCCGTCCGCCGCTACTACCGCTCGCCCGCCAAGCACGACGACGACTACCTGGAGTCCTGGCTGGAGCTGCGGGCCAAGGGCAGCGACGCGCTGCTGCCCGGCTACGGCTGGATCTTCGGCCTCGGTGACGGCCGGGTGAACGTCGGCCTGGGCGTGCTGAACTCCTCCTCGGCGTTCGGCAAGACGAACTACCGCAAGCTGCTCACCGACTGGCTCGCGAACACCCCCGAGGACTGGGGGATGACCGACGAGTCCAACGCGGAGGGTCCGATCCTCGGCGCCGCGCTGCCGATGGGCTTCAACCGCGTCCCGCACTACACCCGCGGTGTGCTGCTGGTCGGTGACTCCGGCGGCATGGTCAACCCGTTCAACGGCGAGGGCATCGCGTACGCGATGGAGTCGGGCGAGATGGCTGCGGAGGTCGTGGTGCAGGCGCTGGCCCGCCCGGCCGGCGCGGAGCGGGAGCGGGCGCTGATGGCGTACCCGCAGGAGCTGAAGGCCCGCTTCGGCGGCTACTACCGGCTCGGCGGCGTCTTCGTGAAGCTCATCGGCCGCCCCGAGATCATGCGGATGGCGACCAAGCACGGCATGCCGCACCCGATGCTCATGCGCTTCGTGCTCAAGCTGCTGGCCAACCTGACCGACCCGCGCGGCGGGGACGCGATGGACCGGGTCATCAACGCGATGACGAAGGTGGCCCCGGCCGTGTAGGAGACGACCGGCCCGAGGCGGAACGCCCACGGGCCGGACAGAGATCGACCCCGCCGACCGAGGTCGTGAGGGACGTGAATAGTGTGATTTTGGCCAACCACCGAGGTCAGGGAAGGACGAGCAGGGGACAACGATGACGCTCTCTCCTTACGCACCCATCATCGGGCTGTTCGCCCTCGCTGCGGCGTTCGCGCTGTTCTCCGTGGCCGCTGCCCGACTCGCCGGCCCGCGGCGTCTGAACAAGGCCAAGCTCGAGGCGTACGAGTGTGGCATCGAGCCGAGCCCGCAGCCGGTCGGCGGCGGCCGGTTCCCGATCAAGTTCTACCTGACGGCGATGCTCTTCATCGTCTTCGACATCGAGATCATCTTCCTCTACCCCTGGGCGGTCTCCTTCGACGCCCTGCCGATCTTCGGCTTCGTGGAGATGGTCCTGTTCATCGTCGCGGTCTTCGTCGCGTACGCCTATGTCTGGCGTCGCGGCGGCCTGGACTGGGACTGAGGAGGTAGCAGATGGGCATCGAGGAGAAGCTCCCCTCCGGCGTCCTGCTCACCAGCGTCGAGAAGCTGGTCAACTGGACGCGGAAGACCTCGGTCTGGGGCGCCACGTTCGGTCTGGCCTGCTGTGCCATCGAGATGATGGCGGCGGGCGGCCCGCACTACGACATGGGCCGCTGGGGCATGGAGGTCTTCCGCGCCTCGCCCCGCCAGGCGGACCTGATGATCGTGGCCGGCCGGGTGAGCCAGAAGATGGCCCCGGTCCTGCGCCAGATCTACGACCAGATGGCCGAGCCCCGCTGGGTCATCTCGATGGGCGTCTGCGCCAGCAGCGGCGGCATGTTCAACAACTACGCCATCGTGCAGGGCGTCGACCACGTCGTACCGGTCGACATGTACCTCCCCGGCTGCCCGCCCCGGCCGGAGATGCTCATCGACGCGGTGCTCAAGCTGCGCGAGAAGATCATGCACGAGCCGCTGGGCCCGAACGGCCGCAAGATGCTGGAGGCCCGCCAGGCGCGCGGCGACGTGCCGGTGGTGCCGTACGGCTCGATGCCCTCGTCGTACCGCAGCGACAAGGCCCGGCGTGCCGAGTGGACGAAGGCGGTCCGCGAGGGGCGTGAGGAGCAGCTGCGGATCGAGAACTGGATGAAGGCGCAGAACCACCTTCAGGCGTCGCATAGGGGCCCGAAATGAGCAACGACAAGAACAACGACGGCGGGGTGCCGGTACCCACCACCCCGGCCGGTGCCAGCTCCACCGCCCCGGCGGAGTACCCGCCGGCCGCCCCGGCCGGCCGGGGCATGTTCGGCAACCAGGGCACCGGTGACGTCTCCGGCTACGGCGGCCTGGTCCGCCCGCGCAAGCCCATCGAGGAGGCGGCCCGGCCGTACGGGAGCTACTTCGACGAGGTGCGGGACGCGCTGGAGGAGGCGTACCCGGACTTCGGCGACGCGATCGAGAAGGTCGTGGTCGACCGGGGCGAGCTGACCCTGCACGTCCGCCCGGAGCGGATCGCCGAGGTCTGCCAGGTGATGCGCGACGACCTCGCGCTGCGCTTCGAGCTGTGCTCCTCGGTGTCCGGTGTGGACTACCTGGGCGCGCAGGAGCGCCGCCTGCACGTGGTCTACCACCTGACCTCGATGACCTACCGCCGTATCGTCCGGCTGGAGGTGGCGGTCTCCGTCGAGGACCCGCACGTCCCGAGCGTCACCGCCGTCTACCCGACCGCCGACTGGCAGGAGCGGGAGACGTACGACATGTTCGGCGTCGTCTTCGACGGCCACCCCGCCCTGACCCGGATCCTCATGCCGGACGACTGGGAGGGGCACCCGCAGCGCAAGGACTACCCGCTGGGCGGCGTCCCCGTCGAGTACAAGGGTGCGGAGATCCCCCCGCCGGACCGTAGGAGGTCGTACCAATGACCACGTCGAACTACGCGACCGAGCGCGAGACGACCGAGGGCAAGGTCTTCACCGTCACCGGCGGGGACTGGGACGAGGTCGTCTCCGGCACGGACCCGATCAACGACGAGCGGATCGTCGTCAACATGGGTCCGCAGCACCCGTCCACCCACGGCGTGCTGCGGCTGGTCCTGGAGCTGGAGGGTGAGACGGTCCGCGAGGCCCGCTCGGTCGTCGGCTACCTGCACACCGGCATCGAGAAGAACCTGGAGTACCGCAACTGGGTCCAGGGTTCGACGTTCGTGACCCGGATGGACTACCTCTCGCCGCTGTTCAACGAGACGGCGTACGCGCTCGCGGTGGAGAAGCTGCTCGGCATCACCGACGACATCACCGAGCGGGCCACCACCATCCGCGTGCTGATGATGGAGCTCAACCGGGTCTCGTCGCACCTGGTCTGGCTGGCGACCACCGCCATGGAGCTGGGCGCGATCAACATGATGCTGTACGGCTTCCGCGAGCGGGAGTACGTCCTCGACATCTTCGAGACCATCACCGGCCTGCGGATGAACCACGCGTACGTGCGGCCGGGCGGTGTGGCGCAGGACGTGCCGGACGACGCGATCCGCAAGATCCGTGACTTCCTCCAGCTGATGCCGAAGCGGCTCAAGGAGTACGAGAACCTGCTGTCCGGCCAGCCGATCTGGCTGGAGCGTACGCAGCACGTCGCGGTGCTCGACGTGACCGCCTGCATGGCGCTCGGCGTCACCGGCCCGGTGCTGCGGTCCGCGGGTCTCGCCTGGGACCTGCGCAAGACGATGCCGTACTGCGGTTACGAGACGTACGAGTTCGACGTGCCGACGCACACCGACGGTGACGTGTGGGGCCGCTACCTGGTCCGGGTGGCGGAGATCCGCGAGTCGCTGAAGCTGATCGAGCAGGCGCTGGACCGCCTGAAGCCCGGCCCGGTGATGGTGTCCGACAAGAAGATCGCCTGGCCGGCGCAGCTGGCCATCGGCGTGGACGGCATGGGCAACTCGCTGGAGCACGTCGCCAAGATCATGGGTCAGTCGATGGAGTCGCTGATCCACCACTTCAAGCTCGTCACCGAGGGCTTCCGGGTTCCGCCGGGCCAGGTGTACGTCGGCATCGAGTCGCCCCGCGGCGAGCTGGGCGTGCACGCGGTGTCCGACGGCGGCACCCGGCCCTACCGGGTGCACTACCGGGAGCCGAGCTTCGTCAACCTCCAGGCCCTCCCGGCGATGGCCGAGGGCGGCCTGATCGCCGACGTGATCGCCGGCGGCGCCTCGCTGGACCCCGTGATGGGTGGTTGTGACCGATGAGCTTTACCGAAACGACTCGCGCCCGGGCCCGGGAGATCATCGCCCGGTACCCGGCGGACCGGTCCCGCTCGGCGCTGCTGCCGCTGCTGCACCTGGTCCAGTCCGAGGAGGGCTACGTCTCCCCGGCCGGTGTCGAGTTCTGCGCCGAGGTGCTCGGGCTCAACAAGGCCCAGGTCGGCGCCGTCGCCACCTTCTACACCATGTACAAGCGCAAGCCGACCGGTGACTACCTGGTGAGCGTCTGCACAAACACCATGTGCGACGTGCTCGGCGGGCAGAAGGTCTACGACACCCTGGCCGAGCACCTCGGCGTCGGGCACGAGGAGACCACCGCCGACGGGAAGATCACCCTGGAGCACGCCGAGTGCCTGGCGGCGTGCGACTACGGCCCGGTGATGACAGTCAACTACGACTTCTTCGACAACGTGGAGCCGCAGGCCGCTGTCGACGTGGTCGAGGAACTGCGTGCCGGCGGCCGGCCGATGCCGACCCGCGGGGCGCGGCTGTGCACGCTCAAGGAGATGGCGGTCCAGCTCGCCGGTTTCGCCGACGAGCGTGACGGCGCGGTGGCCGACGGCGGGCCGGGCGAGCCGAGCCTGCGCGGTCTGCGCCTGGCCGAGCAGCACGGCGTCTCGGTGCCGGGCTTCGACCCGAAGACCCCGATCCGCAGCAAGGCCGAGGCCGACCGGGCCGCCGCCGAGGCGAAGGCGAAGGCCGAGGCCGCGAAGCCGGCCCCCGCGCCCGAGCCGGCCAAGCCGGAGGCGGCGACCGGCAGCACCGCGCCGGACGTGAAGGCGCCGGACGCCAAGTCGCCGCAGGTGCGTACCGCCGAGACCCGGCAGCCGGACGCGAGCACCCCGGCGCCGGACGCCCCGGGCACCAAGGTCCCGGTGGACGGACCGGCACCGGCGCCGCGCGACGCGCGGGCGGCGGAGGCGGCCGGCGTGGCGTCGAACCCGCCGGCCGGTGACGGCAAGCCCGCCGGCGACGCGGCCGGCGCGCAGGAACGCAACCTCAAGGAAGCGGAGTCCGGTACGGGCGCGGACGGCGCCGACCCGGCGGACGCGAGCGGAACGGGGGTCCGGAAGTGACCACTCCTCGGCCGGAGACGCTGGCCAAGCTCACGCCGGTGCTCACCAAGCGCTGGCTCTCGCCGGACGCGTGGCGGCTCGGCACCTACGAGAAGCTGGACGGCTACGCCGCCCTGCGCAAGGCGCTCAACGCGCACCCGGACGACCTGATCCAGCTGGTCAAGGACTCCGGACTGCGTGGCCGGGGCGGCGCGGGCTTCCCGACCGGTCTCAAGTGGGGCTTCATCCCGCAGGGCGACGGGAAGCCGCACTACCTGGTGGTGAACGCCGACGAGGGCGAGCCGGGCACCTGCAAGGACCTGCCGCTGATGACCCACGACCCGCACTCGCTGGTCGAGGGCGTCATCATCGCCTCGTACGCGATCCGGGCCAACCGGGCGTACATCTACATCCGCGGTGAGGCCGTGCACGCCGCCCGGCGGCTGCGCAGCGCCGTCGACGAGGCGTACGCCAAGGGTTACCTCGGCCGGAACATCCTCGGCTCGGGCTTCGACCTGGACCTGGTGGTGCACTCGGGCGCCGGGGCGTACATCTGCGGTGAGGAGACCGCGCTGCTGGACTCGCTGGAGGGCTTCCGCGGCCAGCCCCGGCTGCGTCCGCCGTTCCCGGCGACCCACGGCCTGTACGCCAGCCCGACCGTCGTCAACAACGTCGGCACCATCGCCAGCGTGCCGTACATCGTGCTCGGTGGCGCGGACTGGTGGAAGACGATGGGCACGGAGAAGTCGTCCGGCCCGATGATCTACTCGCTGTCCGGCCGGATCGACAACCCCGGCCAGTACGAGTGCTCGATGGGCATCACCCTGCGCGAGCTGATCGAGCTGGCCGGCGGCATGAAGCCCGGGCACAACCTGAAGTTCTGGACCCCGGGTGGCTCGTCGACGCCGCTGCTGACCGCCGAGCACCTGGACGTGCCGCTGGACTTCGAGGGGGTGGCGGCGGCCGGCTCGATCCTGGGCACCACCGCCACGCAGATCTTCTCCGACCAGGACTGCCCGGTGTACGCGACCTACCGGTGGCTGGAGTTCTACCACCACGAGTCGTGCGGCAAGTGCACCCCGTGCCGGGAGGGCAACTACTGGATGGTCCGGGTCTACCGGCGCATCCTGGCCGGCCAGGGCACCCACGAGGACCTGGACACCCTGCTCGACACCTGCGACAACATCCTCGGCCGTTCGTTCTGCGGTCTGGGTGACGGCGCGACCAGCTCGGTGACCTCGTCGCTGAAGTACTTCAAGCAGGACTACCTCGACTACATCGAGGGACGTACCGCGCCGAAGCTCTCCGACAAGTCTCTGGTTGGAGCTCACTGATGAGCGCGAGGAACGAGCTTGCGAGTCCCGCAGTCGCGATTGGAAGGCGACGCTGATGACCGACGTAGCCAAGCAGACCGAGACCGTCACGCTGACCATCGACGGCGTCGAGGTCACCGCGCCCAAGGGCGCGCTGCTGATCCGCGTCGCCGAGCAGCTCGGCACCGAGATCCCGCGCTTCTGCGACCACCCGCTGCTGGCCCCGGCCGGCGCCTGCCGGCAGTGCCTGGTGGAGGTGGAGGGCCAGCGCAAGCCGGTCGCCTCCTGCACCCAGACCGTCGCCGACGGCATGGTGGTGCGGACGCAGCTCACCTCCCCGGTCGCCAAGAAGGCCCAGGAGGGGGTGATGGAGCTGCTGCTCCTCAACCACCCCCTGGACTGCCCGATGTGCGACAAGGGCGGCGAGTGCCCGCTGCAGAACCAGGCGATGTCCACCGGCCGGACGGACTCGCGGTTCCACGAGCACAAGCGGGAGTACCCGAAGCCGCTGCCGATCAGCACCCAGGTGCTGCTCGACCGCGAGCGCTGCGTGCTCTGCCAGCGGTGCACCCGGTTCTCCGAGGAGATCGCCGGCGACAAGTTCATCGACCTGATGGGACGCTCCTCGCACGAGGAGATCAACATCTACCGGGACGAGGAGTACGGCGAGGACGGCGACGCCGGTGACGTCCCGTTCAACTCCTACTTCTCCGGCAACACCGTGCAGATCTGCCCGGTGGGCGCGCTGACCGGCGCGCAGTACCGGTTCCGGGCCCGCCCGTTCGACCTGGTCTCCACGCCCAGCGTCTGCGAGCACTGCTCGGCCGGCTGCGCCCAGCGCACCGACTGGCGGCGCGGCAAGGTGCTGCGCCGGCTGGCCGGCGACGACCCGGCGGTGAACGAGGAGTGGAACTGCGACAAGGGTCGCTGGGGCTTCCAGTACACCCGCGCGTTCGACCGGATCAGCACCCCGATGGTGCGCGACGAGAAGACCGGTGAGCTGCGCGAGGCGTCCTGGAGCGAGGCGCTGACCCGGGCCGCCGAAGGACTGCGCGCGGCCCGCGACGGCGCGACCGGCACGGCGGTGCTGACCGGCGGCCGGCTGACAGTCGAGGACGCCTACGCGTACGCGAAGTTCGCCCGCATCGCGCTGCACACGAACGACATCGACTTCCGGGCCCGCCCGGTCTCCCGCGAGGAGGCCGACTTCCTGGCCAGCAGCGTCGCCGGGGTCACCGACGTGACCTACACGGACGTGGAGAACGCGCCCGCCGTGGTGCTCGTCGGCCTGGAGCCGGAGGAGGAGTGCCCGATCCTCTTCCTGCGGCTGCGCAAGGCGTACCTGAAGAAGAAGCTCACCGTGTACGCGCTCGCGCCGTTCGCCACGCGCGGCCTGGAGAAGCTCGGGGCCAAGCTGGCCCGGGTGGTGCCCGGCGAGGAGGCCGGCGTGCTGGCCGAGCACGCCACGGTGGCCGAGGCGCTGGGTCAGCCCGGCGCGATCCTCATCGTCGGCGAGCGCCTGGCCGAGGTGCCGGGCGGCCTGTCGGCGGCGGCGGACGTCGCCCGGCGTACCGGTGCCCGGCTGGTCTGGGTGCCGCGGCGCGCGGGTGACCGCGGCGCTGTCGACGCGGGCTGCCTGCCCAACCTGCTCCCCGGCGGCCGGGTCGTCACCGAGCCGGCCGCGCGCGCGGAGCTGGGCGAGGCGTGGGACATCCCGGCCGGGGTGATCCCCAGCCAGGCCGGCCGCGACACCGACGGCATCCTCACCGCCGCCGCGAACGGCCAGATCGGCGCCCTGGTGGTGGCCGGCGTCGACCCGGCCGACCTGGCCGACCCGCGCCTGGCCGAGTCCGCACTGGACGCGGTGCCGTTCCTGGTCAGCCTGGAACTGCGGATGAGCGCGGTGTCCCGCCGCGCCGACGTGGTCCTGCCGGTCGCGCCGGTGGTCGAGAAGGCCGGCAGCTTCCTGGACTGGGAGGGCCGGCTGCGCACGTTCGAGAAGGTGCTGGACACCGGCGCGATGACCGACGCCCGCATCCTCGACGCGCTCGCCGCGCAGCTCGACGTGCGGCTGGGCACCGGTGACGTGCCGAGCATCCGGCGCGAGCTGGGCGCGCTGCCGCGCACCCGGGTCGAGCGTCCGTCGGCGCCCTCGGTCGAGCCGGCCGCCGTTCGGCAGCCCGGACCGGGCGAGGCGGTGCTCGCCACCTGGCACCAGCTGATCGACCTGGGCAGCCTCACCGACGGCGACGAGCACCTCGCCGGCACCGCCCGCCCGCCGGTGGTCCGGCTCGGCAAGGGCACCGCCGAGGCGCTCGGTGTCGCCGACGGTGACCCGGTCACGGTGGGCACCGACCGCGGCGCGATCACGCTGCCGGCGGCGATCACCGAGATGCCCGACGGCGTCGTCTGGCTGCCGACCAACTCACCCGGCTCCACCGTGCGGCGCGGCCTCGGCGCGACGTCCGGCGACGTGGTGAGCGTCTCCGCAGTCGGGAACGAAAGGTGGGTGCAGTGAACCCCGTCATCCTCGCGGCGCAGGACCCGACGCTTGCCGACTTCGGCAAGGACCCGTGGTGGCTGGTCCTCGGCAAGATCCTGTTCGCGTTCGTCGTCGCCGTGGCGGCCACGCTGCTCGGCGTCTGGTTCGAGCGCCGGGTCGTCGGCCGCATGGCGGTGCGGCCCGGCCCCAACCAGGCCGGCCCGTTCGGTCTGCTCCAGACGCTCGCCGACGGCGTGAAGCTGGCCTTCAAGGAGGACATCCTCCCGCGCAAGGCCGACAAGGTCGTCTACTTCTTCGCCCCGGTGATCTCCGTGGTCTGCGCGGTCACCGCGCTGTCGGTGATCCCGTTCGGGCCGATGGTGAGCATCTTCGGGCACCGGACGCCGCTGCAGGTCACCGACGTGTCGGTGGCGGTGCTGGTGGTGCTGGCCTTCTCCTCGCTCGCCGTGTACGGCATCGTGCTCGGCGGCTGGGCCAGCGGCTCCACCTACCCGCTGCTCGGCGGTCTGCGCTCGGCGGCCCAGCTGGTCTCGTACGAGGTCACCATGGGCCTGAGCGTGGTCGCGGTGTTCATGACCGCGGGCACCATGTCGACGAGCGGGATCGTCGCCGCGCAGGGCGACGGCACCCGGCTGAGCATCGGCGGCTTCGACCTCGCCGCGCCCGGCTGGTACGCGATCCTGCTGCTGCCCAGCTTCATCATGTTCTTCATCGCCATCGTCGGTGAGACCAACCGGGCGCCGTTCGACCTGCCCGAGGCGGAGTCGGAGCTGGTGGCCGGCTTCCAGACCGAGTACAGCTCGCTGAAGTTCGCGCTGTTCATGCTCAGCGAGTACGTCGCGATGGTGACCATGTCGGCGTTCACCGTGACGCTGTTCCTCGGCGGCTGGCACGCGCCGTGGCCGATCACCATCTGGTCGGGCGCCAACGACGGCTGGTGGCCGATGCTGTGGTTCTTCGGCAAGGTCATCATGCTGGTGTTCGTCTTCGTCTGGCTCCGCGGCACGCTGCCCCGGCTCCGGTACGACCAGTTCATGCGGTTCGGCTGGAAGGTGCTGCTGCCGCTGAACCTGGTCTGGATCATGGTGCTCGCCGGGCTGCGCTCGATCGAGGACTGGCAGACCCGGGACCGGCTGCTCGTCACCGCCGTCGGCGCGGGCGTGCTGCTGCTGGCCACGCTCTTCTGGCCGTCGCGGAAGAAGGAGCCGAAGCCGTCGCTGCAGGAGCAGGCGGACACCCGGCCGTACGGCAGCTTCCCGTTGCCGCCGATGGATCTTCAGGTTCCGCCGAGCCCGCGTACCAAGCGCGTGCTCGCCGAGCGGGAGCCGGCCAACGTGGTCGCCGGCCCGGACTCCAGGGAGGTGTGACGTGGGCGCGATCACCGGAACGTTCAAGGGCTTCGGTGTCACCTTCTCGCACATGTTCAAGAAGGTCGTCACCACCGACTACCCGTTCAAGCCGCCGGTCTCGGCGCCGCGCTACCACGGGCGGCACATCCTCAACCGGCACCCGGACGGGCTGGAGAAGTGCATCGGCTGCGAGCTGTGCGCCTGGGCCTGCCCGGCCGACGCGATCTATGTGGAGGGTGGCGACAACACCGAGGAGCAGCGCTTCTCCCCGGGTGAGCGGTACGCCAGCACCTACCAGATCAACTACGCCCGGTGCATCTTCTGCGGGCTCTGCATCGAGGCCTGCCCGACCCGTTCGCTCACCATGAGCAACGAGTACGAGCTGGCCCGCGACAACCGGCAGGACCTGATCTTCACCAAGGAGCAGCTGCTCGCTCCGCTGCTCGAAGGCATGGAGCAGCCGCCGCACCCGATGCGGCTGGGCGACAGCGAGAAGGACTACTACGTCGGCGCGCTCACCAACCCGGGCACCTCGGCCGGCGCCGAGCGCTCGCCGATGGGCCCCGGCCGGTACCAGGTGGAGGAGCACCCGGGCGTGACCTTCCCCGGCGCCGAGCAGGCCGAGCAGCGGTCCGCCGCCGCGGCGGGCAAGGGAGGCAAGGCATGACCTCGGCAACGGTGCTCGCCGCCGCCGGCCAGGTGTCCGGGGGTGAGGAGGTCACCTTCTGGATCCTCGCCCCGCTGGCCCTGCTCGGCGCGGTCGGCATGGTGTGGGCCCGCAACGCGGTCCACTCCGCGCTCTGGCTGGTGCTGACCATGCTCTGCCTGGGCGTGTTCTACGTGCTCCAGGCCGGGCCGTTCATCGGCATGGTGCAGATCATCGTCTACACCGGCGCGATCATGATGCTGTTCCTGTTCGTGCTGATGCTCGTCGGCCGGGACGCGTCCGACTCGCTCATCGAGACGCTGCGCGGCCAGCGGGTCGCCGCCGTGGTCCTCGGGCTCGGCTTCGCCGGCCTGGTGGGCACCGGCCTCTACCGCGCGCTCGACGGCGTCCAGCCGGTCGGGCTCGACGAGGCCAACGGCGAGGGCAACGTCCAGGGCATCGCCCGGCTGCTGTTCACCAAGTACGTCTTCGCCTTCGAGCTGACCTCGGCGCTGCTGATCACCGCCGCCGTCGGCGCGATGGTGCTGGCGCACGTGGAGCGGCGCAAGGCGGACCGGATGGACCAGATCGCCACCATGAAGGCGCGGTTCCGCCCCGGCAACTACCCCGGACCGAAGCCCGGCCCGGGCGTCTACGCCACGTCCTCCTCGGTGGCCACCCCGGCCCGTCTGCCCGACGGCCGGCTGACCGACCGCAGCATCCCGGAGATCATGCCGGTGCGTGAGCTGACGGCTGAGGAGACCGCACCGAAGGGGACCGAAAAATGACCCCGGACTACTACCTCATCCTCGCGGCGGTGCTGTTCACCATCGGCGCCGTGGGCGTGCTGGTCCGGCGCAACGCGATCGTGCTGTTCATGTGCATCGAGCTGATGCTCAACGCGGCCAACCTGACCCTGGTCACGTTCAGCCGGATCAACGGCGACCTGAACGGCCAGATCATGGCGTTCTTCGTGATGGTGGTCGCGGCGGCCGAGGTCGTGGTCGGGCTCGCGATCATCATGGCGATCTTCCGGACCCGGCGCTCGGCCAGCGTCGACGACGCCAACCTGCTGAAGTACTGAGGGGCTCGTGGTGGAACAGATTCTGACGATCGCCCAGTCTGAGCCAGCCGAAGCCGTCACCTTCGCCACGGCGGACGGGATGCTGGGCAGTGTCTGGCTGCTGGTGGCGATCCCGCTGGTCAGCGCGGCGATCCTGCTGCTGCTCGGCAAGCGGGCCGACCGCTGGGGCCACTGGCTGGGCGTGGGCGCCATCGGCGCCGCGTTCGTGCTCGGGCTCACCTACTTCCTCCAGCTGCGCGGGCTGGAGAACAAGCAGGTCGAGCTGAGCCTCTGGGACTTCATGGCGGTCGGCAACCTGAAGGTCGACTTCGGTCTGCTCTTCGACCCGCTGGCCGCGGTCTTCGTCCTGCTGATCACCGGGGTGGGCTTCCTGATCCACCTCTACGCCGTGGAGTACATGGCGCACGACGCGGGCCGGCGGCTGTTCTTCGCGTACTTCAACCTGTTCGTCGCCGCCATGCTCCTGCTGGTGCTCGGCAACAACTACGTGATGCTCTACTTCGGCTGGGAGGGCGTCGGCCTGGCGTCGTACCTGCTGATCTCCTTCTGGTACGGCCGGCCCAGCGCGGCCACCGCCGGCAAGAAGGCGTTCCTGATGAACCGGGTCGGCGACGCCGGCCTGGCCATCGGCATCTTCATCATGTTCGCCGTGCTCGGCACCACCCAGTACGACGAGGTGTTCAACGGGGTCGGCTCGATGACCTCGACCACCGTGCTGGTGCTCGGCCTGCTGCTCCTGCTCGGCGCGGCCGGCAAGTCCGGTCAGTTCCCGCTCCAGGCGTGGTTGCCGGACGCGATGGAGGGCCCGACCCCGGTGTCCGCGCTCATCCACGCGGCCACCATGGTCACCGCCGGCGTCTACCTGATCGCCCGCTCCAACGCGATCTTCTCGGCCAACGAGACGCTCCAGCTCGTGGTGGTCAGCGTCGGTGCGCTCACGCTGCTGATGGGCTGCATCATCGGCGCGGCCAAGGACGACATCAAGCGCGTGCTGGCCTGGTCGACGGTGAGCCAGATCGGCTACATGTTCCTCGGCGTCGGTCTCGGCGGTGGCGCGTACGCGCTGGCCATCGTGCACCTGCTGGCGCACGGCTTCTTCAAGGCCAACATGTTCCTCGGCGCCGGCTCCGTCATGCACGGCATGAACGACCAGGTGGACATCCGCCGCTTCGGCGGGCTGTCCAAGTACATGAAGGTCACCTGGCTGACGTTCATGATGGGCTGGCTCGCCATCATCGGCATGTTCCCGTTCTCCGGCTACTTCTCCAAGGAGCCGATCATCGTGGCCGCGTTCGAGCGGGAGGGCTGGACGGCCTGGCTGTTCGGCATGGCCGCGCTGCTCGGCGCCGGGCTCACCGCGTTCTACATGACGCGGCTGTTCGTGCTCACCTTCCACGGGCCGAAGCGCTGGACCGAGGACATCGAGCACCCGCACGAGTCGCCGAAGCTGATGACCATCCCGCTGATCCTGCTGGCGATCGGCTCGGTCGGCGCGGGCTTCCTGCTCGCCACCTCCGTGCCGGACTGGCTCACCGCCACCAACGGACTCGCCGCCGAGAGCGGGGAGCACGCGCCGGTGCTGGCGCACTGGCTGCTCACCGCGCTGTCGCTGCTGGTCACCGTGCTGGGCGCCGGGCTGGCCTGGTTCCTGTTCCGCTCCGGTACGGCCACCGAGCCGCAGCCGGCCGGCGTGGTGGTCACCGCCGCCCGCCGGAACCTCTACACGGACGCCTTCAACGAGGCGGTCTTCGAGAAGCCGGGCATCTTCCTCACCCGGGCGCTGGTGTTCCTCGACAACCGGGGCGTGGACGGGCTGGTCAACGGCCTGGCCGCCGCCGTGGGCGGGGGCTCGGGCCGGCTCCGGCGGCTCCAGACCGGCTTCGTGCGGTCGTACGCGACCTCGATCCTGACCGGCGCGCTGCTCGTGGTGGCGGCGTTCCTGGCGGTGCAGGCGGGGTGGTTGGCGTGATCGACCTCAACGCGGCCGCCCCCGCCGGCGGGCCACGCAGTCACGACGGAGGTAAGGCCGAATAATGTCCAACTTCCCGTTCCTCTCGGTGCTGACCGTGGCGCCGCTGGTCGGCGCCCTGGTGGTGGCACTGCTGCCCCGCAGCCGCCCGGACCTGGCCAAGCTGGTGGCGTTCGGCTGGTCGCTGCTGGTGCTGGTGCTCTCGGTGGTGATGTGGTTCGCCTTCTCCGCCGGTGGTGACCGGTTCCAGTTCCGCGAGTCGTACCCGTGGATCCCGAACTGGGGCGTGAGCTTCACCTTCGAGGTGGACGGCATCGCGCTGGTCATGCTGATGCTGATCGCGATCCTGGTGCCGCTGGTGATCCTGGCGTCCTGGCACGACGCCGAGGCGTCGAAGCGCTCGGTGCCCGCGTACTTCGCGCTGCTGCTCGTCCTCGAGTGCACGATGATCGGCGTCTTCGCCGCCGCCGACGTCTTCCTGTTCTACGTGTTCTTCGAGGTCATGCTGGTGCCGATGTACTTTTTGATCGGCAGCTACGGCGGCCACCAGCGGCAGTACGCGGCGGTGAAGTTCTTCCTCTACTCGCTGGTCGGCGGTCTGTTCATGCTGGCCGCGGTGATCGGCCTCTGGGTGGTCGGCGGGAAGACCTTCGACTGGCAGGCGCTGAGCCAGGCGGAGTTCGCCACCGACACGGCCCGCTGGCTGTTCCTCGGCTTCTTCGTGGCCTTCGCGATCAAGGCGCCGTTCTTCCCGTTCCACACCTGGCTGCCGGACGCCGGTGGCGCGGCCCCGGCCGGCGCCGCCGCGCTGCTGGTCGGCGTGCTGGACAAGGTCGGCACGTTCGGCATCCTGCGCTACTGCCTCCCGCTGTTCCCGGAGGCGTCGCGCTGGTTCGCGCCGTGGGCGCTGGCGCTCGGCGTCATCGGCATCATCTACGCCGCGCTGCTGGCGGTCGGCCAGAACGACCTGAAGCGGCTGGTGTCGTACACCTCGATCGCGCATTTCGGGTTCATCGGCGTCGGCATCTTCGCGTTCACCACCCAGGCCGGCACCGGTGCGGTGCTCTACATGCTCAACCACGGCCTGGCCACCGGCCTGCTGTTCCTCGTGGTCGGCATGCTGATCGCCCGGCGCGGCTCGGCGCTGATCAGCGACTTCGGTGGCGCGGGCAAGCTGGTCCCGGTGCTCGCCGGCGTGCTGTTCTTCGCCGGTCTGGCCTCGCTGGCGCTACCCGGCACCGCACCGTTCGTCTCCGAGTTCCTGGTGCTGATCGGCACGTTCACCGTCAACAAGCCGGTCGCGGTGATCGCCACGCTCGGCATCATCCTGGCGGCGGCGTACGTGCTGTGGATGGTGCAGCGCACCACGCAGGGCACGCTGAACCCGGCGCTGACCGAGGTCGAGGGCATGCGACGCGACCTCACGCTGCGCGAGAAGGTGGTCGTCGCGCCGCTGATCGCGCTGATCGTGCTGCTCGGCTTCTACCCGAAGCCGGTCACCGATGTCATCAATCCCGCCGTCCAGGCGACCATGCAGGACGTCGGCAAGTCCGACCCCGCCCCTGAGGTCGGCAGCGTCCAGGAGGCCGCAAAATGACCGAGCTCAAGCTGCCGTCGATCGACTACGCGGCGCTCGCTCCGATCCTGATCATGCTGGGCGCGGCGCTGCTCGGGGTCCTGGTCGAGGCGTTCGTGCCGCGCCGCCTGCGCAACGCGGTGCAACTCGGGCTCGCCCTGGTGGCGATGCTCGCCGCGATCGTCATGGTGATTCTGAACTCCGACGACCGGCTGATCACCATCGGCGGCGCCATCGCGATCGACGGCCCGACGCTGTTCCTGCAGGGCGCCATCCTGGTGCTCGCGGTGATGGCGCTGCTGCTCGTCGGCGAGCGCACGGTGGAGCGGGGCGGCGCGTTCGTAGCGCACGCCGCGGTCACCGCCGAGTCGGCCGAGGACCGGCGACAGGCCGAGGGCGTCGGCGGTGCCACCGAGGTCTACCCGCTGATGTCGTTCGCGATCGGCGGGATGCTGATCTTCGTGGCGGCGAACGACCTGCTGACCATGTTCGTCGCGCTGGAGGTCTTCTCGCTTCCGCTCTACCTGCTCTGCGCGCTGGCCCGCCGCCGGCGTCTGCTGAGCCAGGAGGCGGCGCTGAAGTACTTCATGCTCGGTGCGTACGCCTCGGCGTTCTTCCTGTTCGGTGTCGCCCTGATCTACGGCTTCACCTCCGGGATCCCGGGCCGTACGGCCGGCGTCGACTTCGCCACCGTGCACGCCGCGGTCACCGACTCCCCGTCCAGCCCGGTGCTGTTGTTCGCCGGCATGGCGCTGCTCGCCATCGGCCTGCTGTTCAAGGCCGCCGCCGCGCCGTTCCACGTCTGGACGCCGGACGTCTACCAGGGCGCGCCGACCCCGGTCACCGGCTTCATGGCGGCCTGCACCAAGGTCGCCGCGTTCGGTGCGCTGCTGCGCGTCTTCCACGTGGCGTTCGCCGGGGCCTCCTGGGACTTCACCCCGGTGCTCGGCGCGATCGCGGTGCTGACCATGCTGGTCGGCGCGGTGCTGGCGGTCACCCAGACCGACATCAAGCGCCTGCTGGCGTACTCGTCGATCGCGAACGCCGGTTACCTGCTCGTCGGTGTGCTGGCGCCCAGCCGTGAGGGGCTCTCCGGCACCATGTTCTACCTGGCCGCGTACGGCTTCTCGGTGCTCGCCGCGTTCGCGGTGGTGACGCTTGTGCGTGACGCCGACGGGGAGGCCACCCACCTGTCCCGCTGGGCCGGGCTGGGCCGCCGGTCACCGTTCTTCGCGGCGATCTTCACGTTCATCCTGCTGGCCTTCGCCGGTATCCCGCTGACCAGCGGCTTCACCAGCAAGTTCGCGGTCTTCGGCCCGGCCCTGGAGGCGAACCAGGCGTGGCTGGTGATCGCCGGCGTGCTGACCAGCATGGTGCTGGCCTTCCCGTACCTGCGGGTCGTGGTGATGATGTGGCTGTCCGAGCCGGGCGAGTCCACGCCGACGGTGACCGTGCCCGGCGCGCTCACCTCGGCCGCCCTGGTCATCGGCGTGCTCGCCACGCTGGTCCTCGGCGTGGTGCCCGGCCCGCTGCTCGACCTGACCACCGGCGCCGCCGAATTCGTCAGATGACAGAGGTGTTCCCACCGGGGGCCGGTACGCCGTGGCGTACCGGCCCCCGGCCCGTATCCCCGTCGACGAGCAGGTCGAACGGGTGTGGCATGGTTGAGGACGTGGCGAACCCGGCTGGCGAGCGTTCAGGTCAGTTCGGCGCGCTCGGCCTGCACCTCGCCGACCCGCGCGTCGAAGCCTCCGTGCTGGGCGTGCTCGACCGGGTCGAGACGAGCCTGCGGGCGAGCGTGGCGAGCGCCGATCCGCTGGTGACCGAGGCGTCCCGGCACCTGGTCGAGGCCGGCGGCAAGCGGTTCCGTCCGCTGCTGGTGGCGCTGGGCGCCCAGTTCGGCGACCCGGAGGCCGACCAGGTCGTCCCCGCCGCCGTGGTGATGGAGCTCACCCACCTGGCGACGCTCTACCACGACGACGTGATGGACGAGGCCGCCGTGCGGCGTGGCGCCCCGAGCGCCAACTCCCGCTGGACCAACTCGGTCGCCATCCTGGTCGGCGACTACCTCTTCGCCCGGGCCGCGGACATCGCCGCCGACCTGGGCCCCGAGGCGGTACGCCTGCAGGCGCGCACGTTCGCCCGGCTGGTGCACGGCCAGATCGCCGAGACGGTCGGCCCGCGCGACACCGACCCGGTCGCGCACTACCTGCACGTGATCGCCGAGAAGACCGGCTCGCTGATCGCCACCTCGGCCCGCTTCGGCGGCATGTTCGGCGGTGCGGCGCCCGAGCACGTCGAGGCCCTGGCCGAGTACGGCGAGATCATCGGTGTCGCGTTCCAGCTCTCCGACGACCTGCTGGACATCGCCAGCGAGTCGGTCCAGTCCGGCAAGACACCCGGCACCGACCTGCGCGAGGGCGTACCCACCCTGCCGGTGCTCTACGCGATGGCCTCCGACGACGCGGACGCGGCGAGCGTACGGCTGCGCGAGATCCTGGCCACCGGCCCGCTGGTGGACGACGCGCTGCACGCCGAGGCGCTGGGCCTGCTGCGGGAGTCGCCGGCGCTCAAGCGTGCCCGGGAGACGGTGCGCAGCTACGCCGAGGACGCACGCGCCCGGCTGGCTCCGCTGCCCGAGGGTCCGGCGCGTCGCGCGCTGGAGTCCCTCTGCGACTACATCGCCGACCGCACCAGCTGACCCCCGCGCTGATCCCCGCGCGCCCACCCTCACCCGCTCGGGCTCCCGTCGATCATGAGGTTGACGGTCGCCCGCCCCGGCGTGTCGCACCGCCAACCTCATGATCGTCGCGATGGGGGCGGGGCCGGTGCGGACAGTCAGGGGAGAGCGCGAGTGGGGGTGGGGCGTAGGAGGCGGGCGCCCAGCAGCATCAGGAAGGCGGCCAGGAGCATCGCTGTGGCGGCAGTCAGCCACATCGCCGGGTAGCCCGCCGCTCCGGCGAGCGCGCCCAGGCCGAGCGGACCGAGGCAGCCGCCCGCGTACACCCCGGTCTGGGTGATCGAGGTGGCGGCGGCCGGGGCCTGCGGGTGGAGCCGGACCACGGCGAAGTTCATCAGCCCCGGCCAGGCCCAGCCGAGACCGAAGCCGAGCACCACGCCCGCTACCAGCGGCGCCGAGCCGGCCACCGCGAGCAGGATCAGGCCGACCGATCCGGTCAGCAGCATCCCGGCGATCAGCCCGACGTGCCCGCTGGTGCGCCGGTCGGCCAGCCAGCCGACGCCGACCCGGGCGAGCACGCACACCACACTGCCCAGCGTCAGTGTCAGGCCGGCCAGGCCGGGGGAGAGGCCCCGCGCCGCCGCCGAGTCGACCAGGAACGTGCCGAGGGCGTTCGCCGCGGCGGCCGCCAGCGTCGCGGCCAGCCCGATCACCACGAGCGGGCCGGTGCCGCCCGGACGGCGACCGGAGGCGGTGCGGGCCCGCCCGTCCCGTCCGGCCCGGGGTACGGCCGGCAGCACGGCGAGCGCGGCCACCGCGGCGGCCACGAAGGCCCAGCGCCAGCCGGCGGTGAGCGCGACAGTGGGGACCGCCAGACCGGCCAGCAGCGTGGCGGCCGGTACGGCGGCCTGCTTCACGCCGAACGAGAGGCCCTGCCGGTGGGCGGGTACGTGCTCGGCCAGCGCGGCGTTGCTGGCGAGCTGCCCGAGGGCGTTTGCGGCGGCGCTGAGGGCCAGCAGGGCCACCAGGACCGGGTACGACCGGGCCAGCCCGGCCACCGCCAGCAGTGAGGCGGCGGAGAGCAGGATGGCGGCCCGGGCGACCGGGGCCGAGCCGAAGCGCTCGACCAGGGCGCCGGAGGGCACCGAGGCGAGCGCGCTCACGCCGAAGTAGATCGAGACGGCCAGGCCCAGCCCGGCCGGGCTGAAGCGGAGTTCGTCAGCGAGCTGGACGGCGAGACCGCCGACCAGGAAGACGGGCAGGACGCACACGATCGTGGTGAGGGTGGCGCCGGCGCCGACCGTGACGGCGTGCCGGGACGCCGGAGGGGCGGCTCGCGAAACTGTTTCAGTCATCGCGAGCACACCTTACGCCGGACGTTTTGGCTGCTCATCGTGTCCGTCGACACACTGTCTGTGTCTGGTCTTCTGGCATCCTCCATCCGAACAGGCATTTCGCACTCGGCCGGTTTTTCATATGGTGTAAGTCCCCGGCGGCGGAGGTGGTTGTGCGCGACCCCTTGGCGGAACCTTCGGACCTGATCCGTAGCGTGTCTCGCGCGCTTCGAGTGCTCGAGTCGGTCGGCCGTGCGCCGAGAGGGCTCACCGTGAAGCAGATCGCCCGGCGCTGCGAGCTGACCGTCGCCACCACGTACCACCTGGTGCGCACGCTCGCGTACGAGGGCTACGTGATCCGGCGCGAGGACGGGACGTACATCGTGGGGTTGGAGGTGGCCGACCGCTACCGCGAGCTGGTCACCGCGTTCCGGGGGCCGCCGGCGGTCGGTGAGGCGCTGCGCCGCGCGGCGTCGGACACCGGCTGGAGCCACTACCTCGGCCGTTTCGTCGGCGGGCAGGTGGCGGTGACCGCGTCCGCCGAGGGGCCGCGCTCGCCCTACATGGAAGACCTGGTGCCGGGCTTCGACGAGGGCGCGCACGCCACCGCGCTGGGCAAGAGCCTCCTTGCCACGCTCACCACCGAACAGCGCTTCCGCTACCTGCGCGAGTACGGCATGCGCCCGTTCACCACGGCCACCCTCACCACCGTCGAGGCGTTCGAGGCGGACCTGGCCGCCGGTGACCGGCGCGGCATGCAGCTGGAGCTGGGGCAGTTCCGGCAGGGCGTGGCGTGCGCCGCGGTGCTGGTCAGCCCGGACAAGGACATCGAGCGCCGGGTGGTGCTGGCGTGCGCGCTGCCGGCCGGCGAGATGATGACCTCGGCCCGGGTGGTCCGCGCCAAACTGCTCACCGCCGCGCGCGCCATCGCCGACGGGATCGCCTCCGAGAACTGACTCGCCGCGCGGGCCGATCGCCTGCGGATCGTCTCCCACAACCGACGAGGGGCCGCCGACCTGGTGGGTCGGCGGCCCCTCGCGGGGCGGTCCAGCGCCGGACCGCCCAGGGGGTGGGTCAGCTACCGACCGGGCCGCCGTCGAGGCGCCAGGTGACCACCACGCCGGGCTTGGCGAAGTCGCCGTCCGGCCAGGTGGAGGCCGGGTTCTCCACCGACGCGCCGGACACCTCGCCGGGGTGCTGCACGGCCACGAAGACCGAGCGGTTGTCGCCGGTGATGAACGGGCCGCAGGTCTCCGCGCCGAGCGGCACGGTGAGGAACTGCTTCAGGTGACCCCGCTCCGGCCCCTCGACGGCGGTGGCGAACAGGCCGTCGTTGCTGCCCAGCGCGTTGCCGTCGGTCGAGATCCACAGGTTGCCGGTGGCGTCGAAGGCGACGTTGTCCGGGCAGGAGATCGGCGAGACCTTCGTCTTGTCGTACCCGGCGAAGTAGGTCGAGGCGTCCGCCGGGTCGCCGCAGACGATCGGCAGCGACCAGGCGAAGGTCTCGGCGGTGTTGTCGCCGCGGTCCTCGACCAGCTCCAGGATCTGCCCGTGCCTGTTGCTGTTGCGCGGGTTCGCCTCGTCGGCGGGCGCCTTGCCGGCCTTGCCGCGGTCGCTGTTGTTTGTCAGTGCCACGTAGACCTTGCCGGTGAGCAGGCTCGGCTCGACGTCCTCGGGGCGGTCCATCTTGGTGGCGCCGACCTTGTCCCCGGCCAGCCGGGTGAAGGTGAGCACGTCGGCGGCGGTCATGCCGTCGACGTACGAGCGGTTGCCGCTGACCAGCTTGATCCAGCGGCCCCGGCCGCCGAACCCGCCGTCGGCCGGGAGCGTGCCGGAACCGTCGATCTCGGCGGCCGGGCTGTCGCCCTCGATCTTCGCCACGTAGAGCGTGCCCGACTCCAGCAGCGTCAGGTTGTGCCGCCGCGCCACCAAGGACTGCCCCGGCATGAACTTCTTGTCCGAGACGAACTTGTAGAGGTAGTCGAAGCGCTCGTCGTCGCCCATGTACGCGACCACCCGGCCGTTGCGCGCCACGATGACGTTCGCGCCCTCGTGCTTGAACCGGCCCAGCGCGGTGTGCTTGCGCGGCTTGGCCTGCGGGTCGAACGGGTCGATCTCGACGACCCAGCCGAACCGGTTCGCCTCGTTGGGGTGCTTGGCCAGGTCGAAGCGCTCGTCCGCCCGCTCCCACTTGCGGCTGCCGCTCGGGTGGCGCACGTCGGTCGGGATGCCGTACCGGGCCAGCTTCGGCTTCTGCTCCTCGGGCGCGCCGTCGCCGCCGACGAAGTACTGGTTGAAGTTCTCCTCGCCGGAGAGCACGGTGCCCCACGGGGTGACGCCACCGGCGCAGTTGTTGAGCGTGCCGATCACCGTCCGGCCCTTCGGGTCGGCGGCGGTACGCAGCCACGCCGAGCCGGCGGCCGGGCCGGTCAGCTCGAACTTGGTGGCGAGCGCGGTGACCCGCCGGTTGTACTCGCGCCGGCCACGCCGTACCGGCCGCCACTGCCCGGTGTTCTCCACCCGCTCCAGCTCGACCACGGACATGCCGTGCGCGGCCATCGCCACCCGCACCTGCTCCACCGTGAGCGCGTCCTGGCCGGTGAAGCCGGGGAACATCAGGTCCTCGTTCGTGTACTCGTGGTTGACCACGAGCAGCGCGCGCCGCCTGTCGATCGGCAGCACGCCGACGAAGTCGTTGTTGTAGCCGAACTGCTTGGACTGGGCGGCGGCGGTCTGCCGGCCCAGGCTGAACGCGGGCGCGCCGGGCACGACCTCGTCACCCCAGCGGATCACGACGGAGTGGTCGTACCCGTTGGGGACCACGAGGGTGTCGAGCTTGTTCGGCGGGATCGGCTTGAAGGTCAGCGCGCCGCTGCCAGGGCGGCCCGCGCCGGCGGGCGGCACCTCGCCGCCGCCGGGAACCGGCGGTGCGGCGGGTGCGGCGGCGGCCGGCGCGGCGCCGGCCAGCGCGCCCGCGGCGGCGCCGCCGAAGCCGAGCACCAGTGCGCCGACCGCGCCGGCCCGGACCACGCCGCGCCGGGAGATCTCGGTGCCGACCACGTCGCCGAAGTACGGGTTGTCGGTCGGGTTCGGCACCGGGTGGTCGCACGCGTTGCCGCACCGGTACAGACAGGTCATCGCGTCGCGGCTGCCGTGGCGGGTGCCACCCAGCAGCGGAAGCAGGCGAGGCCGGTCGCTCATGAGGTGGAGCCTCCTGATCTCAACGTCGGAAGGCGCGCGGGCGAGACGGCCCGGGCGCTCACCCGCCGGACGCTGCCAGGGCACGGTGAGCGGGGATCGGCCCGGACCTGAACCGGACGTGAACAGCTCCGCGTTGACCTGCGGATGAACCGTTCGGCGTCACGGCACGTATGGAAGGGCGAACGCATCGCCGGTTTCCCCGCCGCCGGAAGCGAGGTACCGCCATCAGCGACCACGACGCCCAACTGCTGCGCGCGCTGCACGACGAGCACGCCGACGCGCTGTACGCGCACGCCCTGCGGCTCGTCAACGGCGATCGGCCCCGCGCGGAGGACCTGGTGCAGGAGACGCTGCTGCGCGCCTGGCGGCACCCCGAGTCGCTGGACCCGCGGCGCGGCTCGGTACGCGCCTGGCTGTTCACCACCGCGCGGAACCTCGCCATCGACGCCTGGCGGCGGCGTTCTGCCCGGGTCGGCGAGGTCTACACGGACGAACTGCCCGAGACGGCGGAGACGGTCGACGAGACGGAGCGTGCGGTGGAGGCGTGGATCGTCGCCGAGGCGCTCAACCGGCTCAGCCCGACCCATCGGGAAGTGCTTGTCGAGTGCTTCTACCAGGGGCGTTCGGTGGCGGAGGCGGCGGCGCGGCTGGGCGTTCCACCGGGGACGGTGAAGTCGCGTACCCACTACGCGCTGCGCTCACTACGGTTGGCGCTGGCCGAGATGGGGGGTGACCGGGTGACAGGCTGCGAGTTCGCGCACGACGACGGGGCGTACGTGCTCGGTGCCCTCGCCCCGGCGGACCGGGTCGCCTACGAGCGGCACCTGGCCGGGTGCGCGCAGTGCCGGGAGGCGGTGGCCGAGATCGCCGTGCTGCCCGGCCTCCTGGGCCGGCTCGACCCGGCCGGGCTGGAGCAGTTCCTGGAGGTCGGGCCGGAGACGTCACGGGTACCAGCGCTGCTCGACGCCGCGCGCGAGCGCAAGCGCCGCGAGCGGTCCCGCTCCCGCCGACGGTACGCGCTGACGACGCTGGCCGCCGCCGCGCTCGCGGTGCTGGCGGGCGTCGGCGTGGGGCTCGTGCAGTCGCCGGCCGAACCGTCCAAGCCGCCGGTGGCGCTGGCCTCGATGCGGCCGGTGGCCGGGACGGTGCCGGTGCACGCCGAGGTGGGGCTGACCGAGACGCCGTGGGGCACCGAGGTCACCATGCACTGCGGGTACGACAGGCGGGCCGGGCACCGGGAGGCGTACACGTTCCGGCTGGTGGCGCACGGCCCGGACGGCGCGACGGAGCAGATCGGCTCGTGGCTCGCCGCCCCCGGTGACGACCTGCGCTTCTCCGGCGTCACCCGCTTCACGAAGGGGGAGCTGGTCCGCCTGGAGTTGCTCCGAGGAACGAACGCCCCCGTCCTGGCCTACGACCTCCGCTGACCCTGCCCTTCTCTCCGTTGATCTTGTACTTGTGGCCCTCGGTACGGGCGATTCACCCCTTTCGCCGGGGCGGAAAGTGCAAGATCAGCGAGACGGGATGGGGGTGGGGGCGGCGTGGGTGCGGGCGGCCTGGCGGGTGCGGTGGGAGTGGCGCAGGGCGTCGGCGGTGAAGACCACCAGCGCGAGCCAGACCAGGGCGAAACCGGCCAGCCGGGCCGGCGGCATCGGCTCGTGGAAGATCAGCACACCGCAGCCGAGCTGGAGGATCGGCGCGAGGTACTGCAGCATGCCGACAGTGGACAGCGGCAGCCGGTTCGCCGCCCCGGCGAACAGCAGCAGCGGGATCGCGGTGGCGGCCCCGGCCAGCACCAGCAGCGCGGTGTGCCCGGCCGACACGTGCCCGAACGTCGAGTCGCCGCGCGCCGACAGCCACCCCAGGTACGCCAGCGCGGGCAGTGCCAGCACCGCCGACTCGACGAACAACCCTTCCGTGGCGGGCAGTGCGAGCCGCTTCTTGACCAGCCCGTACCCGGCGAAGCTGAACGCCAGGGTGAGCGCCAGCCAGGGCAGGCGGCCGTAGTCGACGGTGAGCACCGCCACCGCGAGCGCGCCCACGCCCAGTGCCGCCCACTGCGCCCGGCGCAGCCGTTCCCGCAGCACGAGCACGCCGAACAGCACGGACACCAGCGGATTGATGAAGTAGCCGAGCGCCGTCTCCACCACCCGGTCGGAGTTCACGCCGTAGATGTACGTGCCCCAGTTGACGGCGATCAGCGCGGCGGCGAGCCCGATGCCGGCGAGCGCCCGAGGCCGCCGGGCCAGCTTGCGCAGGAAGCCGGCATGCCGCGTGGCGGCGAGCAGCAACGCCACGAACGCCACCGACCAGAGGATCCGGTGCGCGAGGATCTCCACCGGCCCGGCCGGGCGCAGCAGCTTCAGGTAGATCGGGAAGAAACCCCAGATCAGGTACGCGCCGACGCCGTACAGGTAGCCGAGCCGGAGCTGGTTCACCGCTCCACCGTAAGTGGTGGATCCTTTTCTTGGTCCTTATCGGTGACCGGCGTCACCCGCTGATCCAGCTCCATCCACCGATCCGCCGCGACCGGCCGGAAGCCGATCTTCGCGTAGACCCCGTGCGCGTCGAGCGTGGCGAGCAGGATCCGGCGTACGCCCAGCTCGTTCAGGTGGTCGCGGACCGCGCCGGTCAGCCAGGTGCCCAGCCCGCCACCCCGCTCGGCCGGGTCCACGTACACGTCGCACAGCCAGGCGAACGTGGCCCCGTCGGTGACCACCCGGGCGACAGCGACCTGCCGGCCGTCACCCGGCCGGTAGACGCCGAAGCCGATCGAGCCGGCGAACGCGCGCGCGACAGTCTCCCGCTCGCGCCCCAGCGCCCAGTACGCGTCGGTGGAGAGCCAGTCATGCACCCGGTCCAGGTCGATCCGGTCCGGGTCGGTGCTGATCTCGTAGCCGTCCGCGCGGGTCACTGTGAACACGCGGCCGAGGCTAGTACCACCGCCCCGCCCTCTCGCCAGCCAATTCCCTCCTGCTGGCCTCGTGAGCCCGGCCGGCCGCCGGGGCGACCGGCCGGGGTCCGGCGTCAGTCGCGGTCGAGGACGGCGCCGAGGATCCAGGTGACGATGCCGACGAACAGCGCGCCCAGCACCGCCTCCGGCCAGAACCCGTCCACGTGGAAGGGCAGCCCGGCCTCACCGGCGATCCAGCTGGTGAGCAGGAAGAGCAGGCCGTTCACCACGAGCGCGATCAGGCCGAGGGTCAGCAGGTAGAAGCCGCACCCCACGGTCTTGATGATCGGCTGGAGCACCGCGTTCACCACGCCGAAGATGACCGCGACGAGCACCAGCGTGATCACCGTCTCGGTGGCCGAGTCGGAGTCGAGCGAGATGCCCGGGATGAGCAGGGTGGCGAGCCAGAACGCCACCGCCGTCGAACCCACGCGAATCAGAAGACCCTTCAGGAAATCCATGGCCGGGATCGTGCCACGGCCGTACCACCAGGGGAAGGCTCGACCTGGTACGCGGCGGCGCGGCTCGTCAGTGCCGGGCCGGGCGACCGACCAGTTGCGACTCGACGGGCGTGGGCGAGAGCAGCGCCCAGCGCAGGGCCCGCCGGTTGACCACCGCCACCATGTCGTCCCGGATCCGGGTCAGCCACTCCGCGGAGCCGCCCAGGCCCAGCGCCGCGCCCGCCAGCGCGGCTTCGTCCGGGTCGAGCGGCTGGAGGATCGCCAGGTCCGCGCGGGCCAGCGCCTGCGTGTCGGCCGGGGTCAGCTCGTCGCGGACCAGCAGGACCGACTGCCAGGCGGCGGCCGGGCCGGCCTCCGGCGGCACCGGGCCGGCGTCCACCACCACCAGCAGCGGGTGCAGCGGCGAACCGGGCGCGCCGCCGACCGGACGACCCGGCGGAAGCAGCGGTACGCCGCCACCGAGCGTCCCGACACCCCGTACGAACGGCTCCCAGAACCGGGGACGACCGGTCTGCACCACCACGCGCGCGCCGAGCGCCAGCGCCCGCAGCACGAGCAGTTGCGCCGCTGCGACGCCGCCGACGAGCAGCACCCGGGTCGTGGCCGGACGGAACAGGCGGACGGTGAGCGCGGCGCCGTGCCGGTTCGCGCCCACCATCAGGCCGGCGGTGGCAGGCGGCAGGTCCAGCGCGGGCGGAGGCGAACCGGCCGGGGACGCGACTCCGCCGGTCACCGCCAGCGGCAGCGTGGCGGCCAGCCCGGCCAGGTGCTCACCGTCGAGCCGGCGCAGTTCGCCGCCGACGTCACCGGCGACCCGGCGCAGCGTGCGCTCCGCGGTCGACAGCTCGGCCGCGCTCCCGGCCGCCACCCGTACCGCCAGCTCGGCCGGGACCGGCGTCGCGCCGACGCGCGGACCGGCGGTGAGCGCGACTGTGGTGGCGGTGGCCGGCAGCGCGAGCAGCCGCCCCACCAGCCCGCGGGCCGCCTCGCCGCGCGGATCCGGCCACCGGCGCAGACGCCAGGTGGCCTGCGCCAAGCCACCGACGGCGAGCAGCGGCCAGGTCTCCCGCACCGGGGCGCCGGGCTCGTGGTGGGCCAGTTCGGCGATCACCCGCAGCGCCGCGTCGCCGCCGAGCGGCCGTGCGGTGAGCGGGCCCAGCCGGCGGACGAGCCGCCGCAAGGTGCCGGACAGCGCCCGCAGCAGATCCTCGTCCGGCCAGCCGTCGGCGCGCAGCACCTGGACGGCCAGCACCACCCGGGTCCGCCCGGCCACCCGGCCGTCGGTGAGCTGACGGTACGACGTACCCGCCGGGCCCCCCGCGACGGCGGGCGCGGGTGCGGGCGACGCCGAGAACACCAGCTGCAACCGGATCGCGGGGGCGTCCGGGCCGGCCGGTGGAAGCAGGTCGAAGGGCGTGGGCAGCTCGGGCGCGTGGTCGCCGAGCAGGTCGTCCGGGTCGCCCAGCTCCAGCAGCGCGGTCAGGCCGGCGGCGTCGTGCACCACCGCCGCGCCGCCGGACGCCTCGGTCGCGCCCACCACCGCGCCCGGCCGGAGCAACTCCAGCAGCGCCGCCGGCTCGGCCGTCGCCGGCAGGGCGCGGCGCCGGGTCAGGTACGCGGCGGCGGTGACGAGCCACTCGTGCAGCCAGCGGCCGCGCACCCGCACCCACGCGGCGGGCAGCAGCAGGGCCGCCGCCAGCAGCGAGACGGCCGTCGGCACGACACCTCGACCGGCGGCCGCTACCAGTGCCGCCACCGCGACCTGGGTCGCCACGATCTGACCGGCGCGCAGCCGCGCTGCCGACCGGCTCGTCCACTGTGGTGCTCGAACCGGGACGGCCGCGGGCCGCTCCGACGTACTGGCGGTCACCGCACCTCCTCGCCGGGCCTCCGCGTGACGCTGCCGTGGCTCATCGTAGTGGCCGAGTTGTCCACAGGGGAGCCCGAAGGGGTAGCAGAACCGAAGTCGGACGGCTACCGTCAGCGACGAAATCGTCGAGTTGCGTGTCCGCCGCCGCCGGGCTTCCCCCTCCACCGGCCCCGGGCCCCCGCCGACGAGTCCACGGTGGTCACACGGTGGCCAGCCACGACCGAGGAGACGAGGTGACGTCCGGGATGTCCCAGACCCAGGCAGAAGCCGCGGTGATGCAGCAGACCGCCGCGAAGTTCGAGCAGGTCGACCAGTCGCTCCAGAGCATGCTCAGCGGCCTGATGGCCGAGCTGGAGGTGCTGCAGCAGGCCTGGCGGGGCGCCGGTGGGCGCTCGTTCGCGCAGGTCAAGCAACAGTGGGCGCAGGATCAGGCCGCCCTTCAGCGGGCGCTGCGCGAGACCGCCACCGCGATCCGCAGCGCCGGCCGCCACTACGACGTCTCCGACACCGAGGCCGCCGGCCGGGTGGCGGGCACCAACCGCGGCATCCAGCTGCCTCTCTGACAACCGGAAGGATCGAACTCATGGAGCACGGTGTGCTGGTCGTCAACTTCGCCGCCCTGCAACAGGCCGGCGCCGACATCCAACGGGCGTTGTCCACCCTGGAGAGCCAGCTCGGTCAGCTCGAACGCGACGCCGCCCCGCTGGTGGCGAGCTGGAACGGCGAGGCCCGCGAGGCGTACGAGGTGCGGCAGTCCCGGTGGCGGGCCGCCTCGCAGGACCTCCAGGCGATGCTGCGCGACATCAAGCTCGCTGTGGAGGATTCCGCAGCCGACTACCTCGACACCGAGAAGCGCAACGCCAACCTGTTCCAGTGAACCGACGCCGCGCGGCCCGGGCAGGTGACCCGGGCCGCGCGACTTCGCATCTGTACCGCCGTCATCTCGGCGCGACAGTGCCGGCCGGGTCGGCCGCCCGCCAGCGTCGCCGCGCGCCGCGCGGCAGCACCAGGGCGAGCGCCGCCACGAGCACCACCGCCCCGCCCGCCACTGCGGCGGCCAGCAGCGCCCGGTCCCGGGCCGAGTCCCGGCGGGACTGGCGGGCCAGTGCGGCCGGATCCGGGCGGTCCTCGGGAAGCGCGGCACCCGGCCGGGTACGGGAATCCGTCGCGCCGGCCGACTCGGTCACCGCCCGGTACGGGTTCAGCACCCCCGCGCCGTAGCCCGCGTCCCGCCCCGGCGCGGGGTCGGCGGCGGCCACGATCCGCCCGGCCACCTCGTCCGCGCTCAGCCGGGGCCGGTACTGGCGCAGCAACGCCGCCGTACCCGCCACGAACGGGGTGGCGTAGCTGGTCCCCTCCGCCCGCTGATGCCCCGACCGGGGCGCCGCCATCAGCACCTCGCTACCAGGGGCGACCACGTCCACGTACGAGCCGGTCTGGGAGAACGCGGAGCGTGTCCCGTCACGCCCGATCGCGCCGACGCCGAGCACCCCGTCGTACGCCGCCGGGTAGGGCCGGGGGTCGCCGTTGTCGTGCAGGTTCCCGGCGGCGGCCACCACCACCACGTCCCGGCGCACCGCGTAGGCGACGGCGGCGCGTACCGCCGGGTCGTCCGCGTACAGGACGACCGAGAGGTTCAGCACGTCGGCGTCGTGGTCCACGGCCCAGCGGATGGCCCGGGCGAACCCGGCCGCGTCGACAGTACGCCCCGACTCCCGTCCCTCGACCACCTGCTGCTCGCTGACCCGTACCGGCAGGATGCGCGCGTCCGGCGCGAGGCCGCGGAACGCGACGCCGGGCTGCGGGGCGGCGGCGATGATGCTGGCCACGCCGGTGCCGTGCCCGGCGCAGTCCCGGGTGCCGTCCCCGCCGCCGTCGAGGAAATCGGCGCCGTCGAGTACGCGGCCGGCGAGCTGCGGATGGGACCGGTCCACACCCGAGTCGACGACCGCGACCACGACTCCGGCGCCCGTCGCGAGCGGGGTGAGCCGGTCCGGGGCGTACCGCTGCTGCGGCCACGGCTGGTCCGCGACCGGGCGGGCCGGCGCGGGCGGCGAGGCGCAGCCGGCCGGCGCGCGAGCTGCGGCCGCGGCGGCCGGAACTCCGGTGACGAGGAGCGTCGCCAGGGCGGCCACGACGGGGTACGCGACTGGCCGAGACATCGACGACCTCCGTAGCGTGTCGGCTCCGGAACGGGATGTTAGCGCTTCGCTCACTCCGGGGCCGCCCGTCGATGGGCAGAAGTCCTGATCTTGCCGCCACCTTGTAGGTTGTATGCGATGCCTGTGGCCTGTTCGCGGAAGGAGAGGTGGCCGTGACCGGATGGGAGCCGGCCACCGAGGCCGAGGTGGCGATGCGGGATGCGCTGCGCGCGCAGGACCAGCAGCAGTACTTCCGCGTGCTGACCCGCGTCGATCTCCTGCTTCCGATCGCGAGCGGGCCGTCCGCCGGGTGGGGCACCTGGACCGCCGGGGGTCGTACCCACGTCCTGGCCTTCACCTCCGTCGCCGCGCTGCGCGCGAGCCTGGGGGAGAACGCGGGTGCCACCCGCCGCGTCCCCTACCCGGATCTGGCGGCCGGCTGGCCCAACCCCGAGTGGTGGCTGGCGGTCAATCCCGGCCTGCCGATCGAGGGCTACCTGCCCGCCTGGTACGTGGCTCAGCTCTCCCGGGGCGACGTCCGCCTCCCCGGCCGCACCATGGGTGCCCGCGCCCGGCTGGAACGGGTGGAGAACGCCACCCGGGGAGCCCGGAACACGGTGCCCGAGGCCGCGCCCCGCCCGCCTGCCGTCCCCGTCCCCCCGGCCGTCGTCACGCCCGCGCCGGTGCCCCATGCCGCCGTCCCGCCGGCCGCTGTTCCGCCACCGGCCGTGCCGCCACCCGCGATGCCGCCCCCGGCCGTGCCGCCGTTCGCCGGTTCGCCCGGCCGGGACGAGCGGCTGACGGAGGCCGGTGAGCCGCCCACGGTGCCGATGCGGGCCGCCTCGGTCCTGGGGCGACGGCTGCCCACCATGCCGCCCCGCCGCCGAGGGCCGGCCGGCGACGTCCCGAGCCGGACCGCTCCCGGCGCCGAGCCGGACACGGACGCCCTCGACGGCTGGCTCACCGACCTGCGCCGCCGCCCGGACGAGCCGGACCCGTTCGCCGCCGCCCCGGCGGCACCCGCCGACGAGCCACCGGCCGCCGCCGCTCCGCCGCCGGCCCGCTCCTTCTTCGAGCCCTCGTCCGGCGGCCGCTCGGCCCGTCGCCCGTCGCCGCTGGACCCGTCGCGCCGGGCCGGTGAGCGTGCCGCCCCGCCGACCCGGTTCGCCGGCGGACAGCCGTTTCCGCGCCGGCGGCCGCTGAACGAGCCGGTACGCGAGGGGCCGACCCAGGCCTTCCCGACACGGACGGACGAGCCGTCGACCGTGCCCCGGTCGGAGGAGGCCACCCAGGCGTTCCGGCCGACCCGCCCGTCCGAGGACGCGACCGAGGCGCTGCCCCGGCGGCACACCGGCCCGGCCCCGGCTGCGCACACCGCACCGGCCGCTGCGGCGCAGGCCGGACCGGCCGCCGCGCACGCCGGACCGGCCACTGCCGACGGGTGGGGAGCCGCGCCGGGCAGCACGGAGGGCGACACCGCGCGGTGGGAGACGATCGACGAGCCGGTGGAGGAACTGCCGCCGTCGATCGCCGAACCGGTGTCCGCGCCGCCCACGTCGCGCCGCGACTTCACACCCATCGTCATCGAGGGCACCGTCATCGAGGCCCGCGACCTGACCGAGCCGGAACCGGTCCGGTCCGCGCAGCCGACCAGCCCGGTGCGTGCGGAACCGGCCGAGGGTGCGCCCTGGGCCGGCACCGCCGACCCGACGATGCCGCTCTCCGTGGACCGGCCGGTCGCCGACGACACGGTGAACCTCGCCGAGCCGGCGCCGACCCACCTCGGCGCGCCGGACCGGAGTTCGGAGCCCGACGACTCGACGGTGTCGCTCGCGTCGGCATCCGAGCCGACGACGTCGCTGTTCGAGCCGTCGTCCTCGGCAGGCGAGGCCACGGCACCGCTGTTCGCGTCGTCGTCGGCCGAGCCGACGGTCTCGTTGTTCGACCGGGTGCCGGCCGAGCCGACAGCGCCGCTGTCCGGTCCGGCTGAGGGCGAGCCGACCGCGCCGCTGTCCACGTCGCCGGCTGAGGCCGAGCCGACGGCGCCACTTGCTTCGGCGTCCGAGCCGACCACGTCGCTGTTCGAGCCGTCGTCCTCCGCAGGCGAGGCCACGGCGCCGCTGTTCGCGTCGTCGGCGCCCGCAGAGGAGGCCACGGCACCGCTGTTCGCGTCGTCGTCGGCCGAGCCGACCGTCTCGCTGTTCGACCCCGCACCGACCACGCCGCTGTCCGATCCCGCTCCGGCAGAGCAGCCGACCGTCTCCCTCTTCGAGCCGCCGACAAGCGACGACGAACCGGTCACCACGTCGCTGTTCGCGTCCAGCGACGCCACCGTCGCGCTGTCCCCGCCGACGGCGGAGCCCGCGGCACCCGCCACGACAGACGACCCGCCGGCCGCCGAGTTCGTACCGGCGAACGACGTCGAGGAGGAGCTGCTGGCCGCCGCGGGCAGCGGCAGCACCGACGGTTTCCTCACCACCCTGCTGCTGGCCCGGGTGCTGCTGCCGGTCGCGCCCGACTCGGTCGCCGGCAGCCGGCCGGGCGACAGCGGCTTCGTCTGGCACGCCGACCAGGTCGACGGCGAGCGGTGCGTCTCGGTCTACACCTCGCCGGAACGCCTGGCCGAGCACACCGAGGGCCAGATCGAGACGGTACGGGTCAAGTTCGTGCAGCTCATCCGCAGATGGCCGGACGTGGCTTGGTCGTTCCGGGTGAACCCGGGCAGCCCGGTCGGTGCGACGTACCCGGGGGAGCAGGTCCTCGCGCTCGCCAACTGGGCGGCCGAGGTGGGCCTCGGCGACGACCCGGAGCCGGCCGCCGCGCCGCAGCCGGCGGAACGACAGCGCCCGGAGGCGCCCACCATCGCCGCGAACCGGCCGGTGACCATGCAGAAGGTGATCGCGGCGAGCCAGCTCGCGTACTACCTGGAGCGTGGCTACGACCGGGTCTCCGGGTTCGTGCACCGGGCCGGGGAGCTGGCGCATCTGCGTACCCCGGCGGAGCTGTACGGCGCGCTCGGGCTCGGCCACCCGGGTTCGCCGTTCTCCCCCGACGACGAGGAGATCTACCTGCTGCGCTGGCCCGCCTACCGGCCGAGCCTCTACCGGATCCCGTACGGCGGCCCGAACGAGGCGGCGATGCGGGCGATGGAGGGCTGGGTGATCGAGCGGCCCCCGTTCCGCGGCAACGGCTTCGCGCCGGGGGAGAGCAGCGACGTGATCGCCGAGTTCAAGGTGGACAGCGCCCGGCTCCCGCACGGCGCCGAGCTGTGGCGGGTCGGTGCGGACGGCGACAGCAGGCTGGTCGCGGTCCTGGACACCGACGAGCTGCTGTGGCGCAAGGCGGCCGAGGCGTGACCCGCGACGGCTACGTGGCCCGCTGGCGGGGCCGGGAGTACCAGGCCAGCCCCGACGGCGACGACATCCGCCTGTACCAGCCGGGCCCGGACGAGGGATTCACCGAGGTACGCCCCGGCCGGTACGTCCGGGTGGTGCCGGCCGCCGAGGTCGACGATCTGGCGTACGTGCGGACCACCTGCACCTGGCAGGGACAGCCGTTCATCGTGCTGGCCGAGCACGAGGGGTGGCTGCGGCTGGAGTACACCGGTGGGCGCTGGCCGGTGGCCGAGGCGATGGGGCTGGAGGCGTTCGACTTCGGCGTCTACCAGGGCTGGGCGCCGGCGGCCGAGGTGGCCGACCTGGGCGAGCAGCGGGTCTGAGTCAGGACTTCGCCCAGCGCAGGATCTCGCCGAGCACCAGCTCGCGTGCCTCCACGTGCGGGAAGTGACCCACGTCGTCGAGCAGCCGCCACTCGTACGGGGCGGTGACGTAGCGGCCGGAGCCCTGAGCGGTACGGGGAAGCGAGGCCCGGTCGAGGGCGCCGTGCAGTTGCAGGGTCGGCGTGACCAGCGGCTTCTGCATCAGCTTCACGAAGCGGTAGCCGTGCAGCCGCAGCACCGAGCGGAACGCCCAGCGGTAGCCCTCCATCGCGCAGAACGCGGCCTGCGGGATCTGCATCGCCACCCGGCAGCAGTGCGCGTAGTCGGCGAAGTCGGGGCCGGACACCCAGCGCGGCCCGCCCCACCGGCGCAGGATTTCCTCCACCTCGGCGGCGTCGTCGCGGGTCAGCACGTGCTCGTAGCGGGGGAGCTGGAACTTCAGGGTCGCGGTGGCCGAGGTGAACTGGCCGCGCGGGTCGGCGAAGATGGCCGCGCGCAGTCGCAGCGGGTGCGGCGCGCCGAGCACCACGAGCCGCCGGACCAGGGTCGGGTGGAAGGAGGCGGCGGTCCAGCCGATCAGCCCGCCCGCGCCGGTGCCGACAACGGTGGCCGACCGCTCACCGAGTGCGCGGATCAGGCCGGCGACGTCGGCGGCGAGCGTGTAGCCGTCGTACCCCCGGGGTGGTTTGTCGCTCGCGCCGTAACCGCGCAGGTCGACCGCGACCGCCCGGAAGCCCGCGTCGGCGACCGCCGGCAGCATCTCGTGCCAGGCGTACCAGTATTCGGGGAAGCCGTGCAGGAAGAGCACCATCGGACCGGTGCCCGCCTCGACGACGTGGAACCGGCTGCCGTTGGCGCCGACGAACCGGTGCGTCCACGGCCCTTCGGGCAGGACGCAGGAGTCGTCGACGGGTCCGCCGCGCTGGTCGGTCATGGGGCACAGCCTAGGGCCGCCGTTCGCCCACCGGACCCGCAGGTGACGAGGATCAGGGATTTCTCCGGGCGGTCACCCGGAACCGCGCATCGGGGCTGTCATTCCTCGATGATCCGCATGGGGATGCCCGGTCCGCAGTCGACGGAACGGTCCCGTGCGGTGAGCCGCAGCGTGACCAGGTCGCCCTTGCGCAGCTCACCGGCGTTCGGGCCGTACACCGCGTACTCCGTGCCGTTCTCGTCGATCAGCCCGTAGCACGGCCCGGAGCCGCCCCGGGTGATCCAGCCGGCGACGACGCCTGTCGGCCGGTTGTCGGTCGGCGTCTTCGGCGGCCCGGCGGGCCGCCGAAGCGTCGGCAGGTCGGTCGCGGACAGCGGGGTGGGGCGACCGGCGGGCGAGGCGGGGCCGCTCGCGGCCGGCTGGTGGTCGTCGGACACGGATCCTCCGTCTCGGCCGCGCCGGCGATCAGCCCGTCGCGGGCCGGCCGGCAGCGTGGTGCGGGTGTCGCACGGATGGGACGCGGGCGGGGTACGCCGGGTTCCCGGAAAGGGCGATGCCCGGGCGGGTGAACCGCCCGGGCATCGTGTGGTGCGTCGATCAGTGGATCAGGAGAAGCGGACCTTCAACGAGGTGCCGTTCTGCTCCAGAACCTTGATCTTGGTGCCGGTGGCCGGGAGCTTGACGCCGTGGTTCGGCAGCTCCGGGTACCAGTACTGCTTGGTGTCGTCGAACAGCGGCTGCGCCGCCTGGCCGCGGATGTACTGCGGCTGGCTGTTGAGGTGCAGCGTGAACGAGTCGGCCTTCTTCAGGCTGAACGGCGCGTCGTAGACCTGGACGCGGGCCCGCCAGGGCGCCCCGGTCAGGTTGTAGATCGGCCGCGGGTGCGCGTCGATGATCATGTTCCGACCCTCACCCGGGTGCGCGAACGTGTCGTTGTCCGCGAACCGGAGGTTCCAGTAGGAGATCAGCAGACCCTCCTGGTACGCGTAGTGGTCCACGTAGTCCGGGCGGGTGTTCGCGTAGCCGAAGAAGTACGGGCCGGTCTTGAGGTACTTGTCGTACGAGACGTACGACCGGTTGCCGGCGATGTAGTAGTTGTCGAACTTACGGGTGTAGGTCTCCTCGACGATGCTGAAGCCGCTGAGGGTCCAGCCGTTCGCACCGGCCTCGGCGCCGTCGGTGAGGAGGGTCTGACCGTCGGCGGTCACGGTGATCGCGTCACCGTAGAAGCCGCCCTCGGAGACACCGCCGTCCGTCTGGTAGCGGAGCCGGAACTGCACGACGTTGCCGGCGACCGCGTCCATCGGGATGTTGACGTCGACCCACTGGTTGTTGCTGGAGCCGTCCAGGGCGTAGCGCCCGGGGGAGATCTCCTTCAGCGGGGTGCCGTTGGCCGTACCGGGCAGCGAGGTCCAGGTCTGGCCACCGTCGGTGGACGCCTCGAAGAACAGGTAGTCGTAGTCCGCCTCGATGCTGTAGCGACCCTTCATCGACAGCGCGGCGCTGGTCTTCCCGGTGAGGTCGACAGTGCGCGTCATCGTGGTGTTCAGGTCGTCGTCGTTGCCCGAGAAGAACTGCTTCGTACCCTCGAACGGCTTGCCGTTCTGGAACGTGTACTCCCGCTGCGGCAGCACCACCACGGCGGCCTGGGCCTTGTTGGAGTTGTACTCCTGCGGGCCCAGCTCCAGGGTGCGCTTCTGGCCGGCCACGACGACCTCGTAGTCGAGCCAGCCGAGCTGGAGCTTGTTCCAGGCGCCGAGGTCGCCACCGCGCTCGCCGATGCCGCCGTCGTTCTTGGCGCCGAGCCGGCTCTGGGCCATCAGGGTCCAGTGCTCGTTGTTGTTGTCCCCACCGCTGACCACGTTGTAGTCGTCCGGCAGACCGAGGTCGTGGCCGTACTCGTGGTAGAAGACGCTCCGGCCACCGTTCTCCGGCTGGATGGTGTAGTCACCGATCCAGACGCCGGTGTTGCCGATCTGGGTGCCGCCGGCCGGGAAGTTCTCCGGGCCGGTGTTGCCCTGGTCGCTGGCGAAGGCGTACCACCGGTGGCTCCAGATGGCGTCCTCACCCTGGTACGGGTCACCGTCGGCCTCGTCGCCGCCGGCGTGGACGATCTGGAAGTGGTCGATGTAGCCGTCCGGCTCGTTGAAGTTGCCGTCGCCGTCGAAGTCGTACCGGTCCCACTCGTCCATCGCCTTGACGTCCGCGGCGATCTCCGCGTCGGAGCGGCCCTGCGCCTTCTGGTCGGCGACCCACTGGTTGGCGGCGTCGCGGACCAGCGCCCAGGTGTTGGTGCAGACGTTCGAGGCGCACGGGTAGCCGCCGGAGCGGCCGTAGCGGGCCTCGTTGTACCGAACCTTCACCCAGTTGGTGACCTCGCCGTCGACGCTGTACCGACCCGAGGACTGGGCCTCGTAGTACTGCTTCAGCGACTCGTCACCCGGGTTGGTGCCGAAGTACAGCTGCCGGTAGTGGTCGGCGCTGTAGTCGGCCTGCCACACGGTGGAGTTGTCCACCGCCCGGTTGGGCTGCGGGATCTGGTTGCGGAGCGGACCGTCGAAGCGGGACGGGCCCGGGGTGTCCGGGTCGGTGTCCTGGTCCGGGTAGTTCGGGTGCCGCTCGTCGCCGAACTCCGCGAGGATGACGAAGATCTTGTCGGTCCGCTTGCGGGAGAGTTCGACGTACTGGTCCTTGACCGGACCCTTGCCGGCCTTGGTGCTCTTGGCGGACCTGCCCGCCGAGGGGCCTCCGGCAGCGCGCTCGCCGACCTTGACGACCGTGCTGCCGTTGATCTTCTCGGCCTTCGCCCTGCCGGACAGGACCTCGCTCAGGCCCTCCTGGCGCAGCGCGCGCCGCTTCTCCTCGAGCGGGTTGGGCAGGTCGTGCTCAGCCTGCGCAGGCTCGGCCACCGACGGAGCGGCGGCCGGCAGCTTCGGCGTCGGCGCGGCGCTGGCGGACGTGCCTGCCATCAGCCCCGTCGCGGTCAGCGAAAGCCCGAGCAGACCCACTGCGACTTTGCGCACGTGGTACCTCCGGTGTGAGGGAACCGGCCCAACTGGGGGTACGGGCCGGTGGAACGTCCCACTAGTGGGACCAAGGGTGAACATAGACACTGCTGCGACTGGTGGGAAGATGTGTGCGTCGATTTGTAGCAACTTTTTGTTGGGGATGCTTTCCGCCGTCACACGCCGTGCCGTCACCGAGCCGTTGACCAGCAGCGATGCGTGGATCATGTAGTGCAGTGACAGTCATGGATAAGCCGTCGCGCGGAAGGGCCGGGAGCGCTCACGCTCCCGGCCCTTCCCCCATCGATACCGTTCAGATCATTTTTCGGTCATTCCGGTTCCGGTTTGACCGTACCGTTCAGTTGCGCGGCGGAACCACGTACACCTGGGCGTACGAGTTGTCCTTGGCGGCCCGCTTGATGATGATCGAGACGCCGTACTGGACGCCCGCGTCACCCGGGTTGCCGGTGCCGAGCACGATCGCCCCGCCACCCAGCGTCGAACCGTAGTAGTCCGTCGCCGGAGTGCCGTCCGGGTTCACCACCCGGGTGGTGTACTGCTGGTTGCCCCGCGACGGGACGACCACCGAGGCGTCGTTGTCCCGCGAGTACGCGGCGCCGTCACGGATCTCGATGCCCGGGTACCAGCCCTTGGCGTCGGTGAAGCCACGCACCGGAGCCTGCGGGCCGAACTTCGTGCAGTACTCGCTGTACGGCTCGTCCGCCGCCTCCAGGCACTCCTTGAAGGGGTACGTCGGCTTCAGGCCGAACGCGGCGTTGGAGGACTGCGGCCGGCTGGGCAGGTTCTTCAGCACCGACGGGTCCTTCTCGGCCGCGACGCCCTTGCGGCGCAGCGGGTCGTTGTGCGAGTCGACGATCAGCAGACCGCCCTTGGCGCCGTAGCTGGGCAGCGCGGTCATCTGCGCGGTGACGTGGTTGACGTCGCCGAGCTGGGTGTCCCGGTACCAGACCAGCATGCCCGGCGCGTTGTACGCGATCCGGTCGACCTTCCAGGCCTCGTGCGAGTAGACGGTGTCGTAGGTGTACTTCAGGCCCTTGTCGAAGCCGTCGAAGTTACGCCACTCGGCCAGGTAGTAGTGCGACTTCACCTGGGTGCCCGAGTCGATGTACCAACCCGCGCCGCTGGTGTCGGTGAAGGTGCCGCCGGTCTGGGTCCAGCCCGCCGCGCCGCTCTCCACGTCGTCGCTCCAGGTGGTGGCGCCGCCGCCGGTCACCGAGAAGTCGTCGGCGAACCAGCCGCGCTCCACGAACGCCTCGTCGGTGGCGTAACGCAGCCGCACCTGCACGGTCTGCCCGGCGTACGACGACAGGTCGACGTAGTCGTGCCGCCAGCCGCTCGTGCTGCCGGTCAGGCCGTACTTCTTGTTGCCGAAGTCGACCATGCGGCCGTTCGGGTCGGCATAGCCGTCGTTGGTGGAGACCAGCGCGCCGCCCTCGGCGTACACCTTCTGCTCGCTCCAGGTGGCGCCGCCGTCGGTGGAGACCTCGACGAAGCCGAAGTCCCAGTCCGCCTCGATGACGTAGTTGTTCCACATCCAGAACTTCGCGTCCGCGGCGTTCGGGACGGTCACCGTGCGGCTGAGCTTGACGTCGGCCCAGTTCTGGTCGGCGCCGGAGTACCACATGTTCGAGCCGCTGTGCGGCGTCGCCAGTGAGATCACCTTGTCCGGCAGGTCGATCTTGATGCCGTCCTCGGTGCCGACCGGCGTACGCGACGTCTGCCCGAGGTTGACCAGCTTGGACCGGTCACCCGGCCCGAACGTCTTCGGCTCGGCCCAGCCCAGCACCCACTTGTCCCAGAGGCCCATGTGCGTGGGCAGCGCCTGGAAGATCTCACCGGAGTGCGAGCCGGACGCCATCAGGTCCCAGAAGTCCACGTCGGAGTCGGCGTTGCCGGACGTGTCGTAGAGGTCCGGCAGACCCAGGTCGTGCCCGAACTCGTGGGCGAAGACGCCGACGCCGGCGTCCTCCGGCTGCACGATGTAGTTCGACACCTTCAGGTTGGTGCCCGGGATCGTGTAGCCACCGGCAACGGTCGAGGAGTGCGCCCAGACCGAGTAGATGCCGACGTCGCCGCCACCCCGGGACTTGCCCTGGTTGGCGTGCACCAGCACCAGGTGGTCGATCACGCCGTCCGGCTCGTGGAAGTTGCCGTCACCGTCGCGGTCGCTCTGGTCCTCGATGTCGTAGTCGGCCCAGGGGAAGTCCGGGTCGGACGCGGCCAGCGCGTCGATCGCGTCGGTGGCGAGCCGGCCGGCACCCTGCGGGTTGTCCGGGTGGCCGTTCATCGACTGCTCACGCCCGGCGACCCAGTTGCCGTTCTCGTCCTGGAAGCAGCGCGAGGCGGCGTACCAGCCCTCCGAGTGCGGCACCGTGATCCACGGGCTGGCCTGCCCGTCCACGGTGTACGCGCCCTTTGACATCTCCAGGTACATGTTGTGCATGGTCCGCCCGGCGAGGCTGATGCCCGGCTTGCCGTCCGGCCCCTTCAGGTCCTTGCGGACCCGCTCGGTGATGCCCTTCTTGCTGTACAGCATCTTGTCGTAGTGGGCCGGCGAGAAGTCCGGCACCCACATCGAGTTGTTGTCCTTGTGCGGCAGCGTGGCCGGGTTCGGGATCGTGTTGTGCCGCGGCCCGTTCTGCACGGTGCCGGGCACGCAGGTGCGGTCCTCGAACACCGTCTTCGGGACCATCACGTTGGTGAAGTCGTCGTTGGCGTTGTCGTTGAACTCGACGAGCAGCGTCAGCAGCTTGGCGGTCTGCGTACTCTTGGCCTTCTTGATCTTGCGAGGACTCTGGCCGGTCCGGATGGACTTGGCCTCCAGCTTGGCCAGCTCGCGCGCCGCGATCGGGTTGCCCCCGGCGTACTTGCGGTCGTAGGCGCGGGCCTCGTCCGCCGGCGAGGAGAAGATGCCGTCGCGGCCCTTGACCTCCTTGCCGCCGGTGTCCGGCTGGACCTCGGGCTCGGCGTAGTTGATGTAGTGCTCGTCCGCCCCGATCGTGACCGGTGCGGACCGGGCCGGCTGAGCCGCCGCGCTGCCCGTCACGGTCAGCGACGTGGCCGCGAGCGCGATGGCGGGCAGTGCGACGAGTAAGCGTCGCCGTGCCCTGTGCTGCGACATGGGGAGCATGCCACTCCGTTCGTAGGGAATGGTGAGGGACCGGCCGTCTCAGTGACGCTCGTCGAAATCCGCCGGCTGGCTGAACGTAACCGACGACGAGCGACATCGACAGAGTTGATCAGGCCCTCTGGCCGATCAGGTCAGTCCCGGATCCCCCGATCGACCGGCGCGGATCCCGGATGCGACGAGGGGGCGGACCGCCCGGCGGCCCGCCCCCTCGTCGTCAGTCGACGTCAGTCCTCGTCGGACTTCCCGCCGCTCATCCCCGACGAGATCAACTCCATCACCGAGGAGTCCTGGAGCGTGGTCACGTCACCGAGCGACCGGTTCTCCGCCACGTCCCGCAGCAGCCGGCGCATGATCTTGCCGGAGCGGGTCTTCGGCAGCTCCGGCACCAGCATGATCTGCCGCGGCTTGGCGATCGGGCCGAGCGTCTTCGCCACGTGGTTGCGCAGCTCGGCGATGAGCTGCTCGCCCGCGTCACCGGAGATCTCCGCGCTGCCGCGCGGGATGGCGAACGCGACGATCGCCTGGCCGGTGGTCGGGTCGGTCGCGCCCACCACCGCCGCCTCCGCCACCGACGGGTGGCTGACGAGCGCCGACTCCACCTCCGTGGTGGAGATGTTGTGGCCGGACACCAGCATCACGTCGTCCACCCGGCCGAGCAGCCAGATGTGCCCGTCGTCGTCCTTCTTCGCGCCGTCACCGGCGAAGTAGACCCACTCGTCGCCGGTGTTCGCGCCGGCGCCGAACCGGGACCAGTACGTCTCCAGGAACCGGTTGTCGTCGCCCCAGATCGTCCGCAGCATCGACGGCCACGGCTCCTTCAGCACCAGGTATCCGCCGCCGCCGTTCGGCACCGACTGGCCCTGGTCGTCGACGACGTCGGCGACGATGCCGGGCAGCGGGCTCATCGCCGAGCCGGGCTTCGCCTCGGTCACGCCGGGCAGCGGCGAGATCATGATGGCGCCGGTCTCGGTCTGCCACCAGGTGTCCACCACCGGCAGCTCGCCGCGGCCGACATGCTGCCGGTACCAGATCCACGCCTCCGGGTTGATCGGCTCACCGACGCTGCCGAGCAGGCGCAGCGACGACAGGTCGTACCCGGCCGGGATGTCCTCGCCCCACTTCATCATGGTGCGGATCAGCGTCGGCGCGGTGTACAGGATGGTCACCTTGTACTTGTCGACGACCTCCCAGAACCGGCCCTTGTGCGGGGTGTCCGGCGTGCCCTCGTACATGACCTGGGTGGCGCCGTTGGAGAGCGGGCCGTACACGATGTAGGAGTGCCCGGTCACCCAGCCGATGTCGGCGGTGCACCAGTAGACGTCCGTCTCCGGCTTCAGGTCGAACACCGCGTGCGTGGTGTACGACGTCTGGGTCAGGTAGCCGCCGGTGGTGTGCAGGATGCCCTTCGGCCGGGCGGTCGTGCCGCTGGTGTAGAGGATGAACAGCGGGTGCTCGGCGTCGAACGCCTGCGCCTCGTGCTCCGGCGACGCCGTCTCCACCGTCTCGTGCCACCAGTGGTCCTTCGCCGACCAGGCGACCTCCTCACCGGTACGCCGGACCACCAGCACGTGCTCCACCGACGGGCAGTTCGCCACCGCCTCGTCCACGGTCGGCTTGAGCGCCGACGGCTTGCCCCGGCGGAAGCCGCCGTCCGCGGTGATCACCACCTTGGCGCTGGCGTCCTGGATCCGGTTGGTGAGCGCGTCGGCGGAGAAGCCGCCGAACACCACGCTGTGCGTGGCGCCGATCCGGGCGCACGCGAGCATCGCCACCGCCGCCTCCGGGATCATCGGCAGGTAGATCGCCACCCGGTCACCGGCGGTCACGCCCAGCTCGGTCAGCGCGTTCGCCGCCTGACAGGTGAGCCGGTGCAGGTCGGCGTAGGTGACCGTACGGGTGTCGCCCGGCTCGCCCTCCCAGTGGATCGCCACCTTGTCGCCGAGGCCCGCCTCGACGTGCCGGTCCAGGCAGTTGTACGCCACGTTGAGCCTGCCCCCGGTGAACCACTTCGCGAACGGGGCGTTCGACCAGTCGAGCACCTGCTCCCACGGCTGGGCCCAGGCCAGCCGGCCGGCCTGGCGCTCCCAGAAGGCCAGCCGGTCACCGGCCGCCTCCTCGTACGCCTCGGCGGTCACGTTGGCGTTCGCGGCGAGTTCAGCCGGCGGCGGGAACTGGCGCGTCTCGTTCAGCAAGTTGGCCAATGCCTCGCTCATGCGGTGACTCCTTCGTCGCGTGACCTGCGTCTCCTGATGCGGGGAAGGTTAGTCCCGGCGTACCCCGGCCGCGACCGCCCGGCCCCTCACCGCGCGCCGAGCGGCCCCGTCCCCGCGCCGAGTGCACCGCGCGACGCCGACGGCGTCACTTTCCCGGCGGGCGGAGGCGGATACCGGCCCGGCGGTCGCTAGCGTGACGGGGTGACCACCGATCCGCTCGCCCCGCTGCTCGCGCTCGCCGACGTCGCCACCGCCGTCGAGCAGGCCCGCGAGCGGGTCGACCTGGCCCACCGGCACCGCGCGCTGCGCCGCCAGGGCGGCCAGGTCGCCGCCGAGGTCAGCCTCCGCTCCGCCGTGGCCAGCGCCGCGCTGGAGGGCCGCGTCCACGACCGCGAGGAGGTACGCGCCGGCACCGTCACCGACCCGGTGCTCCAGGGTGCGCTGCGGGTCGCCGGGGCACTGCCCGGCCTCAGCGACCTCTGGCCGAAGGCCCCCCGGCAGGTGATGGCCCGGCTGCACGTACTCGCCGCCCGCGACGTGGTGACCGAGGAGGAACTGGGTCGGCCGGTCGCCGACCCGGTGGTCGCGGCCCGCCTCGACGGCCTGGCCGCCCTGGTCGCCGGCGGCACCAAGGTGCCACCGCTGGTGCTGGCCGCCGTCGTACACGGCGAGCTGCTGAACCTGCGCCCGTTCCCGGGCCCGTCCGGGGTGGTGGCCCGCGCCGCCGCCCGGCTGGTGCTGATCTCCACCGGTTTCGACCCCCGCGGGCTGGTCGCGGTGGACGTCGGTCACCGCGAGCGCGAACCGGAGTACGTGGGCGCGGCCGGCGCGTTCGCCACCGGCACGCCCGACGGCCTGCGCTCCTGGCTGCGGCACTACATGACGGCGGTGGAGGTCGGCGCCGACCAGATCACGCTGATCGGAGACGAGATCCTCGCCGCGTCCTGACGGGCGCGAGGCGTCAGGCGGTGGGTGCGGCGGCGCGGGTGCGCCGGTGCCGGCCGTACCAGGCGATGCCGATGGCCACGCCGACGCCCACGCCGAGTGCCGCCGCCGCGACCGGCACCGCCGGCCGCTCACGCAGCCGGCGGCCCAGCGGGATCGGGTGCCGGAACTCCAGCACCGGCCACGCGTTCTCCACCGCCAGCTTGCGCAGCGCCCGGTCCGGGTTGACCACCGTCGGATGCCCCACGCACTCCAGCAACGGCCGATCGGAGTACGAGTCGGAGTACGCGTACGAGTCGGCCAGGTCGTAGTCGCGCTCAAGAGCCAGTTCGCTGACCGCCTCGACCTTGCTCGGGCCGGCGGCGTAGAACTCGACCTCGCCGCTGTAGCGGCCGTCCACCACGCCCATCCGGGTGGCGATCACGTCGGTGACCCCGAGCAGCTCACCGATCGGCCGGACCATCTCGTCGCCGGACGCGGAGACCAGCACCACGTCCCGCCCGGCGGCCTGGTGCTCCTCGATGAGGGCTGCCGCCTCGGCGTACACATAGGGGTTGATCAGTTCGTGGAGTGTCTCCGCGACGATCTGGCGGACCTGTTCCACCGGCCAGCCCTTGCAGAGCGTGGCGAGGTAGTCCCGGGTGCGGGCCATGGTCTGCTCGTCGGTGCCGCCCAGCCGGAACATCAACTGCGCGTACGCCGACTTGACCACGTCACGCCGAGTGATCAGCCCGTCCCGGTAGAACGGCCGACCGAACGCCAGGGCGCTCGACTTGGCGATGACGGTCTTGTCGAGATCGAAGAAAGCGGCGCTGCGGCCCACGGCGCGAAAGTCTAGCCCGACGAGAGGCGTCGAGGCGTCCGCCCGGGTCGCGAAAGCCGATGAGCACCCGGTGGAGTGACGGCGGTCACAGGCAGCTATCGATGAATTTAGCTTTGCGTGGAGTGAACAACACTCGACGTATAAGGGTCGACTGCGGCATGCTTGTCCTCGCGGCGGGAGTTCGCATACCCGGCGTCGATGGGCCTCGGCGGTTGCACCCCCCGTAACCGCTGAGTCGGTTCGGCTCGACCCCCCCGGAGCCGAACCACAAGACGACCCCCGTCTCCCCCCGACGGGGGTCGTCCCTTTGCGCGGGGCGCTCCGCCGCGGGCCACAGCCCTTCCTCGTCATTCCAGGCCGAAATCGGCGGGCCTTTCGGCAGCTTTGATCCTGAACGCTCTCTCCAGAACCTCGCCTTGAAGGCCAGCCTCCAGATCATCATGCCTGGACCCAACGTGGCCGGTGTCCACGTCGTGCTCAATGAGCTCCACGACCAGCTCGGCGAGGTCCGCCAATCCGAAGTACCGCATCGCGTCCACGGCTCGTCTGAGACGGAATGCCTCGTTCACCTCGACAGCGAAGCCCACGCCACCACCCATCGCTGAGTTGTAGACGCGCAGCAGGTACGAAAGGTGCACGATGCCGAGTGGAGTGCCCTCGGGCGCCTCGCCATCAGCGCCGTAGTCGGCCGCGTCGTTCCAGATGACGTGTAGTTCATCCAGGCCGGCGGCCCTCCACCCCTCTTTCGCCTCGTCCGCGGCACGACCCAGCCCATGTGAGCGGCTTGCCTTATGAGGTGGCCGTCGGATCACCGACGCAGGGTATCGGGCGGACCACCTCCGTCGGTCGGCGCACGTCAACCGAGCCAACCGCACGATCCCGGCCCGGCCGGCGCGTGGCGCAGATCAGTCGGCGGACGCGTGTCGATTCTGGGGTTCGGGGCTGGACTTTGTCGTTGGGCCTTCGGGCTTGTGGGGCGGAAGGGATCGGCAGCGGATGCACCCGTAGTGCGCGTCGGTCAGGTGTGGCCGAGCATCGACATGAGCTGCGTGAAGCTGGGCGCCACCAGCCGCCAGGAACATCGGCTCGGGTCGGTCCAGAAGTCACTGGCGACGACCCTCGGGTCGGTGACATCGGTTCGGTAGTCGAGCGCGAGGGCGACGTCGTCTCCGGGGTCTCGGTTGACCGCGATGAGGACCGCACGCTCAGCATCCAGCCACGGCAGATCGGAAGGGCGATTCATCCGGCTGCCGCGGGTCACTCGAAAGAGCTGCGACAACGGTGCGTCGTCGGCGAAGAGATCCAAGGCTTCGTTCTCGAACCGCATCCGGTCGAGACTGCCGGGAAACATCAGGGGATCTCTGAACCATGGCATGACCTCTTGGAGCACCTCGGCACCGGGGTTTCGCCAAAGGCCCTGCTCCAGCAAGTTGACCAGCGTCGCGGGTAGGGAAAGACCTCGGACTGTCCCTTCGCGTGGCCGAGAGCTCTGGTGCACCGGCACTCCCTCAGCGTCAGCCATCATGCAGGGCGACAGAGTAATCGTCAGCCGGGCGAAGGCACTCCAGGCGATGCCACCCCCGCTGAGCGTTCCGCATCGACCTCAGGACGCGTACCCGGGGCCGGCGACCGCCTCGGCGATACGGGTGAGCCAGTGCAGATCGTTGGCCCGGGACTCCGCACTGGCCTCCGGATCGAGGATGCTGCCCAGAAACGCCGCGACGTCGTCGAGGTGCCGCTCACCGCGGTAGTAACTCAGCAGGACCGGGTCCGGCTCCAGCGGTCCGTAGCCTTCGCGGAAGAGTTCGGCCCGGCGCGCGTCGATCGGGTGATCGCCGAAGTCGGTGCTGTAGACGAACATCAGGTCCCGCTCGCGCGGCGCGAGGATCGGTGCGTCCCAGTCCACGACGTGCAGGGGACCGTCGCCGTCGGCGATGAGGTTGCCCGGATGGATGTCCGCGTGGCAGATGACGTGCTGCCCCGGCGTCACGCGCGACGCCAGGTCGTCGACGGTCTCCGCCAACCGGTGCAACGCGGCGCCGTACCGCTTCCAGAAGGCGCCCAGGGTCTCGCTCGTCGCGGCCCGCCGGCCGAAGGTCCGCAGCCGCTGGCCCGCACCCGATCGGTAGGTCTCGGCCGGCAGGACGGCTGCTACCTCCGCGCTCGGCGTGACCCGGTGCAGCCGGCCCAGGAACTCGCCGTACTCGATCCACTGGCGGTCGGTGAGGCCGCGCCCCCACAGGCTGCCGCCGTAGTGGAACGGGTAGAGCAGTAGTCGATAGTCTCCGTACCCGCGCCCGGCGCCACCGTCGGGAAGGTCCAGCGGCGCGACCACCTGCCGAAGGCCCTGCGCCCGGAGGAAGCCGGGCAGCAGGACGGCGGCCGGCGTGAAGTCGCCCCGCCGCACCTTCAGGAAGCAGCGCCCGCCGTCGGACGTCTCCACCCGGTACGCCCACGCCTGCCCGTCGAGTCCGACCGGCATGAACACCAGGTCGACGACGTCCACCGACCAGGCGGCGGCGACCTCGGCCGCCAGCGTCCGCTCGTCGATGTCCGGCTTGTCGATCACCCGACGGAGCGTCGCAGCCGCCGGTCGGGCCCGGCAAGGGAGTTACCGGATCACCGCGCGCAGCGTCCGCCGGTCCGGCTCGAAGCACACCAAGCCTCGGCCTCGCTCATCGGCCACGACCCACGGATGACCGACGTACGTCTGCTGCCGGTAGGACTGCCCGGGGCGCAGAACCGCGTACTGCTGTCGACGGCCGTCGTAGTTGATCCAGTGGACCACGACTGTCGACTCCCGGGCGTTGACGAAGTCGATGAAGGTCGACGGACCACCGCCGTGCGAGCGCAGCCGCGACTCACGCGAGGCCGGCAGCGGGTCCAGTTCCCCGGGCCCGACCACCGGCGGCTTCGGCCGGGGAGGCGTGGGCTTCGACGAGGCCGGCCGGCTGCTCGGGGTGGGGCGGCGGGTCGGTGCGGCGGTGCGGCTGGGCGGCACGGCACGGCTGGAGAACGACACCGACGGCGGTGCGTAGGACTCGGCGGGCGTCTCCGTCACCGACCCCGCCCTCGTCGGGGATGCCAGGATCGCCTGGCCTTCGAGCGGCGGCGGGAGGTCGGGGCGACGGGGTGCGGCGAAGATGCTGACGATGCTCGCCAGCACCACGACCACGAGTCCGATGGCGATGGCGGCGAGCAGTGTCGGCGACGGATCGCGGAGCCAGATCTCGCTTCCGGCTGTGTGGGCGGACCGTGAGTGGGGTCGTACCGAGGGGGGCGTGAGGGGGTGCGGTGAATCGGTCATGGCCTCGATTCCGCAAGCCGGTGCCGTTCATCGAGCGGCGAGGGGCCCCGATTATCCGTTACTGATCGTCCCCGTCGTCAATGGCCGACGGGCCACTCGTTGTTCCCGTCTCCGGCGCATAGCAGATCAACCGGGCCACCGAGGTCTGTCCACAACGCCCTCCGTTGTCCACAGGGCACCTGTCTCACCTCCCCCGGCCGGGCAGGCTGCACCGCGGCACGTCCGAGTTCGACTGATGGAGGCCGCCATGCCGCCCCGTACCCCGCTCCCGCCGTACCGTCGCCTGCCCCTGCTCGTCACCTCCGACGGCGACCTTCTCGACGAGCTGTTGCGACTCGCGGCGGCCGGCGGCACCGAGGTCGAGCTGGCGGCCGATCCGGCCGCCGCCCGGGCCCGCTGGGCCCCGGCGCCGCTGGTGCTCATCGGCGCCGACCAGGCGGCGGCCTGCCTGCGGGCGCGCCTTCCCCGCCGCGCCCGCACGGTCCTGGTCGGTCGCTCCGGAGAGCTCGACCCGGGTACGGAGTTGGCCGAACTCATCGGCGCCGAGCACGTGGCGACGTTGCCGGCGGCCGAGCCCTGGCTGGTCGACCGGTTCGCCGAGTGCGTGGCCGGTCCGGCGGGCCCGGGTCAGGGCCGGGTGGTGGCCGTCCTCGGCGGCCGGGGCGGCGCCGGAGCCAGCGTGCTGGCAGGTGGGCTCGCCGTCAGCGCGGCCCGGTCCCGGCTCCGCACGCTGCTCGTCGACGCCGACCCCCTCGGCGGTGGTCTCGACCTGGTGCTCGGCTGGGAGCAGCTCGACGGGTTGCGCTGGCCCGAGCTGGCCGGCACGGACGGGCGGGTCGACCCGCCGTCGCTGATCCGTGCGCTGCCCAGCCGGGGCGACCTGGTGGTGCTCTCCTGGGATCGGGGCGACCTGCGGCACCTGCCGGCCGAGGCGATGGCCGCCACCGTCGACGCCGGCCGGCGCGGGCGGGACCTGGTCGTGCTCGACCTGCCCCGGCACCTCGACGACGCGTCGGTGGTCGCGCTCCAGGCCGCCGACCGCGCGTTGCTCGTCGTACCGGCCGAGCTGCGGGCGGCGGCCGCCGCGGCCCGGGTCGCCGCCGTCGCCGCGCCGCACTGCGTCGACCTGTCTGTCATCGTGCGAGGTCCGGCGCCCGGTCGGCTGCGCGCGGCCGAGGTGTCCCGGGCGCTGGGGCTGCCGCTCGCCGGCACGCTGCGACCCGAGCCCGGGCTGTGCCGTGGGCTGGAGCGGGGCGAGGCGCCGGGCGCGAGTGGGAAGGGGCCGCTCGCCGCGCTGTGCCAGCGGCTCGTGGACGAGCTGGTCGGGTCGTCCGCCGCGGGTGCGGCGTGACCACGCCCGCCGACCCGGGGGAACTGGCCGCGCGGGTCCGGCACCGGTTCGCCGCCGAGGCCACCTCGGTCACGCCCGCGGCGATCGTCTCCGCGGTTCGCGCCGAACCGGCGACTGCGGTCCTTGGTGACACCACGCTGCTGCGGATCGCCGACCGGGTGCACGACGACCTGGTCGGCGCCGGTCCACTGGCACCGCTGCTCGCCGACCCGCAGGTCACCGACGTACTGGTGAACGGGGTGCGGGTCTGGGTCGACAGGGGTCGGGGACTACAGCAGGTCGCCGTGCCGCTGGGCACGCTCGACGACGTACGCCGGTTGGCGCAGCGCCTCACTTCGGCGGCCGGTCGCCGGCTCGACGACGCCTCGCCGTACGCCGACGCGCGCCTGCCCGACGGCACCCGGCTGCACGCGGTGCTGCCTCCGGTGGCGACCGACGGCCCCTACCTGTCGCTTCGTACCTTCCGGCAGCGGCCGTTCACCCTCGACGAACTCGTCGAGCGGGGCACAGTGCCCCGGCCGGTCGCCCCACTGCTCGCCGCACTCGTGGCGGCCCGCCTCGCGTACCTGGTCAGCGGCGGCACCGGATCCGGCAAGACGACGCTGCTCAACACGCTGCTCGGACTCGTGCCCGGCACCGAGCGGATCGTGCTGGTGGAGGACGCCGCCGAGCTGCGCCCGGTGCACCCGCACGTGATCGGCCTGCAGGCGCGGACGGCGAACGTCGAGGGTGCCGGTGCCGTCGGGCTCGGTGACCTGGTCCGGCAGGCGCTGCGGATGCGGCCCGACCGGCTGGTGGTGGGCGAGTGCCGGGGCGCCGAGGTGGTCGACCTGCTGGCCGCGTTGAACACCGGCCACGACGGCGGGGCGGGGACGCTGCACGCGAACGCCCCGGCCGACGTTCCGGCCCGGCTGGAGGCGCTGGGGATGCTCGGCGGCCTGCCCCGGCTCGCGCTGCACGCCCAGGTCGCCGCCGCGTTGCAGGTCGTCCTGCAGCTCCGCCGCACCGGCGAGGGACGCGTCCTGGACTCCATCGGCCTGCTGCTGCCCGACGGGCCCGACCGGGTGGTGAGAGTGGTGCCGGCCTGGGTGCGAGGCAGAGGTCTCGGTCCGGCGGCCCGGGCGCTCGCCGACCTGGTGCGCGAGCGGGGAACGCCGGTGCCCCCGATCCTCCAGGCGGCGTGGCCCACCCCGGCGGAACCGTCGTGACCGGCCACCTCTGGCCTGCGGTCCTGCTCCTGGCCGCCGCGGCGGTAGCCGTCGCCTGGCCGGTACGGGCCGGTCGCGCCCGGCGGCTGGCGGTCCTGGGCGAGGCGGGTACCCCGGCCGAGCGGGCGAAGGGCGCGCGTGCAGCGTCCCCGGAAGCCCCGCGGCGGCCGCTCGACTCCGGGCCGAATGCGTCCGCCCGTCCGCCCGGCCGAGGCCGGGAGCGGCGTCGCCCCGGGCACCAGATACGGCGGTGGACCGAGCTCGTGCCGCTTCCGGTGACACCCGCTGCGGCATCGTCTCCTGCTCCGGCGCTCTCCGCCGGACGCGTGCTGCCGGTGGCGGCGCTGGGTGGCGCCGTGACCGGGGCGCTGCTCGGTGGCCCGGTGGCAGCCGTGGTGCTCGCCGCCTATGGCGTGCTCGGGGCCCGGGCGGTGCTGCGCCGGCGTACCCACCGGACGGCCGCCCTCGCGCACCGCCGCGATCTCGACCGGCTCGCCGCCGTCGCCGCCGACCTGCGGGCCGGGCTACCCGCCGACGGCGGTGTCGACGACGGCCCGGGACGCGTCGCGCGGCTGGCCCGAGCCGCCGGAAGGCTGGCTGACCGGACCGGCGCGCCGCTGGCCGATCTGCTGGAACGGATCGAGGCCGACGCCCGCGCCGCCGACCGGGGACTTGCCGCTGCCGCCGCCCAGGCCGCGGGGGCGCGGGCGACCGCCTGGCTGCTCGCCGCGTTGCCGCTCGGCGGGATCGGACTCGGCTACGGCATCGGGGTGGACCCGGTGGCGGTGCTCCTGCACACGCCGGTGGGTGCGGGTAGCGCGGTGGCGGCAGTCGTGTTGCAGGTCGGCGGTTTGCTCTGGGCCGAGCGCCTCGGTGTCACGCCCGGGCGGGCCGCCTGATGTCGCGCCAGGTGCTGGCCGCCGTCTGCCTCGGCGGCGCCGCGTCGCTCCTGGTCGTCGCCGGTCCGGTCGTCCGCCCGGTACGGCGGCTGCGCCGGCTCGCCCCGGCGCCGCCGCCGACTCGCCCGGCGTGGTGGCCGGATCGGGTACGCCTCGGCGCAGCGCTGGCCGGGGTCGCCGTGGCCGTGGTGGTTGGCGGGGTGACGGGCGTGGTCCTCGGGCTGCTGGCCGGTGTCGTCGCCGACCGTCTGCTGCGCCGGATCGAGCCGCGCGCCGCCCGGGAACGGCGACTGCGGGAGACCGCCGACCTGCCGCTGGCCGCTGACCTGCTGGCCGCCGCGCTGCGGGCGGGCGCACCGGTCGACCGCTCGGTGCTGGCCGTCGCCGAGGCGCTCGGCGGGCCACTCGCGGATCGGCTCGGCCGGGTCGGCCGCACGCTCCGGCTCGGCGGCGGCCCCGGCGAGGCGTGGGCGCACCTGGACGGCGTCGCCGGTGCCGAACCCGTGGTGGCGGCGGCCGTCCGCTCGTCGAACAGCGGCGCCGCCCTGGCCCGCGCGCTGACCCGGCTGGCCGACGACCTGCGTGCCGAACGGTCGACGGCGGCCGAGGCGGCGGCCCGTCGCGCGGGTGTGCTCATCGTGCTGCCGCTCGGGCTGTGCTTCCTGCCCGCCTTCATTCTCGCCGGTCTGGTGCCGGTGATCGTCGCCGTTCTCGGCGACGTGCTGTGAACCATCGAGAAAGGACGTACGACATGCGCAAGCTCCTCACCCGCCTACGAGGTGACGCGGGTATGAACACCGCCGAGTACGCGGTGGGCACCCTCGCGGCGGTCGCCTTCGCCGGGATCCTGCTGAAGGTGCTGACCTCCGGCAACGTGCAGTCCGCGCTGACCGCCGTCATCGACCGGGCCCTGAAGTGACCGGGCGCCGGCGGGCCGGCCGTGGTGGCCGGTCGCTCCAACCGCCCGACGTGTCGACCGAGCCCGCCCGGGACACCGTCGGCCGCCGGGCCGGGGCGCCGTGGCGCGGGTGGCGCTCGCGGGTCGCGTGCGAACGGGGCTCGTTCACCGCCGAGTTGGCGGCCGGCCTGCCGGCGCTCATGCTGCTCCTCGTCGCCGGGCTGACCGCGGTGAACGCGGTGGGTACCCGGGTCGCGTGCGTCGACGCGGCCCGGGAGGCGGCTCTCGCCGCGGCCCGGGGCGAGTCCGGCGCGGTCGCCGGAACCCGGTACGCCCCGGACGGCGCCGAAGTGGCCGTGACGGTGGCCGGTGATCGGGTCACGGCGACGGTCCGGGCACCGGTCCGGACGTTCGGTACGCGGCTGCCCCGGCTGGTCGTGTCGGCGGAGGCGGTGGCCGCCGTGGAACCCGGCGCGCCGGGCCCGGTGCCGTGAGAGCCGGCAGCTCTACGGCCGACCTGTCCTCACGTCGGTTGATCATGGAAGGGCTGCCGGTCACGAGCAGGCTCGGGGCGAGCGGGCCCGTGGGGAGAGGGGAGTGCAGGGAGCCTGTCGTGCGGACGTCCTCGGCCGACCGAGGCGGCGCGACCGTGTGCCTGCTCGCGATCGGACTGGTGTTCGTGCTGGTCGGGGTGTTCGGCGCCGCGGTCGGGGCGGCCCGGTGCGCGCGGCATCAGGCCCGCAACGCGGCGGACTTCGGTGCGCTGGCCGGTGCCGGTCGGGTACTCGACGGCGTGGACGCCGCCTGCGCTCGCGCGGCCGACCTGGTCTCGGCCAACGGCGGCCGGATGACCGGGTGCCGGGTCGACGGACTGGACCTGATCGTCACGGCGCGGGTACGCGTCGCGCCGCTGCCGGGACTGACCCGGGACGCCACCGCGACGTCCCGGGCCGGCCCGGCCCGGTCCTGACACGCGAAAACCGCGCCTGAGCCGAGAGCCGGGCCAGGCCGAGAGCCAGGCCAGGCCGAGAGCCGGGCCAGGTCAGCGGGACTGGAGGGCGTCCAGTCCGACCGCCATGGCGATCACCAGCCGGCGGTCGATCTGCGGGTGCTGGATCTCCACCGAGTACCGGTCCCGCAGGCCCCACTTGCGGTCGACCGAGAACACCGGCTGGCCGCCGGCCATGAAGTCGAAGTGGTACGGCAGCCAGGAGAGCGAGTCGACGAACCGGCGCAGCAGCGCCACCGGCAGGCTGCGCTCCTGCCCGGTGGCAGGCGGCAGGCCGGGCTGCTCGACGTGCCACGTCGAGCGCAGCAGCGACTGGCCGAAGTCCTTGCGGAACAGCCCGATGGGGTTGCCCGCGTGATCGGTCACGTCGTAGGTGGCACCGAGGTCGAGCCGCTGACGGGCCTTGAAGCCGAGGAGGGGGTACTGCTTGGAGTCATCGGTGTAGATGGTCACCTGCTCCTTGAAGGCGAGCCGCTTCTGCTGCGCGAACGCGAGCAGCCCGCCTTCGGAGCCGTCGGGCGCGACCGAGTGCACCTCGTACTGGTTGACCATCATCCGCAGCCGCTGACGGATGATGAACCGGTGCTGGGCCTGCAGGTTGTCGGGCGACATGGGATCTCCTTCGAGGGGTCGCCGGAGTCTTGCACAGCAGACCGACCACCGCTCACCCGATCGCACCCACACACCACGCCGCCGGCACACCGGGCGAGGCGCAAGGTCAGCGAGGTCAACGACCGCCGTCGACCGTGGCCTTCATCGCCCAGCTGTTCAGCACCTGATGGATGCCGCGCAGGCGCTCGTTGATCTGCTCCAGCCGTTCCGCCTGGGCGAGCGTGGCCATCGCGGTGCCCAGCGCTATCTGCTGGTCGGGCGTGAGGTTCTCCTGGTCGATGGTATAGAGCAGCTCGACGGTCTCGGCGATCGTGTCGGCCACGGCGGCACCTCCGGCGGGACGGCTCTCGGGTCACCTGTGCGCTACCGGAAATGATGCATGGAAGCGCTCCCATACATCAATGCCCCGACGGCCCTACCCTCATGCACCCGTCCCACAAACCAGACACCCCGGCCTCTGGAAGGCCGTCCGAGCCAGCTTGATCGACACCAGCTCGGGGAAGTGGCTGGGTCCAACACCCGCCGATACCGCAACCTCCCCGAACTGGCGGACGGGCAGGCCACCCACCCGGCCTGGTCACGCGGGTGGGCCACCGGCTGGCTGGGCCGGGCGGGCCACCCGGTCGCCCTGCCGGGGCAACACCTCGCCTCGCCCCGGGTCGACGCCCGCCTCCGGGCCGGTGACAGCGGCGAGGTTGGTCAGCACCACGTCGAGGACCTGCACCGCCTCCGCCTTGGCCAGCGGGTTGTTGCCGTTGCCGCACTTCGGGGACTGGACGCACGACGGGCACCCGGTCTCGCACCCGCACTCGGCGATCGCATCCCGGGTGGCGCGCAGCCAGGCGGCGGCGGTGCCGTACGCCCGCTCGGCGAAACCCGCGCCGCCGGGGTGACCGTCGTAGACGAAGACGGTGGGCGCCTCGGTGTCCGGGTGCAGGGCGGTGGACAGCCCACCGATGTCCCACCTGTCGCACGTCGCCGTCAGCGGCAGCAGACCGATGGCGGCGTGCTCGGCGGCGTGCAGCGCGCCCGGCACGTCCGCCGCCTCGACACCGGCGGCGGTCAGCGACTCGGGGGAGAGCGTGAACCACACCGCGACGGTGCGCAACTCCCGGGCGGGCAGGTCGAGCGGCCGGGTGTCGATCACCTCGCCGGTGGCGATGCGCCGCCGCTGGTAAGACACCACCTGGCTGGTCACGTCCACCTCGCCGAGGAACAGGCCGACCGGCCCGGCGTCCACGTACGAGCGGACCGACACCACCGACAGCGAGGTCACGTCGCGGGCGTGGGTGGACCAGTCCGGCTCCTCGGCGTGCACCAGCGCGCACCCGTCGGCCAGGTCGAGCGAGTCGACCACGTACGAGACGCCCTGGTGCAGGTAGACCGCGCCGGTGTGCAGCAGGAAGTGCGCCGACCCGCCGTCGACGGTGCCGAGCAGGCGGCCGGTGGACACCTCCACCACGCACACCGGGGCGCCGCCCTCGCCGCGCAGGTCGACCTCGGGGCGTTCCCGGTGCCGCCAGTACCAGCCGGTGGGCCGCTGCCGCAGCGCCCCCGCCTCGACCAGCGAGTCCACCGCCTCCTTCGCACCCTCGCCGAACAGGTCCAGGTCGGCCGGGGTGAGCGGGGACTCGTGGGCGGCGCAGGCGAGTTGCGGCGCGAGCACGTACGGGTTGGCCGGGTCGAGCACCGTCGCCTCGACCGGCCGCCCGAACAGTGCCTCCGGGTGGTGCACCAGGTAGGTGTCGAGCGGGTCGTCCCGCGCCACCAGCACGGCGAGTGCCTCGTCGCCGGAGCGCCCGGCCCGCCCGGCCTGCTGCCACAGTGACGCGCGGGTGCCGGGCCAGCCGCAGATCAGCACCGCGTCCAGCCCGACCAGGTCGACGCCGAGTTCGAGGGCGTTCGTGGAGGCGAGGCCGAGCAGGTCGCCGTGCAGCAGCGCCCGTTCCAGCTCGCGGCGCTCCTCGCGCAGGTAGCCGGCCCGGTAGGCGGCCACCCGGTCGCCCAGCCCGGGCACCGCCTCGTCGAGCGACCGCCGGGCGTTCGCTGCGACCACCTCGGCGCCCCGGCGGGACCGTACGAACGCGAGCGTGCGTACCCCCTCGACCACGCTGTCGGCGAGCAGGTCGGCGGTCTCCCGCAGCGCCGAGCGCCGGACCTGGACGAGGTCGGCGTCGACTGACGAATCGGTGGGCGGCAGCAGCGGCGGCTCCCAGAGCGCGAACGTCACCCCGCCGCGCGGCGACGTGTCCTCGGTGACGGCGGTGACTGGCAGGCCGGTGAGCCGCCCGGCCGCCGCCGCCGGGTCACCCGACGTGGCCGAGGCCAGGAGAAACACGGGGGTACGCCCGAAGCGGGCGCACTGCCGCCGCAACCGCCGCAGTACGTGCGCGACGTGTGAGCCGAAGACGCCCCGGTAGGTGTGGCACTCGTCGACCACCACGTACGCGAGCCGTCGCAGGAACCCGGACCAGTGGGCGTGCCCGGGAAGGATGCCGTGGTGCAGCATGTCCGGGTTGGTCAGCACGAACCGGGAGTGCCGGCGGATCCACTCCCGCTCGGCGCGCGGAGTGTCCCCGTCGTAGGTGGCGGGGCGTACCCCGTCGAGTTCGAGACCGGCGACGGCTCGGAGCTGGTCGGCGGCGAGCGCCTTGGTCGGCGCCAGGTAGAGGACCGTGGCGCGCGGGTCGGCGAGCAGCGTGCTCAGTGCGGGGAGCTGGTACGCCAGGGACTTGCCGGACGCCGTGCCGGTGGCGACCACCACGTGCCGGCCCGCGTACGCCAGCTCGGCGGCCTCGGCCTGGTGCCGCCACGGGGCGGTGACGCCGCGGCGCGCGAACGCCGCCCGCAGTTCCTCCGGCGCCCAGCCGGGCCACCCGACCGGCTCGCCGGCGCGGGCCGGGACGCGTTCGACGTGGGTGACCGGGTCGGTGGGGTGACGCAGCCGCAACCGGCGCAGCAGCTCGCCCGGCGCACGCCGCGGGCCGGGGCTGTGGTCGGTCACGTCCTGCACTCTCGCACTGGTGTTCGGAATTGGGAACCGCAGGGTGGGGGTATGGGGGAGGGCGTGGCCGGTGACCCGAGAGGGCCGCACGGGGGGATGGTTAGATGCCCAGGAGAGTTTACCGAGGAGGGACCGATGGAGCTGTCGCTGGCGACCCGCGCCGTGGGGGAGCACACGGTGCTCGAGGTCGGTGGTGAGGTGGATGTCTACACCGCCCCCCGCCTGCGGGAACGGCTCCTGGAGTTGATCGACGGCGGGGCCCGCCACGTGGTGGTCGACCTCGGCCGGGTGGACTTCCTCGACTCGACCGGGCTGGGTGTGCTCGTCGGCGCGCTCAAGCGGCTGCGCTCGGCCGGTGGCTCGTTCGCGCTGGTCTGCGACAAGGAGCCGCTGCTCAAGATCTTCCGGATCACCGCCCTGGACCAGGTCTTCCCTCTGCATCCGACGGTCGACGCGGCCATCGCCGCCGACTCCACCGGCGCGTGATGGCGACCGTCAAGCTGTCCTTCTCTCCGGCCCCGGTGCACGTGCGCACCGCCCGCCTGGTCGGCGTCGCGGTGGCCCGGCGGGCCGGCGTACGCGAGGACCTGCTGGACGAGGTGCGCCTGGCCATCGGTGAGGCGTGCACCCGGGCGGTGGCGCTGCACCGGCAGTACGGCCTGGCCGACCCGGTGTACGTGGAGATGTCCGACGGCGGCGGCTACACGGTCCGGGTGGTGGACCGGGCTCCGATCGAGGCGGGTCTCGGCCTGGCCGCGCTCGGCCCGGACGAGCTGGCCAAGGAGTCGCTCAGCGAGGACGCGCTCACCACCGGCGTGGGCTTCGCGCTGCTCGCCGGTTTCGTGGAGGACCTCCAGGTCCGCCCGGTCGAGGACGGCGTCGGCACCGAGGTGCGGATGTCCTGGCCGGCCGGCCGCGCCTGACCCGATTCGCACACGCAGGCCGCGTTCCCCGAGAGGGGAGCGCGGCCTCGTCGTATTGGCCGTGCCATATATCAGATTTCTTCGCATAACACAGTTACGAAGATCATCGAGACACGGTGCCCCCTCGGTGTGACCTCCGCCACGCCGGAGGGCTACAGTACGCGGGTTGTCAGCAAGTGATCCCATCCCGTAGCCAGCGGGAACGGGAGTTCATCGCTGGTCCGCCGGGGTGGGTTGGCGCGCGCTTGCGAGTCCGCATCCAGGCGTCGGCCCGTGCGTCTCCACAGGTCGGCGCGAGTTGTTCGGTACAGGAGGACATAGATGTCCGGGACCTTGGCCGCCGACGGCGGCGCACTGTCCCTTACCGGAGCCAACGTGACGTACGTCGTCATCGCCGCGGTCATCGCGCTGGTGGCGCTCGTCTTCGCGGCCGCCCTCACCAGGGCGGTCCTGGCGGCCGGTAAGGGAACCACAAACATGCAGGAGATCTCCGGCGCGGTGCAGGAGGGCGCGTCGGCGTACCTGCTGCGGCAGTTCCGCACCCTGGCGATCTTCGTGGTGATCGCCGTCGTGCTGCTGTTCCTGCTGCCGGTGCACGACACCGACGGCAACGAAACGCTGGTGAAGCTCGGCCGCTCGGCGTTCTTCGTGGTGGGTGCGCTGTTCAGCGCGTTCATCGGCGGCGCCGGCATGTGGCTGGCCACCCGCGCGAACCTGCGGGTGGCGGCGGCCGCGCGGGAGCGGGAAGGCGGGCGCGAGGGCGCCATGAAGATCGCCTTCCGCACCGGCGGCGTGGTCGGCTTCCTCACCGTCGGCCTCGGCCTGTTCGGTGCGGCGCTGGTCGTGCTGATCTTCCGGGGTGACGCCCCGACCGTGCTGGAGGGCTTCGGCTTCGGCGCCGCGCTGCTCGCCATGTTCATGCGGGTCGGCGGCGGCATCTTCACCAAGGCCGCCGACGTCGGCGCCGACCTGGTCGGCAAGGTCGAGCAGGGCATCCCCGAGGACGACCCGCGCAACGCCGCCACCATCGCCGACAACGTGGGCGACAACGTCGGCGACTGCGCCGGCATGGCCGCCGACCTGTTCGAGTCGTACGCGGTCACGCTCGTCGCGGCGCTGATCCTCGGCCGGGCCGCGTTCGGCGAGACCGGCCTGGTCTTCCCGCTGATCATCTCCACCATCGGCGTGCTCGTCGCGATCGTCGGCGTGTTCATCACCCGGCTGCGCACCAGCGACCGCAACGGCCTGACCGCCATCAACCGGGCCTTCTACCTGTCCGCGCTGCTCGCCGCGGTGCTCGTCGCGATCGCCGCGTTCGCGTACCTGCCGGCCACGTTCGCCGAGCTGGAGGGCGGGCTGACCGACGTCGACCGCAACCCGCGGCTGGTGGCCATCGGCGCGGTGGTGATCGGTATCGTGCTGGCCGCCGCGATCCAGGCGCTGACCGGCTATTTCACCGAGACCAACCGGCGCCCGGTGCAGGACATCGGCAAGAGCTCGCAGACCGGCGCGGCCACCGTCATCCTCGCCGGCATCAGCGTCGGCCTGGAGTCGGCCGTCTACTCGGCGCTGCTGATCGGCGCCGGCGTCTTCGGCGCGTTCCTGCTCGGCGGCAGCTCGATCACGCTGTCGCTGTTCGCCGTCGCGCTGGCCGGTACCGGCCTGCTCACCACCGTCGGCGTCATCGTCGCGATGGACACGTTCGGCCCGATCTCCGACAACGCGCAGGGCGTGGCCGAGATGTCCGGCGACATCGACGAGCACGGCGCGCGGACGCTCACCGAGCTGGACGCCGTCGGCAACACCACCAAGGCGATCACCAAGGGCATCGCGATCGCCACCGCGGTGCTGGCCGCGACCGCGCTGTTCGGCTCCTACACCGACACGCTGCGCTCCGCCTACGAGGACGCGGGAGTGAACGACGTGGGCAGCGAGATCCTCAACTCGCTGAACGTGTCGAACCCGCGCAACCTGGTCGGCCTGATCATCGGCGCCGCAGTGGTCTTCCTCTTCTCCGGCCTGGCCATCAACGCGGTCTCCCGCTCGGCCGGCGCCGTGGTGATGGAGGTACGCCGGCAGTTCCGCGAGATGCCGGGCATCATGGACCGCACCCAGCGGCCCGAGTACGGCAAGGTCGTGGACATCTGCACCCGGGACGCGCAGCGCGAGCTGATGACCCCCGGCCTGCTGGCCATCCTGGCCCCGATCGCTGTCGGCTTCGGCCTCGGCCCGGGCGCGCTGGCGGCGTACCTGGCCGGCGCGATCGGCGCGGGCACGCTGATGGCGGTGTTCCTGGCCAACTCCGGTGGTGCCTGGGACAACGCCAAGAAGCTGGTGGAGGACGGCGCGTACGGCGGCAAGGGCTCCGACGCGCACGCCGCCACCGTCATCGGCGACACCGTCGGCGACCCGTTCAAGGACACCGCCGGTCCGGCGATCAACCCGCTGCTCAAGGTGATGAACCTGGTCTCGCTGCTGATCGCCCCGGCCGTGGTGGCCTGGAGCGTGGGCGACGACAAGAACCCGGCGCTGCGCATCACGATCGCCGTGGTCGCCGCGCTGATCATCGCGGCGGCGGTGGTGTTCAGCAAGCGCAAGGGCGTGGCGATGACCGACGAGGACAGCGACGCCGGCACTCCGGACCAGCGTCCGGAGACGGTGAACGCCTGATCGCACGCGACGGTTCCCGGCCGGCCCCGGCCGGCCGGGAACCCGGTGCCCGGCAAACCTGACCGGTGGCGGTTCCGCCCGGAGGTCGTACGCTGCTTCGCATGCGTACGCGCCGGGCGGCAACCGCCGGAAAGCTCACGGTGGTCCTGGCCACGCTGGTCCTCGTGATCACCGGGTGCGGTGGTGGTCCCAGCCCTCGGGTCTGGGCCGCGTCGGTGTGCCAGGCGCTCACCCCGTGGCGCGCGGAGATCTCCAAGCTGACCAGCAGCACGCAGCAGCAGATGACCGCGCAGACCACCCCGGCGCAGGCCAAGGAGAACCTGGTCCGGCTCTTCGCCGGCGCCGAGCAGGCCAGCGAGACGGCCCGGCGCAAGGTCGAGGAGGCGGGCGTGCCCGAGGCCGAACGCGGCGCCGAGGTGTCCGCCGGGTTCCTCGGGTCGCTGAGCAAGATGCGCGACGCGTACGGCCGGGCCCGGGGCGCCATCGACCGGCTCGACACCGCCCAGGCCGGGCCGTTCTACGACGGCGTGCGCGCCGCCGTGGACACGCTCAACAAGGAGTACGACGCGAGCGCGCTGGACACCAGCAAGCTCAACTCGACCGAGCTGAAAGAGGCCTTCGACGAGGTCCCGGAGTGTCGCTGACCCCTCCCACCCCGAACCCCGCCCGCCAGCCCTCACTGTTCTCCACCGAGGCGGCCGATCCGGCCCTGGCGGATCTCGCCGGCCTGCTCGCCGGGCCGGGTGAGGTGGGGCGGATGGGCGGCACGGCCCGGATCTCCGTGGTGGTCGACGCCGCCTGGCGGGTGCACGTGCTGGTGGCCGAACTGGGTGCCCGGGGCGTGCCGGCGAGCTGGGAGCCGACCGAGGACGGGCGGCACCGGGTGCGCACCGCGTACACGAGCATGCTGGCGCCGCTCGCGCGGGCCTGGCTGCGCGGCGGTGCGAAGCGGCCACCGGCCCGCTTCCACCTGGACGGACGGCGGCTGCGGCTCTGGGTGGCCGCCGCCGGCACGGCCGAGCCGGCCGGGTTCCGGCTGCGGCTCGGACCGGCCGACGAGCCGTCCTGGCCGGTGGTCCGCGCCGCGCTGGCGGCGGTCGGCCTGCCGGCCGCGTTCGTGGAGCCGGACGAGGGCGGACCCGCGTTCCGGATCGGCGGGCGGCGCATGTCGCGGCTCGCCGAACTGGTGGGGGAACGGCCGGCCACGGCGCCGGCGGCGGAGTGGCCGGGCTCGCCCGGCTGACCGCCGGGTGTCCGAAGCCGGACACCCGGAGACGGCTCCGCCGGGTGTACGCGATCGTCACAGTGACCCGCCTGTCGCCCTACCCACGGTGTACCGTGACGCCGTCCGGCAGGGTGCGGCCGGCGGTCGCCGGGAGGGCGGCCCGTTTGCCGCCCACGAAACCCGGAACGCGGACGGCGCGTTACGTTGGACATCCGGACCGCCTCTGGTCCGGGTGGCGCAACAGGGCCCGAAGCGGGCATGGCGTAGGAGTGAGGTCGGGGAGAGACGTGCCGAGCAACGCTGGAACCACCCGTCTGGTCATCGTCGAGTCACCGGCGAAGGCCAAGACGATCTCGGGCTACCTCGGCCCGGGGTACGTCGTGGAGGCCAGCTTCGGCCACGTCCGGGACCTGCCCCGCAACGCCGCCGACGTCCCGGCGAAGTACAAGGGTGAGCCGTGGGCGCGCCTCGGCGTCGACGTCGACAACGGCTTCCACGCCCTCTACGTGGTGTCGCCCGACCGTAAGCAGCAGATCAGCAAGCTGGTGAAGCTGGCCAAGGAGGTCGACGAGATCTTCCTGGCGACGGATGAGGACCGCGAGGGCGAGGCCATCGCCTGGCACCTGGTGGAGACGCTCAAGCCCAAGGTGCCGGTCAAGCGGATGGTCTTCCACGAGATCACCAAGCCGGCCATCCAGGCCGCCGTGGCGAACCCCCGGGAGATCGACCGCGACCTGGTCGACGCCCAGGAGGCGCGGCGCATCCTCGACCGCCTCTACGGCTACGAGGTCTCGCCGGTGCTGTGGAAGAAGGTCATGCCGAAGCTGTCGGCGGGCCGGGTGCAGTCCGTGGCGACGCGGATCGTGGTCGAGCGGGAGCGCCAGCGGATGGCGTTCCGCACCGCCGAGTACTGGGACATCCTGGCCACGCTCGCCGTGGCGAAGCCGGGCGAGGGCCCGCGCACGTTCAACGCCACGCTCGTCGCGCTCAACGGTGACCGGATCGCCACCGGCAAGGACTTCGAGCCGACCACTGGTCGTGTTCGCGCCGGTGCGGGTGTCGTCCACCTCGACGAGGGCGGGGCCCGGGGGCTCGCCGCCCGCCTGGCCGACCAGCCGTTCACCGTCACCCGGGTCGAGGAGAAGCCCTACCGCCGCCGCCCGTACGCGCCGTTCATCACCTCCACGCTCCAGCAGGAGGCGGCCCGCAAGATGCGGTTCTCGTCGCAGCAGACGATGCGCACCGCGCAGCGCCTGTACGAGAACGGCTACATCACCTACATGCGTACCGACTCGGTGAACCTGTCCGAGACGGCCATCGCGGCGGCCCGCCGGCAGATCGTCGAGCTGTACGGCGAGCGCAGCGTGCCGCCGGAGCCGCGCCGCTACACCGGCAAGGTGAAGAACGCGCAGGAGGCGCACGAGGCGATCCGCCCCGCGGGCGACAACTTCCGCACCCCGGGCGAGGTGGCCAAGGAGCTGTCCGCCGAGGAGTTCAAGCTCTACGAGCTGATCTGGCGGCGCACCATCGCCTCGCAGATGACCGACGCGGTCGGCTCCAGCGTGTCGGTGCGCATCCGCGCCGTCTCCTCCGCCCAGGAGGAGGCCGACTTCGGCGCGACCGGCAAGACCATCACCGACCCGGGCTTCCTGCGCGCGTACGTCGAGTCCAGCGACGACGAGAACGCCGAGGCCGAGGACGCCGAGCGGCGGCTGCCCACGCTGGTCAAGGACCAGCCGCTGACCGCCGACGAGCTGGCCGCGCAGGGCCACCACACCCAGCCGCCCTCCCGCTACACCGAGGCGTCGCTGGTCAAGGCCCTGGAGGAGCTGGGCATCGGCCGGCCCTCCACGTACGCGTCGATCATGCAGACGATCCAGGACCGCGGGTACGTGGTGAAGCGCGGTCAGGCCATGATCCCGTCGTTCCTGGCGTTCGCGGTGATCGGGCTGATGGAGCGGCACTACCCGCGCCTGATCGACTACGACTTCACCGCCAGCATGGAGAACGAGCTGGACGAGATCGCCGGTGGTGACCACGCCGCCGTCGACTTCCTCACCTCCTTCTACTTCGGCAGCACCAACGGCACCGGCGACCAGGCCATCGCGCACGCCGGTGGCCTGAAGAAGCTGGTCACCGAGAACCTCAGCGAGATCGACGCGCGCAGCGTCAACTCCATCCCGCTGTTCACCGACGACGAGGGCCGCGAGGTCGTCGTCCGGGTCGGCCGGTACGGGCCGTACCTCCAGCGGGCGCTGCCCGGCTCGGCCTCGGGCTCGGCCTCGGCCTCGGGTGAGGGTGAGGGCGAGGGCGAGGAGGGCGGCTCGCAGGGTGACCGGGCGCCGATCCCGGAGGGCCTGGCACCGGACGAGCTGACCCCGGAGAAGGTGCACGAGCTGTTCCTCGGCGGCGGCGGTGAGCGCAAGCTCGGCGACGACCCGTCGACCGGCGAGCCGATCGTGCTCAAGTCCGGCCGGTTCGGCCCGTACGTGGCGAGCGGCGAGCGCAAGTCCTCGCTGCTGCGCTCGCAGACCCCGGACAGCCTCACCCTTGAGCAGGCGTTGCAGCTGCTGCGCCTGCCCCGGCTGATCGGCGTGGCCCCGGACGGCGCCGAGGTGGTCGCCAACAACGGCCGCTACGGCCCGTACGTCAAGCGCGGTGACGAGTTCCGCTCGCTGGACTCGGAAGACAAGATGTTCACCGTCACGCTGGACGAGGCGCTGGCGTTGCTCGCCGCCCCGAAGACGCGTCAGCGCCGGGCGGCCGCGCCGCCGCTGCGGGAGATGGGCAACGACCCGCTCACCGAGAAGCCGCTGGTGATCAAGGACGGGCGCTTCGGACCGTACGTGACGGACGGCGAGTTCAACGCGTCGCTGCGGCGCGGGCAGACGCCGGAGGAACTGACGCTGGAGCAGGCGTCGGAGATGCTGGCCGAGAAGCGCGCGAAGGGCCCGGCGCCGAAGAAGAAGGCCGCTCCGGCGAAGAAGACCACCGCGGCCAAGAAGACGGCGGCCAAGAAGACCACGGCCGCGAAGAAGACCACGGCGGCCAAGAAGACGACGGCCAAGAAGGCCGCCCCCAAGAAGGCGACCTCAACCCCGAACGAGTGATCTTGGTACGGAGGCGCCCTTCCAGGGGCGGGTCCGTACCAAGATCTCAGCCCGGCCAGCCCGCGGATCGCAGGGCGGCACGCAACTGGGTCACGACTCGGGTGGGGTCGTTGCGGACGGCCCAGGCGGGGAAGCGGAGCACCCGGTCACCGGTGGCCCACACGTCGTTCTGCCGCTGCATGTCCGCCCAGGCGGTCCTCGGGTCGAGGTGCTGCCCGCCGTCGATCTCGACGTGCACACGCCACCGCTCGAACCAGACATCCAGGTAGCGCCGCCGCCCGGTGGCGTCCCGCCGCACGACCTGGAGGGACGGTTCGGGCAGCCCGGCCCGCCGGACGAGATCGAGGAAGTCGAGTTCGGCGAGGGAGTGGGCGCCGCCCGCCGCGTCGGTGGCAGTCGTCATGATCAGGCGGCGGCGACGAGCCCGGGGAAGCCGTTCCAACACCCGGTGCAGGTCGTCGCCCCACACCAGGCGTTGCTGGAAGCCCGCCGCGACGACGGCACGTGCCTCCTCGTCGGTCGCCGCCCACTGCGCCGCGTCGACGAGCGAGCGGGCCGGCATGGTCCGGCGGGGCCGGCCGACCGCGAGCACGTCCTCCGACGGCAGCACTGTGGTGCGGTGGATCCGTACGCCAGGTGGCAGCGCCCGGGTCTGGTGCCGCGCAGGCAGCAGCAGATGCACCAGCCGGCTCTCGTAGCGCCTGAGTCCCCAGCACTGGGCCGCGGTGAGCCCGCCCAACGTCGCGGCCGGTCCAGCCGCCAGCACCGCGATCCAGCGTCGCTCATCCGGGCCGACGGGACCGTCGTGCGTGACGTAGACCCTGGGGTGCACCTGCCGCCAGCGCCCGCTGGCGATGCGGTGCCGGACCGCCTTCTCGGACAGGAACCGCCGAGCCTGCGCCGCACCCAGCACGCGCGCCTGATGGAAGAGCAACCAGCTCAGTTCGCCCGCGTCGTCCCCTGGCATCTCCACACCGGCAACCTCACCCGAACAGCGCCCGTCGTCGCTGTCCCTGTGGACAACCGCCGAGATCTTGGTACGGAAACGCCCCTCAAAGGGCGTCCTCGTACCAAGATCTTCAGGCGCCCAGGACCTGGGTCACGTAGGGGTTCTGGAAGAGGTTATGGGGGTCCAGGCGGGTGCGGACGGACTGGAAGTCGGCGAATCTCGGGTAGGCCGCCGCCAGTGAGTCGGCGGTACGCCAGTGCAGCTTGCCCCAGTGCGGGCGGCCGCCCAACTCCGCCGCCACCTGCTCGAACGCACGGAAATAAGGCTCGTACGGCATGCCCACGTACTGGTGCACGGCGATGTACGCCGAGTCCCGCCCGTACGAGTGGGACAGCCAGATGTCGTCGGCGGCGGTGAACCGCACCTCGACCGGGAACAGCACCTTGAACGGCAACCGGTCCACGATCCGGCGCAGCTCGGCCAGCGCGGTCGGCAGCGCCTCGCGCGGCAGGCCGTACTCCATCTCCACGAAGCGGACCCGGCGCGGCGTGCAGAACACCCGGTCGGAGCGGCCGGTGTAGGTGCGTTCGGTGAGCGCGCGGGCGGAGACGGCGCTGATCGTGGGTGCGAGGGCGGGTACGGCGCGGCCGAGGCGGCAGGCGCCGGCGAAGACGGTGTTGGAGAGGAACTCGTCGTCCAGCCAGCCGCGCCAGCCGGGCAGTGGCTGATCGTCGGCGGGTACCCGGTCGTTGGTCTTGACCTGCACCCGGTCGGTGTACGGGAACCAGTAGAACTCGGCGTGGTCGTGCGCGTCGTAGAGGCCGGGCAGGTCGTCGAGCACCTCGGCGAGCGGGGCCGGGCGTTCGTGCGCGCGCAGCACGAAGGCGTCCACGCAGCGCAGCGTGACCTCGACCAGCACGCCGACCGCGCCGAGCCCGACCCGGGCGGCGTCGAACACGTCGCGGTTCTCCTCGGCCGAGCAGCGCAGCACCTCGCCGGTGCCGGTGACGAGCGTCAGGCCGACCACGAAGGTGGACAGGCAGCCCAGTTTCGCGCCGGTGCCGTGGGTGCCGGTGGAGAGCGCACCGGCGATGGTCTGGGCGTCGATGTCGCCGAGGTTCGGCATCGCGAGGCCGTGCCCGGCGAGCAGTTCGTTGAGCGTGTGCAACGTCATCCCGGCCGGTACGGTGACCAGGCGGCGCGCCACATCGACTTCGACGTCCGTCTCCAGCGCGGCGAGGTCGATCCGGTGCCCGTCGGCGACGGCGGTGGCGGTGAAGGAGTGGCCGCTGCCGGTGGCCCGGATGGTCCGGCCCGCCGCGGCGGCCTGGCGCACCGCCTCGGCCACGTCGGAGACGCTATGCGGGCGCACGGTGAGGAGCGCGGTGCTGTGCTGGTTGCCGGCCCAGTTGGACCAGGTGGCGGTGGTACCGGTCATCGCGGCCACTCCTCGACATGAATATGAACTGAATTCATATCAGGAACGTTGTGCCTGGTAAATACCGCAATCGAGCCCGGCTCGTTGTACCGGTAGTCACAGACTCGTGACGTGCAGATATGTTCATCCGTCGAAGGGGGGTGGCGCCGAGTGTCCACACCAGCCGCCACGACCGGGCCGCTGCGTCGGGTACCGGTGCAGGGTCGAAGTGTCGCGCGGGTCCAGCGGATGCTGGACGCCTGCGCCGAGCTCGTCGACGAGGTGGGGTACGAAGGGCTGACCACTACCCTGCTCGCCGAGCGTGCCGAGGTGGCGATCGGGTCGGTCTACCAGTTCTTCCCGGACAAACGGGCGATCGTGCAGGCGCTGACGCTGCGCACCATGGAGTCCTACCTCCAGCGGCTCGACGAGCGGTTCTCCTCGGACGACCTGACCCACTGGTGGGACGGCGTCGACGCGGCGATCGACGAGTACATCTCGATGCACCGCACCGTCCCCGGCTTCCGTACCCTGCACTTCGGCGACGTGGTCGACCTGCACCTGCTGGACGACCAGCGGGACAACAACGGGGTCATCGCGGAGCAGCTCGCCCGCGTACTCACCGAGCGTTTCGGCCTGGCCGGTGTACCCGACCTGCGGTTCCACCTGGAGGTCGCGGTGGAGGCCGCCGATGCCCTGATCAAGCTGGCCTTCCGCCGCCGCACCGACGGCGACGAGCGGGTGCTGGTCGAGGCGAAGGCGCTCATCCGGGAGTACCTGCACCGGCAGGTGAACGCCCCCACGGAGGCCGTCCACCAGGGCTGAGCGGTACGCCGAGCGGCGGGTTCCCGGGTGCGCCGGGGCCCGCCGTCGTCACGTGGTGGGCGGAGCCGCGGGGCGGCTCAGAGGAAGGCGTGCCCCTCGCCCCGGTAGGTCGGCACGGTGGCGACCACCGCGTCCCCCTCGATCAGGTGCACCTCGTTGACGTGCTCGCACAGCTCGCCCGCCTTGGCGTGGCGGAACCACACCCGGTCGCCGACGCGCAGGTCGTCGGCGGCCTTCCCGGCCAGCGGGGTCTGCACCTCGCCGGCGCCCTCCGCGCCGAGCAGCTTCAGCCCGTGCGGCAGCCAGGGCCGCGGCAGCCGGCTGCTCGCCGCCTGGCCGGAGGCGATCCAGCCGCCGCCGAGCACCGTCGCCAGCCCGGGTGCCGGGCGACGGACCACCGAGCAGGCGAAGAACGCCGCCGGGGTCGGCCGCCAGGCACGGTACGCGTCGAACAGCGTCGGCCCGTACAGGCCGGAGCCCGCGGTGACCTCGGTGACCGCGGGGTCCGCGCTGGTGGCGGCCACGCTGCCGGTGCCGCCGCCGTTGACGAATTCCAGGTCGGCGTGCTCGCGTACCGCACCGACCGCAGCCGAGCGGCGCGCGAGCAGTTCCCGGTACGACCCGCGCTGCGCGACCCGGATCGCCGAGCCGAGCATCGCCTGTCCGGGCGGCGCGTCGCCGAGGCCGGCGATCTGTGCCTCGTACGACATCAAGCCGACCAGCCGGAAGCCCGGCCGGCCGGCGACGGCCGAGGCGAGCGCACCGGCCGCCGTGGCGCTGTGCACCGGGGAGCGGCGCACGCCGACGTGCACCCGGCCGCCCAGCGGGCGCCAGGAGGCGTCCAGGTCGATGCAGATCCGCAGCGCGGGGCGGCGCGCGGGCGGGCACACCGCGTCGATCAGGTCGAGCTGCCCGGTGTCGTCGACCATCAGCGTCACCGCGTCGGCGAGCGCCGGGTCGGCGGCCAGCTCGGCGAGGCCGCCCCGGTGGGCCGTCGGGTACGCCACGAGCACGTCGTCGCTGACCCCGGAGCGGACCAGCCACAGCGCCTCGGGCAGCGTGAAGGCCATCACGCCGTGCCAGCCGGGCCGCTTGAGTGCCCGGGTCAGCAGCTCGCGGACGCGTACCGACTTGCTCGCCACGCGCAGCGGCTTGCCGCCGGAGCGGCCGGCGAGCGCCTCGGCGTTGGTGTCGAACGCGGTGAGGTCGACCACGGCGTACGGCGGGTCGAGGTGAGCGGTCGCCCGGTCGAGACGCTCGCGAAGTTTGTCACGGTCGATGGCCACGTCTGCACGCTAACTGTCTGGACGGCAATGCGAAATACCCTCGCGTCTGTCCGGGCTGCGGGCGGTGGTCCCGGCGGCCTAGGCTCGGCGAGCAGGTGAATGTCGCGGGGGACGACCCTTCCTGCGCGACTAGAGTGTTCCACCGGGGATGCCCAGACCTGGGCCGGCACGTGGAGGTACGGCCATCGAAAGCCAGAACAACGGCGAGTCGCCCGGCGTGTCGTCGTCCGGGACAGCGGCCGACCACTCCGGCGTCGCCGCCATCCGCTCGGTGCTGCGCATCCGGCCGTTCCGCAGGCTGTGGATCGTCCTCAGCGCCGCCTCCTTCGGCGACTGGCTCGGCCTGCTCGCCACCGCGCTGTTCGCCGCCTCCCAGGTCTCCGGCAGCACCGCCCAGGGCGCCGCGTTCGGTGGCGTGACCGCGATCCGGCTGCTCCCGGCGCTGGTGCTCGGCCCGGTGGCCGGCGTGTTCGCCGACCGGTTCGACCGCCGGTGGACGATGGTCATCTGCGACCTGCTGCGCTTCGTGCTGTTCGCCTCGATCCCGCTGTACGCGCTCACCGGCGCCGCGGGCGGGCTGGTGGTCGGCTGGGCGCTGATCGCCACGTTCCTGATCGAGTCGATCACCCTGCTGTGGATCCCGGCCAAGGAGGCGGCGGTCCCCAACCTCATCCCGCGTACCCGGCTGGAGGCGGCCAACCAGCTCACGCTGATCACCACGTACGGCCTGACGCCGGTGGCCGCGGCCGTCGCGCTGGCCGTGCTGACCCGCGGCCTGCCCGGCGCGTTCGGCGGCGACCTGCCGAACTGGGCCGAGCCGGCCCAGCTCGCGCTCTGGTTCAACGCCCTCTCCCGCCTGGCCACCGCGCTCGTGGTGGCGATCGGGATCAAGGAGATCAGCCAAGCCCAGCGCGCCGAGGCGGAGCGCACCGAGCAGAGCATGTTCCGGCAGTTCTCCGAGGGATGGAAATACATCGGCCAGACCCCGCTGGTGCGTGGCCTGGTGCTGGGCATCTTCGGCGCGTTCGCCGGCGGCGGCATCGTGGTCGGCACGGGCAAGTTCTTCGCGAACTCGCTCGGCGCCGGCGATGCCGCGTTCTCGCTGCTCTTCGGCGCGATCTTCGTCGGCCTGGCGCTCGGCATCGGCCTCGGGCCGATGATCGTGCGGGACATGTCCCGCCGCCGCTGGTTCGGCATGAGCATCGTGCTCGCCAGCGCCTCCGTGCTGGTGCTCGCGTTCGCCATCCACCTGTCGATGGCCATCCTCGGCGCGATCCTGGTCGGCGCGGGCGCCGGCATGGCCTTCCTGGCCGGCACCACGCTGCTCGGCGGCGAGGTGGCCGACGAGGTGCGCGGCCGGGTCTTCGCGGTGGTGCAGATCGGCACCCGGCTGGTGCTGATCCTGGCCATCGCGCTCAGCAGCCTCCTGGTCGGCGTCGGCGGCTCCCGCCAGCTCACCATCGCCGACCTGGGCATCTCCATCTCCTCCACCCGTCTGCTGCTGCTCGCCGCCGGCGCGGCCGGCATCATCGCCGGAATCAGCGCGTTCGGCCAGATGGACGACAAGAAGGGCGTACCGGTCCTCGCCGACCTGTGGGGCTCGATCCGGGGCCGCCCGCTGATGCCGGCCGAACCGTTCGTCTCCAGCGGCCTGTTCGTGGTCTTCGAGGGCGGCGAGGGCGCCGGCAAGTCCACCCAGCTCGCCCAGCTCGCCGAGCGGCTGCGCGCGCAGGGCCGCGACGTGGTGGTCACCCGCGAGCCGGGGGCCACGCCGGTCGGCGAGCGGATCCGCTCCCTGGTGCTCGGCACCGCCCCCGGCGAGGCGCCGTCGCCGCGCGCCGAGGCGCTGCTCTACGCCGCCGACCGGGCGCACCACGTGGCCACCGTCGTCCGCCCGGCGCTCGTACGCGGCGCTGTGGTGATCAGCGACCGGTACGTCGACTCGTCGCTCGCCTACCAGGGCGCCGGCCGGACGCTTCCGGTGGACGAGGTCTCCTGGCTCTCCTCCTGGGCCACCGGCGGCCTCAAGCCCGACCTGGTGGTGCTGCTCGACGTCGAGCCGCGTACCGGCCTGAGCCGGGTCGAGGACCGCGCCGAGGGCACCGACCGGCTGGAGGCCGAGTCGCTGACGTTCCACGAGCGGGTCCGGTACGCCTTCCTCGACCTCGCCGCCGGCGACCCGAAGCGCTACCTGGTGCTCGACGCGTCCCGCCCGATCGACGAGACCGCCGACGCGGTCGCCCGCCGGGTGGGCGAGCTGCTCGCCGATCCGGCCGGCATCGTGCACCCCCGTCCGGCGCAGGGCCCGGACACCTCGGTCCAGCCCGAGTTATCCGACGCGGAGCTGGTGACGATGGAGCAACCCCGACGATGACCGACGTCTTCGGCGATCTGGTCGGGCAGGACGAGGCGGTGGCCATGCTGCGGCGGGCCGCCGCCTCGGCCGCCGCCCTGCTGCGCGCGCCGGTGACGTCCCCCGCGGGCGGGTACGACGACCTCGACGCGCTCGCCGAGGAGCACGACGGCGACCCGGGTCCGGCGCCGGCCGATCCGGGCGCCGGCATGACCCACGCCTGGATCTTCACCGGGCCGCCCGGCTCGGGCCGATCGGTGGCTGCCCGCGCGTTCGCCGCCGCCCTGGAGTGCGTGCGCGGCACCGGGTGCGGCACCTGCCCCGGCTGCCACACCACGCTCACCGGCACCCACGCGGACGTCCGCCTCGTGGTGCCGGAGGGCCTGTCCATCGGCGTCAACGAGATGCGCGCGCTGGTGCTGCGGGCGGCCAGCGCGCCGTCCGGCGGCCGGTGGCAGATCGTGATCATCGAGGACGCCGACCGGCTCACCGAGGCCGCCGGCAACGCGCTGCTCAAGGCGATCGAGGAGCCGCCGCCGCGTACCGTCTTCCTGCTCTGCGCCCCGTCCACCCACCCGGACGACATCTCCGTGACCATCCGGTCGCGCTGCCGCGTCGTACCCCTGCGGCAGCCGCCCCCCGCAGCGGTGGCCGAGGTGCTGGTCCGCCGCGACGGCATCGCGCCGGACGTGGCCGAGTGGGCCGCCGCGGCGGCGCAGGGGCACGTGGGCCGGGCCCGGCGGCTCGCCCGCGACCCGGAGGCCCGGCAGCGGCGTGACGCGGTGCTCGCCGTACCGCGTCGGCTGACCGGCGTGGGCGCGGCGTTCGACGCGGCCTCGGCGCTCATCGAGGCCGCCGAGGCGGAGGCCGCCGCGTCCGTCGCGGAGATCGACGAGGCGGAGCGTACGGCGTTGCAGACCGCGCTCGGCGCGGGCGGCACCGGCCGGGGCGCGGCCGGCGCCATGCGCGGCGCTGCCGGTCAGCTCAAGGATCTGGAGAAGCGGCAGAAGTCGCGTGCCACCCGCGCCCAGCGGGACGCGCTCGACCGGGCCCTGGTCGACCTGGCCGGGTTCTACCGGGACGCGATCGTCATGGCGCTGCGGGCGCCGGTCGCCCCGGTGCACACCGACACCGCGTCGCTCGCCTCGGCGGGCGCGCAGAAGTGGGACGCCGAGGGCTCGCTGCGCCGCCTGGAGGCGGTGCTGGAGTGCCGCGCGGCGATCGAGGCCAACGTCAAGCCGCGGATCGCGGTGGAGGCGATGATGCTGGCCCTCTGGCGCGGCTGAGCCGGCCCCTTCCGCACTGTCCACAGGGCATCGACACGCGCGATTGGCGTGCGGTACGGTCCGGTGATGCCGCGGTGACCGAGGCGGCACGCTCAGTGAAGGCCGGACCGGCCGGGAGGAGTCCGCCGATGCCGCGGGGCGAGATCGACGAGGCCTGGATCGAGGAGGCGGTGCGGCGCTACCGCCGGATCGAGAACCTGCAGGCCGAGTTCGACCAGGCGGTCGCGACGGTCGAGGTCACCGTCCGCTCACCCGACGGGCTCGTCGAGGTGGTGGTGACCGCCGGCGGGCGCATCACCGACGTGCGTTTCCTCGGCCCGCTGCACCACCGCAGCCCGCGCGACGTCGCCGGTTCGGTGCAGGCCGCCGTCACCGCCGCCGCCGACGCGGCGCAGTGGGCGCGGGAGAAGCTGCACAACGAGACGTTCGCGGCCTACCGGCCGCTGGCGGGGGCCTGACATGGAGACGCTGCGTGCCCTGGCCGCCCGTCTCGACGAGGCGGGCGCGACCCTCGCCACTCTCTCCCGCACGGTGACCGCCGCCGACCCGCCGCATCCCGCGTTCGGCGCGCACGCCACCGGCCGCCCCGGCGAGGTGGGCCGCGCACTGCACCGCCAGTGGACCCTGGCCACAGCCGACCGGGCACGCGAGGCGCAGGCCGCCGCCGTCCGGCTGGCCGCCGCCGCGGCGGCGCTGCGCAGCGCCGCCGACCGCTACGCCGCCGCCGACGACGCGGTCGCCCGGCGGCTGGCCCGGGAGGCCTGATGGACGCGCTCGACCGCCTCGCCGAGCCGGGGCTCGACCTGCTCGCCCGCGTCGACACGCTGCTGGCCGCCGGCGCGCCCGAGGGGCACCGGCTGTGGCCGCTGCTGCGCCGCATGCAGGTGCTTCCCGGCGCGGCCGTGCGCGAGTTCCTCGACATGCATCCAGCGCCGCTGACCGGCGCCGGCCACGCCGTGCGCCGGCTCGTCCGGGGGTACGACGACACCTGCGCCCTGCTGGCCGACCAGGTCGCCTGGTCCGGTGCCGCCGCGTCGGCGTACGACGAGGCACGTACCGCCCTGCTGCGGCACCTGGACGAAGGGCCGGACAGCCTGGTCGGGCGGCTGGAGTCGACGGCGGGCTACGCCGACGCGCTGGCCGGCTGGGTGGAGGGCAGCCGGGCCGCGCTGGCCCGGGCGTTGGCCGAGGTGCTGGGCTCGGCCGAGGCGGTCGCGGTGCACGCGTCGACGCGGCCCGGCGTCGAGGCCGGACGGGCCGGGGCGTCCGCCGCGGCCGAGATCGCCACGAGGATCCTGGGTGTGCTCGGGGTGGCCTACGACGGCGCCGAGACGCTGCTGCGCCAGTGGGGGCCGAGCCTGGCCGAGACACAGTGGCGGGACCGCGCCACCACCGCCCCGCGCTACGGCGGCACCACCCGGATCGGCTACTGACGGTCCACGGCGTCGCGCGCCGATCCGGCCGTGGCCGGGTGACGGCGGCGACGCCGTGGCCTTCCCCTGCACCCCCCGCAGGTATGCCTTCACTCAACGCGTCCGGGCGGTGTTTGTCAGGGGCCCGCCGGAGATTCAACCGTCCGGGCGAGGCGATGGGGCCGGTTCGGCCGGGTCGACGTCGATGATCGCTGCGGTGGGTGACCGGGCGGCGACAGGTGTGCCGTGCGGCGGTCGTCGATCCGCGTAGGGTGTGGCGTATGGGCATGCTCTGCGCGGTCAGCTTCAACCGGTACGGGCGCCTCTACTACCTCGACCCGGGCGAGCTGCGCCCGCAGGTGGGCGACCGGGTGCTGGTGCCCACCGACGAGGGGCCCGAGGTGGCCGAGTGCGTGTGGGCCGCGCAGTGGGTCAGTGAGGACACCGACAGCTTCCCGAAACTGGCCGGGATCGCCGGCGACGACGACCTGCGCCGCGACGAGATGCTGCGCCGGCGCAAGGCCGAGGCGAAGGTCGCCGCCAAGCGGCTGATCCGCGAACACGGCCTGCCGATGAAGGTGGTCGCCGTGGACCACGTCCTGGCCACGCCCGAGAACGGCAGTGACCGCACCACCATCTACTTCACCGCGCCGCACCGCGTCGACTTCCGCTCGCTGGTCCGCGACCTGGGCGCCACGCTGCACTGCCGGGTCGAGCTGCGGCAGCTCTCCGCCCGCGACTCCGCCCGGGTGCAGGGCGGCATCGGTTCGTGCGGTCGTGACCTGTGCTGCGCCACGTTCCTGACCGACTTCGAGCCGGTGACCATCCGGATGGCGAAGGACCAGGACCTGCCGCTCAACCCGTTGCGCATCTCCGGGGCGTGCGGGCGGCTGATGTGCTGCCTGAAGTACGAGCACCCGCTGTACCAGAGGTTCCAGGAGTCGGCCCCGGCGGTCGGCAGCCGGGTGTCCACGCCGCAGGGCGAGGGCAAGGTGGTCGGCCACAGTGTCCCGCGCGACGCGGTGACGGTCCGTCTGGACGCGGACGGCTCCCGCTCGATGTGCTCCCGGGCGTCGGTGTGCGGCCCCAGGCAGGCCCACGACCAGCACTACCCCCAGCCCTGACCCGCTGCCTTCCCTCCCTCTCCCGGTCTTTCTCGTCGATCATGAGGTTAGCGGTCGAAATGGTGATCGACTTCGCCGCCAACTTCATGATCAACGGAGTGAGGTCCGGGTGTGTGCCGGGTGGGGTCAGCGGATGACGATGGGGGGCTCGGCCAGGCGGGGGGTCAGCGGGGTCTTCGGGGTCAGCCAGGAGGCGGTGGGGGACTGGTCGGGGTTCAACTGCCAGTCGTGGGACACCTTGTCGACGGCGATCGGGTAGATCGTCAGCGTGCCGTCCCTGTCGATCCGGAACCGCAGGAACGCCTTCGAATCCTCGATGCCCTGCGCCGCGAACAACTCGTTCAGGTTCACCCCGAACGCTCCAGCCACCAGCAGGTAGAGCGCCACGAGCTGGCTGGCCACCAGCCCGCTCACCGGCCCGTAGAGCACCACCGCGGCGACCGCCGGCATCGGCCACGGCCAGTCGTAGAACGGCAGCTGCAACCAGACCCACGTTCCCCCGGCGGCGAGCGCTATCTGGGCCAGCCCGTGCGCCACCCCGAGGATCCAGTGCCGGGCGTGCCGTTTCCCGCCCGCCGTGGGCGGCTTGGCGAAGAACACCGCGCCCATCATCGCCACCACCAGCATGATCGCCAGCGGCACGCTGAACAGGCGCTGCTCGGTGGTGCCCACCCGCTGCACCGCCACCCCGGCCATCGCCAGCATCAGCAGCGTGTGCAGGGTGCCGAGCAGCGTGGTGAAGCCTGGGTTGCGGAACGGCAGCCGGGCGAAGATCCCCCAGCCGTACCGGCGGGAGCGCGCCTTGTCGGGGTAGCGCGCGGCAAGGTCGTACTCCTGGGTGTTGCTGGCCCGGCGGGTCAGCGTGTCACGCGGCGGCACCTCAAGCTTCTCGGGCAGCCGGTGCGTGGGGTAGAGGTAGGCGCCGCCACCGCCGCACGTGATGAGCTGCCGGTCCGTCCCGGCATAGCGGGCGTAGTGGTGCAGGTCGCCGGAGATCAGCACCCGCACCTGCGCCCCGGTCGGTGCGACGAGGGTACGGATGAAGTAGTCGATCGAGTCGTACGCGTTGGGGTGGTCGACGGCCTTGACCCACGTCGGCGCCGGCACCGCCAGGATCACCTTGGACTCCGGGGTGAGCTTGCGGGCCACCTCGTCGAAGTAGGTGAGCTGAGGGTCGTCCAGGTACGAGCCGGACTGGTCGTCGAGGCCGAGCAGCCACCAATCGGCCGGCAGTTCGACAGCGAAGTACGAGCGGGACTGGCCGGTGCCCCAGCCGCCGAAGTGCCGGTCCCGGGTGCGCACGAACAGGCGCAGGAACGCGGTCAGCCCGTCGTACCAGTCGTGGTTGCCAGGCACCGCGAACAGCGTCGGCTGCTCCGGCGGGGCGACCGGCAGCGCCGACTGGTACGGGCCCTTGCAGCGGTCCTCGTACGCCTCGTAGCCCGCCGCCGGGTAGACCTGGTCGCCACCCATCACCAGCGTCTGCGCGCGGGGAAGGCGATGGCCGTCCACTGTCAGCTCCGGCTGGGCGAGCAGGTACGCCACCGAGTACGTGGCGTCGAAGCCGTCACCCAGGTCGGCCACGTAGTCCAGCCAGAGCCCGCCGTCCGGCCCGACCTGCCGGAACGTGCCGTCGCCGAACGCGTTCTGCAACTCGCGCTTGTCCAGGTACGCCCCGAACAGCATGGCCAGCAACGTCCGCAGGCCGGTGCTGATCAGCAGCAGCGGCGCGAGCCACGGCACCGGCCGGCGCGGGGTGAAACCCAGCTCCCGGGGGTCGATGCTGCGGGGGCGGCGGGTGGCCCGCTCGCCGGGATGCGCCTCGGGAGCCGGTGGTCGCGGCGGTTCGTCGGTCACCCGCCGCAGGGTAGTCCGGACCGGGCGCGAAGTCTCTCCCGTAGCGGGGCGGATGTGGTCGGGTGTCCGGGTTCGGGGTGGGGGATCCGGTTCGGCTTCCGGCAGGGAGTGCCGTACACTTGGCGATCGTTGCCGCCTTAGCTCAGTCGGCTAGAGCGACGCACTCGTAATGCGTAGGTCGACGGTTCGATTCCGTCAGGCGGCTCGGTACAGAAGCCCAGGTCAACGACCTGGGCTTCGCCGTTTCCGAGGGCCGATCATCCCTCCGCCGACGGGGTGCCGGTCCGCGAACGCGACCGGCCGACCAGGCCTGCGGCAGCCGCCCAGGCCAGCAGTACGCCCATGGTCAGGCCGGGCGGCAGGTACCAGAACGTGAGGAATCCGGCCGGTGGCGTCAACGGCAGTGCCGCGACGAGCGCCCACGCGACGCGGCGTGGCAGCACACCGCGACGCAGCCCTTGCAGGCCACACCAGACGGTGCCCACCAGCGCCGTCAGCAGGGCCACGAGGTCGAAAATCCATCCGTACCCGGGGCTGTTGTATTCCAGGCCGATCGCGATGGCCGCGGCGAGAAGCCCGTACCGCGTGAGGCGCCGGGGCGACGCGGTGGCGTGGCCGGTCACCGTCCAGACGAGCGGCAGCGTCAGCAGCACCGACACGAAGAAGGGCCCACGCCAGATCCACGCCGGCTCCCCACCGTCGAACAACGGCAGGGTCTCGGCCATCCATCGCGCCGGAGCGGGGAGAGAGCCGACGGATCGGCCGCCGCCGACCTCCCACTGCGTGGCCATCGCGGCGCCGAGCACCGCCGCGACCAGCGGTGCGAGAATCGCCAGGGCGCGCCGCCAGCGGGCGATCGCCCGCCTGCCCTCGACGCCGGGGGTGCCGGTGCGGTCGGGTCCGTGCTGCGGATGCTCCTGTCGCATCGGATGATCGTCACCGCGTCGCCGGGAAATCTCAGCAGGGGAACAGCCGAGACCACCACCGACGTACGGCGTGAGCTGGTGCAAGGGCCTGGCCGAGGAGGCAGCCCCTACCGACGGCCGGCGCGCTGCCGGGCGGCCTCGTACAGCGCCACCGTCCCGGCCGCCGCCGCGTTCAGCGAACTCGCCGCCCCCACGATCGGGATGCGTACGGTCCGGTCACTGGCCTCCTGCCAGCCCTTGCTGAGTCCGTGCGTCTCGTTGCCGATGAGCAGGAGAGTGGGGCCGGTCAGATCGTGCTCGGCGACGTCGACGTCCCCGTGCTCGTCCGTACCGATGATCTGGACCTGCGGAAGTCCGTCCGCGCGCACCGCGGCGACCCAGTCCAGGACGTCGCGGTGGCTGGCGACGCGCACCACTGGTACGGCGAACAGCGACCCGGTGCTGGCCCGGACCGCCTTCGGGTCGTACGGGTCGGCGGCGTGGCCTGTGATGATCACGCCGGATGCGCCGAAGGCGTCGGCGGAGCGGACCAGCGTGCCGATGTTGCCAGGGGTCTTGGGGCGATCGAAGACCACCACGAGCATCGCCGGCCCGGCCGGGATGCGGGCCAGGTCGTCGGCGGGCTGCGCCACCACTGCGAGCAACTCGGGCGACTCCTCCTCCTTGCCGCTCAGTTCCCGCATCAGATCCGGAGCGAGCGCGACCCGCCGGGCGTCGGCGCGGTCGAGCAGGTCACGGCACCAGCGGGACAGCGGCTGCCGGTCCGGGTACAGGAGCGCGCGGATCTCCCAGCCCTGCTCCAGGGCCACGGTGATCGGACGTACCCCCTGGACCAGGAACTCCCCCGTACGCTGCCGCTTGGTGCGGTTGGTCAGCAGCGCCTGCCACTGCTGGAAGCTCGCGTTGCGGGTGGTGATCGTCAGGGTCTTCGCCATGCAGCCGATTCAACCGCATCAGGTTTCGAGGCCACGCGCCGGTGAGGTGGTGACGCGGCGCGATTGTCCCGCCGAGTGACCAGCCGCTATCGTTCCCTCGCCCCCAGCCGCAGAGTTTGAGGATCGCGATGACTTCCCCGCCGTTGACGAAGGTTGCCGATCGGGAAGGTGCACCCTCCGAGGAGCCGGGCGGTACGGCGACCGCGCGCGAGCCGGGCAGGGAGGCGACGCCGAGCCGGTTCCGGGCCGACGTCGCCGGGCTCCGGGCCGTCGCCGTGGGGCTGGTGCTGCTCTACCACGCCGGGCTGCCGTTCATCCCCGGTGGCTTCGTCGGCGTCGACGTCTTCTTCGTGATCTCCGGCTTCCTCATCACCGGGCAGCTCATCTCGGAGATCGAGCGCAGCGGCCGGGTCTCGCTTGTCGGCTTCTACGCGCGCCGGGCCAAGCGCATCCTGCCCGCCGCCACCGTGGTGCTGGCGGCTACCGCCGTCGCGGTCCGGCTGTTCGTACCCCGGAGTGAGTGGCAGGTCGTCGGCGGCGACATCGCCGCCGCGGCGACCTACATCGTGAATTGGCGGTTCGCCGACCGCGCAGTCGACTACCTGGCCGAGGACGTCGCGCCGTCGCCGGTCCAGCACTTCTGGTCGCTCGCCGTGGAGGAGCAGTTCTACCTGCTCTGGCCGCTGCTGATCGTGCTGGCCATCCTCGCCGCGCGCAAGCTCCGGCGGGCGAACGTACGGCCGGTCCTGTGGGTCGGTCTCGCGGTGCTGGCGGTGCCGTCGTTCGTCTGGTCGATCGTCGAGACGGCGAACTCGCCGCAGCGGGCGTTCTTCGTCTCCACCACGCGGTTGTGGGAACTCGGGGTCGGCGCCGCCATCGCGCTGCTGGCGGTCCGCGCCGCCCGGATGCCCCGATCCGTCGCGGTCGTCCTCGGATGGCTCGGCCTCGCCGCGATCGTCGCGGCGGCGCTGCTGGTCAGCGGGAAGACCGCATGGCCGGGGTACGCGGCGGCGCTGCCCACGCTCGGTGCGGCGGCGGTGATCGCGGCCGGCGCGGCAGCGGGCTCCCGGGGGCCGGTGATGGTGCTCGGCACGCGTCCGTTCCAGTGGATCGGTGACCTGTCGTACTCGCTGTACCTGTGGCACTGGCCGATGCTCGTGGTGGCCGCCGCGCACTTCGGTGACCTGTCGCTGACCGAGGGCCTGCTGGTGGCGCTCGCCTCGGTGATCCCGTCCTGGATCACGTTCCGGCTGGTGGAGAACCCGTTGCGCTACTCGCGGAAGATCTCCACATCGCCTCGTCTGGCGTTGAGCCTGGGCGGCAACTTCACGCTCGCCGGCATCTGCGCCGGCATGGTCCTGGTGCTGATGGGCGCGTGGGCCGCCGCCGCGACCACCACCAAGGGCCAGTACGCCCCGGGGGCCGCGTTGCTGTCGACAGCGCCCGGTACCGCCCCGATCGGCCCGGTCCCGGAGCGGTTCGACGTGATCAAACCGGATCCGCTGCAGATCCGGCAGGGCTTCATGGACGTGCCCGACACCAACCGGGACAAGTGCTTCCAGCAGGTCGACGGCGCCGAGGTGCTGTCCTGCACGTACGGCAACCCGAACGCGGCCACCACCGTCGCGCTCGTCGGCGACTCGAAGATGGACCAGTGGCTGCCCGCGTTCCAGGTGCTGGCCGAGCAGAACGACTGGAAGATCCTGATCGCCGCGAAGGCGTCGTGCCCGTTCACCAGCGCGCCGGCGGTCCGGGCCGACGACCCGAGCAAGCTCTACACCGACTGCATCGACTGGAACCGGTCGCTGATGCGCAAACTGGTCGAGGAGCGACCCGACTACCTGGTCACCTCGCAGGGCGCGGCGCGCGCCTTCGACAGTGACGCCGAGGAGCCGACGGTCGAGGCGATGGTCGCCGGGGTCCGGTCCGCGTGGAAGAAGCTCGACGCCGTGGGCACGCAGGTCGTCGTGCTCGCCAACAACCCCGGCCCCGGCCCGGCGGTGACGTGCGCCGACAAGAACCGTAAGCGCCTGTCCCGGTGCGCGTTCGACAGGGAGCGGCACGACCAGGACCCGGCCTACCGGATGCAGCGGCAGGCGGTGTCCGGCGCGCCGAAGGTCAAGATGATCGACCTGTTCGACGCCGTCTGCCCGACCGACAGGTGCCCCGTGGTGTTCGGCAACGTGCTCATCTACCGGGGTGGCTCGCACATCGGGGCGGCGTACGTGAAGACGACAGCGCCGCACCTCGCCCGCGCCCTGTCCGACGTCGGCGTGCCGGCGCGCTTCAGCCCGGCCGGGTAGCTCGCCCGGGGGTTGCGGCGCCCGGTCACGATATCGGCGTGATCATGCGTCGGCCGCTCTGGCTCAGCTTCGCGTACGCGCTGCTGGCGGTCGCCGGTGCCGCCCTGCTCTGGCTGCCGTTCCACACCCAGTCGGCGCTCGACGACTGGGCGGTGACGCTGCGCGAGCGGGGTACGCCCGCCCGGGCGACGGTGGTCGACCAGGTGACCGAGAGCGGCGGTAACAAGGGTTCCTCGTCGAGCACCATGTACTTCAGCTACGTGGTCGACGGCCGGACGCACGCGCAGGAGGTGCCCTGCTTCGAGGTGTGCCGGGCGGCGGGCACCGAGGTGCCGATCTGGGTCAACCCGGCGGACCCGGGCGACTTCGTCACCGACTTCGGGCAGCTCAGCGGCCATCGCGGGCGCGTGCAGGGCGTACTCGGCGTGGTCGGGCTGGTCGCCCTGGGCGCCGGCGTGGTGCTGACGCTGTCCCGCATCCGGCGCGCCGCCCGACCAGGCCACGACCGCGAAGCCCGGCCGGGCAAGGACCGCGCCGTCCGGCTGCGCCGGGTGGCGCCGGCGTCGGTCGGAGACGGCCGCCCCTACACCGGCCGGGGCAAACGCAAGCGCAACGTCCGGCGCTGACGCGAACGCACCGCTCGGCGCCGACGCGCTCAGCGGTAGAGCGTCTCCAGGTAGCCCGGGCCGTAGTGGCGTTCCAGGTCGGCCAGGCTCTCCGCCGGGGCCTCCACCTCCTTGATCAGCCGGGCCCGCGTCGGCAGCACGTCCGGCTGCCAGGTCTCCGGCTGCCACAGCTCGGAGCGCAGGAACGCCTTCGCGCAGTGGTAGAAGATCTGCTCGATCGCGACCTCGACGGCCAGCACCGGCCGGTGGCCCTTGACCTCCATGCCGGCGAACCACGGCGCGTCGGAGATCAGCCGGGCCCGGCCGTTGATCCGCAGCGTGTCGGTGCGGCCGGGGATCAGGAAGATCAACCCGACGTGCGGGTTGGCCAGGATGTTGCGGTAGCCGTCGGCCCGCCGGTTGCCGGGCCGCTCCGGAATCGCGATCGTGGTGTCGTCGAGCACCAGCGCGAAGCCCGGCGGGTCTCCCTTGGGGGAGACGTCGCAGGTGCCGTCCGCGCCGGCGGTGGCGATCAGGCAGAACGGCGAGGCGGCGAGCCACTCCCGGTCGCGTTCGTGCAGCGTACGGCGGTCCTTGGCGGCCGCCCGCGGCATCGGTGTGCCGATCAGTTCGCGTAGCTCGGCCTCGCTGGTGATCTCCCGGGTCGTCACGTCTTCCTCCCCCGTCCGTTGATCGTCACGACGGTTCCGGCCCGCGACGGGCTGGTTTCCGCCACTGTCAGCCTAGGAGACGCGTCGAGTGCCGGTTTGCCCCCGGGGCCGGCGGGTAGGGACCGGTTCGCAGCGTGCGTCCGGACGTGACGGATGGAGGCCGAGATGGAGAGCCGACTGAAGGTACTCGGCCATCCCGTGCATCCGATGCTCGTGATGTTCCCGGTGGCGCTCTTCGTGACCGCGGTGATCTTCGATGTGGTGGACACCGTGGGCGGGCCCGGCTTCCTGGCCGAGGTCGCGTACTGGAACATCACGGTCGGTCTGATCGGCGGCCTGCTGGCCGCGGCGGCCGGGGCGTTCGACCTGCTCGCCCTGCCGGCCGGCACCCGCGCCAAGCGGGTCGGTGTCACCCACGCCGCCGCCAACGTGGCGGTGATCCTGCTGTTCGCCGCGGTCTGGGCGGTCCGGCTCAACGCCGACTCCCGCGCGGCCGGCGGCGCGCTGATCGCCATCGAGGTGGTCGCCCTGGCGATCCTCGGCGTCAGCGCCTGGCTCGGCGGTGAACTGGTGGACCGGCTCGGTGTCGGCGTCGACCCGGAGCACGATCTGAACGCGCCCAGCTCGCTGCGACCCCCCTCGGCGACACGGCGGATCGGAGACGCGCGATGACCGAACAGGGCAGCGGACGGGGCTGGCGTGGCCGCCAGCAGGGTTGGGATCCGATGGGCGAGCTCCAGTCGCTGCGCTCCGAGCTGAGCCGGCTGGTCGGCGGACGGTCCGGCAGCCAGGACGTGGATCTGGCCGAGACGGCCGACGGCTGGGAGGTGGTCGTCCGGCTTCCCGGCGTGGCGCCGGAGGAGGTCGCCGTCGAGCTGGACGACCGGGAGCTGTGCGTACGTGCCCGGTCGGAGGCCGAGGTGAACGCCGACCACGGCATCGCTGGCGGGTTCACCACCCGGGGCTTCGAGTACCGCGTGGACCTGCCGTCCCGCGTGGACCCGGACCGGATCGACGCGGTGATGGACCACGGCCTGCTCCGGGTGCGCCTTCCCCGGGCGTCCCGGCCCGCGCCGCGCACCATCACCGTCGGTCGTACCGGCCCGCGACCGGGCGCCGGCCGTACGCAGATGCCCGCCGACCCGGCCGCGGACCGGGAGCTGCACCACCCGGACACCGCGCTCGACGAGATCGACAGGCCGTAGGGGCCGCGTGACCAGCCCGTCGGGCGACTCCGACTCGCCGCGCCGCGACCTGGGGCCGTCGTCGGTGCTCGGACCGGTCGGCGAGCGAGTCCCCGACGTCGAACGGATCGCCGTGCTGCGCGCCAACGCGCTCGGCGACTTCATCTTCGTGCTGCCGGCGCTGGACGCGCTGCGGTCCGCGTACCCGTCGGCAGAGATCGTGCTGCTCGGCGCGCCGTGGCACGCGGCGCTCTGGCGCGACCGTCCCGGCCCGGTGGACCGGGTGCTGGTGGTGCCGGCGGTGCCCGGCATCCGCGACCCGGGGCCCGGCGAGTCGCCGGGTGACGTCCCGGCGTTCCTGGCCGCCGCCCGCGCCGAACGGTTCGACCTGGCGTTGCAGGTGCACGGCGGCGGCGGCAACTCGAACCCGTTCGTGGCCGGGCTCGGCGCGCGGGTCACCGCCGGTCTGCGGGCCGAGGGAGCGCCGCCGCTGGACCGGTGGCTGCGCTACGTCTACTACCAGCACGAGGTGATCCGCTACCTGGAGGTGGCCGCCCTGGTCGGCGCGCCCGCCACCACGATCACCCCGGCGCTGGAGGTCACCGCCGCCGACCGGGCGGAGGCCGCCGCCGTGCTCGGCGAACCCACCCGGCCGCGGGTCGCGCTGCACCCGGGCGCCACCGACACGCGGCGGCGCTGGCCGCCGGAACGCTTCGGCGAGGTCGCCCGCGAGCTGACCGGAGACGGGTACGAGGTGCTGGTCACCGGCACCCCCGCCGAGCAGGAGACGGTCGACGCGGTGGTGGCGGCAGCAGGCGTTCCGGTGCGTCCCCAGGTCGGCACGCTCAGCCTGGGCGCGCTCGCGGCCGCGTACGTGGACTGCGCGCTCGTGGTCTCGAACGACACCGGCCCGCTGCACCTGGCCGCCGCGGTGGGCGCGCCGACAGTCGGTGTCTTCTGGGTCGGCAACCTGATCAACGGGGCGTCGCCGCTGCGCGGGCGGCACCGCCCGATCGCCGCCTGGACCACCCACTGCCCGGTCTGCGGCGTCGACTGCACACCCGGGATCTACCCGCACCGGCCCGGCGACGGCGAGTGCCCGCACCGGGTGTCGTTCGTGGCCGACGTGCCGGTGGCCGAGGTGGTCGAGGCGGCCCGCGAGCTGCTCACACCTCCGCCGGCGACTCGCTGAGCACCACTTCCCACGCCTCCACGTCGCGTTCGGTGACAGTGGTCGGCGACTCCAGGTGGTAGGCCCCGCTGGGCAGCACCCCGGCGCCGCCGTGGCGCTCCAGCACGGCGAGCTGCGCGGCCACGTCCTCGCCCTGGTGCCGCTCGGGCAGCCGCTCCCAGAAGTCGAAGCCGCCGGCGTCGACGAGCTTGGCCCGGTCGTAGAGCACGCACCCGCCGACCCAGGAGACCTTGTACGCGCGCCACTCGCCCGCCGCCAGGTTCAGCTTCTCGGTGATGTGCAGCAGGTTCGCCGCCGGGTGGATGGACGCCCGGTGCCACTCCGGCGTGCCCGGCATGATCCGCTCCGGCACCGGCGGCCCGGTCCACTCCTCGTAGTGCTGGTGCGTGTCCGGGCGGACGTCGTCGGCGTAGGAGAGGCCGTGCACCGCGTTGCCGACGAACCCGCAGCCCAGCTCGTCGAGCGCGGTGACCAGGCGGGACAGCGCACCCGGCTCCAGCCACACGTCGTCGTCGAGGCAGAGCACGGCGTCGGCCGCCGACTGGGCCAGCAGGTACGACCGGTGCTCGGCCAGGCCGCGCCGGGGCAGCCGCCGGGTCAGCAGCACCGGGTGCCCCCGGTGGCGCAGCGCCCGGACCATGGTGGCCGCCGCCGGGTGCGCGTACGCGGGCTCACCGTCGGACTGGTCACTGACCACCACCCCGAACCCGGGTACGCCCTCCTGGGCGGCCAGCCCGGACAGGGTGACCGCCAGTTCGGCGGGCCGGTTGCGGGTGGGGATCAGCACGTCGAGCCGCCGGTGGTGCCGGAACCGTCCGGGCGTGCCCGGGTCGAGCGGACGGGTCACGCCGGCCTGCTCTCGCCGACCGTGTCAGTGACCGGGTGGGCGCGGATCCGGTCGATGATCGCCGAGGTGGAGCGGTCCGGCACGTACCCGAGTGTGCGCACCTGCCCGCCCAGCCGCCGTACCAGCGGCGCCTCCGGCACCATCTCCGGCGGGTAGTCGCCGCCCTTGACGTAGACGTCGGGCCGGACCGCCTCGATCAGCCGGGCCGGCGAGTCCTCCTCGAAGACCACCACGTGGTCGACGCAGGCCAGCGCCGCCAGCAGCGCGATGCGGTCCTCGACCGGGTTGACCGGCCGGTCCGGGCCCTTGAGCCGGCGGACGCTGCCGTCCGAGTTGACCGCCACGATCAGCAGGTCGCCGAGCGCACGGGCCTGGGTCAGGTAGCGGACGTGCCCGGGGTGCAGCACGTCGAAGCAGCCGTTCGTGAACACCACCGACCGGCCGGCCTGCCGGTGCTCGTCCACCAGCGCGGCCAGTTCGTCGGCGCCGACCAGTGCCGGGTGCCCGCCCTCGTCCGGGCCGGTGCCGAGCGCGGCCAGCAGGTCCTGCCGCCGGCACACGCAGGTGCCGGTGTCGGCCACAGTGATGGTCGCGGCGAGCTGGGCGAGCTGGGCGGCGGTGGGCAGGCCCGCGTCGGCGGCGAGCGCCAGCGTCATGGCCGCCAGGTACGCGTCCCCGGCGCCCACCGCGTGGCTGGCCGGGACCGGGGTGCTGTGGCTGCGCCGGGGCTCGCCCTCGGCGCCGCCGACCACAGCGCCCTCGGTGTCCAGGGTCACCGCCACCACGTCGGCGCCGGTGTGCGCGCGCAGCTCGGGCAGGCGTGACTCGGCCAGCACGGCCCGGTCCACGCCGGCGCCGGCCGCCGCGCTCACCGTCACGCCGGTCCCGGTGACGCTCAGGCCGTCGCCGGTCAGCGCCACCCGCTCCTCGCCGGGCATCGGCTCGCCGGTCGGGCCGGAAGGGGCCTCGGCGGCGGGCGTACCGGAGGTCGGGTGCGGGCTGCCCGGTACGCGCTCACCGGACCCGCCGGGCGCGGCGCCCACCATCAGCTCGGACGGGCCGTCGGCCTCGGCCGGGTGGTCCAGGTGCACGTCGCCGCTGGGGACGGCACCCCGTTCGGCGTGCGCGAACCCGGCGGCGGCGCGGGCCAGCAGCCGGGTCGCCTCGGCGAAGCTCGGCGTCACCACTGTCGGGTTCAGTCCGCGCCAGTCGGCCAGGTCGTGCGCGTCGAGCGCCACAGTGCCGTACCGGTCGCGGTTGGCGACCAGCCAGGCGCGCACCGCCGACGGCAGCGCGCCCAGGCCGTAGTCGCAGACCACAAGCGTGAGCGGCTGGCCGGCGGCCACCGCGCGCAGCTCCTCGGTGGCGCAGTGCAGCGCGGTCAGCAGGCGGGCCACGCCGTCGGCGTCCAGCCCTTCCTCCGGGCCGCCGGAGTCCTCGCGGAGCAGGATCTGGTTGCCGGCGAGCATCCGCCGCTTGACCGGCGTGGGCCGGCCCGGCTGGCTCACCGTACGGTCCCAGACCGCCGCCCGGTCCAGGCAGTCGTGCAGTTCGTCGCCGGCCACGTCGGCGCCGACCGGGGCGACCAGCGCGGCCCGGCCGCCGAGCGCCGCCACGTTCACCGCCGTGTTGGCGGCGCCTCCCGCGGCGGAGATCCGCCGCCGCAGGGTGAGGACCGGTGCGGGCGCCTCCCGGCAGAGCCGCTCCGACTCGGCGAACCGCCACTCGTCCAGCATGGCGTCCCCGACGACCAGCACGGGGCGCTGCTGCCAGCTCGCCACGACTGTGGCGAGCCGGCGCTCTTCCGCTGCTGCTCCTGCCATGCCCCTGCGGATCCCCCCGGGCCGTCGGGCCAAACGCGACGCGGGCCACCCGATGCGTCCGGTTTCGCGGCATCGGGCGGGGGAACCGTCTCAGACGTACCCCGGAGAGGAGAGAACAGCATGGCAGCGACACTTCAGGGCAAGCGCATCGCCTTCCTGGCCGCCGACGGCGTCGAGGAGGTCGAGTACACCAAGCCCCGGGAGGCGGTGGAGAACGCCGGCGCCCAGGTCGAGCTGGTCTCCATCGAGTCCGGCACGATCCAGGCCTTCAACCACCTCGACCACGGCAAGCAGTACCAGGTCGACGTCACCACCGAGGAGGCGGACGCCGGGGCGTACGACGCCCTGGTCCTGCCCGGTGGCGTGGCGAACCCCGACTTCCTGCGGACGGACCCGGAGGCGGTCCGGTTCGTCAAGGCGTTCTTCGACGCCGGCAAGCCCGTCGGCGTGATCTGCCACGGCCCGTGGACGCTCGTCGAGGCGGACGTGGTGCGTGGCCGCACCATCACCTCCTGGCCGAGCCTGCGCACCGACCTCACGAACGCCGGCGCGAAGTGGGTCGACCAGGAGGTCGTCACCGACAACGGGCTGGTCAGCAGCCGCAAGCCGGACGACCTGCCGGCGTTCTGCGCCAAGATCGTCGAGGAGTTCGCCGAGGGGCGACACGCCGCCCGCTGAAACTCGTACGCCCACCGGGGGCATGATCCGCCCCCGGTGGGATAGGAAGCGGGATGACCGCCCAGGCCGCCCGTCCCGCATTGCCCGCCCGACAGATCCGCCTGCTGATGTTCGGTCTGATGACCGGCATGCTGCTGGCGGCGCTGGACCAGACCATCGTCGGTACCGCGTTGCCGACCATCGTCGGCGAACTGGGCGGCATCAACCACTACTCGTGGGTGGTCACCGCGTACCTGCTGGCCTCGACCGCCTCGACGCCGCTGTACGGCAAGATGGCCGACCTGTACGGGCGCCGGCCGGTCTTCCTGTTCTCCATCGGGATGTTCCTGCTCGGCTCGCTGCTGGCCGGGCTGTCGCAGGACATGACCCAGCTGATCGTCACGCGGGGCGTGCAGGGCCTGGGCGCGGGTGGCCTGATGACGCTGGCGTTCACCATCATCTCGGACGTGGTGTCGCCCCGGGAGCGCGGCCGCTACCAGGGGTTGTTCGGCGCGGTGTTCGGCGTGTCGTCGGTGGCCGGACCGCTCGTCGGCGGTTACTTCGCGGAGAACAACTGGCGGTGGATCTTCTACATCAACGTGCCGCTGGCGATCCTCGCCATCGTGGTCTGCTGGCACGTGATGCGGCTGGTGCCGTTCGAACGGCGGGAGCACACGGTCGACTGGATCGGCGCGGCGCTGCTGGTCGCCGGCGTGAGCTGCCTGCTGCTGGCGCTGAGCTGGGGCGGCGCCGAGTACGCCTGGGGCTCCGGCGTGATCTTCGGGCTGTTCGCCGCGGGCGCGGTGCTGGGCGTGCTGTTCGTCGTCCAGGAGGCCCGGACCAGGGAGCCGATCCTGCCGCTGCGGCTGTTCCGCAGCGCCACGTTCGCGCTCGCCAACGGCGCGGGTTTCGTGCTCGGTCTGGTGATGTTCGGGTCGATCATCTTCATCCCGCTCTACCTGCAGATCGTCAAGGGCGCCTCGCCGACCCGCAGCGGTCTGCTGATGCTGCCGATGATGGCCGGCGTCATCGTCACCTCGGTGCTGACCGGCCGGGCGATGAGCCGGATCGGCAGGTACAAGTGGTTCCCGGTGGCCGGCGCGGCCGTGCTGGTGGCCGGCATGCTGCTGTTCCAGCAGCTCCAGGTGGACACCTCGCTCTGGCTCGCGTTCGGCTACATGGTGGTGATCGGCGTCGGGCTGGGCCTGTGCATGCAGTCGCTGATCCTGGCCGTGCAGAACGCGGTGAGCGTCCGCGACCTGGGCGCGGGCACCTCGTCGGCGACGTTCTTCCGGTCGCTCGGCGGCTCGTTCGGCGTGGCCATCCTCGGTGCGGTGCTGTCGTCCCGGCTCACCTCGGAGATGTCCGCGCGGCTGCCGGGTGCGCTGGCGCAGCTCCCGCCGGAACAGCGCGCCGCGGTGACTGCAGGCGGGGACTTCTCGATCAACGATCCGGCGGCGATCCTCGCCCTGCCCGCCCCGGTACGCGCCGCCGTCCAGGCCGCGTTCGTCGAGTCGCTGCACCTGGTCTTCCTGACCACCGGGCTGATCGCCGTGGTCGCGGTGCTGGTCACGCTGGCCATGCCGAACCTTCAGTTGCGCGGCACCGGCCCGCAGGGCGCCACCGGCGGCGCCGACCCGCTCGGCGGGAAGGCGCCCGCGCCGGGCGGCAAGCCGCTGACAAAGGAGTCGAAGGACGAGGCCGCCGCCGACATGGAGGCGAAGTCGCAGACGATGCTGTGACCGGCGGCTACTTGAGGATCAGCCGGTTGGTCTGCTCGAACACGTCGAGGTCGGCGAGCGTCTCGTGCACGCTCGACGACAGCGGGTGCGGGAAGTCCGCCGGGTGGAAGAACCCGGAATCGGTGGTCTCGTCGGTGAACCGGGCGAGTTCGCCGTCCCACTCGTCGACCCGGAACGCCGTGGTGAAGACCTGGTACGTGTGTCCGTACATGTTGGTGTGGGTGCGATCAGGGCCGGTGTAGAGCGCGAACGCGCTGACCCGCAGCGCCCGCAGCCCGGTCTCCTCCCGGACCTCCCGGACCGCGCAGTCGGCGATCGACTCGCCGAGTTCCATGGCACCGGCCGGCAACGCCCACTGGCCGTTGTCGGAACGCTGGATCAGCAGCACCCGGGCGGCGTTGTCGCGCACCACGGCGCGCGCGCCGACGAACATCAGGGTGCGGTCACCGGCCAGGGCGCGGAGCTGCCCCACGTACGAGTCGGCCCACGAGATGCTCACCCGGACAATCTACGCATCATCCGTGATCACCTAGCCGATTCCGGGGGGTTCCGCAGATGTGACCGCCGCCACTACCTTGTTACCCATGCGTAGCACGATGATGGATGCCCCTCTCCAGGTCGCCCGGATCCTCGAACACGGCTCCACCGTGCACGGCGCGGCGGAGGTGGTCACCTGGACCGGCGCCGAACCCCGCCGGATGACGTACGCGGAGGTCGGCCGCAGCGCCGCCCGGCTGGCCCACGCGCTGCGCGACGAGTGCGGGGTGACCGGCGACGAGCGGGTCGGCACGTTCATGTGGAACAACAACGAGCACCTGGTGGCGTACTTCGCCGTGCCGAGCATGGGCGCGGTGCTGCACACGCTCAACATCCGGCTCTTCCCCGACCAGGTCGCCTACATCGCCAACCACGCGCAGGACCGGGTGGTGCTCGTCGACACCACGCTCATCCCGCTGCTCGCCCGGGTGATCGGCGAGATGACCACAGTGGCCCACGTGGTGGTGGTCGGCGGTGGCGACCCGGCGCCGCTGCTGGCCGCGGCCGGCGACCGGATCACCGTGCACCACTGGGACGCGCTGCTGGCCGACCGCCCGGACCACTTCGACTGGCCGGAGGTGGACGAGCGCGACGCCGCCGCCCTCTGCTACACGTCGGGGACCACCGGCAACCCCAAGGGCGTCGCCTACTCGCACCGCTCGATCTACCTGCACTCGCTCCAGGTCTGCATGCCGGAGGGCTTCGGGCTCGGCCCGAACGATCGCGAGCTGGCGATCGTGCCGATGTTCCACGCGATGTCGTGGGGCCTGCCGTACGCGGCGTTCCTCTCCGGCGCGTCGCTGATCATGCCGGACCGATTCCTGCAGGCCGAGCCGATCGCCGCGATGATCGCCGCCGAGCGCCCCACGCTGGCCGGCGCGGTGCCGACCATCTGGACCGACCTGCTGGCCTACCTGGACGCGCACGAGGTGGACCTCTCCTCACTGAAGGAGGTCATCGTCGGCGGGTCGGCCTGCCCTCCGGCGCTGATGCACGCGTTCCACGACCGCTACGGCATCGACGTCATCCACGCCTGGGGCATGACCGAGATGTCGCCGCTGGGTTCCGTCTCCCGGGCGCCGGCCGGCGCGACCGGCGACGACGCCTGGCGCTACCGCTACACGCAGGGCCGCGTCCCGGCGGGCGTGACCGCGCGGATCGTCGGCCCGCTGGGCGAGCCGCTCCCGGCCGACGGGACGTCGGTGGGCGAGCTGGAGGTACGCGGGCCGTGGGTGACCGCCCGCTACATCGGCGACGACGCCCCGGACGAGGAGAAGTTCCGGGACGGCTGGCTGCGGACCGGTGACGTCGGCACGCTGTCGCCGGACGGCTACATCACGCTCACCGACCGCGCCAAGGACGTGATCAAGTCGGGCGGGGAGTGGATCTCCTCGGTCGAGCTGGAGAACGCGCTGATGGCCCACCCGGCAGTGCTGGAGGCCTGCGTGGTGGGCGTACCGGACGAGCGCTGGGACGAGCGGCCGCTGGCCACCGTGGTGGTCCGCGAGGGCGCCTCGGTGACCGCGGAGGAGCTGCGGGACTTCCTCGCCGGCTCGGTGGCGCGCTGGCAGCTGCCGGAGCGCTGGGCGTTCATCGACGCGGTCCCGAAGACCAGCGTCGGCAAGTTCGACAAGAAGGTGGTGCGCTCGCGGTACGCCGACGGCGGCCTCGACGTGCGGGAACTGACCGCGTCGTAACGTTTCGCGGCGTACCGTCGCCTACACGGGTAGGAACGCGTTCCCAACGGACATTCCTCCCAGAGGGCGGCCCCGGCGTTCGCACCGCGCCGGGGCCGCCCGTCCGTTACGGGGTGACCCGCACCGTCATTGTTGCGAAACTTGTTCGCGTCTGTCCGGCTGTCGGGGAAATCCGGTCGTCTACTCGTCGGCGGTGCTCACCAGCACCTTGCCCACCACACTGTCCTGCACCGCCTGCTGCGCGGCCGCGGCCTCCGCCAGCGGATACCGGTGCAGCGGCAGGCCCGCCTCCGCACCGACGCGGATCGCGCCCTGCGCCACCGCCGCCGCGATGTCAGTGACCGCCTGCGCCTTCGCCACCTTCGGCGCGGTGTAGATCAGCACGAACTGCCAGCGCGCGTTCGGGCCCATCAGCGGCCGGATCGGCAACGTCACCTCGTCGCCGCCGTCGTCCGCGTACACGCACACCGCCCCGCCGGTACGCAGCATCCGGACGTCGGCGGCGGCGTTGCGGGCGGCGGACACCTCGACGATCGTGTGCACCCCGTCGGGCGCGACCTTGCGGACCTCCTCGACCACGTCCTGCTCGCGATAGTTGATCACGAAGCTGGCGCCCGCCGCCGCCGCGAGCTGCGCCTTCTCCGGGCTGCTCACCGTGGCGATCACGCACGCGTCGGCCCAGCGGGCGAGCTGGATCGCCGCGTTTCCCACCGCGCCCGCACCGCCCTGCACCAGCACCACGTGGTCGCTCAACGCACCGGCGTGCAGCTTGTCCGGCATGAACTCACCGGCGGTCAGGCAGCGGTGCGCGGTCATGAACGGGATACCGAGCGCCGCACCCAGGTCGAACGAGGCCGGACCGAGCGGCACCGCGTGCCGGACCGGCACCAGCGTGTACTCGGCGGCAGTGCCCCACGGGCGCTGCCACGCCGCCTCCCACACCCAGACCCGCTCACCGATCAGCGTCCGGTCCACGCCCTCACCGACCGTCTCGACCACCCCGGCGCCGTCCTGGTGCGGGATCTGCCAGCCGGCCGGCAGCGGCCACGCCTGGCGTGCCTTCCAGTCGGTCGGGTTCACCCCCGACACGGCCATCCGCACCAGCACCTCGCCCGGCCCGGGTTCCGGCACCGGCCGCTCCACCACCTGGAGCACCGAGGCGTCCCCGCTGCGCTCGTACACGATCGCCTTCATCGTCCTCCGCTCAGGCCGAACCCACCGCTTGTCCCATCCTGCCGGATCCGTCGGACCGCTGCCGGCGGGTCGTCCGTCGCGCCCGTCCAGATGGCGAAGTTCGCCGCACCGCGATGCCTGCCGCCGGACCTCGGCCGGGGCAGCGCACGGCCATCGTTGCTGACTAATCTATGGCGACAATCCATCGACAGTTGGGAGTACCCATGGGATTCCGTGGGCAACTGCGTCGAAGAAGCCTGGCCGCGGCGGTGGCGACTGCCGTCGTGGCGCAATTGGCGATCTTCGGCGGTGAGGCGCTGGCGGGGGAGACGCCTCTGTGGCAGAAGGAGGTCGGGAAGATCCCGACCGCCGATTACACGCGCGACGCGAAGCTCTACATCACCGAGTCCTGTGAGGCGCTGGGCCCGTACGTCGCGGGTGGGCTGGGCGACAGCCGGCTCGCCCCGGTGCTGGCCGACGTGCAGAGCCGGTACTTCGACGGCGCGCGCCTCAAGAACGCCGCCGACGGCACGGCGGTGTTCGATCACCTGAAGCCGTTGGAGTCGTTCCTCAAGAGCCGGCTGACCGGGGCGAGCCCGCCGAACGGCGAGGCGGAGCAGGCCCACGTCCGGGCGCTGGTGGAGACCCTCACCGGGGCTCGACTGCTGGCGGACGCGGCGATCCAGGACGCCGAAGCGACAATCGGTCCGTTCCGGGCCAGCCCGCCCCCCGCACCCGCCCCGGTGGGGCTGACCGAGGCGTTCGCGGACCTGGCGGCAGCCCGGACGAGCCTGGCCAAGGCCGACGAGATGCTGCTCAAGGCCAACCCGGAGCCGGCCACCATCCAGTTGACGCGATCCTGGACCAGCGCCTTCAACGTGCTGACCCGGCTGGGCATCACCTACGAGGGTGACCACGACTCCGACGGCGTGACCGACGTGGTCGAACTGCGCTTCGGCTCCAGTCCGTTGCTCGTCGACTCCGACGGCGACCGGCTCACCGACAAGTTCGAGATCACCAGGTTGGCGGGCTGGACGAGGCCGAACATTGCCGACACCGACAGCGACGCGGTCGCCGACGGGGCCGAGGACGTCGACAGCGACGGACTCACCAACCTTCAGGAACAGGATCTGGGGACCTCGCCCACCGAACCGGACACCGACGGTGACGGCGTGAACGACGGTGCCGAGGTCGCCAAGGGGAGCAACCCCCTGGTCGCCGACCAGCCCCGCGCTCCGCCGTCACCCGGCACGGTGCCACCGATCGTGCCCGTGCCGAACGAGGCGGACACCGACGGCGACGGGTTGATCGACGTCGCCGAAGAGGAGGTCCTCAGCGACGTCAACAACGTCGACAGCGATGGAGACGGTCTCTCCGACGGCGTCGAGGTCAACGACTGGGGCATCAACCCCCTGGTGCAGGACACCGACGGGGACGGCCTGCGCGACGACTACGAGGCGGCGCATAAGGACGACCAGGGCCTCGACCCGGGCCGGCCGGACGAGCAGATCAGCAAGTGGACGTACGTTTCCGACTTCCTGCTCGGCATGTTCGCCGGCGACTTCGCGCCACGTGACTCCATCGCGTGGCTTTCCGGGAACCTGTGCTCCGGCGCGCTGAGCTTCATTCCGGTCGTGGGTTGGATCGTCGGCGGTCTCGCCGACATTCGCGACACCATCGCCGGGCTGATAAATGGTGACTGGGTCAGCGCGGGTCTGAGCATCCTCGGCGTCGTCCCCTATGTGGGTGACGCCGTGGCCATCCCGGGGAAGGCCGCTCGGTTCGTCGCCCGCTTCGCGCACCGGACCGAACAGGTCGTCCTGCTCGTCGCGACCTACGAGATCATCCCGGACAGCGTCAAGGAAGCCGCGCTCGAACAGATTCTCGGTGAGGACTGGACGGCGCTCCAGGATGCCGGGCTCGCGGGGGCCTCGGCGGGCGACGGCTTCGACGCCCTGGCGGCCCGAGCCGGCATGCTGCGGCTCGCCAAGGGCACGCGGACCAACTTCGCCAGGCTGCGGGCTGCGTACCAGCACCCCCTGCACGTGAAGGGCCCGCGGGTTCGCTACATGTACAACTGGCAGGACGGAGAGAACTACGTCCTCAACAATCTGCTCACGGGTGTCCGGCACCGGAACCTCAAGGTTCTCACGCCGCAGTTCCCGACCCCGAGGTCGATTTCCCGGAAGCCGGACATCGCCGTCGAGGATCCCCCGGGCGAGCTGACACTGCACGAGGTCAAGACCGGCGTCCCCAACTACGGCGGCGAAGTGGCCGAATGCGAAAAGGATGCCTGGACGCTACGGCAGGCGAGTGTCGACGTGGTGGACGCGAACAAGCAGACGACGAAATACAAGGTACGCGGGATTCAATGGCATTTCCTGCCGCACAACGCGTACGACACGTTGGGCCCGACGCAGGAGGTGCTCGACTGTTTGATCCGCAATAACATTCCCTATACCATCCACTTCCCCGAATAGAGCTTCAGGAGGTGAACGGGTTGGGTCGGTCGTACGGCCGGCCCAACCCGGCCTTTCATGGGTGACCAACTCGTCGTCATGCGATTCGATGAAACCGGTGCGCCCGGCACCGAGCTGCCGGTCGACGCCGTTATCGACAGGTTGCGTGAGGTGTTCGGGGACGACCCCGAGCTGGACCTGCCGATGGCTGACGGGGACATCGTCGAGCTCGAACTCGCCGGAGAGCGAGCCAGCATCGACGGGTTCGTCTATGCCGGAGCGCACGGCGTGCAGCGGGTGGTGGTCGAGTTCGCCGACAGCTCCTGGGGCGAGCCGGTGCGCGCATTCCGGGAAGAGATCGCGCCCGTACTGGACGTGCTCGTCGCTCTCGCACACCAGACCGGCGCACGCCTGTTCGACTCCGCCGACCCCGACTCGTCCAACCTCACCACGTCGATGGCGCTGGACCTGCTCGCCCCGGCCCTCCCACCCGACGTCGGCTGAACTTCGCCGGTGTCGGCGAGGACAGCCCTGCCCAGCCGGGCGGGACGGTTTACCGCGGCTGCGTCGCCCTCGCCGAGCGCTGCGCCGGAAGGCCGATCGGGGCCTTGGCCGGGATGATCGTGCGGCAGCGCGTCGCGATCGGTTCCAGCAGCTCCCGCAGCCGGGCGGTACGCTCCGCGCCCAGTGCCCGCCACGGGCCCGACGCGGCGCGGTCGGTGGCCTCCTCGACCACGCGGAACGTCTCCGTGGCGTACGGCGTGGGGTCCAGGTCGTCGGTCAGCCAGCCCTTGTCCACCAGGCGCTGCTCGGCGGCGGTCCACTGCTCGTCGGTCCAACCCCGGGCCGGCTGGTGGAACTCGCGCGACTGGTCGACCCGGCACCGCCAGGCCACCACCTCGACCGGTTCCAGGCCCGTGGTCACCAGCGCCGCCACGTGCCCGTCGCCCCGGTGCTCGCGCAGCGTCGCGGCGGCCTGCCAGAGCCGGGCAAGCGGGTATTCGCCCCGGGGCAGGGCGGCGTTCGCCGCGCCGAGCACCCGCCCGGCCGTGTCCACCCGCCCGGCCGCCTCCTCCAGCAGGTCGGCGGCCTCGACCAGGTGCGATTCGGGCAGCTCGTAGGTGAACTCGGCGAGCGCCTGCACGCCACCGGTGAGCCGGGCCCGCAGCGCCTCCTCCGGGGTGGCCAGGCGCCACACCGACGGCAGGGCGCGGGCCACCATGGCCGGCGCGAAGCTGAAGAACGCCGCAGTCACCGCCGGCGCGTCGACCGCCCCGAGCGGCGCGGCCCGGCCGGCGAAGTAGCCGCGCCAGTAGCCCCGCAGCCCGACCGCCTCGAACGCGGCCCGGGCCCGGGGGTGGAAGTAGGTCACCGCGTGGACCGGCTCGTAGAGCGTCCACATCTGCCGGGTCACCCCGGCCTCGTCCAGCGCCGCCACGTGCACCTCCGCGTCGGTGGGCAGATCACCACGGACGGACGTGCCGCCCGTGGTGACCATGAACCTACTGCCGCTGGGTGACCGGACGGAAGCCCGGAGTGATCTACTGCGCAGCGAGCACGTCGACGACGAAGCGCAGCGGGCCGGCCGGGCGCCCGCCCGCGGCGTCGTTGCCGTACGCCAGCTCGGCCGGGAGGTCCAGCTGGACCCGGCTGCCCACCGGCACGCCGACCAGGCCCTGGTCCCAGCCCTTGATGACCTGGCCCACGCCGATCTGGAAGGTGGCCGGCTGGCCGTTGTCCCAGGACGCGTCGAACTGCTTGCCGTCCTTGTAGAACACGCCCACGTAGTTCGTGGTGATGTTCTGACCCGCCTTCACCGCCGGCCCGGTGCCCTTGACGAGCGTGGTGACCGTGAGCTTCTTCAGCTCACCGGTGCCGGCCTGCACGGTCGGCTTGGTCTTCAGCGCCGGGTCGATGCCGGCGGGCAGCTCCTGGGCGGGCGCGGTGGGCTCGGCCGGTGCGGTGGGGCTGGCCGAGGAGCCGGCGGTGGACGCCTTGTCGTCGTCCCCGCTGTTCAGCCAGACCAGGCCGCCGACCAGGGCCACCACCGCGAGCACGCCCACTGCCGCGCCGAGGATCGACTGCCGGCGGCGACGCGCCTCGGCTGCCTTCTTCTCGGCCAGCTGGGCGGCCAGCCGCCGCTGTGCCTTGGTGGCCGGGGCCTGGCCCGCCGACCGGTTCTCCACACGCTCGCTCACGTCGACTCCCTGCAGGGTGGGTGGGTGCGCCCCCGGCGGGCCGCCGCCGAGGCCAGCGCACACGGTACCCGCCCGGAGCCCCAGCGTGCCCATACGGCCACCACGATCCGGACACGAAGCCCGATACGAGGGCACCGCGCGGGGTAGTTTCCGACCATGGCGATCCTCAACGAAGAAGACCTGGCCCTGCTCGGCGAGCCGCAGCTAGCGCACGTGGCGACGGTCGAGGCCGACGGCACCCCGCACGTCACCCCGGTCTGGGTGGACACCGACGGTGAGCACGTCGTGTTCAACACGGCCAAGGGCCGGCAGAAGTACCTGAACATGTCCCGCAACCCGGTGGTCGCGGTGTCGGTGGCGGACAAGGCCGACGACTACCGCACTCTGTGGATCAAGGGCACCGTCGAGTTCGTCACCGAGGGCGCCGACGAGCACATCGACCGGATGGCGAAGAAGTACCTGGGCCAGGACACCTACCCCTGGCGCCGCCCCGGCGAGGAGCGCGTCATCGTCCGCGTCACCCCGACCGAGAAGCTCGGCCGCGGCTGAGCGGTGCGGGCCCCGCCGTCCATCGGGGGCGGGGCCTTCGCCGTACGCGTCAGGCGCTCTTCTTCTTCGCGGGCGCCTTCTTGGCCGCGGTCTTCTTGGCCGGCTCGGCCTTCTTCGCCGCCGTCTTCTTCGCCGGTGCCTTCTTGGCAGTGGTCTTCTTCGCCGGTTCGGCCTTCTTCGCCGCCGTCTTCCCGGCCGGCGCCTTCTTCGCCGATCGGGCCGACGAGATCGGCGTCGGCTCGGCCCCGCCGCCGGACGGCGCCTCGCCCCGGGCCGCCCGGGCCCGCTCGACCGACGCCTTCAGCGCGGCCATCAGGTCCACCGCGGCGGCGGGCGCGGCCTCTTCCTCCTCCGGCTGCACCACCTCGCGGCCCTCGACCTTCGCGTCGATGACCTCCTGCAACGCCGCCCGGTAGTCGTCGGTGAACGCGTCCGGCTCGAACTCCCCGGCCATCGAGTCGATGAGTGAGCTGGCCATCGCCAGCTCCGGCGGGCGTACCTTCAGGTCCTCGTCCAGGAAACCGAAGTCGGGCCGGCGGATCTCGTCCGGCCACAGCATGGTGTTGAGCAGCAGGACGCCCTCGCGGACCCGCAGCGTGGCCAGCTGCTCGCGCTGGCGCAGCGCCACCTTGACGATCGCCACCCGCTCCGAGTCGGACAGCGCGTCGCGCAGCAGCACGTACGGCTTGGTCGCCGAGCCCTCCGGCTCCAGGAAGTACGCCTTGTTGTAGAGGATCGGATCGACCTGCTCGGCCGGTACGAACTCCAGCACGTCGATCGCGTGCGACGTGCTCAACGGCAGGTCGGCGAAGTCCTCGTCGGTGAGGATGACCATCTCGCCGCCGCCGATGTCGTACCCCTTGGCGATGTCGTCGTAGGTGACCTCCTCGCCGCAGACCGAGCAGGTGCGCTTGTAGCGGATCCGGCCGCCGTCCTCACGGTGCACCTGGTGGAAACGGATGTCCTTCTCCTCGGTGGCCGAGTAGACCTTCACCCCGATCGACACCAGGCCGAACGACACCGCTCCTTTCCAGATCGCCCGCATTCCCGCGCTCCTCTCCCCGGTTGACCACCAGAATCGCAAACGATCGAACGGGACGCACGCGCTTCCGTGCCCAACTACAGTCAGGAGGTGCCCGGCGCGCCGTTGAAGCCGATGCTCGCGACGACCGGGCCGCTCCCGGCCGGCGCCGCCTGGTCGTACGAGTTCAAGTGGGACGGCGTCCGCGCGCTCGCCGACATCTCTCGCGGCGACAGGCACTTCTACGCCCGCTCCGGCGTCGAGATCACCACCGCGTACCCGGAACTGCTGAACCTGGCCGAGCAGGTAGGCGACGCGCTGCTCGACGGCGAGGTCGTCCTCTTCACCGACGGGCAGCCCTCGTTCACCGCGCTCGCCGAGCGGATGCACGTGCGTAACCCGGTCAAGGCGGCGCGGCTGGCGGCGACAGTACCCGTCACGTACATGATCTTCGACCTGTTGCGGCTGGACGGCGTCGACCTGACCGCCCGGCCGTGGCGGGAGCGGCGGGCGGCGCTGGAGTCGCTCGGACTCGGTGCCGCCCGGTGGGCGGTGCCGCCGGTCTTCGGCGACGGCCCGGCCACCTATGCGGCGGCCGGCGAGCACGGGCTGGAGGGGGTGATGGCCAAGCGGGTCGACTCGCTCTACCGGCCCGGTGTGCGCTCGCCGGACTGGGTGAAGGTCAAACTGGAGGTCACCGGCGACTTCGTGGTCGGCGGCTGGCGACCCGGGGCGCGGCGCGTCGGTGGCCTGCTCGTCGGCGTGCCGGGCCCGGACGGGCGGCTCGTCTACCGGGGGCGGGTCGGCGGCGGGATCGGCGCGGCCATCGAACGGGAACTGCTGCGCGAGCTGGAGCCGCTGCGCGCCACCGACTCGCCGTTCGCGGCCGGCGTGCCGCGCGAGGATGCCCGGGGCGCGATCTGGGTAACTCCCCGGATCGTGGTGGAGGTCAAGTACGGCCAGCGCACGCCGGACGGCCGGCTGCGCTTCCCGCGTATCCTGCGCCTGCGCCCGGACAAGCCGCCCGAGGAGGTCGACGATGCCGTCTGACCGGCTCAAGGTCGAGGTCGAGGGGCGCTCGCTGGAGCTGTCCAACCTGGACAAGGTGCTGTTCCCGAAGGCCGGGTTCACCAAGGGCGAGGTGATCGACTACTACACCCGGATCGCCCCCGCGCTGCTGCCGCACCTGAGCGATCGCGCGCTGACCCGGATCCGGTTCCCCAACGGCGTCGACGGCGGCTCGTTCTTCGAGAAGAACGCACCCGCCGCGACCCCCGGTTGGGTACGCACCGAGAACCTGCCCGCCCCCGGGTCGACGAAGGGGCGGGAGACCATCGACTACGTGGTCTGCGACGAGCTGCCCACGCTGGTGTGGCTGGCGAATCTCGCCGCGCTGGAGCTGCACACACCGCAGTGGAAGATCGGCGCGCACCCGGACATGATGGTCGTCGACCTGGACCCGGGCGCCCCGGCGGCGCTCAAGCAGTGCTGCCAGGTCGCGCTGCTGATGCGCGACCGGCTGGCTTCCGACGGGATTTCCTCGTTCCCGAAGACGTCGGGGAAGAAGGGCATGCAGCTCTGCTGCCCGATCGCCGGCACGCAGGACGCCGAGATCGTCTCCGACTACGCCAAGCGCATCGCGCAGGAGCTGGAGCAGGCGCACCCGAAGCTGATCGTGTCGAAGATGGCGAAGAACCTGCGCCCGGGCAAGGTCTTCATCGACTGGAGTCAGAACAACGCGGCGAAGACGACAGTGGCGCCGTACTCGTTGCGGGCCCAGTCGGTGCCGTCGGTGTCGACGCCGCTGACCTGGGACGAGGTCGAGGCCGGGGCGGCAGGGAAACGGCCGTCGACGCGGCCGTACACGGCGGGTGAGGTGCTCAAGCGGGTGGAGAAGCAGGGCGACCTGCTGGCGCCGCTGCTCGACGGTGGTCCCGAACTGCCCGCGCGCTGACCCGGAGGGCCGGGGACGTCGGGCTAGGGTGAGCGGACCGGCCGACAGGAGTCCGCGCATGGCCCACCAGACAACCGTCGCCGTCGCGCCCGACGCGGTCGGATACCCGCTGCTCAGCTACCACGACGACGCGACCGGGGAACGCACCGACCTCACCGCCGCGCAGCTCGGTGAGTGGACCGCCCGCAGCGCCGGGCTGCTCCGCGACGGGTGCGGGCTGCGCCCCGGTGACCGGGTGGCGGTGCTCCTGCCGCCGCACTGGCGTACCGCCGCGGTGCTGCTCGGGGCCTGGTCGGTCGGGCTGTCCGTCTCGTTCCGGCCCCGCGCGCTGGCCGGGCTGCCGGTGCTGGAACCGGACGCGGACCGGCCGTACGACGCGGTGTTCGTGACGCCGGAACGCCTCGACGACTGGCTGGAGGACGTACCCGAAGGGACGCACCGCTACCTGGTGGGCACCGGGCCGGGCCAGCTCGCCGAGGTGCCGCCGGGCTGGCTGGACTGGTCCGCCGAGGTGCTGCGGCACACGACCGACCCGCCGGACTACACCGCCGTCGACCCGTCCGACCCGGCCACGCCGGACGGCACCAGCTTCGGCGCGTGGCGGCGCCTGGCCGCCGAGATCGCCACTCGGATGGACCTGCACCCGGGCGACCGCCTCGTGGTGAACCCGACCGAGGACGAGCAACCCCTGAAGTGGCTGCTGGCCCCGTTGTCCGCAGGCGCCACAGTCCTGATCCACGCCACCCCCACCCCGTAGCCCTCTCGCTTCACCCCCGCCCCCCGCTCTCGTCGATCTTGCGGTTTCGGCCCTCCTGGTGCCCGGGTTGCGGCTTCTGTCGGGGCAGCAACTGCATGATCGACAGGGTGGTGGGGGCGCTTCTGCCGATCTTGGAGTTGTGGCGCCCAGATGGTCGGATCGGCGGCCTTTGTGAGGTGCCACAACTCCAAGATCGCGGTGGGCGGGTGGGTGGGGTGGGGCGGGTGGGGAAAGTGGTTGACCGTGGGGGGCGGGGTGGGGCCTACTGCGTCGGGGTGCCGGACCGTGAGGGTCGGGCGGGGTGGCGGGAGTGGGCGTGGGCGGGATCGATGGGCTGGTGTGGCGGGAGTTCGGCGAGGAAGACCTGCCCGCCTTGACCGGCCTGGCGCAGGCGTGCCTCGCTACTGACGGCGGGTTGCCGCTGTTCGGGCGTACCCCGTTGGCGCGGGCGCGGCTGCTGCACACGCGTACCCACGGCGCCTGGTCCGGCGACGACCTGGTCGCGGCCGTCGGGGTCGGCACCGGGCGGACGCCCGCCACCGCCACCGGCCTGGTGCACCCGGCGTGGCGCGGGCGCGGGCTCGGCGGCGCGCTGCTGGACCGGGCCGAGAAGCACGCCGGCGACGGGGGCCTGCTGGTCACCACGGAGACGTGGAACGTGGCAGCGGAGGAGTTGTTCGCGGCGCGCGGGTACACGCGGACGTTCCTGGAGTGGGTGCTGCGGCACGACCTCGACGTGCTGCCCGAGGTCGCCGCGCCGAACGGCGTGGCTGTGGAGCCTGCCACGCTGGGGCCGGAGTTGTTCACCACCTACCGCGCGTCGTTCGCCGACCGGCCCGGATTCGTGGAGCCGGAGGCCGACGAGTGGCTGGGCGACCTGCGCGACGACGAGGACTTCCGCCCGGAGCTGACGCTGCTCGCACGCGGCCCGGACGGTGCGGCGGCCGGCTTCGTCACCGTGCTCGACAACTGGATCGACCAGGTCGGCGTGGTGCCCGGGTGGCGCGGGCGACGGGTCGGCGCGTACCTGGTGGCGCGCGTCCTGCGCGGCCTCGCCGACGCGGGCGCGGACGCCGCATGGCTCTGCGTCAACGACGACAACCCGGCCGCCGGGCTGTACCGGCGGCTCGGCTTCCGCGACTTCGGCCGCCGCGCCCGCTACCTCCGTGACTGATCCGGCGCGGGAGGCGATTCTGCGGGCCCTCGCCGACCTGTGGGCGAACGGCTGCCCGGTGCCCGCGCCTGAGCTCCACGAACGGATCGCCGACGTCGGACTGCGGCGCTGGCGCAGCGTCGCGCGCCGGCACCGGGGGCGGAGCTGGCCCTCCATGCCGCCGAGGAGGGCATGAGCCTCAACCAGTACGTGCTACGGAAGCTGAGCGCCGCCTGACCCGCCCCAGGGCGAGCCTCCCCCGCCGGGGGCTGTTGCGGATGCTCGGTGACGTGGTCTTATGGCGGGACGACGACGTCATCGACCCGCAGCTTTGACAACCCCGCGTCGATACTCCTTTCATGCCTCTCGAAAGGTGCAACGATGCACAGGAAACCGACGATCCACCTGGCAGTGCTCGTCGCTGCCGCAGCCGCCTTCCTGACCGCCGGCGGAGCCCCCGTCGCGGCCACGGCCGCACCCGTGACCGCCTCTCCCGCCGCCGAATGTGAGCCGGGCGCCGACACGCACAGCGCCGCCCGGGTACGCGAGGGCGCCACCGCCAAGGAGCCCGAGCTCTACTCGACGAACGAGGCCAAGGCGTACGGCGTCATCAAGGACTCGCCGCGCCTCGCGAACGGCAGCGTCACCGTCCCGACGATCTTCCATATGATCTCGGACCACGAGCTGAGCGCCGCCGAGAAGGCCCGCTGGAACACGCTCATCTCGGCGCAGATGACGGTGCTCAACGACTCGTTCGCGGGTCGTACGGCGGCCGCCGCGTCGGACACGCCGTTCCGCTTCTCGCTCGTCGACACCACCTGGACCGTGAACAGTGCCTGGTACACGGTGGTGCCGGGCAAGAACGAGCGGGACATGAAGAAGGCGCTCTACACCGGCGACTCCCGCACCCTGAACGTCTATGCGGCGAACATCGGTGACGGGCTGCTCGGCTGGGCGTACTTCCCGAAGGGCTACAACAACGGCCGCGACTACATCGACGGCGTGGTGATGCTCGACGAGTCGATGCCGGGCGGCACGGCCGGCAAGTACGCGCTCGGTGACACGCTGACCCACGAGGTCGGGCACTGGCTGATGCTGGAGCACACGTTCGCGCACGGCTGCTCCGCGTCCGGCGACTTCGTGGCGGACACGCCGCGTGAGGCGGCGCCGCAGTTCAACTGCCCGATCGGGGCGGACACCTGCACCGCGCCGGGTCTCGACCCGATCCACAACTTCATGGACTACACGCAGGACTCCTGCATGAACATGTTCACCCCGGGCCAGGCCGACCGAATGAGCGACGCCTGGGTCGCCTTCCGGGCCAGCGGCAAGGGCTGACCGTCGGACCGGGCGGGCCGCGCCGATGCGGTCCGCCCGGTCGGCTCAGGCCAGCCGAATCGGCGTACGCCTCTGTCGTCCCCCTTCGATACCCTCATGCGACTCGACGGCGATGCACGCCGTTGTCCTACGGGGGGAAGGGGCATCGTCGTGCGCGCACGAAGAATGCTCGCCGCGTCACTGGGCATAGTGCTCGGTGCCGGCCTGATCAGCGTCGACACCGCTCCGGCGCAGGCCTACGAGCACCGGACCACCGGCAAGTCCGGCTGGGCCTACACGGATTCGCAACAGCCGAGGAAGTCGTTCGTCAACACGGACGGGGACGCGCCGGTCGGCGCCTGGACGGACGCGACCGGCACGAAGCACAAGTCCCGGTCCTACTTCACCTTCGACGTCTCGCGTTTCCGCGGGACCGTCATCCACAAGGCGGACCTGGTCGTCGCGGAGCGCTCCGCGGCGGACTGCTCGATCGCCCAGCCGGTCGAGCTGTGGCGTACCGACCCGATCACCGCGACCACGAGCTGGGCGTCGAGCCCGCGCCGTCGCGAGCTGCTCGGCACGGTCCAGGCCGGCGGGGAGGCGGCCTGCCCCGGCTATCTGGCGTGGGACATCATGCCCGCCCTCCAGAAGCTCGCGGATCAGGGCAAGCAGACGCTCACCGTCGAGATCCGGCTGCCGCACGGCTCCGAGGGCAAGCTCTCCCACGGTCGTAAGCTCCGTCCGTTCCCGGTGATCAACAGTGAGGCGAACCACGCGCCGACGGTCGGGCAGATCGGGATCGACTTCCCGGCCTGGGCCTGCGGGACCAAGACGAAGCCGCAGCCGGTGGGGCCGCGCAACCACGGCCTGATGGTCAAGGGCGCGGACGCGGACAGCAACGACGCCAACTACCGGGGGCAGTTCGCGGCATGGCCGGTCGGCCACGAGGAGCAGCGTGCCGAGCAGTTCGGATACAGCTACGGCGGCGCCCTCTCGAAGCTCGACTGGGACATGTCGCAGTACCCGCACGGCACAGTGGTGGCCTGGACCGCCCGCGCCTACGACGATCACGACTTCTCGCCGTGGGCCGAGCCGTGCTACGTCAAGGTGGACGCGCAGCGACCCGCCACCCCCGTGGTGACCTCGGAGAAGTACCCGAATGACGGCCTGCCGCACGGTGGGTCGGGGGTGCCGGGGACGTTCACGTTCAAGGCCAACGGCTCGCCGGACGTGGTCGGCTACTACTGGGGCCGCTTCGGCGACGCGTACCACTACATCCCCGCGCCGTCGCCCGGCGCCGACGTGACGCTCGAATACACCCCGACCTCGTTCTCCGACTCGCTGAGCGTGCGCAGCGTGGACAGCGCGTCCAACTCGTCCGAGACGGTCCACTACGAGTTCCGGGTGAAGTCGACCGCGCCGCAGGTCGAGGTGACGATGGCCGGCATCGGGCTGCCCAGCAAGCTGGCCGTCTCCACGAACGTCGAGGGGGTCACCGAGTTCGGGTACCGCATCGGTGACGGCGCGGAGACCCGGGTGCCGGTGAACCCTGACGGCCCGACCGAGATCCCGGTGACGTTCGCCGAGGGGGGCCTCGTCAAGGTCGAGGTCCGCAGCTACGCCGGAAGCGAACTCGTCGGCGGGTACACCGAGAACGTATCGGTCCGGGACCTCCCGACCGTGGAGTCGGACGACTTCGACTTCCCCGAGCACGACGGGGTGGTGGACCGTCCCGGCACCTTCACGTTCCGGCCCGGCCGGACCGGTGTGGTGGCGTACGAGTACACGTTCGGTGGTGGCGATCTGCTGCGCATCGACGCGGCCGCGGACGGCACGGCGGTGCTGCGCTGGACGCCCACCGAGGGTGGCTGGCACGTGCTGAACGTCCGGAGCATCAGTGCCGACGGCACTGTTTCGGAGACGCAGGAGCAGCAGTTCAACGTCATCGACACCAAGCCGTACGTCTCCTCCAGCACCTACTACGAGAACGGCGCCTGGGGCGGCGTGGGCATCCCCGGTGAGTTCAACTTCGACACCGGCATGCCCGACGTCGACGCCTACCTCTTCCGCCTCAACGACGGGCCGGAGCAGGTCGTCGACCCGGACTACAGCTGGGCACGGGTGACGCTCACCCCGGACCGTTCCGGCAGCAACACGCTGACGGTGCGTACCCGGTTCCAGGACGGCTCCTTCTCCCCGACCCGGACGTACACGTTCGAGGTCAGCGACGCGCCGGTGGTGACGTCCGAGGACTACCCGGAGAACGGTGAGGGCGGCCAGCCCGGGCAGACGGGCCGGTTCACCTTCAACCCGGGCCGTTCCGGCGTGACCGAGTACCGCTACGTGCTGGAGTACGCCGGGGAGGAGCAGGTGGTGGCCGCCGGCGCGGACGGCCGGGCCACCGTCGAGATCACGCCGACGCACTCCGGCTACACGTTGCTGACTGTCACCAGCCGGACGGCCGACGGCACGGTCAGCCCGGAACGCCGGTACTACTTCCGGGTCCGCGACGCCCGGGTGAACGTGAGCAGCGCCTACGACGAGTACAGCCCGCGTGGCGGGATCGGGTCGGTCGGCACGTTCGGGGTCTACACCGAGATCAGCGAGGTGACGACCTTCGAGTACCAGCTCAACGGCGGCGCCTGGCAGAGCGTGCCGAAGAAGCCTGATGCGCTGGTCACGGACATCACGGTGACCATGGACCGCAACGGCGCCAACCTCATCTCGGTACGGGGGCGTACCGCCGCGGGCGACTACACGCCGCAGACCGACTACCCGTTCCTGGTCGGCACGGCGCCGCTCGTCAGCTCGGGCACCTACCCGGCCGGTCAGTGGTCCGGCGGTGTGGGCGTGGCCGGTGAGTTCACCTTCACCCAGGGCAGCCCGGGTGTGACCGAGTTCGAGTACACAGTCGAGGACGGGCAGCCGGTGACCGTGGCCGCGAACGCCGCCGGAGTCGCCACGGCGACCTTCACGCCGACCTCGGCCGGCTCGTACAGCATGCGGGTGCGCGGCCGGACCACCGACGGCGCGTGGACCGACACGACGAGCTACTACTTCCTGGTCAACTACTCCTGACCCGGTCGTGACGGTGGGTCGCCCGATAGGGGCGGCCCACCGGTCGCTCAGTCGACTGTGGGCAGCGACGGCCCGAGCACGTCGTCGGCGTCCACGATGGTGTACGCGTACCCCTGCTCGGCCAGGAACCGCTGCCGGTGCGCGGCGTACTCGGTGTCGATGGTGTCCCGGGACACCACCGTGTAGAAGTGCGCCTGCCGGCCGTCGGCCTTCGGGCGCAGCACCCGGCCCAGCCGTTGCGCCTCCTCCTGCCGCGAGCCGAACGTGCCGGACACCTGGATCGCCACCGCCGCCTCCGGCAGGTCGATGGAGAAGTTGCCGACCTTCGAGAGCACCAGGGTCCGCAACGAGCCGGAGCGGAACGCGTCGAACAGCCGCTCGCGTTCCTTGTTCGTGGTGGAGCCCTGCACGATCGGCGCGTCCAGGTATTGGCCGAGCTGGTGCAACTGGTCGAGGAACCCACCGATGACGAGGACCTGCTCGTCCGGGTGCCGGTCCACCAGGGCCCGCACCACGGGCAGCTTCGTGCGGGCGGTCGCCGCCATCCGGTAGCGCTCCTCGGCCTCCGCCGTCGCGTACGCGAGCCGTTCCGCGTCGGTGAGCGTCACCCGTACCTCGGTGCACTCCGCCGGGGCGATCCAGCCCTGCTGCTCGATGTCCTTCCACGGCGCGTCGTACCGCTTCGGGCCGATCAGGCTGAACACGTCGCCCTCGCGGCCGTCCTCGCGTACCAGAGTCGCGGTGAGGCCGAGCCGGCGACGGGCCTGGAGGTCGGCCGTGAAGCGGAAGATCGGCGCGGGCAGCAGGTGCACCTCGTCGTAGACGACCAGGCCCCAGTCGCGGGCGCCGAACAGGTCCAGGTGGGTGAACGCGCCGCCGCGCCGCGAGGTCAGCACCTGGTACGTGGCGATGGTGACCGGGCGGATCTCCTTGCGCTCGCCCGAGTACTCGCCGATCTCCTCCTCGGTCAGCGAGGTGCGGGCGATCAGCTCCCGCTTCCACTGCCGTCCCGCCACCGTGTTGGTGACCAGGATCAGCGTGGTCGCCTTCGCCTCGGCCATCGCCGCCGCCCCGACGAGCGTCTTGCCGGCGCCGCAGGGCAGCACCACCACGCCGGACCCGCCGGCCCAGAACGCCTCGACGGCCTCCCGCTGGTACGACCGCAGCGTCCACGGCTTGCCGCCGTCCCTGCCGGCCTCGGCCAGCTCGATCGGGTGCGCCTCGCCGTCCACGTACCCGGCCAGGTCCTCGGCCGGCCAGCCCAGCTTGAGCAGTGCCTGCTTGAGCCGCCCCCGCTCGGACGGGTGCACCGCGATCGTGTCGTCGTCGATCTTTGCGCCGAGCATGCCGGCGAGCTTCTTGCTCTTGGCGACCTCGATCAGGACCACCCGGTCCAGCGCGCGCAGCACCAGACCGTGCACGGGGTCGTTGGCGAGCTGCAGCCGGCCGTACCGGTCCATCGTCTCGGCCACGTCGACGAGCAGTCCGTGCGGCACCGGGTAGCGGGAGTACTTGATCAGCGAGTCGACCACGCCCTCGGCGTCGTGGCCGGCGGCCCGGGCGTTCCACAGGCCCAGCGGCGTGAGCCGGTACGTGTGCACGTGCTCGGGGGAGCGTTCCAGCTCGGCGAAGGGCGCGATCGCCATCCGGCACGCCTGCGCGTCGGGGTGATCCACCTCCAGCAGCAGCGTCTTGTCCGACTGCACGATCAGTGGTCCACCGCTCACGCCAGCGTCCTCTCGCATCGCCCGGAACCCGCTGCCCGGAAACTCGTCGCCCGGAACCCGGTCGCCCGGCATCCCGTCCACACCCCGGCTGACCTGCCGCAGGCCGACCATCCAGTGTTGCACGCCGGAGGGCGCCGCAAAAAAGTCTCGCTGGACAGGCAACGTCATACTCGTCCCACACGTCTAGCAAGCGGGACGACTGTCCAGGGAGGGCCCATGCAGCGTGTCCGGTTTCTCGCACGGGCCACCGCCCTGGCGGTGGTCGTGCTGGTCGGTGTCGGCGCCTGCGCGCTCGATCCGCAGGCGGAAGGCGCCGGGGGCAGCGCCCCCGGCCCGGTCGGGCTGACGGAGGGAGCATCGGGGGCGAGCGCGTCGCCCACGTCGGAACAGCCGGTCACGTCCCCGTCGGCGCAGCCGAGCCGGACGGCCTCGCCGAAACCCTCCCGGTCGCCCGAGGCGACGAGGACGACGAAGCCCAAGCCGAAGCCGAGCGCGTCCGCCGGGTGCCCGCAGGGGGAGCACCAGCGGGCGGTGGAGACGTACCTGACGCGGCTGGGCGGCTTCGGGACGCTGACCGTGGACGGCGAGCAGTCCGCCGCCGACTGCGCGGCGATCAAGAAGTTCCAGATCCGGTACGGGATCAGCCCGTCCTCGGGTCGCGCCGGCCCCACCACGTACGACGTGGCGAAGCGGCTCGCCGCCACCGACACCGCGCGGTGCAAGGCCGGTTCCCGGCTCACCTTCTGCGTCGACCTGACCCGGCAGACGGTCTGGGCGATGCGCGGCGGGAAGGTGGTGATGGGTCCGACGGTGACGCGCACCGGCATGTCCGGCTACGCCACTCCGGCCGGCACGTACTCGGTGGGCCGGAAGAACCCGCGCGAGTGGTCCAACCCGTACGAGGTGTGGCTGCCGTACTGGCAGCAGTTCAACGGCGGGATCGGCTTCCACGAGACCACCACCTACCTGCACAACGGCGCGATCGGCTCGCACGGCTGCGTGAACCTGCTGCACCGTGACGCGGTACGCCTCTGGGAGCTGGGTTCGGTCGGCACCCGCGTGGTCGTGATCGGCCGCCGCCCCGGCACCTGAGCCCGCCGCCCCGGCACCTGAACCGGCCCGGAACCCGCCCCACCCGTGACCGGACCGCCCGGATCAGGGTTTTAACCCCTGTCCGCGCGCTCCGGTTGGTGTAACCCTGGAAGCCGGGTCCATGCCGGGACGGGGAGGGACTGCCATGACCGTTGACCAGGACGTGCTTCCCGAGGACGAACGGACGCGGCAGCAGGAGGTGCCCACGGCGGTGGTGCTCGCCTACGCGGCCGCCGCCGCCGGGGTGTTCGGCTGGTTCCTGTTCGGGCTGCTCGTGCAGCAGCAGGGCTTCGTCGACTCGGTGGGTGAGGCGGCCGGTACCGCGTTCGCGTTGCTGCTGGCCGTGTCGGTGATCGGCACGCTGCGCCGCAACGGGGAGTAGCTCACTCCTCCAGCACGGCCGCCGTGATCCGGTGCAGCGCGAACGTGTGCAGCATCTCCGTCCGGTCGTCCTCGGCGCGCAGGTAGCCGGCTCCGATCGACACCGGCCGGACCAGCCGGGACGCCGTCGCCCCGTGCGCGTCGACGTAGCCCACCCAGACCAGCGCCTTGTCCCGTACCGCCTGTTGGAGCACCGCCAGCGCGTCGCCGTGCCCGGACACGGGCACCGGCCCGCCCGCCGCCGGGGCGCCGCGGACCACTGCCGGGGCCCGCCGGGCCGCCCTCGCCGCCGCCTCGCCCCGGCGGATCTGCTCGACCACGCCGAGCAGGCGGGGCATCGGCAGCTTCGGCGTGGCGAGCGGGTCGACCGCACGACCGATAGCGGTACGCGCCGGTGCCCGCCGGGTCTTCGGGCGCGCCAGCACCGTCGCGCCGCCGGCGTCCTCCGGCACCGGGGCGTACCCGGCGTCGCGCAACGCGGTGAGCATCCGGTTGACCTGGTACGGGGTGACCAGCACCGTCGGCGCGAGCCGGCGGAACGCCAGCGGCTCCAGTCGCCGGTCCGCCTGCACCTCGGTGAGCAGTGCCTCGTCGTCGCTGCGCACGTACGCGCCGGCCGACCCGACGCGCAGGCCACCGTGCTTGCGGGCCACGTCGTCGACCAGATAGGTCAGGCCCTGCGGCACCGGGGTACGCGAGCGGCGGCGGAACAGCGCGTGCAGGTCGTCGGCGGTGTAGCCGGCGTCGAGCGCCCGCCTGATGCTCCCCGTGGTGACCCGGTGCACGCTGGCTCCGCCCGCCGACTCGTGCTCGGCCACCACGTCGAGTTCGGCGGCGAGCGCCGGGTCGGGCGGGCCGGGCACCACCACCGTCAGGTCGGCCTGCACCAGCACGTGGTCGACCGGGGCGGGCAGCAGCCCGTCCAGCGCCCGTACCGTCGTCGAGGCGTCGCCCGACTCGGCGTCGGAGCGCAACCCGAGGGGGTCGTCACCGCGCTCGTCGGCCTCGGTCAGCTCGGCGAGCAGCAGCCGCCCGTACGAGGTGAGCGCGCCGAGCCCGGTCACGCCCAGCGTGGCGGCCTCGGCGAGCACCTCCCGGTGCGCCGTCTCCCGGCCCCGGGCCCGCCGGGGCGCGCGCCAGTCCAGCAGTTCCAGCACCTCGTCGGTGGTCGGCGCGGTGCCGGCCGGCAGGTCGGCCAGCACCGCGAGCACCGCACGGCGGGCGGCGGGCGCACCGGCTCGTTCCGCCTCGGCGGAGAGCACCGAGATGGGCCGGTCCCGGTCGTCGCGCTGCCCGATCAGGCCGGCCTGCCGGGGCATCGACATCCAGGCGCGGGCGAGCTGCTCCCAGCGCTGGGCCAGCGACACCGCGCGCCACACCTCGTACCCGCCGGTGGGCAGGATCTGCTGGTCGCCGCCGTACCGGGTGGTGGCCGCGCCGGTCAGCTCCATCTCCCCGGTCAGCCCGGCCGCGTACGCGACCTCGAACAGCAGCGCGGTGGTCGGCTCGTCCAGCCCGAGGCCACGGGCGAGCCGCCGCAGGTCGCGGACGCCGACGCCGCCGGAACGCAGGACCGGTGCGGGTTCGGCGGTCAGCGCCTCCAGCATCGCCTCGGTGTGCCGGACCACCTCCATGGTCTGCCCGGCGCCGGCCGAGTCGACGGACTTGACCTCGCGGGGCGGGCCGGACACCACCGGCGGGCTGGTGCGCAGCGGGCCGAGCGGACCGGCGTCGCGGCGCAGCACCAGCCCCACCTCGCGGGGCAGTTCGACGGTGCCGTTGCGGCCGCCGGACATCCGGACCAGCAGCCGGTGCTCGACCAGCCAGCGGATCGGTGAGCCGGTCGGCGCGCCGCCGTTCACCAGGTCGGGCGGGAGGACGTCCTCGGTGCCGGTGGCGGGGGCCTCCAGCGCGCCGGGCGCCACGGTCCCGACCGGCGGCCCGGCGGCGAGCCGGTCCAGGACCGCCCGGGCGGAGGGCGGCGCGGACAGCAGCGTCCGCCGCAGCTTCGCCGGGTCCGCGCAGAGGGCCGCCGCGCGTGGGTCCAGCTCCGCCGCCGGTCGGCCCAGCCCCGCCGGGTACGGGGACACCTCGTCGATGCCGCCGGCCACGCACAGGTCGTGCTCGGGGCCGTACAGCAGGAACCGGGCCCGGAGGCGGTCGACGGCGGCGCGGACCGCTGTGGGTGCGGGCGGGTGCGGCCCGGCGGTGGCCATGGCGAGGATCTGGTCGGTGGAGGTGGCGCCCTCGGGGCCGCGGGTGAGGCGGGCGGCGTCGAGGATCTGGAGGGTGAACTGGTCCAGCCCGTCGAGCGCCCGGGCCACGGAGACCCGGGACTGGGCGCGCAGGGCGAGGGCGGACACGTCGGCCGGCACCGGCACGACGAGGTCCGGCCGCAGCTGGAGCAGGGCGGCAAGCGACTCGTCGGGGAGGGCCCGCAGGTGGTCGGCGAGTGAGGTGGTCATCGTCGTACCACGCTAGCCCGCTGGGTAGGTTCTCGGCATGCCTCCGCTGATGGTCGGCTTCGACCTCGACATGACACTGGTCGACTCCCGCCCCGGGATCGCCGCCGCGTTCCGTGCGCTCACCGCGCGCACTGGGGTGCACGTGGACGGGGAACTGGCCGTCTCCCGGCTGGGCCCGCCGCTGCGTACCGAGCTGGCGCACTGGTTCCCGCCGGAGCGCGTCGAGGAGGCGGTGACGCTCTACCGGGAGCTTTATCCGGCGTACGCGATCACCCCGACCGTGCCGATGCCGGGTGCGGAGGCCGCGCTGCGCGCGGTGCAGGCGCGCGGCGGGCGGACGATGGTGGTGACCGCGAAGATGGGCCGGCTGGCGAAGCTGCACCTGGACCACCTCGGGCTACCGGTGGACGAGCTGGCCGGGGACGTGTTCGCCGAGCAGAAGGCGGTCGCGTTGCGGGAGCACGGCGCGACGCTGTACGTGGGCGATCACGTGGCCGACATGGCCGCCGCGCGAGCCGCGGGAATCCCGGGCGTGGCAGTGGCGACCGGCCCGTGCTCGGCCGACGAACTGACCGAGGCCGGGGCGTACCTGGTGCTTGATGATCTCGTCGAATTCCCGAGGGCGCTGGACCGGATCATCGGGCTAGCCTTGGAGGGGTAGACGGTTCGAGTGGAGCGGGGTTCAACAGGTGCCGACGGGTCGAGTGAAGTGGTACGACGCCGCCAAGGGGTACGGGTTCGTCACCAGTGACGAGGGTGGCGACGTGTTCCTGCCGAAGGGCGCGCTACCGGCGGGTGTCGCCGACCTGAAGGGTGGCCAGCGGGTCGATTTCAGCGTGGTCGACAGCCGGCGGGGCGCCCAGGCGATGGGGGTCAAGCTGCTGGAGGCGCCGCCGTCCGTGGCGGAGCTGCGCCGCCGGCCGGCCGAGGAACTCCACGGCCTGGTCGAAGACATGATCAAGGTGCTGGAGGCGAAGGTCCAGCCGGACCTGCGCCGGGGTCGCTTCCCGGATCGGAAGACCGCGCAGAAGATCGCTCAGCTGGTCCACGCGGTGGCGCGCGAGCTGGAGGTCTGAGGGACGAGCCCGGCGTCGGCGGCCCGGCCCAGCAGCGCCTCCACGGCGGCGAAGCCGGCCTCTCCCAGGTCGGCGGTGAACTCGTTGACGTAGAGGCCGATGTGCCGGTCCACCACGTCGGGCTCCATCTCCTGCGCGTGCGCGAGGACGTATTCGCGGCTCGCCGCCGGGTCGGCCCACGCCTGGCGTACCGACTCGCGGATCCAGGCGGCGGCCTCGACCGGGTCGACAGCGCCCCGGCGGGCCAGGATCGCGCCGAGCGGGATCGGCAGCCCGGTGTCGCCCTCCCACCACTCGCCCAGGTCGACCAGGGCGGTCAGGCCGTGCCGCGGGTAGGTGAAGCGCGCCTCGTGGATGACCAGGCCCGCGTCGTACCGGCCGGCAGCCACGCCCGGCATGATCTCGTGGAACGGCACCACCTCGATGCGCGCCGGTGCCTGGCCGGCCGCCCAGAGGCGGAACAGCAGGTACGCGGTGGTCCGCTCGCCGGGCACCGCCACCGTCGCGCCGGACAGGTCGGTCCGGTCGCCACGGGTCAGCACCAGCGGGCCGCAGCCCCGGCCCAGCGCGCCGCCGCAGGGCAGCAGGTGGTAGTCGTCGAGCAGCCACGGCAGCGCCGCGTAGCTGACCTTCACCAGGTCGAACGCACCCTTCTCGGCGGCGGTGTTCGTGACGTCGACGTCCGCGTAGGTCACCTCGACCGCCGGCGCGCCCGGCACCCGGCCGTGCACCAGTGCGTCGAAGACGAACGTGTCGTTGGGGCAGGGGGAGATCGCCAGGGAGAGCGCCACGGTCCCACCGTAACCCCGGCGGCCGGGCGGCCCGTCACCCCGTCCGGTGTGACGTCCAGCCGTTCCGGTGCAGCCGCTCGATGCCGTCGAGCAGCAGGTCCAGCGCGAATTCGAACTCGAACTGGTCGTCGCAGCCCGGCCCGACCACCGAGTCGTCGTCGTGGGACGCGGCGGTGGCGATGGCCGCGAGGTGCGGGAACCGGGCGGCCGCCTCCGGCGGCAGGTCCGCCGGTGGGTCGGCGCTCGTCACGCCCGACCGGCCCGCCTGCCGGGAGGTGTCGAACAGTTCCTGGCTGAAGCCCAGCACCCGGCTGCCCAGCGCGTGCATGACGTGGTGGGCCAGGTCGGTGGAGAACCCACCCGCCCGCAGCGCGCCCACTGTCGAGTCGAGGTACGCCAGGACGGCCGGGGTGGGCGTGGTCCGGGACTCGATCGCCAGCGACGCCCAGGGGTGGCGGAGCAGCATCTGCCGCGCCGACAGGATGCGGCGGCGGATCGCCTGCTTCCAGTCGCCGGCCGCCGGCGGTTCGATCTCCGCGACGACGATGTCGATCATGCCGTCGAGCAGTTCGTCCTTGTTCGCGACGTGCTTGTAGAGGGCCATCGGCACGACGCCCAGGTCCTGCGCGAGGTTGCGCATGCTCAGCGACTCGATGCCGGTCCGGTCGGCGAGCACGACTGCGGTACGCAGGACGCGATCCCTGGTCAGGGGTGCCCTTCGCGCCGTCTCCACCCGCTCCGCCATGTCGTCCCCAGTCCTCCCGAAGGCCGTTGACACAGTAACCGTCTTGACTGGTGTACGGCGTACACCTAGCCTTGCCCTCATGAAGGTGTACGCCGTACACCTGGGAGGGAGTGGGGACATGAAGGCGATCGTCCAGGATCGGTACGGCCCCCCGGAGACACTTGTGCTCGCCGAGGTCGAGACGCCCGCGCCCGGCCCCGGCGAGGTCCTCGTCCGGGTCGAGGCCGCCGCGCTGAACGCGTACGACTGGCACGTCATGCGCGGCGACCCCCGGCTGTCGCGGCTGGCGCTCGGCCTCGGGCGGCCCCGCGCCCGCATCCGTGGCCGCGACTTCGCCGGCCGGGTCGAGGCCGTCGGCGCCCAGGTGCGGCAGGTACGCCCCGGCGACGCCGTCTTCGGCGACCTCGGCGAGGCCGACGGCGCGTTCGCCGAGTACGTCTGCGCGCCCGAGCACCTGGTCGCGCCGCGCCCGGCGAACCTGACCCCGGCGCAGGCGGCAGCCCTGCCGCTGGCCGGTGTCACCGCGCTCCAGGGCCTGCGCGACGCCGGGCAGGTCCGGCCCGGCCACCACGTCCTGATCAACGGGGCCTCCGGCGGCGTCGGCACGCTCGCCGTCCAGTTGGCCAAGGCGCTCGGCGCGACGGTGACCGGCGTGTGCCGCACCCGCAACGTCGACCTGGTCCGCTCCCTGGGCGCCGACCACGTGGTCGACTACACCCGCGAGGACTTCACCCGCGACGGCCGCCGCCACGACGTGGTGTTCGACCTGGTCGGCAACCGCTCCCTGACCGCGTTGCGGCGGGCGCTCACACCGGACGGGACGCTCGTGCTCTCCGGCGGCGGCGTATACCGGGGCGGCAGCCTGCTCGGCCCGATCGGGCTGCTGGCGCGGGGACGGCTGCTCGCGCCGGTCATCAGCCAGCGCGTCGTCGTCCTCGCCACCTCACCCGGCCGGGCGCACCTCGACGTGCTGCGCGAGCATGCCGAGGCGGGCCGGCTCACGCCTGTGGTCGACCGGACGCATCCGCTGCGCGAGGTGCCCGAGGCCGTCCGCTACCTCGAGACCGAGCACGCGCGCGCCAAGGTCGTCATCACGATCTGACCCTGGCCGTCCCCAGCCCGACGACTTCTCCACAGGGTTATCCACAGGTGGACGAGATCAGTGGAGGGCGGCCGCCGCGGCGGTGAGCGCGGCGAACGCCTCCCGCATCCGCCACGCGCTCCGGTCGCGCGGTCCGATCGGGTTGGAGACGGTACGCAGCTCGGCGAAGGGCACACCGGCCTGAGCGGCGGCGACCGCCACGCCGTACCCCTCCATCGCCTCGGCCACCGCGTCCGGGTGCCGTTCGGCGAGGGCCGCGGTGCTCGCGGCGGTGCCGGTCACCGTGCTGACGGTGAGCACAGTGCCGACGGTGGCCCCCGGCAGCGCGGCGCGCAGGCGGGCCAGCAGGCCCGGGTCGGCGGGCACGATCCGGCCGCCGCCCAGCAGCTCGGGAGGCATGCCCAGATCCTCGACCGGGATGAACCCGGCCGGTGACTCGGCGCCCAGGTCGGCGGCGACGCTGCGGTCGGCGAGCACCGTGCCGCCCACCGCGACCCGGCCGACGAACCCTCCGGCGATGCCGGCGCTGACCACCGCCCGGTACGGCCGCCCGGCCGCCTCGGCCAGCGCCAGCAGCCGTGCCGTGGCCGCCCCGGCGACGGCCGGGCCGACCCCGACCGGCAGCACCGTCACGTCCGGCGGCACAGTCCCGTCCGGCGATGCTGTCCCGTCCGGCGCTGCCGGTGCGGTGAGGCCGGCACGGATCGCCTCGGCCTCGGCCGGCACGGCCGTGACCACGAGCAGACCGGTCACGCCACCGGCCCCCGGGGATCGCGCCGCTCGGTGTCCTCGACGCCGCCCGGCCCGCCCACCGAGGAGGACGGCCGGTAGATGTGGAAGCCGGGCGGGGCCAGCCCGTCGTCGTCCGGTGGCGGGCCGGAGCGCTGGGGCGCCGGCGACGTGGGCGCCGGGTCGTCGAACGAGGTGGTGGCCGGTTTCTCGTCGCGGGTCGCCTGCTCCGCCGCCAGTTCCTCGTCGCCGAGCGGCCGGCCGGCCAGGTGCTCACCGCGCAGCTTGCCGGCGACGAGCACGCCGCGTACGGCCACCAGCGCGGCCACCGCGGCGGCGACGGTCACCCCGATCAGGCCGGTGAACGGCACCAGCCCGAGCCCGCCGCCGGCCACGAACGCGAGCATCAGCGCGGTCTCCGAGTGCGCGAACGAGCTGGCGCGCAGCCGCTCCGGGATGCGTTCCTGGATCGACGCGTCCACCGCCAGCTTGGCGATCCCGCTCATCATCGCCGCCACCAGGCAGAGCAGCGCCACCATCGGCAGCGAGAACTTCAGCGCGGCGAGCACCGCCACACCGGCCACCACGATCGTGCCGCTGGACTGGAGCGCTGTCGGCCGGTGGATGCGCAGACGGGTGCCGAGCGCGGTGGCCAGGAACGTGCCGACCGCCAGCGCGCCGCCGACCAGGCCCAGCGCGCCCTGGGCGCCGAGGTCGCGGCCGAAGAAGTCGGTGGTCAGGTCACCGGACTTGATCGCGAAGGCCAGGAACAGCAGCAGGAAGCCGTAGAGCCCGCGTAGCGCCGCCGCGCCGATCAGCGTGGCGATCACCAGCCGGCCACTGGGGCGACCCCGGCCCAGCGGGCGCTCGCCGTCGCGGCGGCGCAGCGCGCGCAGCGGGTGCGGCATCCGCTCCGGCGGCTCGGAGTCGGCCTTCGGCGGCAGCCGGAGCGAGATCACCATGCCGATCAGGAAGATCACCGAGGCGACCCGCAGCGGCCACTGCGGCCCGAACCAGAACGCGGCCAGCCCGATCGGCGCGACGAGCGCGCCGGCCACCGTGCCGTAGACGCTCGCGCGCGCCCCGACCTGGGACAGCCCCAGCCCTTCGGGGAGCAGCCGGGGGACAGCCGCCGAGCGGGCCACGCCGTACGCCCGGGAGAGCGCGAGAACGCCGAACGCCGCCGGATAGAGCCCGAAGCTGCCGATGTAGTCGGAGATCAACCAGGCCAGGAACGCCCGGCCGAGCATGGTGGTGGCCAGCGCGTACCGCCGGCCGTGGCGGAAGTGGTCGAGCAGCGGGCCGACCACGGGGGCGAGCATGGCGAACGGGACCATGGTGACCAGCAGGTAGAGGGCCACCTTGTTGCGCGCCTCGCCCAGCGGCACGTCGAAGAAGATCGTCCCGGCCAGGCCGATCGCGATGAGCGTGTCACCGGCGCAGGAGAGCGCGTGCAGGTCGAACAGGCGGACCATGCCCACCTCGTTGCCGGCGCTGCGGGCCCGGGCGGTGCCGGCCCGCCGGGTCATCCAGCGCCCGCCGTGCATCGAGCCCCGCAGCAGCAGCCGGGTGGCGCGGATGCCGGTGCCGACGGTCCGCCCGAGGAAGGAGCGGCCGGAGCGGGAGGACAGCGCCATGCGTCCCATCCTCGCCCATCCTTTCCACGTGCGCCGCATCACCCGGAGAGAATGACTCCGGGGAGTGCCTGTCGCCCGTGGACGGGCATGGGGAACAATGGTCCGGTGACCAGGCCCGCCTCCGCCCGCGCTCCCCGGCTCGACCAGGTCTGCGCCGCCGCCGTCGAGGTGGCCCGCGACGCGATCACCGAGGTGGAGCCCACCGACATCGGCGATCATCTCCAGGCGGTCGCCGAGGGCGATCGGGTCGTCACCCACTACTTCGAATGCCGGATGGCCGGTTACCGCGGCTGGCGCTGGGCCGTCACGGTGACCCGGGTGCCGCGCAGCCGGCACGTCACCATCTGCGAGACGGTGCTGCTGCCCGGCCCGGACGCGCTGCTCGCACCGGGCTGGCTGCCGTGGCAGGAGCGGCTCAAGCCGGGCGATCTGGGCCCCGGCGACCTGCTGCCCACCCCTGCCGACGACGAGCGGCTCGCCCCCGGCTACCTGCTCTCCGACGACCCGGCAGTGGAGGAGACCGCCTGGGAGCTGGGCCTGGGCCGGCCCCGGGTGCTGTCCCGGGAGGGCCGCGCCGAGGCCGCCCAGCGCTGGTACGACGGCGACCACGGCCCGGACGCCGCGATCTCGGTCGCCGCGCCGGCCGCCGCCCGCTGCGGCACCTGCGGTTTCTACCTGCCGCTCGCCGGTTCGCTGCGCCTGGCCTTCGGCGCCTGCGGCAACTTCTTCGCCCCGGACGACGGCCGGGTGGTGAGCGCCGACCACGGGTGCGGCGCGCACTCGGAGACGCTGGTCGAGGCGGCCGAGACGCCCGTCGACGAGCTGCCGACCGTCTACGACGACAGCGCGGTCGAGGCCATGACCGTCAGCCGGGCCCCGGGCTCGGTGGAGTCGGCCGAGCCGGCGGAGCCGTACGGCCACCCCTGACGGGTCAGCGCTGTCGCTGCGCGGCGGCAGCGCGTCGGCGACGCCGGTTGGCGTCGTGCCGCATCATCACCGCCAAGCCGGGAAAGCCCCACAGAAAACCGGCCAGGCAGGTCCAGAGCCAGTTCTGACGCCCGGACTCGGTGAGCCAGTCCCGGAAGAAGATCAATAGCACCAGGCCGGCCACCGCCCAGGCGATCAGCCCGGCGACGGCGAACGGCACCATCGGCGGGTCGAGCGGCTCCGGCCGCGGCTGTTGCTCCTGTGACACCGGCCCAGCCTACGTGATCGTTCTTCCCTGCCCGCCAGGTGATCTGGGACGATGCGCGCGACAAAACCCGGCCGATGACCAGATGAGGAACCATGTCCATTGCCCCGCCGCCGGATCACGGCACTCCGCCCGATCCCGCACATCCACGTAACGCCTTCGACCGCTACTTCCTGATCTCGGCACGCGGGTCCACGCTGAGCCGAGAGCTGCGAGGCGGCTTCGCCACGTTCTTCACGATGGCGTACATCGTGGTGTTGAACCCGCTGATCCTGGGCAGCGGGAAGGACGGCGACGGCCGTTCGCTTGCGATTCCGGCGCTCGCCGCGGCGACCGCGCTGGTCGCCGGCCTGATGACCATCCTGATGGGCGTGGTGGCCCGGTTCCCGATCGCGCTCGCGGCCGGCCTGGGCGTGAACGCGCTCGTCGCGTACGAGATCGCGCCCCAGATGACCTGGGCGGACGCGATGGGCCTGGTGGTCATCGAGGGTGTGCTGATCGGCATCCTGGTGCTCACCGGCCTGCGTACCGCGGTGTTCCGCTCGGTGCCGACGCAGCTCAAGACCGCGATCGGCGTCGGCATCGGTCTGTTCCTGACCATCATCGGCCTGGTCGACGCCGGTTTCGTCCGGCGCGTGCCGGACGCCGCGAACTCCACCGTGCCGGTCGGCCTGGGCATCAACGGCAAGATCGTCAGCTGGCCGATGCTCGTCTTCGTGGTCGGCCTGCTGATCACGCTGGTCCTGGTGGTACGCCGGGTCCGGGGCGCGATCCTGATCGGCATCCTGGCCTCCACCGTGCTGGCCATCGTCGTCGAGGCGATCGCCAACATCGGCCCGTCCTTCGTCGACGGCAAGCCGAACCCGAAGGGCTGGGCGCTGAACGTGCCCGAACTGCCCAAGCAGATCGTGGACCTGCCCGACCTGTCGTTGCTGGGCCAGTTCAACGTGCTGAACTCGTGGAGCCGGGTCGGCTGGCTGGTGCCGCTGATGTTCATCTTCACGCTGCTCATCACGGACTTCTTCGACACCATGGGCACGATGGTCGCGATCGGCCAGGAAGGGGACATGCTCGACGAGACGGGCACCCCGCCGAAGGCCAAGGAGATCCTGCTCGTCGACTCGATCGCCGCCGCCGCGGGTGGTGCCGCCTCGGTGTCCAGCAACACGTCGTACATCGAGAGCGCCGCAGGCGTCGCGGAGGGTGCCCGGACCGGCGTGGCCAACCTGGTCACCGGCGCGTTGTTCCTGCTCGCCATGTTCCTGGCGCCGCTGTCGCTGATCGTGCCGTTCGAGGCCGCCTCGACGGCGCTGGTGGTGGTCGGCTTCCTGATGATGACGGCGGTCCGCACGATCGACTGGACCGACTACGAGATCGCCATCCCGGCGTTCCTCACCATCGCGCTGATGCCGTTCACCTATTCGATCTCGAACGGCATCGGGGCCGGCGTGATCAGCTTCGTGCTGCTCAAGGTGGCGAAGGGTAAGGCCCGGGAGGTCCACCCGCTCCTGTACGGCGTCGCCGTGCTGTTCATCGTGTACTTCCTGCGCGGGCCGGTCGAGTCCGTGTTGCTCTGACGCTGGTGAGCCTGGTCATAACGCATGTCGTTAGCCAGGCTCATTAGTTAAGCTAACTAGTGTGACGGAGCGGACGGTGACGGCGAAACGCGTGCCACCGGCGCAGCTGGCTCCTCAGCTGCGAGATGCGATCACCCGGCTCAACCGGCGGGTCCGACAGGCCCGGCCGGTCGGCGACCTCACGGTCACCCAGCTGTCGGCGCTCACCAGCCTCAATCTGGCGGGCGCCCTCACGCCACGGGAACTCGCTGATGTCGAACGGGTGCAGCCGCCCACGATGACGAAGATCGTCGCGAAGTTGGAGGAGCGCGGCCTCGTGCAGCGCACCCCCCATCCGACCGACGGACGGCAGGTCATCCTGGCGGCGACCGAAGGGGGAAGGGCCGTACTCGACCAGTTCGAGCGGGCCCGCAACGAGTGGCTGGCCACCCGGCTGGCCGCGCTGACCGAGGACGAACGCGAGACGCTACGGCGTGCAGCGGACATCCTCCAGGGCATCGCTCGCGCCTGACACCGCCGCCCGCGGTTCGCTTCGTCAGCTGTGGATGAAGCGTACCGACGCAAGGAGGCGCACCTAGAGTGCAGGCCAAGCTGAGCACGATGTTCCAGTCCCTACGAGTCCGCAACTATCGACTCTTCGCCACCGGGCAGCTGATCAAACTGATCGGCGTCTGGATGATGTTCATCGCCCAGGACTGGCTCGTCCTCGAGCTCAGCGACAACTCCGCGACCGCGCTCGGCGTGGTCACCGCGTTGCAGTTCACCCCCGTACTCCTGCTCACGCTGCTGTCCGGCCGGCTCGCCGACCGCTACGACAAGCGGATGCTGCTCTTCGTCGCCAACGCGTTCTGGACCGTGCTCGCGCTGGCCATGAGCATCCTGGTCCTCACCGGCCTGGTGCAGCTCTGGCACGTCTTCACGTTCGCCGCCCTGCTCGGCGTCTCCAACGCGGTCGAGACGCCGGTCCGCCAGGCGTTCGTCTCCGAGCTGGTCGGCATGCCGCTGCTGCCGAACGCGCTCTCGCTCAACGCAGCAGTGTTCAACTCCGCCCGGATCGTCGGCCCCGCCGTCGCCGGCCTGGCCATCGCCGTCGTCGACGTCGGCCCGGTCTTCCTGGTCACCGCGCTCAGCTCGATCGCCCCGCTGGTGAACGTGGTCCGGATGCGTACCGACGAGCTGCACCGCAAGGACCTGCCGCCGGTCGGTGAGCGCGACCAGGCCCGGGTGGTCGACGGCCTCCGGTACGTGGCACGCCGCCCCGACATCCTGCTGCCGATGGTCCTCATGTCGGTGATCGGGATGAGCCTGTTCAACTTCCAGCTCACCCTCGCCGCGCTCGCGAAGACCGTGTTCAACACCGGCGCCGCCTCGTTCGGCCTGTTCAGCACCGCCCTCGCGGCCGGCGCGCTGGTCGGGGCGCTGGCCGGCACCGGACGGCGCAGCCGGCCCTCGGTCTGGCTCGTGCTCGGTGCCGCGATCGGCTGCGCGGTCTTCGGCACGCTCGTCGGGCTCGCCCCGGCGTACTGGCTGGTCGTGACGCTGCTGCTGCCCGCCGGGTTCTTCATGATCTACTTCGCCCAGGCCGCAAACCAGCGCGTACAGCTCGGTGTCGACGCCTCCTTCCGGGGACGGGTGATGGCGCTGTGGGTGCTGGTGTTCCTGGGCACCAACCCGGTCGGCGCGCCGCTGATCGGCTGGGTCGCCGAGACGTACGGCGCCGGCGCGAGCATCTGGGCCGGCGGCCTGATCTCGCTGACCGCCGCGTTGCTGGCGCTCACCTGGCAGCTGCGCCGCTCTGGCGCCCGCCTGCGGATGCGGGTGCTGCCGATGCCCCGCTTCTACGTGGTGTCGCCCGGGGCGAAGTAGCCCCGATAGCCGGTCGTGCCGGTCCGATTACCCAAACGGGTGGCGGGCCGGTGCGGCAGGGCTTAGCGTCGATGTGTGGAAGTGGGGCAGGGACTGCTGCTGGCGCTGGCGATCCTCGCCGTCTGCTGCCTGCCCGCCCTGTTCGCGCTGCTGTTCTGCGCTGATGAGATCATCGACCGGGTCGCGTGCGGGTGGGCCGAGTGGCGGGAGCAGCGCCGGGAACGCCGTACCATCGCGCGGCTCGATCGGGCCATCGAGGCCGAGGCGCTGACCCGCGACATCGACCTCACCGAGTTCGACAAGGACGGCCGCCGCCCGCTGGAACAACTCGCCACCGACCTTCGCCGGCTCGGCGGCCACCGGCTCGCCGCCGCCGACCGCAGCGTGGTGTGGCACGGCGCGGTCATCGAGGCGTACGACGAACGGCTGCGCGCCGCCTGCCACGCGCTCGGCATCGCCGAACACCTGGCCGAGCTAAACGGCGTCGACCGGGAGATCGAACGGGTACGCGTCGAAGGGTTGCTGCACGCCGCCGGGCTGACCCTGCCGGCCGCCCGCGCCGCGCACCACCAGCGACACCGCTGACCGGGTGCGTCTCTTCGCGGCGATCTACCCGCCTGCCGTGGCGGTCGCCGACCTGACCGCCCGGATGAAGGGCCTGCGGGTCGCGTCCGCCCGCCACGCCCGCCTGGCCGACCCGGCGAACCTGCACCTCACGCTCGCCTTCCTCGGCGAAGTGCCGGACGACCGGCTGGCCGATGTGAAGCACGCGCTCGCCTCGGCCGCCCGGACGGTTCGCAGCCCACTGCTGCGCCTTTCCGGCGGCGGCTGCTTCGGTGCGGGCCGGTCCACTGTGCTCTGGGTCGACGTGCGCGGCGAGGTGGAGGTGCTCGACGCGCTCGCCCGGTCGGTCCGCGGCGGGCTGCGCGAGGCCGGGCTGCCGTGCGACGACAAGCCGTTCCGGGCGCACCTGACCATCGCCCGCCCCGGCGATCGGGTGCCCGAGGCCGACGTCCGCTCGGACGTGCACACGCTGCACGACTACGCCGGGCCGCAGTGGGCGGCCGACGAGTTGCTCCTGATCCGCAGCCACCTGGGCCGTACGCCGCCGCGCTACACCCGCGTCGCCGTGTGGGCGCTGGCGGCGGGGAGTTGATGCGGGCGGGGCGTTAAGAAGGGGCCCCTCCTCTACCGGAGGCGTTAAGAAGGGGCCCTTCCATTCACCAGGCCCAGGCTTCGGGGCCGGGGCCGCCGTTGCCCACCGGCGGGAACAGCTCGTCGAAGCGGGTCAGCGTCGACTCGTCCAGCCGGACGTCGAGGGCGCCGAGGTTGCGGTCGAGCTGGTCCATCGTGCGCGGGCCGACGATCGGGGCGGTCACGCCCGGCCGGGACAGCAGCCACGCCAGCGCCACATCCGCCGGGTCGTGGCCGAGGTCGGCGCAGAGCTTCTCGTACGCCTCGATGGTGTTCCGGTGCTCGGCCAGCGCGTCGGCCGAGCGGCCGCTGGTGCCGCGCGCCGCGCTGCCCTCGGCCATCTTGCGGATGATGCCGGAGAGCAGCCCGCCGTGCAGCGGCGACCAGGGGATGATGCCCAGCCCGTAGTGCTGCGCGGCCGGTACGACCTCCAGTTCGACGTACCGGGTCAGCAGGTTGTAGATGCACTGCTCGGAGACGAGCCCGAGGAAGTTGCGCTTGCCGGCCGCGGCCTGCGCCTGCGCGATGTGCCAGCCGGCGAAGTTGGACGAGCCGACGTAGATCACCTTGCCCTGGGCGACGAGCGTCTCCATCGCCTGCCAGATCTCCTCCCACGGCGTGGTCCGGGAGATGTGGTGCATCTGGTAGAGGTCGATCGTGTCGGTCTGGAGCCGGCGCAGCGAGTCCTCACAGGCCCGGATGATGTGCCGGGCGCTCAGGCCCTGCTCGTTGGGCCACTCGCCCATCTTGCCGTACACCTTGGTGGCGAGGACGACCTTGTCGCGGCGCCCGCCGCCCTGCGCGAACCAGCGGCCGACGATCTGCTCGGTGACGCCCTCACCGAGCTTCCAGCCATAGACGTTCGCGGTGTCGAAGAAGTTGATCCCGTGTTCGAGCGCCCGGTCCATGATGGCGAAACTGTCCGGCTCGTCGGTCTGCGGGCCGAAGTTCATCGTGCCGAGGCAGAGTCGGCTCACGGACAGGCCGGTGCGTCCCAGGTTCGTGTACTCCATGACTCCACCCTGGCACGCCGGCACTTAGAGTGCCCTCTCAACGAGCCAGGGTGGAGTGTGGATCAGGAGGATTCGCGGGCCGCCGGGCCGGTGCCGAACAGCACGTCGTCCCAGCTCGGCAGCCGCTTACGCGGCTTGCCACCGGCCTCGGTGGACTCGGCGGCCGCACCGCCGGTCGCCGCCGCGGGGCCGGTGCGGCGGGGCCGCAGCACGGCCAGCGAGGGTACGGCCGGGATCTCCTTCGGCGCGTCCGAGTCGTCGTCGAAGGCCGAACCCTGCCCACCACCGAGCAGCGCGGCGGCACCACCGGCGACGGCCCGCTGACGGGGCGCCTCCTGCCCGGCCAGCGCGGCCGGGGAGCGGGTGTCGAGACCACGCCCGGACGTGCCGCCGAGCGGACGGTCCAGCGAGGCGAGCAGCGCGTCCCGGCCGGCGCGGATCGGGTCACGCCCCGGACGGGCGTGCTCGGAGGCGGCCGGCAGACCGTGCCCACCCCGGCTCGGCTCGCCGCGCGACGGACCGGGCAGCGCGTGACCGCCCCGCTCCGGCGCCGGCTCCTGGCCGAGGATCGGCGTGGGCCGCTCGGCGCACAGGTATTGCGCCATGTCGTCGTGCGGGGTGACGTTCTGCCGGGTCTTGTCCAGATCCCACACCGCCTGCGCGGTGGCCTTGCCGGACGGCCAGGTCGCGATGATGCGCCAGGTGCCGTCGTCGCGGCGGTAGGCGTCCCACGAGATCTTCTCGGTGTCGATGCCGTGCTGGGCCAGCCGGCCGTTGACGACCTCGGCCAGCGGGGTCGGCTTCTCCGCGCCCTTGAGCCGGGTGCGGCGGGCGTGCTGGGCGAGCATGGCCCGCTCCTGGAGCACCGGACCGGCGTAGCGCAGCACCCGGTCGACCGGTACGCCGGCGATGCGGGCGACGTCCTCCGCGGACTCGCCGGACCGGATCCGGGCCTGGATGTCCCGTGGGGACAGCGACGGCGTCGGGTCGGTGGCGCTCGGCACCACCGCGAGCGGCGGGGCGCCCGGCTCGGCGTGCAGCGCCGACGCGATCCGCTCGTCGATGGGCAGCGCCAGCAGGCGCCCCACCTCGTCGGCGAGCACCAGGGCCTGGCCGTCCTCGGAGAGGGCGACGAAGCGTACTGGGCGCATGGGCTTGCCTCCGTCCCGCTTCGCTGGCCGTCACGCCACGGGAGCCGGCCACCCGGGCGTCTCGCACCACCGTACGCTCATCTACCCGCCGATGGGGACTGCGACACCCCGGCATGTCGTGACTGAGCTGCGGTAACGATCACGGTGGGTGGCCGCCGGAGCCCCGACGGCCACGCACCGTGACGACGTGATCAGAGTCGCTCTACCACGTAGTCGATGGACGCGGTGAGCGCCTCGACGTCGGCCGGCTCGACGGCCGGGAACAGCGCCACCCGCAGCTGGTTGCGGCCCAGCTTGCGGTACGGCTCGGTGTCGACGATGCCGTTGGCGCGCAGCGCCTTGGCGATCGCCGTCGCGTCCACCTCGTCGGCGAAGTCGATGGTGGCGACCACGTTGGACCGCAGCGCCGGGTCCGACACGAACGGCGTGGCGAACGACGAGCGCTCGGCCCAGCCGTACACGATGCCGGCGCTCTCGGCGGTGCGCTTGGCCGCCCAGGCCAGCCCGCCCTGGGAGTTCATCCAGTCGGTCTGCTCCGCGGCCAGGAAGATGGTCGCCAGCGCCGGGGTGTTGTACGTCTGCTCCAGCCGCGAGTTGTCGATCGCGGTGACCAGGTCGAGGAAGGCCGGGATGTAGCGGCCCGACTCCTTGACCTCGGTGGCCCGGGCCAGCGCGGCCGGCGACATCAGGGCCAGCCAGAGCCCGCCGTCGGAGCCGAAGCACTTCTGCGGCGCGAAGTAGTAGACGTCGGTCTGGGCGACGTCCACGTCCAGGCCGCCCGCGCCGGAGGTGGCGTCGACGAGCAGCAGCGAGCCCTCGTCGGCGCCCGCGACGCGGCTGATCGGCACCGCGACACCGGTGGAGGTCTCGTTGTGCGGGGTGGCGTAGACGTCCACGCCGGCCTCGGCCACCAGCGACGGGGCGCTGCCCGCGTCGGACTTGCGCACCGTCGGCTCACCGAGGAACGGCGCGTCGGAGACCGACTTGGCGAACTTGGCACCGAACTCGCCGAAGCTGGCGAACTGGGCCCGGTCGCGGATCAGGCCGAACGTGGCGACCTCCCAGAACGCGGTGGTGCCGCCGTTGCCGAGCACCACCTCGTACCCCTCGGGCAGGGAGAAGAACTCGGCCAGGCCGCGGCGCAGCCGGGACACCTGGTCGCGGACCGTCTTCTGCCGGTGCGACGTGCCCAGGTAGCTGGTGGCGACGTCGGAGAGGGCGGAGACCGCGGCCGGACGGACCTTGGACGGGCCGCAGCCGAATCGTCCGTCGGCGGGCCTGATCTCGTCGGGAATCCGGATGGTCGGTGCGTCAGCCACGGTCTTGAAGATCCTTCCGCATGGGCGAGAGGTGAGCTGGCAGGCGCGGACGATGTCCTGCCGCGTGGCGGCGGGCGGCGTCCGAGCCCGTTCCGGCGACACTGCCACGGCCATCCTCGCACCTGCCCGGGCACGTCCGGCGGGCTGTCCCACCCCGGTCGGTGAGGCGTCCGCCACACGTGGGCCGTGCCGGTCCCGGAAATGCCGGAGCCCCGCTCCACCGGCAGGGGAACGGGGCTCCGGGCGAGACGTCAGACGCCGTGCGGGATGGCGTCCCAGCCCTCGACCTGCTGCGGCTTGCGCGGGCCGTGGCCGACGTACGTGGCCGACGGCCGGACCAGCCGCTGCAGCTTCTTCTGCTCCAGGATGTGCGCGGACCAGCCGCCCATCCGGGCGCAGGTGAACATCGAGGTGAACATGTGCGCCGGCACCTCGGCGAAGTCCAGCACCACCGCCGACCAGAACTCGACGTTGGTGGCGAGGACGCGGTCCGGGCGGCGGGCCTGGAGCTCGGCCAGCGCGGCCTTCTCCAGCGCCTCGGCGACCTCGAAGCGGGGCGCGCCCAGCTCCTTGGCGGTACGCCGCAGCACGCGGGCGCGCGGGTCCTCGGCCCGGTAGACCCGGTGGCCGAAGCCCATCAGCCGCTCGCCCCGGTCGAGGACGCCCTTGACGTACCCGTCGGCGTCGCCGCTGCGCTCGACCGCCTCCAGCATGCTGAGCACCCGGGACGGTGCGCCGCCGTGCAGCGGGCCGGAGAGCGCGCCGATGCCGGAGGAGATGCAGGCCGCGGCGTCCGCGCCGGTGGAGGCGACGATCCGGGCGGTGAAGGTGGAGGCGTTCAGGCCGTGCTCGGCGGCCGAGATGAAGTACGCGTCGACGGCCTTGACGTGCCGCGGGTCGGGCTCACCCCGCCAGCGCTTCATGAACCGCTCGACGATGGTCTCCGCCTTGTCGATCTCCTTCTGCGGCACGGCCGGCAGGCCCAGGCCGCGCGCCGACTGGGCGACGAAGGACAGCGCGGTGACCGACACCCGGGCCAGGTCCTCACGGGCCTGCTCGTCGGAGATGTCGAGAAGCTGGCTGAGCCCCCAGTACGGCGCGAGCATGGCGACCGCGGACTGCACGTCGACGCGGATGTCACCGGAGTGCACCGGCACCGGGAACGGCTCGGCCGGCGGCAGGCCCGGGCCGAACCGGCCGTCCACCAGCAGCGCCCAGACGTTGCCGAACGAGACCTGGCCGATCAGGTCCTCGATGTCCACGCCCCGGTAGCGCAGTGAACCCCCCGCGCGGTCGGGTTCGGCGATCTCGGTCTCGAAGGCTACGACGCCCTCCAGGCCCGGTTTGAAATCGGACATGTCGTCTCCTGGCTTCGGCTCGGCGCGCCCGGGCGGGCTGATCGAGCCCCGCAGCTCAGGCGACCCTTCAGGGATGTGGTTCGGAACATCTTGCCCGCTGGGTAACAAGCTGCGCGACCCACAGCCACTGTGCGCCACGCGACATCCCCGCCGCTGGACGTCGGTGAGAGAGGGAGAAGACTGGGTACCGGGGCCTGGCCAGCGTCGGGGGACGCCGGCACGCCCGGGAGAGGGACAACCACAGTGACAGGCGACACACCCGCCCCGGCCGGCATGCGTAACGAGTACGCCGCCGACCTGGGCCTGACCGAGACGGACCTGGCACCGGACTGGCACACCCAGTTCGCCCGCTGGTTCGCCGACGCGGTGGCCCATCCGCTGCCGGAGCCGAACGCGATGGTGCTCGGCACCGCCGACGACCGGGGCCGGCCCAGCGGGCGCACCGTGCTGCTCAAGGGGTACGACCCGGAGGGCTTCGTCTTCTACACCAACCACGGTTCGCGCAAGGGCACCGAGGTGACCGGCAACCCGTGGGCCAGCCTGGTGTTCCCGTGGTTCCCGATGCAGCGGCAGGTGACGGTGACCGGCCGGGTCGAGCAGGTGGACCGGGCCGAGACCGAGGCGTACTTCGCCGGCCGGCCGCGCGGCTCGCAGCTCGGGGCGTGGGCCAGCGCCCAGTCGGCAGTGGTGCCGGACCGGGCCGCGCTCGACGAGGCGTACCGGGCGGCGGCCGAGCGGTTCGCCGACGTGGACCCGATCCCCGCGCCGCCGCACTGGGGCGGGTTCCGGGTCCGTCCGGAGACCGTCGAGTTCTGGCAGGGCCGGGCCAGCCGGCTGCACGACCGGCTGCGCTTCCGGCGTACCGGGGACGGGGTCTTCGTCGTCGAGCGGCTCGCGCCGTGACCGACGTCACGCAGGCCCGGCGGCGGGGTGCGCGCCGCTGGGCGATCGACCTGCGCCCGCTGCGCGTGCCCGCGTACCGGCGGGTCTGGACCGGCAACGCGATCGCCATGTTCGGCTTCCAGTTCACCGCCGTGGCGGTGCCGGTGGAGATGTTCGACCTGACCGGCGGCTCGCTCTGGGTCGGTCTGCTCGGCATCGCGGGCTTCGTACCGTTGCTGCTCTTCGGGTTGTGGGGCGGCGCGGTCGCCGACGCCCGGGACCGCCGCCGGGTGCTGCTCGTCGGCGGCTGCGTGCTCTGGGCCTCGACGCTCGGGCTGCTGGTGCAGTCGCTGGCCGGCGTGCGCAGCCCGCTGCTGCTCCTGCTGCTCGTCGCCCTCCAGTCGACCGCCTTCGCGATCACCTCGCCGGCCCGCAGCGCGATCCTGCCCCGGCTCGTGCCGGCCGAGCTGGTCCCGGCGGCCACCACGCTGAACTTCACCACGTTCACCGCCGCCGCCGTCTTCGGCCCGCTCGCCGCCGGCCTGATCTTCGCCGCCTGGCAGGTCGAGGTGGCGCTGCCCATCGCGTACGCGGCGGACGCGCTGCTGTACACGGCGGCGCTCTGGGCCACGCTGCGGCTGCCCGCGATGCCGCCCACGCCGGACCCGGACGGCGGCGTCCGCAAGGCCGGGTTCGCCAGCATCGTCGACGGCTTCCGTTACCTGGCCACCACGCGGGTGCTGCTGCTCTCCTTCGCCATCGACCTGATCGCGATGATCCTGGCCATGCCGCGGGCGCTGTTCCCGGAGCTGGCGCAGGATCGCTTCGGCGGCGCCTCGGCGGTGGGCTGGCTCTACAGCTCCATCGCCATCGGCGCGATGCTGGGCGGCCTGACCTCGGGCTGGATCGGCCGGGTCCGCCGCCAGGGCCTCGCGCTCACCGTGGCGGTGGTCGGCTGGGGCGTGGCGATCGCGCTCGCCGGGCTGGCCGGCCAGTTGTGGGTCGCAGTGGTGCTGCTGGGCGTCGCCGGCGCCGCCGACCTGGTCAGCGCCACGCTGCGCCAGTCGATGCTGCTGGTCTACGCGCCGGACCGGATGCGGGGCCGCCTCCAGGGCGTGAACACGGTCGTGGTGGCCGGCGGCCCGCGCCTGGGCGACCTGCGGGCCGGTGCGATGGCCGCCGGTTTCGGCACCGGCTTCGCCATGGTCGGTGGCGGTCTGGCCGCCGCCGTACTCGCGGTGCTGCTGGTGGTGGCGTTCCCGGCGCTGCTGCGCTATCGCTCGACCACCCCCGCCGAGGAGCGCCGCTGACGGTAGGGTCGCCGACATGGGGATCGACGCGCAGCCACCGTCCGGTGCACAGTGGACCATCGCGGCCGACGGCCACGAGGCCGTCGTGGTCGAGGTGGGCGGCGGGCTGCGGGCCTACCGCTACGACGGTGTGGACCACCTCGACGGGTACGCCGAGGACGAGGTCTGCCCCGGGTCGGCCGGGCAGGTGCTGGCGCCGTGGCCGAACCGCATCCGGGACGGCGTCTACACGGTCGGGGAGCGGTCGTTTCAGCTCGACCTCACCGAGCCGGAGCGGCACAACGCCCTGCACGGCCTGGTGAACTGGGTGCGGTGGCAGGCGATCGAGCAGTCGTCCGACAGCGTGACCATCGGCTACGACCTGCCGCCGAGCCCCGGCTACCCGTGGGCGCTGCGGATGCGGGCCCGGTGGAGCGTCGGCCCGGACGGCCTGCGGGCCGAGCACGAGGCGACGAACCTCTCCGACGAGCCCGCGCCGTTCGGCTTCTCCGTCCACCCCTATCTGCAACTGCCGAAGGTCGGCGTGGACGAGCTGCGGCTGCATCTGCCGGCCCGGCGGCGGGTGCTGGTGGACAGCCGCCTGCTGCCGGTCGCCGCCGCCGAGGTGACCGGCTCCGAGTTCGACTTCACCAGCCCGCGTCCGATCGGCGACCTGGTCCTCGACACCGCGTTCGGTGACGTCGAGCGGGACGCCGACGGCGGCTCGGCGGTGGTGCTCGGCGCGCCGGACGGCTCGTCCGGGCTGCGGATCTGGGCGGACCGCGAGTTCGGCTGGTGGCAGGTGTTCACCGGCGACACCCTCGGCGGGGAACGGCACCGCCGGTCCGTGGCGGTGGAGCCGATGACCTGCCCGCCCGACGCGTTCCGCTCCGGCAAGGACCTGATCATGCTGGAGCCGGGGCAGACCTGGCGGGGCGCCTGGGGCGTCCGTCCGGAGGTCTGAGCGTGGAGTTCGCCGAGGTCGTCCGGCGCCGCCGGATGGTGCGCAACTACGACCCCGACCGGCCGGTGCCGCCGGAGGTGGTGGACCGGCTGCTCGACCACGCCGTGCGGGCCCCGTCGGCCGGGTTCTCGCAGGGCTGGGGCTTCCTGGTGCTGGAGGAACCCGAGGACCGGGAACGGTTCTGGGCCGCCACCACGCCCGGTGGCGGCGGCCGGGAACGCTGGCTGGCCGGGATGCGCCGGGCGCCGCTGATCGTGGTGCCGCACGCCAACCGCGACGCCTACCTGGACCGCTACGCCGAGGCGGACAAGGGCTGGGCGGACCGCGACGAGGACCGCTGGCCGGTGCCCTACTGGTACGTGGACACCGGTTTCGCGGCGCTGCTGATGCTGCTCACCGCCGTGGACGAAGGGCTGGGCGCCTGCTTCTTCGGCATCCCGCCGCAGCGCATCGGGGCGTACCGGGACGCGTTCGGGGTACCGCCGGAACTGCACCCGATCGGTGCGATCACAGTAGGTTACCGAGCTGTCGACCACCGGTCACCGTCGCTGCGCCGAGGGCGTCGTCCGGTGCAGGATGTGGTGCGGCGGGGACGGTGGACCTGAGCGGTTAGGCTGACATCCACATTGTCAGCCTGGCCTGGGGAGGAGAGCACGCCGTGATCTTCAGGGCGGTCCGGGACGGGCGTCCCTACCCGGAGCACAACCTCACGCTGAAGCAGTGGGCCGAGATTCCGCCGCGCCCGCTGCGGCTTGACCAGCTCATCACCACCAAGCGCGAACTCGCGCTGGACAAGCTGCTCGCGGAGGACTCCACCTTCTACGGCGACCTCTTCCCGCACGTCGTCCAGTGGAACGGCGGCCTCTACCTGGAGGACGGCCTGCACCGGGCGCTGCGCGCGGCGCTCCAGCAGCGAAACCAGATCCACGCGCGGGTGCTCGTGCTCGGTGACCAGGGCGAGTGACGCCTCCCTGAGGCTTGGTTAAGGTGACGCCATGACTCCTCTCGACCTGCTCGACATCGATGCGTCGCTCAGCGACGAGGAGCGGCAGATCCGCGCCGTCGTGCGCCGGCTCGTGACCGACCGGGTACGCCCGCACGTCGCCGGATGGTACGAGGACGGCCAGGTGCCGGCCCGCGAACTGGCCCGCGAGTTCGGCAAGCTCGGCCTGCTCGGCATGCACCTGACCGGGTACGGCTGCGCCGGCTCCTCGGCCGTCGCGTACGGGCTGGCCTGCCTGGAACTGGAGGCCGGCGACTCCGGCGTCCGGTCCCTGGTCTCGGTGCAGGGATCGCTGGCCATGTACGCCATCTGGCGCTTCGGCAGCGAGGAGCAGAAGCAGCGCTGGCTGCCCGCGATGGCGGCCGGCGAGGCGATCGGCTGTTTCGGGCTCACCGAACCCGACCACGGCTCCGACCCCGGGTCGATGGCCACCCGGGCCCGCCGCGACGGCGACGACTGGATCCTCAACGGCAGCAAGCTGTGGATCACCAACGCGCCGATCGCCGACGTGGGCGTGATCTGGGCGCGTACCGACGACGGGGTGCGCGGCTTCGCCGTACCCATGGACACGCCGGGGGTGACGGCGCGCGAGATCCGGCAGAAGATGTCGCTGCGCGCGTCACTGACCGGCGAGATCGCGCTCGACGACGTCCGGCTGCCGGCCGACGCGCGACTGCCCGAGGCGATCGGGCTCAAGGCGCCGCTGGGGTGCCTGACCGAGGCCCGGCACGGCATCGTCTGGGGCGCGCTGGGCGCGGCCCGCGACTGCCTGGAGACGGCCCTGGAGTACGCGACCACACGCACCCAGTTCGGCCGCCCGCTCGCCGGTTTCCAGCTCACCCAGGCCAAGCTCGCCGACATGGCGGTGGAGTGGAACAAGGGGATGCTGCTCGCGCTGCACCTGGGCCGCCTCGCCGACGCGGGCACGCTGCGGCCCCACCAGGTGAGCGTGGGCAAGCTGAACAACGTCCGCGAGGCCCTCGCCATCGCCCGGCAGTGCCGCACGATCCTCGGCGCCAACGGCGTGTCCGGGGAGTACCCGGTGATGCGGCACGCCAACAACCTGGAGAGCGTGCTCACCTACGAGGGCACCTCCGAGATCCACCAGCTCGTCATCGGCCAGCGGCTCACGGGCCTGTCCGCGTTCGCCTGACCTGCGGTTTCACCCGATCGAGGCGCTCGGCGAGCGGCTGTCGCACGGTGGCCGTACCGTCATTGTCAGTCGATGTGTCGGACGAGGACGGTGACGGCGATGGCCCGCGACGGTGACATCAACGAGCCCACCCGGGAGTTCCCGGACTACCCCACCAGCGAGTCCCTTCGCGACCGGGCGGAGGGTTCGCCCGATCCGGATCCCGGTCCGGGCGCCCCGGCGTCGGGCGGCGGTGCGGCGCGCGGCCTGCTCTGGGTGCTCGGCGCGGCGGCGCTGGCGGTCGTGGTGCTGCTCGGCGTGCAGGCCACCGGTCTGCTGCCCGACTTCCGTAACCCGTTCGCCAAGGAGCAGACCGACCGCAGCCAGCCGCCGCTGCTCAAGTCGATCCGTGACCTGAGCCGCTACGTCGCCGCCGAGGGCAACTTCCAGGTCGTGGTGGACGTGCAGAACGACAGGCGCAACGTGCCCGACTTCCTGCTCAACGAGCGCACGCTGTTTGTCGGGGCGGGCCGGGTCGAGGCGTACGTCGACTTCACGAAGATCGCCGACGGTGCCGTGGTGGTCTCCGAGGACGGCAAGTCCGCCGAGATCAAGCTGCCCGCGCCGCAGCTCGGCGAAACCGATCTGGACATGGACAAGAGCTACGTGTTCGCCGAGCAGCGCGGCCTGATCAACCGGCTCAACGACCTGGTGGCCGGCGACCCGAACCGGCAGCAGCAGGTCTACAAGCTCGCCGAGGACCGGATCACCGCTGCCGCCCGGGACAGCGGCCTCACCGCCCGGGCCGAGGAGAACACCCGCAAGATGCTCGAAGGGCTGCTGCGCTCCCTCGGCTACGAGAAGGTGACTGTCACCTACGCGGCACCCTGACCTCCCTGCTCTGACGCCGCGCGCCCGCCCCGAGGATCCGGGGCGGGCGCGTCGCGTGTGTGCCGGCGTCCCGGCTCGTGTCGCGTCAGCGGGTGGCGAGGTAGCGGTCCTCGTTCGGCATCAGAACCCACAGGACCAGGTAGATGATGACCTGCGTGCCGGGCAGCAGCAGCGACAGCAGGAACAGCAGCCGGACCATGCCGGCCGACATGCCGAACCGCTGCCCCAGGCCGGCGCAGACACCGGCGATCATGCGCCCCTGGCGGGGCCGGACCAGTTTGCGACTCATCGTCGTCTCCCACTTCTGCGGCGATCCGCCGCGCTGATTCCACGGTAGAAAGGGGTACGCGCCGCGCCCTCAGCCCCGAGGAGGATCGGCGACCAGGGCACCCGTAGGTGCTTACCCCGGCCCCTCCCCACCAACGCACCCCCGCTCCCCGCCCCGCTCCCCGCCCCCCGCCCCGCTTACGCGATCTTGCAGTTGCGGCCCATGTTCTGCCCCATTCGCACCCTTTCTGAGGGCCGCAACTGCAAGATCGCGGGATTGGTGGGGTGGCGGGGCGTTCGGCTGGCCCGCTGCGTCGAGCGCGTTCCGCCTCGCGAGACAGGCGTTCCGTGGAGTGGGATCAGTGGAGATCTTGGTAGGAAAAGGCCCCCATGAGGGCCATTTGCTTCCAAGATCTCGCCGGGAGCCGGGATAGATGCGTCGATCTGTGAGTGGGGTTGTCAAGTGGTGCGGTGGTGGTTGGTGATGGTGCGGTAGATCTGTCGGGCGATGTAGCGCTTGAGGCAGCGGGTGATTTCTT